>CACYPU010000003.1 GCA_902776365.1 uncultured Bacteroidota bacterium | reverse complement strand
GTTCAGCTCGCAGACCACAATCTTCTTGTACTTGCGCAGGATGTCGCCGGTGTTCTTCGGCAGCGGGCAGATGTAGTTGAAGTGGGTGTAGGCCACCTTCTTGCCTTCGTTGTTCATCTCCTCGACGGCGAGGGTGAGGGCACCGCTGGTGCCACCCCAACCCACCACGAGCAGGTCGGCGTCGGGGTTGCCGGTGACTTCCTGGTCGGGGATGTAGTTGGCCACGCGGTTCACCTTCTCCTGACGGTTCTTGGTCATCAGGGCGTGGTTCTCGGGGTCGGTGCTGAGAGGACCGTCGGGGCACTTCTCGAGGCCGCCCACGCGGTGGCTCAGGCCGGCCATGCCGGGCAGAGCCCATTCACGTGCGAACTTCTCCTCGTCGCGGCGGAAGGGACGGTAGTTCGGGTCGTTCTCCTTGGCCAGACGCGGCTTGATTTCGGGCATGTCTTTCATGCTGGGAATCTTGAACAGCTGGCTGCCATTGCCCAGATAGCCATCGGTGAGCAGGATGACGGGGGTCATGTGCTCGAGGGCAATCTTGGCGGCGTTGAAGGCCCAGTAGAAGCAGTTGGCGCTGCTCGAGGCGGCGACGACCACGAGGGGAGCCTCGCCGTTGCGGCCGTAGAGAGCCTGGCCGAGGTCGCTCTGTTCGGTCTTGGTGGGCAGACCCGTGGAGGGACCGCCACGCTGCACGTCGACAACGACGAGCGGCAGCTCGGTCATCACGGCAAGACCCAGGGCCTCGCTCTTCAGCGAGAGGCCGGGGCCGGAGGTGCTGGTGCAAGCCAGTGCACCGGCATAGCTGGCGCCGATGGCGGAGCAGATACCGGCAATCTCATCTTCAGCCTGGAACACGCGTGCGCCGAGGCTCTTGTGCTTGGCCAGCTCAACCATGACGTCGGTGGCAGGGGTGATGGGGTAGGAGCCCAGGAAGAGGCGGCGGCCGCTCTTCTCGCTGGCGGCGAGCAGACCCCAGGCGGTGGCCACGTTACCTGTGATGTTGCGGTAGCGGCCATGCTCCATCTTGTCGGCCTTGGCGACCTCGAAGATGTGCGAATGCATCACCTCCAGCTTGTCGGCATATTCATAACCCTCGGTGAGCACGGCCTTGTTGAGGTCGACGACGGCGGGTTTCTTGGCGAACTTTCGCTCCAGATAGGCGAAGGTTTGGTCGAGGGTCTTGTGGGTGGAGTAGAAGATGATGCCGAGGGCGAACATGTTGCGGCTCTTGTCGGCGGTCTTCTTGTCCACGCCCTTGGCCTCGCCGATTTTCTCGGTGAACGAGGTGATGGGGGCCTTGATGATGGTGTAGGCGCGCTCCAGCTCGTCGGTGAAGGGATTGCTGGTGTAGCCAGCCTTCTCCATGGCCTCGTCGGTGAAGGTGTCGATGTCGACGATGACGGTGGCACCCTTCTTGGCCCACTTCAGCTGCGACTTGAAGGCTGCGGGGTTCATGGCAACGAGGATGTCGCACTTGTCGCCGGAGGAGTAGATGTGGTTACCCACATGCACCTGATAGCCGCTCACACCCGCGATGGTGTTGTGCGGGGCACGGATTTCGGCAGGATAATCGGGAAAGGTGGCGATGTCGTTGCCGGTGAGGGCAGAAGCGTCGCTGAACAGCGTGCCGCTAAGCTGCATGCCGTCACCCGAGTCGCCAGCAAATCGGACCACAAGGTCTTCTCTATTAACAATCTGATTCTCTGACATGTTATTTGTATATTTTTGTTAATTTATTTAAATATTGAAAGTGCAAATATACAAAATAAAAACAACTCTGCAAAAAAAAATTTCAACTATTTATATACTGACATGCCAGTTTTGGGTATATATCCTTTTCTTATGCTGTTCAGAACACGTAGTGGAACGAGGTGTCTTCCCCGCGGAGGTAGTCGAGGTAGTCGCGATACATCCAGCGACTCTCTTTTCGGACGAGCCATTCCTTTGTCAGTTCCTGTTCTTCGCCCTCTTCGCTGTAAGTGAAGCTCTCGTCGGTGCTGAAGCCCAGGTGCTCCTTCCAACGTCCATCCTCAAGGGTGTAGATGTCGCAACGGTTCTCGCCTGTCGGATATGCATAGCAGGGGACGATAGCTATAGCCCGCCGTCCATCTTCCTCCAGGGCACCGCAAAAGTGCAGGCCCACCGCATCGGGGATGCAGAGCGGAGCGAAACCCTTCAGGAACAGCACCGCCCCCACCTCGTTATCTTGGAACCAGAACGTCCAATCCATCGACGACTCCATCGAGGCGGGGTCGGGGATGCTGTCGAGGTAGCTCCGCCGGCTGTTCGACCAGAGACGCACCTCGATGGTGTCTTTGTGGCTGGGGGATAGGTAGTTGTCGAACCATATCTCCGGCTCGAGGGCAATGTATTTGATTATGTCGGGACGTGTCCCGTCGGCCGTCCTACAGCTGAGAATGAAGAGGACGGAAATCAATGCGGCGATGCGGATGAGTGTTTTTCTCATTATTTTTGCTCCTTTCTTTTAATCTTGCAAACTTTTAATCCTTCAAAGCAGTGACCCGTTCCAAAAGATATATATGTGCTCTGCGGCCCCCTGGTGGCCATACGGGTATTCTCCGAAGCGGTCGATGTTCTCTTTTTCGGCAAGCATGTAGAACTGGACGAGGGCCACCCTGTCGTCGGGATGCCGCTGGATGTGGCGGAGGAAGGTATAAGCGACGAGCCGGCGGTAGTAGTTGAATCTCACATTGGGACGCTCGCAGTAGGTGGAGGGGCAGCCGTAGGTGTTGCAGTAGACGACGCGATAGGCGCGCCAGAGTAGTGGCATCATGGGGGAGTAGTTGCCGGAGGTGAAAGCGGCTTCGGCATCTTTTATTAGTAGGTCGACGGTGTCGTTGGAGGCATAGTAGTTGGTGCCGATGAGCATGAAGAGCATGGCCATCCGGGTGTCGAAGTTCTTCTCCTGCCGGTAGAGCGTGTAGAGGTCGCTGATCATAGTCTCGGAGGGGGAGGCTTCATGGCCGATGTACTCGTCATAGTGTCTGCTCAAGGTGCCGGGTAGGAAGCTCTGAGGGCTGATTCGTGGGACGATGGTGTCCGTGTAGAAGACCGAGTCGAAATCGGGTGCCCAGGCCGAGAGCCTTTCGTAGACGTCCGAGATGTCTTTGGTCTCCATGTCGTCCCGGGCCTCGGTGTCCACGTCGCGGGCCTCCTTCACTCTGTTGCGGGCCCAGCTGTCGCTGATGCCGCTGAAGACCATCTGGCGCCAGGAGTTCAGCATCTCCACTCTCATCTTTTCGTCTTCGTCGTACCGGTACCAGGTGTGGACATCTGTGGTGACGGCGTTCGCATTTGCGCAGATGTTGTAGAAGTCGGCCATTTGGCGCAGCGTGGTGTCGCCGCCATCCTCCCACAGCAACGGCTGCTCGAAGTGAGCGTAGAAGGCAACGCTGTCGGCCTCCTGCAACAGCCGTTCCTGATGCATGAAGATGGTGTCGTTCAGCATCTTGACGAAGAGGTCGTCACGATAGTTCTCCTGCTCGGAGGCGGCGGTGTTCTGTTTGTCCGAGGAGCACCCTGCGGAGAGGATGCCGGCCGCCAGGACGACGGCGATGATGTGCTTGTTTATGTTCATGGCGTGTGTCGTTTTGATTTTTTTGCAAAAATACGAAACAAAACAGAACCGACAAGGACTATCGGTAGGCGATGTACGAAATGACGGCAGGGTGTATGAAATAAACGAAAAGAGCGCCGAATCACTCAACGCTCCTTTGTACCCCGGGAGATGAAGAAGCATCCGGTGGATGCTTCGATTAGGGCTAGGCCGAGAGGCTGCCCGAGAATACTGATGAACTGAAAAAAACTCATGCTTCCAAGTCCCTCTCGGGTACAAAAAAAGCAGTCAACGACTGCTTTTCTCCTTGTACCCCGGGAGGGACTTGAACCCTCACGCCGTTGCCGGCAGCAGATTTTGAGTCTACCGTGTCTACCATTCCACCACCAGGGCTTTTTTAGATAAGAGTTAATAGATAAAAGTTAAAAGTTTTTGCTCTTTTCACCTTTCACCTTTCACCTCTCACCTTCTCAAAATCGGGTGCAAAAGTACACACTTTTTTCGACATGGCAAAAAAAAATTTTAATATTTGGTTTTTATTTATTAATTATTTTGTATCTTTGCACTCGTTTTCAGCCGTTAAGATTGAATAAAATAAATAACGATACATCTAATAATCAATAAAATAATGAGCGACATGCGTTCTGATAAGGTGTTCATTTTTGCCGGTCGCGCCACCGAAGACCTGGCACGCCGCGTGGCGGAGATTTATGGCATTCCGCTGGGCAATTCTACGGTTTTCCAGTACGCCGACGGCGAATTTCAGCCCTCCTATGAGGACACCATCCGCGGTGGTATCGTCTTCATCATCCAGTCGACCATTCCGCCGACCGACAACCTCTTCGAGCTTCTGATGATGATTGACGCCGCCAAGCGCGCCTCCGCCGAGAAGATTATCGCCGTGATTCCTTATTATGGATTCGCGCGCCAGGACCGCAAGGACAAACCCCATGTGCCCATTGCCTCGAGGCTCATCGCCGACATGCTCACCGTCGCCGGCGTCGACCGTGTCATCAGCATGGACCTCCATGCCGACCAGATTCAGGGCTTCTTCACCATCCCCTTCGACCACCTCTATGGCTCGAGCCTCTTCATGCCCTATATCCGCGAGAAGTTCGACATCGAGGACGTTATGTTCGCCAGCCCCGACATGGGTGGCAGCAAACGTGCCGGTATGTATGCCAAGACGTTGAACAACAGCTTCGTTATCTGCTACAAGCACCGCAACAAACCCAACGAGATTGGCGAGATGCGCCTCATCGGCGACGTGAAGGACAAGCATGTCATCCTCCTCGACGACATCATCGACACCGGCACCACCATCTGCAAGGCCGCCGCCATCATCAAGGAGAGTGGCGCCAAGAGCGTTCGCGCCATGATTACCCACCCCGTGCTCAGCGGCAACGCCATCGAGAAGGTGGAAGCCTCCGAGCTTGAGGAACTTGTCGTCGCCGACACCATCCCGCTGAAGCGCGCGAGCAGCAAGATTCACGTCCTCAGCTGCGACTGGCTCCTCGCCGAAGCCATCCGCCGCGTGGTGAACTACGAGAGCCTCGACAACCTCTACGAGAGCACCCTCCACCACAAAGGTGTGATTCACAGAATGAATGAATAAAAAATGGAGGTTGAAAAGGGTCGCTTCGCTTGAAAGTTGAAAAGGTTAAAAAGGTGACAGTACACAAGACACTGACCTCTTAAACCTTTAAAACCCTTAAAACCCTTAAAACCTTTTAAAAAAAGTACGGTAAAGGCGAACAGATTCTGTTCAGCGTTGACCAGACTGCCTTCCAGCGCATTCTGTTCAACCCCGAGCCCTGCTTCCAGAAAATCACCATCAATGGTGTTGAGCACATGGTCATGCTGAAAGACATCGACTTCCACCCCGTGACCGAGATCGTCTATCACGCTGACTTCTACGAGCTGACCGACGACAAACCCGTCGTGATGTCCATCCCCGTCCACACCACTGGCACCAGCAAGGGTGTCATGAAGGGCGGCAAGTTGGCTTACAAGCAGAAACGCCTCAACGTGAAGGCTCTGCCCGCCAACATGCCCAGCGAGGTCCTTATCGACATCACCAACCTCGATGTCAACCAGCGTGTCCGCGTGCAGGACATCGCCTGTGAGAACTACACCATCCTCAACCCCAAGAGCGCTGAGGTGGTCAACGTGATGAGCACCCGTGCCAGCGCCACCTCCGGCGAAGGCGAGGGCGAAGGCGAAGCCGCTGCCGAGTAATCATTCGACAACAGAACAAAAAGAGGCATCCAATCGGATGCCTCTTTTGCTATACCTCAATAACCTTGATTCTCAGTTTGTTTTACCATTGTTCTTTCATTTAAATGAAAGAACAATGAAAGAACAATGGTAGAACAGTGGTAGAAAAGATTAAGAATCAGCGATTTGCAGGAGAGTAATTAATTGGATTCAGTGCTGGAGGATAAAATGGCGTGTTTTATTCCGAAAAATATAATAATCGGAACAATATAATGCAATTTTTGCCGTTATTATGGCAAAATCGGAATAATATGGAGTACGTGAAGGTTAGCGAGGCTGCTGCCAAATGGGGCATCAGCGACAGAAGAGTCAGGGTGTTGTGCGCCGAAGGACGCATTGCGGGTGTGGTGCGCAAAGGGAATTTGTATATGATTCCTTCAGATGCAGTGCGACCTGATGATGCCCGCCATAACCGTACGGCAAAGCCACCCTACTTCGGGATGCTAGAGCAGATAGACGAACTAAAAGAGCGTTTGTCGTTTCGTCGTCCGTTGTCGCCCGCCGAGGTAGAGGCGTTGCGCGAGATGTTCATTGTGGAGCATACCTACAACAGCAATGCCATAGAGGGCAACACGCTCACCTTGCAGGAAACAGGCCTTGTCTTGCAGGGAATCACTATCGACCGTAAGCCACTCAAGGATCATCTAGAGGTGGTGGGTTACAAGGAGGCATTTGAATATGTGGAACAACTGGCCAGGGAACAGAAACCACTGACGGAATACGAGATACGTGCCATACACTCGCTAGTGTTGGCCGCCCACAAGGAAGACCGAGGCCAGTGGCGACGTGTGCCGGTACGCATTGCCGGTGCTGTGACAACGCCTGTGCAGCCCTATCAGATAGAGCCCATGATTGGTGCCCTACTCGCCGACATGAATACCATTTACAGCAAACTGCACGTCGTCGAACAGGCGGCATTGTTCCACCTGCGCTTCGAGAGCATACACCCCTTTATTGACGGCAACGGCCGTACGGGACGCCTGTTGATGAATCTGCAGCTTATCCAGGCGGGCTATCCTCCCATCAACGTTAAGTTCGCCGATCGTCGCCGTTACTACGAAGCCTTCGACCACTACACAAACAATGGTTCACCAGAGGCTATGGCTACTCTTATTGCAGAGTATTTGAAAGAACGTCTGCAGTCAATGCTCGACATACTTGAAAAGACTATATAGAATACCTGTCTATAGGTTTTGCTCCCCTAATACCCTTACAGTATTCTTTCAGGTTATCAAGATACTGTTCCTTGAAAACATAGGTGCTATGCATCACCCCATTGTTTCCATCCTCATAGTGGATAATGATTCCGTCCGTTTTTTCAATATACGCAAGCACGACAGGAAGTGGTAACCGGATATAACATTCATCTTCGTACATTTCATGATATGTTTCCTCCCAGCTGAAAAGATGCTTGATCACTCCTCCCGAGGTATCGGACAGCGTGTTTACAAACATTAGATAGAATTGGTTGGTATCCGTCAGCAGTGTTCTTGGGATCAATATGGAGAACATCGCGGGCAAGCTATCTTTCTCCCATTGTTTTGAATAGAAGATATCCAGGTCAATCCAATTATTGTTATCGTCCATAAGGGGTATTTCCATTTCCATATTCAATGAATCTTCGTTTTGCGATACTATCGTCCAACGGTAAGGCACCTCTGCCATTTTGTCAATACTATCTACCAAATAATGTATCGCACCCATATCATACAGATTGCCCTCTAAAGAAAACGCAAATGCCCTTGTGCAGACCCTCAATAGTGGACTGTCGCTGTGCTCAACAAGGTGCAGCAGAGTGTCCGCGAGTCTGTCATACTCCATTTTGGCAGCCTTATCCCATCTTTTTCATACAGTAGCACATCCTCCACTTTTGCCATCTGAGAAACGATTGCTTCAAAACGATCCTTGGAATACGTTTCTAATCTAGGGTCACTGTTTTTATTCTGCTTGTTTCCACAAGCAGACACAATAATGACAGCTAGTGCAATCAATAAAACTGGGTTTTTTATAATAGTATCTTTATTTCTGCTTTACATCCAAAATATAAGAGCCCAATTCATCAGACCATACGGTATCTCAAAACCCACATTCACAAAAGTATGTGTATTACAACTCATTGCTTACATTATAGAAATTATTGTCCCCATATGCCAAAGAAACGCCTATATATCGCTCATTTGAAACACTTTCATAACTATAACAACTTACAAGTACCCATTGGTTAGTTTTCGTCACGCCAGCAAATCTTTTGTATGATGTTGTATCATCAATAGGATCTTCAAATAATTGGTATTTTGCGGAAACAGCAGTCATAACACTTTCGAATTGTTCCATGGCAGATTCTTTTGTCTTATGTGCATTGGTGAAGTCAATAGAGTAGAATTGGTTATTGCTCATATTCACATACAAATGACTCCAATTAATTCCTCCAAAACTAAACCTACCCATAATTAAACCGAAAGGTCCACCATCCTTTTTATTGAATGATAGTTGGTCATTTGTACTATATCTATCTTCATAAAAATCATGTTTAGCAAAGCCAGCCACTACCTCATCTTTAGATGATCCAAACGGAACACCAAAAAATGTGTTTTGGATTTTGTCATTATAGACGATTTCCTGGGTGGGTTTATCTCCACCATCAGTTCTTTTTTGGTTGTTGCATGCTGTCATCAGACCCACGATGCATGCTAAAGTTCCAATAATAATAGTTCTATTCATAGTTTATTTTTTAGCTTTTATTTGTTATTTTTTCAATAAACCCTTAGGTATGGTCTTCGCAATGACAGTACCATCTTTATATATATCAAACCATACTATTTCTCTGTCATACATTCCCTCAAAAGGGAAGATTTGTGCTGGATGTTTTTCCCCCGTACATGACGCTTGTTTATGCTCAATGGGGATAATCACGTTCCCATTTAGATCAATTAGACCCCAGTTATTATTTATTCTCACTGCGGCAAATCCTTCCGTATCAAGGGGAAGTTCAATATCATCATATTGTGGGTTGACAATTTCCATTCCATTTATGTCAACAAATCCCCATTTGTTTTCTTTTCTTACTTTCACGAATCCATAGAAACCCCAATAATCAATGTCATCATATTTTCCATATTTTACGACATTTTCTCCAGTGGAATCAATTATGCCAACTTCTCCATCGTATTCAACCCTATATATTCCAGAATTCAATGTTAATGCCATAATATTATCAAATTGTGGCATGATAACATAAGACCCATTTCTATTTATTACTCCGTATTTTTTACCATCAGGCGAAACAATTGCACGATTCTCATTATAGAACTCCTGTACATACTTGTATTGTGGATCTATTACAACATTATTGTTTTGATCAACAAATCCATATAGTCCATTTTTCTCGAAAGACTTCAGCCCATTATGATAAGATCCGGTATCATCAAGAATATTTAATGGCTCAATCTTTGGATTCATCTCCTCTATACTTACATTTACCTTTTTCGCATGACTTAAATCAAAAGCCTTTAGCTCTTGGTTGGGATTCGAATTGCAAGAGATGAAATTGGTGCACATTATTATTGCAAGCAGCACCATTACGTTTACATGTTTCATCATTTGATTTTTATTTTTGATTGTTCAACATTTTCAAATTTATAA
The DNA here is from genome assembly GCA_902776365.1 of uncultured Bacteroidota bacterium. Taxonomy (GTDB): domain Bacteria; phylum Bacteroidota; class Bacteroidia; order Bacteroidales; family P3; genus Colimorpha. The sequence goes on along the minus strand of CACYPU010000003.1, from coordinate 286,648 downwards.
CTGCACTTTATCATTTGTGTAAGTTTGTCTGCTGCTTCTTTGCATAAAAATGGAGAGAGGAGAATCGCGTCAATCATCACATTTGGATCAATAGGTATAAGACAGTGTGTTGTACTCTTTCTATTGAAGTCGTCTGATAGAATGAAATAGAATCTAAATTCATCTTCCTCAGTATAGACATCATCCTTACAGAAGAATTGTTTTTCTTCGTCATTTGACGGCAATAGGTTCCGACAATAGTTCATCGACCCACAATACACGATGTCGGCACCATCCTTTCCTAAATCCAGTTGCAATGACGCAATAAGGTTATGTATCGAACTTTTAATGCGGACACCCGTTTCCCCTGCGTAACTTTTCCACATCAGATAACTTTCTCTCTCGGTTTTCGTCCAACAAGAAATAGGGCAATCTACTATATCTTTGTATGTGAGATTACGTTTCTGACATTCTGTATTTGATACGTTATTTTTATCTGCGATAGAAAATCCAAACTCAAGATATTTTTTGTAATATCCCTCATTTGCATCATCGTTTTCTCGTCTACGTTTCGCGTATAATTTACGTGTTTCAAGAAGTTGTAATAAATAATCTAATCGCATGTATTGACAAATCACTTTGTCTGCAGGACCATCGTTTGGGTGGTAATAGTACCAATTCAATTTACCATTATTCATAGTATGGAAATATTTAAAAACATCCCGCCACACCACAATATTGCAGCAGAGAGAGGCAAATGAATTAAAAACAAAGAAGAAAGAACCCCGACAAATACTTTTGCAATTCGTTTTCTGTAATGTTCACAATACATAGTTGTAATAGTTTATTCATGTTTTTCTATTTCATTCATCACCGCCATCAACCGTGGGCAGTCTTTAACTTGTTCTTCAAAATGTACCTGCGGGAAACCTATCATTTGAATATGTTCGTAAGGAGTGTCGTATTCTATAGTGATTGTGCTTGTAGTAAGCAAGGCTTCGAGTAGAATATATGGAGGAATGAATACGGTCTTGATGCCAGCCCCATCCTCATTATCATATACAATCAAGTCGTCATTCGCGGTAAGTACCGCTGTTGTATCTCTTTCTGCAATGAACACAACACGCAGATTGTCCATCACTGTATCAATGTGATTTGTGACGACTATTGTTGTTAAGGCCAAGTTATTATCATCGGACTTTGTAAGAATGATGTTTGCCATCCGGCCCAATGCTTGCCATGAATTATAGAAAAGCGAAGTGTACATCAGGTCTTGCTTATCGTTGCTGAATGTTTGCCAACGACTATCACCTATCATCAAATCAAAAATACAATCTGTAGCCAATCTCTCATCACGAGGCATGCGTCCTGCAATATTTCTTGCAGTGGCACGCATTATCTGAGCAAACTCAAACGATGAATCTGTCTCGATGATATGCATGAGTATCTCTTTCAGCTTGCAAATAGGTTCATCCAGTTGCTCTTTTGTCAGTGTGCTATCGTCAATCATATCAAATACCGATATGATTTGGTCAATAACTGCCATGCGTTGGGCATCATCGTTTATGTCATACGTCTCAGACCACATTCGCAAAACGTCCTGCCATGTTGTAGAGGCTTCATTGTTGTCAGTTGCTTTCTGTGTCGTACTGCAAGATGCTAAAAGCACTATACTTGATATGAGATAAAAAAGCTTCCTCATGTTTATTCTCTACTCCGACCCTCCAACGGAATATTAATCTATAACAATAAGAAAAGGCATGAGGTTATGTGCTCATGTCCGTTGCTATCTGGTATCGGCAAACACCTTTGAGGAAACGGGGTCTAATGGAACATACCTCACGCCTGAAGATATGCTACAGTGATATAGCATACACAATCAAGCGAAAGCATGAATGCTCGGTCCCTCCTCTTGAAATTTTGCCGATTTCGATAGCAGGACAATATCGCAATGCTTTTCTTGCTTACTGCTTACATTTCACTCTCGTAAGCGACTGCAAAAGTACGAACTTTTCCTGATATGGCAAAATAAAAAATGCCTCCGCAGGTTTTCCTGCGGAGGCGAATAGCTCTATCGGTAGGATATACTTAGTCTTCCAGCGAGTAGCCGAAGGACTTGAGGGCGCGGTCGCTGTTGCGCCAGTCTTTGAGGACTTTGATGTGGAGGCTGAGGAAGCAGCGCTTGCCGGTGAATTCCTCGATGTCGCGGCGGGCTTCGATACCTAGCTTCTTGATGGCTTTGCCTTGGTGGCCGATGAGGATGGCTTTCTGGGACTCGCGCTCGACGTAGATGAGGCAGGAGATGTTGTCGATGCCGTCACGCTCCTCGTAGGCCTCGACGGCGACTTCGCAGCTGTAGGGGATTTCCTTCTGGTAGTAGAGGAGTATTTTTTCGCGCACTATCTCGCTGACGAAGAAGCGCATGGTGCGGTCGGTGAGTTCGTCCTTGGGGAAGTAGGCCGGGTGCTCGGGGAGGCGCTCGAGGATGAGGTCGAAGATGCGGTCGACATTGAATCCCTCGGTGGCGGAGCAGGGGACGATGACGGCGCGTGGTATCTCGGCCTGCCAGTAGTCTATCTTCTGGCGGATGGTCTCCTGGTCGGAGAGGTCTATCTTGTTGATGACGAGGATGACTGGGGTGTCGGAGTCGACGACGCGCTGGAGCACGTGGCGGTTCTTGAAGCTTTCGCCCACCTCGGTGACGAGGAGGAAGAGGTCGGCATCCTGGAGGGCGGTGCCGATGAAGCCCATCATCTGTTCGTGGAGTTTGTTGGCGGGGTTGACGATGCCGGGGGTGTCGGTGTAGACTATCTGGAAGTCGTCGCCATTTACGATGCCCATCACGCGCTTGCGGGTGGTTTGGGCCTTGGAGGTGATGATGCTTAAACGCTCTCCTACGAGAGCGTTCATCAATGTGGACTTCCCGACGTTGGGATTTCCAATAATATTGACAAAGCCCGCTTTATGCATCTACTAGAAGTATTCGATGGTGCGGACGGTGGTGTAGAGGGGGAGCTTGCGGTCGCCGAGGACTTCGTACTCGGTGCAGCGTATCCAGTTGCCGTGGGCGTCGTACTCGCGTTCGTAGATGGTGACGAACATCTCGGGCTCTTCCTCGGTGTAGTCGTAGAGGGTGTAGCTGGTGGCGTCGCCGTATTCATTGTATTCCCAGCGTTTTTCCTGTATTTTCTGTTTCGAGCGGTCGTAGACGACGGCTTTGTTGATGGTTTGGCTGGGGTTGTAGGTGTATTTCTCGCGTTTGAAGATTTCGTTGAACTGGTCGTTGTAGCTGCGCTGGTCGATGCGGCCGAAGTTGTCGTGTTTGAGGCGCATGCGGCTCTCAACCTGTCGTTCGGCGTCCTCGACATAGACCTCGATGAGGGTGTGGTCGGCGTCGTAGATGTAGTAGGTGCGGCCGATGACGCGGTCCTGGTTGTCGACGACATGCTCGAGGGTCGTGAGGCCGAAGCCGTCGTGTTTGTAGCGGGTGCGGAAGATGACGTCTTCAGCCACAGAGAGGTAGGTCTGGCTGCGACGCTGGCCTTTGGTGTTGTATTCGGTGATGAGGTGTTCCATCTGGTCGCCGCTTTGGAGGTTGTCGTCGAAGTCGTAGTGGGCTTCGTACATCACAGCATCCACACGTTTCACCGGGCCGCGGAGTTCGTCGTCCTTCAGGTCGTGACCGCTCTGGGCAGCGACGGTGGCACCCAAGGCCAGAAAGAGCATTGCCGCAAGTATCTTGTTTATTTTCATTTCTTTATTTTTTTTAGTCACTCCCTATAACGAGTGTTTTTATTTTTTATTGTATTCCTCATAAAAAAATCTTTTCTGCTAGATATAATTTTTTCCTGTTTTCCGCGTTTTATGAAAAAACGAGCGGATGCTGCGACGGGTACATAGGCTGTTTGGGAATGTGTTAATGCGTAAAGGTGTTAACGCGTTGGTGTTTTTGTTGCTGGCATTGGGAGTGGAGGTGCGCTGGGGGGTGCCCCTGCAGGCGCAAGGAAGTGCTTTCTCGATTGATACGTGCTTTGATTTCGAGGGTGACGGTACCAACGCGGTGATTGCTGACTGGTCGATACTGAGGTATGACGGCGTCCAGATAAACAATAACGCAAATATAATTTACGATGCCAATCCGAGTAGGGCGAATGTGGTGAGGGTTTCGTATGTTTCGGTCAATACGACACTGTATTTTGTGACGCCGCAATTGGGCTATGACTTGTGGCAGGGAGCGACGGTGGGTTTCTGGATAAAGGGCCGGACAGGGGACACGGTGCAAGTGGGGACGATAGGGTCGCCCTCAAACATCTCTTCTTTCTCGGTGAATTCTACTGTGGTTTTGGATGGCGACGACTGGATTCCGGTTGCTGTCGATCTGCAGGGTGTCCCGGCAGGACGCGAGCGTGTGGCCATTCGTGTGGCGAGGATTGATGGCTTTGCGGTGTGCTATTTTGACGATGTGCATGTGGCGACGGATTTGTGCTGGACGACAAATTTCCGCATGGATGAGCGCGTAGAGGATTCTGTGACGTTTTTGTGGGATGAGTGGGGGAGTCCGGAAGTGAGGTTGACGATGTATGACGAAGAGTATGGTACGTATGAAACGTACACCCTTCGTTCACCGGACACCACCCTCGGGATAGCGGAACGGGGGAGGGCGCGAGTGCCTGCAAATTCGACGCACGAGTACTCGGCGTGGTTCGAGGTTCTCTGCGACACTAGTGGAGCGTCGTGCCCTTTCAACTATGTCTCGTCGTCGAGCATTATTGTCCCGCGTTTCGACCCCTCGGACTGTGTCAATATTGAATATCTGCACTCCAACAAGGTTACCCCTTATAGTGGCACATACACCAATCCCTATCAGAACATAGGGGTGGTTGACTATGGCCCGTACTCCCAGTTTAGTTGTCATACACTCAATACGGACACCTCCATGCGTGATCCCAATGTGGGGTCGGCGCTGAGGGTGATTCCGGAAGGGGAGGAGATGTCTGTCCGTTTGGGTAATTGGAATACGGGTAGAAAAGCGGAAGCGATGGTGTACGAGATATTGGTGGACACGACACGTGTGGATATGCTTATCCTGAAGTATGCCGCCGTGATGGAGGACCCAAACCATACGCCGGAGGACCAGCCGCGTTTCCGAATCGAGATGCTGGACAAGAACATGAATCTTATCGCGCCTGTGACCTGCAACTCCTACGATTTTATCGCCAGTCCCACCCTCGGGTGGAATACGACGGCCAACGGACTGCTGTGGAAGGACTGGACGACGGTGGGTATCGACCTTTCGGCCTATCACGGGCAGATGGTTCGTCTGCGCCTCACCACCTATGACTGCGACCGGGGTGCGCATTTTGGCTATGCCTACTATACTCTTTCCTGTGCCCTCAAAAGCATGGAATTCCTCTCATGCTCTATCGGCGACAGCAACACGCTGGCGGCTCCCGAGGGCTTCAATTATCGCTGGCACCGCGACGACTCCGACAGTACGGTTAGCAACAACCGCATCGTGACGCTGCCGATGGACAACCATACGTGGTATTGCGATGTCGGGTTTGTCGGCGACCCCAACTGCTCGGTGCAGATGAGCGTCGTGTCGCGGCTGGTGTCGCCGGTGGCGGACTTCGACTACGAGGAGAGACGTGACAGCTGCCGCTTTCGTGTGGAACTGCATGACCGGAGCCACCTCAATTTCGACTCGACCAGGGCGTGTGGCTGGTGTAAATGGATTTTCGATAATGGCGACACCTCGTTGCTGTCAGACCCTGTGCTCTACATCTCCGACACGCTTGAACATACCGTCACCCTTGTGAGTTCCCTCAGTGGCGGCGGCTGCTACGACACCATCGCCCGCACCCTCTCTTTCGCGCTGGCACACGACACCACCGAGGCCTCTATATGTTCCGCACAGTCCTACTCCTTCTGCGATACACTCTTGTCTGTCGCAGGAACTTATGTATTGCAACCCAACTGCGACAGCATCAGGACGTTGCAGCTGACGGTTCTGGACACTTTTCTTTTCGAACACATAGACAGCGTTTGTGCGCAATATCTTTTCCTCGACACGTTGTTGCGTGAAAGTGGCAACTATGAGTTCATCTATACCACCGTGGAAGGCTGCGATAGCACCTACCGTCTGCAGTTGACGGTGTACGATATCTACGACACCGTTGACACTGTTTTTGTGTGTTCGGGATTCCCTTATGTGTACCGTGGCGTTGACTATGGTGGCCCGCAGGATTTTGTGGCCGACCTCAAAACCCTTCATGGTTGCGACAGCATCGTCCAGGTGTCGCTTGTGGTGGCGGACCCGGGATTCCAGGCTCGGGCCTACTACAGTTTCGACAACGTCCTGTGGGAGGACACGCTTCCTGTGAAGGTGTGTGCGCCGGCGCAGCTCTACCTTCGCGACTCCACTCTCCATGCTGTCGAATGGCGTTGGACATTGCCCGACGGCGACTCGGCGACGACCGTCGTGACCTCACCCTCGACAGCGTTGTCGTTCGACAACACTCATTCATTGTTCGTCACAGACATTGCCTTGTGGGTGGAAAGTGTCCACGGATGTCTCGACTCGCTGCTCTGGCCTGTCGTCGTCTTTCCCTCTCCCGAGGCTGATTTCGGATGGGACCCCGCCATACCTGTCGACATAGCCCCTACGGCGCAGTTCTTCGCTTTCTCCGAACCCGAGGACTGCGACAACTATCGATGGCTCATCCAGCGGGAGCCTGGTTCGTCGGCTTTCGACACACTCGAGGGCAAGCAGACGGAGTATACTTGGGAGGGCGAGCTGCCTACCGGCGACTTCGATGTCCGCATGGTTGTTTACCAGGTGCTCCACTACGACACCCTCTCCCATACCTGTAGCGACACAGCCCAGCACACCGTCACCATTGTCACCTCGTTTTTGCAATTCCCCAACCTCGTCACTCCCAATGGTGACGGCGTCAACGATATCTGGAAGGTGGTCAACCTCCTCGATCCGGGCCTCTACTCCATGAACGAACTGTGGATATATAACGCCTGGGGCACGCTTGTCTATCATGTGGAGAACATCCGCCGCGAAGACCAGTTCTGGAATCCCAATGATACCCGCAGCCCCGACGGCACTTACTATTTCCGTTTCTCAGCCAAGGGACATCACGGATTGGTGAGAGTCAATGGCTCCATCGAAGTGGTTAGATGAATTGAAGTAAGAACTAAAAACTAAGAAGTAAGAACTAAATCAACATGGAATCGACTATACTAGTGTGTTTTGCAGCTTATACGCTGTTGCTCTTCCTGGTGATGTGGCTCACAGGAAGGCACGGTGCCAAGGGCAACGAGGCCTTCTTCCGTGCCGGGCGCAAGTCGCCGTGGCCGGTGGTGGCCTACGGTATGATTGGCGCCTCGCTCTCTGGCGTCACCTTCATGTCTGTCCCCGGCGATGTGCTGGCCAACAAGTGGTTCTACATGCCTATGGTCCTCGGCTATGTCCTCGGCTACGCCACCATCGCCCTCGTGCTGCTGCCGCTCTACTACAAGCTCAATCTCACCTCCATCTACACCTATCTCGGCCAGCGCTTCGGCTTCCGTAGCGAGAAGACGGGCGCCCTCTTCTTCATCCTTTCGCGCCTGCTGGGGTCGGCGCTCCGCATGTACCTCGTTGTTTTCGTGCTCTATGAGTTTGTCTTCGGACCCATGGGCATCCCCTTCTGGGTGCCCGCGGTGGTCTTCATCGCCATCATCCTGCTCTACACCTTCTCCGGCGGCATCAAGACCGTCGTCTGGACCGACATGCTGCAGACCACCTTCCTCATCCTGGCGGCCGTAGCCACCGTGGTGGCCATCCTGAACAACCTCGACATCAGCCTGCCCGACCTTCTTAAGATCTCCTCCGACCAAGGCTATACTGACATGTTCAACACCGACCCCATGCACAAGAAATACTGGGTCAAGCAGCTCCTTGCCGGCATGTTCATCACCATCACCATGACCGGCCTCGACCAGGACATGATGCAGAAGAACCTCACCTGCAAGACCCTCCGCGACGCGCAGAAGAATGTGATGACCTCCAGCATGCTGTTCATCGTGGTGAACATCGTCTTCCTCTGCCTGGGTGCCGCCCTCATTGCCTTCGCCCATCAGGCTCCCGGATTCGATATGCCCTCCAATCCCGACAAGCTCTTCCCCGCCGTAGCCTTCAGCCTCAGCGGGTTCACGGGCGTCGTCTTCGTCCTCGGCATGGTGGCCGCTGGATACTCCTCCGCCGACGGCACCCTCACCGCCCTCACCACCACCTTCTGCTATAACTTCCTCGGATTCGAGAAAGGTGAAAGGTTAAAGGTTAAAGGTGAAAGGTCTGCTGACGCGGTTGATTCTGACAATCTTTCACCTCTCACCTCTCACCTTTCACCTTTAACCATCCGCAGGATGGTCCACGTCTCCTTTGCGCTGCTCTATCTGCTGGTTATCATAGCCTTCAGGCCACTCCATAACGACTCCCTCATCACCATCATCTTCGACGTAGCGGGCTTCACCTACGGACCTCTGCTAGGTCTCTATGCTTTCGGCCTCTTCACCAAGCTCAAGGTCGACGACCGCTGGGTACCCTATATTGCAGTCTTCTCGCCCATCTTCTGCTATCTGCTCAAGCTGTTCTCGCCCGATTGGTTCGGCTATAAGTTCGGCTTCGAGATACTTCTTGTCAATGGCCTCGTTACCTTCCTCCTGCTCCTCCTCGCCCGCCCGGGGGATCCGGTGGCAGGTATTTGGACAAAGATTTGCCGTTGGTTTAAAAGCCTGTGGCAAAACATTTCGCACAAAAAACATAATTCTTAATTTTTAATTCACCTTGAATTTCCTTATCACTATACTTGGTTCCGGCGCCGCCCTTCCCACGGGCCACCGTCGTTGCAGCGCCCAGGTTGTCAATGTCGGCGGATTCAAAATGCTCCTCGATTGCGCCGAGGGCACGCAGGACAATATCCGTCGCTGCCATATCAAGCTCCAGGCCCTCGGCACCATCCTCATCTCGCACCTCCACGGCGACCACTTCTTCGGCCTCCCGGGACTCCTCTCCACCATGCACCTCTGTGGTCGCACCGAGCCCGTCACCGTCATCGCCCCCAAGGGCGCGAAGCAGGTCATCGAGACCACCTTCGAACTCACCGGCAATCATATCGGCTACCCATTGGAATTCATAGAGATGGACTTCTCTGAAGGCCTCCACCGAGTCTTCGAGGGCAAGCGCTGCACCGTCGACGCTTTCCCCATCGTCCACTCCGTCCCCACCTACGGCTTCCGCATCACCGAGGTGCCGCGCGGAATCTCCACCTCCGCGCCGCTCTCTTACGCCTACTGCTGCGATACCGCCTACACGGAGGATATCATCCCCTATATCCAGGGTGTCGACCTCCTCTGCCTCGAGTGCACTTTCGCCAACGAGCTCGAAACCCTCGCCACCGAACGCCAGCACCTCACCGCCGGACAGGCGGGACGCCTCGCAGCCCTCGCAGGAGTGAAGCAACTGCTACTTACCCATATATCAGCACGTTACAAAGAACCGCAGATTCTCCTTGACCAAGCCACTGCCGAATTCCCCAATACCCTCCTCGCCGAAGACACCCTCGTCCTCGAAATCAAGAGTGAACGGCAAAAATTAAAAGGCTGACTGTCACTATAGATACGACGTTGGAGGAAAAATATTTTTATAGATTCAAAAAAAAGTATTACTTTTGCACCCGCTTTGGAGAGATGCCGGAGTGGTCGATCGGGGCGGTCTCGAAAACCGTTGACCAGCTTGCTGGTCCCAGGGTTCGAATCCCTGTCTCTCCGCTAAAGATTGCTGCAAATGCCTAATTGTTCTAGGTTTTGCAGCTTTTTTTTGTCCGTGTGCAGGGAAATGTGCATGATTTTTCCATAGTTGTATTGTGTATAATTGGATAAAGGAAAATCAAATGAGATATTCCAGCCATAGATTCTTAGGGGTTTTCCAGAATCTGTCAGGAGAGAAACCTATTACAGGGCGATACGTGATTTATCGTTCGCGGCGGTGACTTCGTCCTCGCCGCTGGGCTTCGGACAAGTAGGCGAGTCTCCTTGCCGCTCAGCGTTCGCGGCGGTGACTTCGTCCTCGCCGCTGGGCTTCGGACAAGTAGGCGAGTCTCCTTGCCGCTCAGCGTTCGCGGCGTTCAATTACTTCTTTCAGGCGGTAACGGTCGCTGGTGGAGGGGGCGATGGCGTCGATGAACTGAGGGTCGTAGCCGGGGGTGTCGTAGCCCCAACGTTGGAAGTTGCCGTTCTCATCCGTGCGGCGCACCACTTGGTCGTTATATTTCACTATCAGATATTTTGCCAGCCGGTCCCATCGTTTCATCATGCGGTCGGCATAGGCGATAGATTTGCGGTTCAGGTATTCGCGGCGGTCGAGGGGCGTCATCTTCTCGATGGCGGCGAGGACGCTGTCCTGGTCGGCAAAGTAATAGTCTTCCAACTCGCTTTGTGCTGCGCGCAGGTCGCCAATCATCATCGAATAGCGCGGGTAGACCATGTTGGCCACCCAGTTGTTCATCCAGAAGGCCGACTCGAAGCTGAATTCGGTCCGTGGGTTGTTCTCCGGACGGAAGGGGTCGGGCACCTGCGTCAGGCAGCAGTAGAGTGGCACATAAGCCACCATGTCGGCGTCGTCGCAGTTGAACCAGGTGACGCCGCCCACGTCGTCGGGCAGCCAGGAACGCATTTGGCAGGTCATGGTGAAGCCGCTCTGCTGGGTGGCAATAGGGCGTTCGCGGAAGAAGTTGTTCCCGTGGCTGTCCTTGAAGTGCATGGGCAGCGGCCGTATGGGCATACCCCAAGGGCCGGCGGTCATGTCGGCGGTCATGTCGAGCGGCGTGCCTTCGAAGTGGTCACGCATGTCGCGCTGGAGGTCGCGGAGCGAGAGGGGTGCGTCGGGTTTCACCCACAGGGGCAAAGCATCGCACTTGTCGAACTCGCCATTGATGTAGGGTAGGTATTGGTCCATATCGGAACGGTGGTGGCGGAAGAAGCTCCACACACGGGCATCGGCGTAGCGCACATTCTCGAAGTCGATGGGGCAGTAGGCATCGCGGAAGGAGAAGTCCTCGTCCTTGCCGCTGAAGTAGCCCTTCTCGCGGGCGAAGTCGACCACATCCCAGGCGTAGACACATTCCACTCGTGGGTTGTTGATGTATTGCAGGTGCTTGCTGCTGATGCTCTTACCGTATTGCAACTTCTTAACACTCTGAGGCTTCACTTTCCATTCGCCGTTTTCCACCTTCCACTCCCATCCTACTTGCGGAAACTGGCGGATGCGGCTGAGGTTGGCGTGGGCGCAAATGCAGTCGTCGGGGATGCGCAGAGCCACCCACACAGCGCCCTTCTGGCCGGGCCCCTTGCCGATAATCTCCATAATCCAGGCTTCGTTGGGGTCGCAGATAGTGATGCTTTCGCCGCTACTATTATATCCGTAGGTCTCAATCAGCTCAGCCATGCATTTTATTGCTTCGCGGGCTGTTGCCGAGCGCTGCAGCGCCAGGCGCATCAGGCTGAAATAGTCGAGTAGTCCGTTGCGGTTTTGCAACTCGAGGCGTCCGTCGAAGGTGGTCTCGACAATCGTCACCTGGCGCTCGTTCATCAGGCCGACGACGTTGTATGTGTATTCCACCTGGTCAACATAGCGGCCTTCATGCGTGGGGCCCCAGCCATGGATGGCTATTTTCTCGCCTGCCGCATGTCGCCCCGCGGGGCTGGAGAACAGCGACCCCGAGAAGCCAAAGCCGTCGCAGTTGTAAGTACACATCACGCTGCCGTCCTTGGAGGCTTTTTTGCCGACAATCAGATTGGTACATGCCATCGCCTCGGTGGCGAAAAGAGCGAGCAGAACGAGAAAAAAATGTTTTTTCATTGTATCATCATTTTAGACTGCAAAAATACAATTATTTTATGATAATATCTACAAAAATGTTTGCATTTTAGGTCCTGAAATTTTAATTGATTCAATGTGTGGCGATTGAGAAATATATATTCTCAAATTCTTGATTAATAGAATTTCCTGTAATAACATAATCATGATAGGATGCAAAAAATGTTTTGCAATAATCTTGAAAAGTTGTATTTTTGCATTTGCTTTTTAAGGATAACTCAAAGGCTACAGATATGGCACTCATCAAATCATATAAAGGGCGTTCGCCTAAATGGGGCAAGGATTGCTACTTCAGCGAGAACGCCACGCTGGTGGGCGATGTGACGCTGGGCGACCAGTGCTCTGTTTGGTTCAACGCCGTGGTGCGCGGCGATGTGGCACCCATCACCATCGGCAATCGCACCAACGTGCAGGACGGTTCCTGCATCCATGTTACCCACGACACCGGCCCCACGCATATCGGCTCCGACGTCACCATCGGCCACAATGTCACCGTCCATGCCTGCACCATCCACAACGGTGCCCTTATCGGTATGGGTGCCACGCTCCTCGACGACTGTGAGATAGGGGAGGGGTCCATCGTCGCCGCCGGCGCCCTGGTGCTGCAAGGCACCAAGATTCCGCCCCACGAAATCTGGGGTGGTGTCCCCGCCAAATACATCAAGGCTACCCGTCCGGGACAGACCGACAACGCAGCCCACTATGTCGAGTACGCCAAAGAGTACATGAAGTCCTAGAGGCTAACATTTTTCAGTCGTGTCAAAGAACGCTTGCGAAGGTTAGAGTAAAGTAGGAGTTAGGTTAGACTTACATCGGACTTGGATTTTTTTAACATTTCCCCCCGGCGGAGGTGAATTATTTTTTGGCGGTTTGGAAATTTATTCGTAATTTTGCACCGAAAAAGAAACTCTATAAAAATGAAAAAAAGTATTCTTGGAATTGCAATGTGCTGTCTGTTTGGCTTCGGATTACGGGCGCAGACCGTTGTTTGTGACACAATCAATACATTCCCTTGGGAGGAAGGCTTCGACAGTGTCAATGGCAGCTATAACACCTGTTGGACCATCAATGGCTACACACATGGTACATATTTTGGAATATATGAAGAGGAGACGGGCGAGGTGAACAGTTATAGTGGCTGCATGTGGACTGAGGCTGCTGGCAGCTATATGATTACACCATCGTTGGCCATCCCTGACGACGCAAGCCATTTGAGTCTTATGGTCGAGTTTTACGCTGATATTGAAATCCGAGTGTCGCCTACTGCAGATACTAATTTGGTGCAATTTACAGACACGCTATTTTCCGAGTCATATCCTTCCATGGGCAAACAGCGCTACGTAAGTTTGGATACCTATGCAGGGCAGACCATCCGTGTGGCATTGGTAAAGATGCCTACTTATGGCACTTGTATAATCAATCGTGTGTGGGTAGGATTAGACACCTTGCCGCATATTGGCACCCTGATGTCGGTTCCCGCTAAAACCCGCACCGACTCGGCTACTCTTTGTACAGTCGCCTTACGTCATGGTGCCACCGATGGGTTGCATTACAACTGGACCTCGTCACAGGGTGGTGTGATAAGTTCCAATGCCTTGGGAGACACAGTGACTATCAATTACTCCGCTGGCGACATCGACACCATTACTGTAGTTGCCACCAACGCCTTTGGAAGCAGCGACACTGTTCGGCGCACCCTCAAAGTGGTGGACTGCACACCGGCCACTGAACTGCCGTGGACGGAGAATTTCTTCGAGGGCGACATCTGCTGGTACAAGCCCGATGGCAGCAACTGGCACGATGACGTTCCACCCAGTTTTAATCAAAGTTCCAATTCTCATCGAGCTCTCACATCATCACGTCCTACCGATTCGGTCGACCATTGGATTATCTCCAAGGCAATCACCCTGCCTGCCGACACAAATCTGATGCCGACACTCTTCTGGGATGCTGCATCATCCGATGTATGGAATCCTTCCAACAAGCCTCATTATAGTGTGTGGATTAGTAATAGCACTGATCCTACCGACCTCACTTCCTTCAGTCTTCTTTATGACGATACCGTTGGGTTGGTTGCCTGTGATCATTTGTGGGAAAGATTTTCCCACCGCAGTATTAGTTTGGTACCCTACGCAGGGCAGACCATCCATATTGCCTTCTGCAATCATCCCATTAACATCAATGTCGGAGTGCTGGTGGACAACATATCTATTCGCACTACTGCCGCTCCCATACTCAGAGTGGCAGCCGATGCCACAACCTATTACTATGGTGACACCGCCACCTTCACTGCCGACCTCACGGAAGGAAACCCCAGCGGTTTGACCTACACTTGGCACAGTACCCTCCTTGACACCACTTGGGCGCTTAGTAACTCCAACATCTGGACACTGACGTATGGAGGTCTGCAAGGTGGTTATGACACCGTCAGTGTTATTGCCACCAACCTCTACGGTAGTGATACTGCCTCGGTGAGAGTTAACTATGTAATCATTAACCAACCTGAAGTCGGCATCATTCACAATGATGTCTTTGTATACGACACCACCGTTTATACCGCCCAGATTCTCAACCATTGTGTTACCGATAGTATGACCTATACTTGGCACAGTACTTTACTCAATATCACTAATACCTTCACGCATTGGCGCAATAACTCATTCTCGGTTCTTTATCCTGTCGAAGGTTTTGATACAATCACCCTTATTGCCAGCAACCGTTACGCTTCTGATACCGCTGTCATGGTGGTTCGTGTCCGCAATTGTAGTCCCCGAGTTATTCCATGGACAGAAGACTTCGAAGGTGTAACAGCCACAGCTTCGAATGTTGTTGGTGAGCTTCCCACCTGCTGGGACTATCATTGGAACGGTAGCAACGTTGTCTATGCACCGCATGTCATCACAATGGGATGTTACCAGTATATTATTAACATCCCCAATCATGCACTCTTTATGGTAGCCGGCAGCGAGTCGGGCTACGGTAATCAGGCAGAAGTAATATTACCACGCATGGGAGGCACTATGTATCAGCTTGCTCTGGCATTGGATTATCGATTTGAATCAAGTTCCAAAGGAACTCTTGCGGTGGGTTACTATAATGGTAACACATTTAATGTATTAAGCACCTTGACAGCACATGATGGAAATTATCGTCGCGACACCATCCCTCTTTCCAATGTCACAGATTCTAATGCTCAATTGGTGCTTCGATGGACTTGTAATCAATCTTATTACGCAGTAATTATTGACAATCTCGAAGTATTCTATTCCAATGCCTATCTGACTCCTACCGGTTTGGCGGTAGACAGCATTGAAGCCACCAGTGCTCATGTGTCGTGGAATCCAGTGCAGTGGGCAACGGCCTACCATCTTGTTGTACATTCCGATACAGACACCTCAGAGTATACTGTATATGATACAGCATTCCAGCTTACAGGTTTGAACCACAGAACGTGGTACACTATTGATGTGACGGGCATTGTAGGTCATGACACCGGTAATTACATTTCTGCGGAGTTTGCCACACTATGTCTTCCGACATTAGAGGTGCCTTATTACGAAGACTTTGAAAGAGTTCCATCCTCCTATTGGAGTGCCATCGGTGAGTTGCCACTCTGTTGGGACTTCTACTACGTTGGTTACCATTATAACAATTACGGATATGCTCCGCATGTCATTCCCTCTAATGGATATCCTCCTATCCAAAACCACCCCGGCCAAGCCCTTTGCATGGCGGCAGGAGAGAATTCAATAGAACTCAGTAATCCAGTAGAGGTAATACTGCCATACTTTGCTGAAGATTTACGGATTCTTATGCTGGCCTTCGATCATTTTGAGGAGGCGTATGGTCAAGGTATCCTGTCAGTGGGCTATTATGACACTAACAATGTCTTCACGGCAGTGGATACATTAGCGTACAATTTCTATACCAACGGTTATCATCGCGACACTATTAGTTTTGCAGATGCAATTAGCAACACTGGTCGTATCGCCATACAATGGTCCAATGATGATTACTCTCATACTTCTTATTATGTCACCATTATCGACAACCTCGAGGTCTTTAGAGACACTTCTGTATTCGTTGTTAATCTTACTGTCAACGACCCAACCATGGGAACCGTCAGCGGCGCAAATATCTATCTCGATTCCAGCATGGCCACCATCATTGCCACCCCCTTCGAAGGCTACCACTTTGTGGAATGGAACGACCACGATACTCACGCCATTCGTCAAGTTATTGTTAAATCTGATACTACGTTTACTGCTTTCTTTGCTCGAGACACCATCTGGCGAACCGTCAGCGTCACCGCCAATGCGGATGGTGCTTGTGAGCTCTACGGAAGCGGACGCTATGCCGACAGCAGCACGGTGGAGATTGGCTATAATTTAATTGATACTGCAACCAATGGTGGCTATTGGCAGTTTCTCGGATGGAACGACGGCCCCACAGAGTCTTCGAGAAGCATTGTTGTCACCTCCGACACCGCCATTGTCGCACTCTTCGAATGGGTGGAAGACTCTGTTGGAATCTCAGAAATCGACAATTCAAAATTGAGAATAACAATCTTTCCCAACCCTGCAACCAACGTTGTTACTATCAGTGTCAACGAACCCTCAGTTCTTACTCTCCTCGACCTTTCAGGACGCACGGTAATTCCCTTAACTCCCGTGTCCTCCATCCTTAGGCTCGCCACATCAGACCTTCCTGAAGGTGTCTACTTTGTCCGCGTAACAACCGCCAATGGTACTGTGGTAAGGAAACTGGTTTTACAATAAATCACCACTTGTCTTCACCACAAGAAGCTCCGAACCCCGCAGGGAACACCTGCGGGGTTCTTCTTTGATGTGGTTGTGGGTGAAATATATTTTTTTGTTGTTTTGGGAAAAAGTTGTATCTTTGTCTGTTTTTATGTTAGCCCAAAAGCAGATAAGGGTTTGAACAATAGTATTATATAAGAAAAAATATAAAAAGTATATGGCCAATTTTCTAACTAAACTGTTTGGAAACAAGAGTCAGCGAGACCTGAAAGTGGTGCGCCCGTTCCTGGAGGCCACCCTCGCTGTCTATCCTGAGATAGAGAAGCTGAGCAACGACCAGCTGCGCGCCAAGACCATCGAGTTCAAGGAGCGCATCGCCAAAACCATTGAGACCGAGGAGACCGAGCTCGCCGCCATGCGCAAGCGCATCGAAGAGGAATACGACATGCCTGTCGACGAGAAGGAAGCCCTGTATAAACGTATCGACGAGCTGGAGAAGCAGAGTTACGACAAGACGCAGGAGGTCCTGGACGACATCCTCCCTGAGGCTTTCGCCGTGGTGAAGGAGACCGCCAAGCGCTTCGCCCAGAACGAGGTGGTGGAGGTGACCGCCACCGATCACGACCGCGACCTTGCCGCCACGCATGCCTCCATCACCATCGAGGGCGACAAGGCCTACTACCAGAACCACTGGATGGCCGGCGGCAACGAGATTACGTGGGACATGATCCACTACGACGTGCAGATTATCGGCGGCGTGGTGCTCCACAGCGGCAAGATTGCCGAGATGGCCACCGGTGAGGGTAAGACCCTTGTGGCCACGCTGCCCGTCTACCTCAACGCCTTGCCCGGCAAGGGTGTGCACGTGGTGACGGTGAACGACTACCTGGCCAAGCGCGACTCGGAGTGGATGGGTATGCTCTTCGAGTTCCACGGCCTCTCGGTCGACTGCATCGACAAGCACGAGCCCCACAGCGAGGAGCGTCGCCGCGCCTACGCTGCCGACATCACCTACGGCACGAACAACGAGTTCGGCTTTGACTACCTGCGCGACAACATGAGCCGCAACCCCGACGAGCTGGTGCAGCGCGGTCACAACTACGCCATCGTCGACGAGGTCGACTCGGTGCTTATCGACGACGCCCGTACGCCCCTTATCATCTCCGGTCCCACAGGCAAGGGCGACGACGAGCAGGAGTTCTACCGCTTCAAGCCCACCATCGAGAAGCTCTACAGCGCCCAGCGCACCATCGTCACCAACTGCCTGGCCGACGCGAAGAAGGGCATCGCCGCCAATCCCGACCCCAAGCCCAACGAGGACTGCGCCATGCAGCTCCTCCGCGCCTACCGCGGATTGCCCAAGAACAAGGCCCTCATCAAATACCTCTCCGAGCCCGGTATGAAGAGCATCCTGCTGAAGACCGAGAATTTCTTCATGCAGGAGCAGAACAAGAACATGCACCTTATCGACGAGGAGCTCCTCTTCGTCATCGACGAGAAGAACAAGCAGGTGGAGCTCACCGACAAGGGTATGGATTACCTCACCTCGCTGGGCGAGGACCGCAACTTCTACCAGCTGCCCGACATTGGCTCGGCCATTGCCGACATCGAGAACAATGCCGCCCTCACCCCCGAGCAGAAGATCGAGGCCAAGGACAAGCTCTACAGCGACTTCGCCATCCAGAGCGACCGCGTGCACACCGTCGACCAGCTGCTGAAGGCCTACACGCTGTTTGAACGCGACGTCGACTATATCCTCACCGAGGACAACCAAGTGAAAATCGTCGACGAGCAGACGGGTCGTATTATGGAAGGACGCCGTTGGAGCGACGGACTCCACCAGGCTGTGGAAGCCAAGGAGAACGCCAAGGTGGAGGCCGCCACGCAGACCTATGCCACCATCACGCTGCAGAACTACTTCCGCATGTACAAGAAGCTGGCCGGTATGACCGGTACCGCTGAGACCGAGGCCGGCGAGTTCTGGAACATCTATAAGCTCGATGTCGTTGTCATTCCTACCAACAGGCCCATCGCCCGTCAGGATATGAACGACATGATTTACAAGACCAAGCGCGAGAAATTCACCGCCGTCATCAACGAAATCAAGCGCCTCACCGAGGAGGGGCGTCCCGTGCTGGTGGGTACCACCTCGGTGGAGACTTCCGAGCTCCTCAGCAAGATGCTCAAGATGCAGCATATCCCGCACAACGTCCTCAACGCCAAGCTCCACCAGAAGGAGGCCGACATTGTGGCCCAAGCTGGTGAGCCAGGTCGTGTGACCATCGCCACCAATATGGCTGGTCGTGGTACAGATATCAAGCTCAAGGGCGATGTGCGCGAGAAGGGCGGCTTGGCCATCATTGGCACCGAGCGTCACGAGAGCCGTCGCGTCGACCGCCAGCTCCGCGGTCGTGCCGGCCGTCAGGGCGACCCGGGTTCGAGCCTCTTCTATGTCTCCCTCGAGGACGACCTTATGCGCCTCTTCGGCTCCGAGCGTATCGCTTCCATTATGGACCGCATGGGATTGCAGGAAGGCGAGGTTATCCAGCATTCGATGATTACGAAGCAGATTGAGCGCGCCCAGAAGAAGGTCGAGGAGAACAACTTCGGCATGCGTAAGCGCCTCCTCGAGTATGACGACGTGATGAACAACCAGCGTACCGTCATCTACAACAAGCGCCGCAACGCCCTCTATGGCGACCGACTCTCCATCGATATCTCCAACATGTTCTACGACACCTGCGAGCTGCTCTACAGCGACGGTGAGGATTGGGAGGAGTTCAAGATGGAGGTGATCCGTGTCTTTGCCCACGAGGTGCCGCTGTCGGAGGACGAGTTCCTCTCGCTGCCGCGCAACGAGGCCATCAAACTCCTCTACGACCAGTGCTTCACCGCCTACCGCGAGCGCATGCAGAAACTCTGCGAGATGGCCTGGCCCTTCATTAAGAATGTCGCCGAGAACACCCGCTATATCAATGTTGCCTTCCCCATCACCGACGGCAAGAAGACCCTCAATGTGGTGGTGCCGGTGAAGAAGGCCTACGAGACCCGCGGCCGCGAGGTGCAGCTGAGCATCGAGAAAGGCATCACCTTGGCCATTATCGACGACCTGTGGAAGGAACACCTCCGCGAGCTCGACGACCTGCGCCAGAGTGTGCAGAACGCCGCCTACGAGCAGAAAGACCCGTTGCTCATCTACAAGTTCGAGTCCTTCAAGCTCTTCGAGAAGATGCTCCTCAACATCAACCGCGAAATCACCACCTTCCTCAGCCGCGCCCAGCTGCCCCTGCGTCAGGAGAGCGATGTGAAGGAAGCCCGTCAGCCGCAGGCTCCCCAGCGTGGCCTCAAGGCCAGCCGCGACAACGAGTTCGACCGCTCGGCCCAGCAGCAGCAACAGGCCATCGACTCCTCGCGCCAGCAGCCTCAGAAGCAGATGCCCGTGCACGTCGAGAAGAAGGTGGGCCGCAACGACCCCTGCCCCTGCGGCAGTGGCAAGAAGTACAAGAATTGTCACGGAAAGGACGCGGAATAAGGTGAAAGGTGAGAGGACTTCTTCTCCGATCAGGACCAGCTGACCTATACTTTCAACAACAATGCGGGCAAGATGACCTTCGCCGCCGATGGCTACCAGATGAATTATACCTATGATCCCGATGCAAAGACCATCTCGTTCTCGCTGGTCTACAATTTGGGTGACGGTAATCATTATGGTGGTCCCGTCGTCCTGTACAGGGAATCGTAAGACAGACACTACACCTCGTAAAGAAAAAGGACAGGCTTTGGAGCCTGTCCTTTTTTTGTAAAGGGTTGTTGAGTTGTTTTATCTCTCGATTTTGCCGACGTGGGTGAGGTCGTAGGTCTTGGCCGGACGACGGAGGAAGGAGATAAGCCAGCGGATGGGCAGGATAACGAAGAGGGTTGCACAGTCGCGCATGATGGAGATGGTGATGGGGGCAAAGTAGACGCCATAGAGGCCGATGAGGATGCCGATAAATTCGGCTTTGAAGCCACCATTGATGGCAAAGAGGATAAATCCAATGAGCCACCAGATGACGATGAGGGCGTCGAAGAGGAACTCAAAAACGAAGCGTTTGAGCCACGAGAGGAAGGGCCACTCGGACTTGATGTTTGTGACATCGAGGGCGTGGCTCTGTTTTTGGTTGCTCATGCGGACGATAGCATTCTTCCAAAGGCCATAAGGAAGGAGGAAGAGGAAATAAAAGATGGGGTAGAACACTTGAATAAGTGCGTCTACAAGCTGTTTGGAGAACGGACGGTTGTCGTTGTTCTCAGGAGCGGTAAAGCTACTTTCCATAATGTTGTTGTTTTAAAAGGTTAATAAATATTGGGTTGAAAAAAAGTTATTCGTCGATGAATTTGCCATCGGTCTCGAAGTTGAGGATTTGGACGTCTTTCTCGGATTTCCACCAGAGGAAGCCGCCCATCTTGGCGATGCGGACCTGGTAGGTCATTTTGTTGCGAGCCTTGCGTACCCAGAGGTCGGTGATGTCGTAGCCGGAGTAGTTGGCTTTGATGTATTCAACGATGGTTCTAGGATAGTAGTCGCTGTTTTCAACGATGTAGTGGGTCTCCATGCCCTTGTTGGAGAAGACCATTGCCTGACGGGATTTCTCCTCGTCGACGAAGGTGACCTTGAAGGTGTTCTCGTCGATTTGCCACCAGGCGATGTCGGTGGCGTTCTTCACCTGACGCTGGAAATCTTTGACGTAGGAGACTTTTACGTCCTGTTCGTTGACGGCTTTTTGAGCAAAAAGGGCTCCGGAGGAGAGGAAAAAGAGTGCTGTAATAAGTGCTATTTTCTTCATGTTCAGTAATTTAATATGTTTTCTTCTTTTTTATTCTTCAAGGCAAATTTACAAATAAAAAATTATATGTGCAATTTTTTTAAATTTTTGTTAATTTTTTTATTTTTCGGCGAGTTTGAGGAGCACCTGCTCGCCGTCGCGGATGGTTTGGGCGAGCCAGTGGAGTTTGAGGTCGAGGAGTTCGTTAGTGGGTAGTGGGTAGTCGTTAGTGGGTAGCGTTTGATGTCTCAGTCTTTCTGTGAGGTTGAAGAGAGAGAGGGCTACGGAGACGGAGATGTTGAAGCTCTCGGTGAATCCGTACATAGGGATTTTGACGTATTCGTCGGCGAGGTCGATGGCTTGCTGGGAGAGTCCGGTGAGTTCGGTGCCGAAGATGAGTGCGAGGGGGGAGGAAATGTCGAGGTCGGTGATGAGGGTGTCGTTGGTGTGTGGGGTAGTGGCGACGATGCGGTAGCCTTGACGGCGGAGTTCTTTGTAGGCGGATTGGATGTCGGGGTGGGGGTAGTAGTCGACCCACTTGGAGGAGCCGACGGCCACGTCGCCAGCGGGGTTGAAAGGATTGTTCGCTTCGACGACGTGGACGTCCTGTATGCCGAAGCAGTCGCAGGAGCGGAGGACTGCGGCGGCGTTGTGGGACTGGTAGACGTCTTCGAGGACGACGGTGATGTGGCGCGTGCGGAGTGGCGCAATGCGGTCGATGAGTGCGCGACGGTTTTCGGAGACGAGCTGCGAGGCAGCTTCGTAGAGGGCTTCTTTCTGGGCGGTGTCGAGACCGACGAGGAGTTGCGCTAGAGGGCTGGGATTGCTAGGGTCGATGCGGGGCATTTTTTAAACCTTAAACTTTAAACGTTAAACTTTCACCTTTCACCTTTCACCTCCCGGAGCGTGGTGTATTTGATGAAGGTGTAGAAGGAGGACATTTTGCAGACGGTGTAGCCGGAGCGGCCGTCGAGGAATCCGAGGTGGAGGATGTAGTTGCGGAGGAAGGTGCCGAGGGTTTTGAGCGCTACGGGTCGCGGACGCTTGCCTTGTTGGAAGGCCTGCTCGCCGGCCATCGTGGCGTATTTGACGGTGCGGAGGGCGTGGTCGTGGAAGTCGTGGAAGGAGTAGTGGAGGAGGTGGCCTTTCAAGTTGAAAGTTGAAAGGTGAGAGG
The DNA here is from genome assembly GCA_902776365.1 of uncultured Bacteroidota bacterium. GTDB lineage: Bacteria > Bacteroidota > Bacteroidia > Bacteroidales > P3 > Colimorpha. The sequence goes on along the minus strand of CACYPU010000003.1, from coordinate 264,001 downwards.
AGGGGGTCAACAGCTCGTGGATATGGCCTTCCCAGTGGGCGGAGTCTTTGTGGAAGAGGCGAGGACAGCGGTCGGGATACCAGCCGCAGTGGCGAATCCAGTGGCCGCAGTAGTTGGTGAGGCGGTTGAGGAAGTAGAGGGTATGTGGGTCGAGACCAGCTTTTTTGATGTCGAGGAGTTCTTTCTGAAGTTCGGGCGAGAGGGTTTCGTCGGCATCGATGCTGAGAATCCAGGGGTGTGAGGCGAGGCTGTTGGCGAAGTTTTTCTGTGCGGCATAGCCTTCCCAAGGATGAAGTTGAAAGTTGAAAGTTGAAGATTGAAAGTTGTATTGGGTGCAGATTTGCTGAGTGCGGTCGGTGGAGCCGGAGTCGACGACGATGATTTCGTCGGCGATGCCGTCGAGGGAGCGGAGGCAGCGTTCAATGTTGAGTTCCTCGTTGAGGGTGATGATTACAGCGGTGATTTTGTCCATGTGGAAAGTCAAAAGGGTCTAAAAGTTTTTTGCGGTGCAAAGATACGAATAAAATGAAAAATGAAAAATGAAAAATGAAAATTTTTTCCATACGTATGTGTTTATATCAGGAAATTTCCGTATTTTTGCATCCGAAAAAAGAGAAGAACTATGGTGATAGGATACGACGCGAAACGGGCATTCTGCAACAATACCGGGCTGGGAAATTACAGCCGGGGAGTGATTACTCAAACAATTAAGCAATCAGACAATCAGGCAATACTATTTACGCCAAGGGTGAAGGGACGATATGAGCATTTTTTTGAGAATTTGGAGTTTGGAATTGTGGAGCCGAAGGGTTTGTGGCGTGTGATGAAGAGCGTGTGGCGGAGTGTTGGGGTGAGCCGAGCGGTGAAGAGGGACGGAGTGGAACTGTTCCACGGGTTGAGCCACGAGCTGCCCTACGGGTTGCCGAAGGGTGTGAAGAAGGTGGTGACAATGCACGACCTGATAGTGTTCCGCTTCCCCGAGTTCTTTAAGCCTGCCGACCGGCTGATTCATCGGCTGAAGATGCGCCATGCTTGCCGTGTGGCGGACGTCGTGGTGGCTATCAGCGAGCAGACGAAGCGGGACTTGATGGAGTTCCTGCAAGTGCCTGAGGAGAAAATTCGGGTGGTGTACCAGAGTTGCGACTCTATCTTTTGGGGAGTGCAGGACGATAGAGATATACGTAAAAAATATGGGTTGCCGGAGAAATATATTATATGTGTGGGGACGCTGGAGGAGCGTAAGAATCAACTGGCGGTTGTCGAGGCTATGAAGCATTTGCCCGAGGAGATTTCCTTGCTGTTGATCGGCCGTCCCAGGGGCGAATACGGGCAGCGGGTGCTTGAGAAGGTGAAAGATGAAAGTTCAAAAGTGAAAAGTGATAGATTTTGTGTGCTAACTGGGGCTGATTTCAAGGATTTTCCGGCGTTGTACAGGGGTGCGGTGGCGAGTGTCTATCTGTCGCGCTTCGAGGGTTTCGGAATCCCGGTGCTGGAAAGCATGTGTTGCGACTGTCCGGTGGTGACAAGCAACGTGTCGTCGATGCCGGAGGCGGGAGGCAACGCCGCGCTCTATGCGTCGCCCGAGGATGTGGAGGCGGTGGCCGAACATCTGAAACGGCTCTGCACAGATGAGTCTTTCCGCCAGCAGCAGATAGAGAAGGGACGAATCCAACGAAAGAGATTCGCCCCCGAGAAAGTGGCAGCGGATATGCTGGAGGTCTACAAGTCTCTGCTCTGATTTCGTCGGCGATGTGCGAAACAAAAGCTACGCAGGTTTCCAACTTGCGTAGCTTTCTTTTAATTCGCCGATGTAAAAACTTCAGCCGTTTACTTGACGATTAGGCGGCGCACCACTTGGGTGTCGCTGTTGCTGAAGACCACGTTGTAGACTCCAGCGGCCAGTCGTGCGGCGTCGACGGTGTAGATCACCTTGCCGGAAGACTGCAGTTTTCCGTTGTAGATGATGCGGCCGGTTTGGTCGAAGATGGTAACGGCGTAGTTGGCACCATTGCCGAGGTCGATAATGAGGTTGGCCTTGTCGGTGGCGGGGTTGGGATAGAACTGGCCGAAGGCTTGCTCAACCTCCTCGACGCTCTCGATGGCGAGGTGCTGGGGGTTCTGCTCGGACTGATCTTCCGAAGCCCAGTTGCTGCCAAAGGTAAAGGTGATGTCGTTCATGTCGACGGCAGTAGTGTCGAAGTCGAACCAGGAGGAATCGACCAGCGCATCGGTGCCGAAGGAGAAACTATAGTAGCCACCCTGACTGGCGGTCATGGGCTTGGTGATAGTCTTGCCGGCGTTGGAGGTGGCGGAGATGTAGTATTCGACGGATTCGACGACGGTGTTGAGCTGGCTGAAGGGGAAGTTTCCGTACCAGCGGTTGCCGTTGGCGGTAAGGTTGAGGGTCTGCCAGTCACCGACACCGTTGACGCGGTATACCACTTCGGCGTGGGCGATGCCGGTGTTGTTGGTGATGATGGCGCTGACGGGCAGGTCGTTGCTTCCGAGGCCGGCGGTCATTTCGCCGTGGATGTTCTTGTGCAGGATGCGGATGGGGCTGTCGGCGGGAATCTGCTTGGTGACGCAATGGATGGCGCCGCCCGAGCCGTCGAACTCACGCACGTCGACAGGATAGATGGTGTAGCCGGGATAGGCAGCGGCGATAGCGGCAATGTTGTCGCGGTCCCACTGTGCCGAGGGTTGTCCGTTGACGACTTGCGAGAAGCAGGGCTGCAAAATCACGTTGTTCACGAACGTGTGGTTCGAGTAGGTGCGAGTGTAGCTGTTGTTGTACTCGGTCTGGCTGTTGAAGTTGCTCCCGTTGTCTTTCGAGGGGAAGGGCAGGGTGGCCATAGTGTAGTAGGGACGCTCGAAGAACGACTGGTAGCTGCAGAGGTCGGCCATGTTCTGTGCGCCGGTCTGGTAGTCGCGCCAAGAGGAGTAATCGTCGGGCATCACCGAGAAGACAAAGCCGTTCTCGTCGTACATGTCGGCGTAGAGGTCGATATGGCCCGTGCCGCCGTCATAGCGGTAGGCGGGAATGACGTAGGTGGAGCGCTGGCCAAGGAGGTCGTGGAGACCTTGACGAACCTGTGACTGCGAGAGGGGAGAGACCTGTTTGTAGGTGAGGGTGTTGATGTTCTGTCCGTCCCAGGTGATCTGGCCGTAGCGGTCGGCATTGTTACTATAGATTGCATCCGACGATACTACCATACCTGCTCCGTCCACGAGGCAGTTGCCACCTTCCCACTCAATGTCGGTCTGGTAGTTGGGAATGCCTTTCTGCCAGTAGATGATCGAGGGCAGCGAGTCGTCCAGTGCGCGGCCGGGGTAGTAGGTGAAGTCCAGCATCGCCACGCTGTCCTCATCGCCATAGTAGAAGCAGATGGGACCGCAGTCGCGGTACCAGAAGGAGTTGCCGGGACCGACGAGGAACTTCACGTTGTCGTGTCGGAGCCCCATTCGGGTGAGGGTGCGTATCACCTTGGATGTGTCGTTTATCTGCTCCACGCGCACCCACGCTTCGGCGCCGCCGAGCTGGATGCCGTCCATCAGGTAGAAGAACACCTTGCCGAACGTGCTGTTGGTGTCCATCGTCGCCTTGTAGGGGCCCATGCCCTGTTCCGACCATCCGCCAGCGGTATATTTATAGTAGGTGGCCCAGCCCGTGACGAGGGGGTCGGCCATCCAGTAGCCAGCACCCTGGCTCTCCAGCGGAGAGTAGTCGTAGTACGGGGTGACCACGATGGCTTTCACCTCCTCCCATTCGCCGGGAAACCACACACGGTCCTCGGGCAGCGCCTTGGAGGCTTTTTTGGAGGCGGGAGCAGCGGCGGAGAGCGGGATATTCGTCTCCAGATGGTGTCTCGAGATGTCGCGTTTCTGGATGGTCTGGCGGAACTCGCGCATCATCTGCTCGGTGGGTTGCTGACTCTGGGCGGCAGCACCAAGGGTGACGGCGGCAGCGGCCAGCATAAGAACTATCTTTTTCATAATTTCCTAATTCCTAATTTCTAATTCCTAATTTATCTTTTTTTCAGGGAGAGGATTTCACGTGCCTCGTCGCTGGTAGCCACTTGGCGGCCGAGGAGTTTGGCCATGCGGACTACTTTGTCGACCAGTTCGCCGTTGCTCTTGGCCAGCACGCCGCGCTCCAGGTAGAGGTTGTCCTCGAAGCCCACACGCACGTTGCCGCCCATAACGATGGCGGGAGCGGCCAGCGTGAAGGCGTGGCGGCCGATGCCGGTGGCCGTCCAGGTGCTGCCGGCAGGAATCTTGTTCACCAGCCAGCACAGGTTGTCCACTGTGGCGGGAGTGCAGCCGGGAACGCCCAGCACGAAGTTAAACTGCATCGGAGCACCTGGCACCTCGCCCTTGCGGGCCATCGTGAGGATGGTGTCCAAGTGACCCATCTCGAAGCACTCGTACTCGGGTTTGATGCCCTTCTCAATCATCCTCTTGCCAAAGGCACGCATCGTCGGCATCGTGTTGTCGAAGATGTCGTCGCCGAAATTGCAGGTGCCGCAGTCGAGGGTGGCCATTTCGGGCACGGGGTTGGTGTTCGTCGAGTCGAGACGCTCGTCGGGGGTCATTCCCACGGCACCGCCGGTGCTCGGGATAAGGATGACGTTCGGGCAAGCCTTCAGGATGGCCTCCGTGCACTCCTGGAAGCGCACGTGGCTCTGCGTCGGCGTGCCGTCGTCCTCGCGCACATGTAGGTGGACGATGGCGGCGCCGGCATCGACGGCACTCTTCGCCTCGCGGACGATTTCCTCTACGGTGTAGGGGACATTGGGGTTCTGCTCTTTGGTCACTTCTGCGCCACAGATGGCAGCGGTAATGATAAGTTTATCCATGGTTCTTATGTTTTTATATTCTAAAATTCTAACTCTTAACTCTTAACTATTATCTATTAATTATTAACTCTTAACTCCCTCCACGTTCCGTCCTTATATCGGCCGCCGGCGATGCCGATGGCTTCCTGCCACTTGTTCTGCAGGGCCGACTCTTTGTTCAGCTTGCGCTCGACGTCTTCAAAGATGTCCTGATATGAGAGGCGGAAGATGTTGTCTCCCTGGCTTTTGAATTCCTTCAGCAGGAAGTAGGTCAGGAAACCGTGCCTGTGGTCGTCGAAGGCGAAGGCCGTCTTGTTGTAGTCGGCAGCGAGCAGCACCACGGCGTCGCTGCGGAGCGTGGGCTTGCGGTGCTTCTTGCCCTCTTCCTTGCCCTCGCTGTGCACCACAGGCTTGCCGTCGCGGCCCGTGCCGTTGAACGATGCGTCGACAATCAGCGTCAGGTTCTTCACCGGTGTCACTTTGGGGTTGAACATGCTGCAGAGGCTCTCCAGCGAGAGGCACTGGGCAGTGAGGCGCTTCGTCTCCTTCTTTGTGAGCTCAACGTCGAAGCCCGTCGTGTCGCTGCTCTCCTTCTTGCCGCAGCCGAAGAGGCTCCATCCGCTGCTCTTCTTGCCGCCGGGTTGGAGGCTTTCGATGTCGGTGGTGTTGATACCCGTGGGCATCAGGTAGGCCACGCCGTCATTGTCGGTGAATCCGTGGCCGGAGAAATAGATGACAATATTGGCGGTGGCAACCGTCTCGTCGCCCTTCTTCGTGGCTACCGCCTGTGCCAGCTCCGTCAGCCAGTGGATGCCCTCCTGCTGGATGTCCAGGAGGCTGGCGTTGCGCAGCAGCTTCACCTGGCGCTCGGGTACGCCCAGCGATTTGATGAAGTATTGGCGCACCACCTCGCCGTCGTTCAGGGCATACGGAACCTCCGGAATGCGGCTGCATCCATAATTCTCGTTGGCAATCACCAGCATGTAGGTGTCCTCGTTCTTCTGTGTCGTCACAGGGATGTTGAAGTCCACGTGGTCGTCGTTGATGCGGCTGTTCTGCATCCTCTCCACCGTCTGGGCGAAGACGTCGTAGAAGCGCATCTCGATGCTCGAACGGCGGTAGTAGTGGGTATTCACAGAGTCTTTATACGACTGGGTGATAAAGTGGTAGTTGTTGCGGGTCTTTTTGAGGGCTTCGATATTCTCCTCCAGGAACGACTTCACCGACTGCGTGCGCAGGTAGGCCAGCTGACAGTTGTTGGCAATGCCCGAAGTGCGGTCCACAGAGATGCGCACCCTCTCGCCGTTGAAAGTCGTGGGGCAGTAGCGGAAGTCGCCGTAGCGGCCGTCGTAGGGCATGTTCGCTGTGAACTCCGTGCCGTCGGCCGACGACGAGATGGAAATGTCCACATCACGTCCGGCCGTCACCACGTCCTTCAGCGTCGACTCCAGGAAGCGCTTCGTCAGACGGCAGATCGCGCGGCAGCTGTTCGACGAGTCCACGTCGAAAGCCCCCAGCGGGTAGTCGTCCGTCCATCCCTCCAGGTGGCGGCAGTTGTAGCTCAGCCGGTACAGTAGGTCCAGATGCAGGCTCCCGTCGGCATAGAGGGTGTCGATAAGCTCAGCCTCCACTTTGATATAACTCTCGTCATACAGCTTCTCGTTGTTCGGCAGAGCCGCCAGTACACTTTCGGCTGTGCGCTGCATCTCGCGCTGGCGCAGCGATACCACCTGCGACAGCGAGTCGCGAATCTCGTTCTGGTAGCGACGGTTCAGGCTCTTCTCTCCCACCTGCGCATTCAAGCTGCAAGGTGCAAGGTGCAAACTGAAAATTATGCTCAAGCACAACAGTATCCGTTTTGTCATAGGGTCGTTATTTTGGTTCTATAATTTATTAATTACCTATTATGCAGTCTCTTTCATCGGATGATGAGAGGAAACAGACTGCAAAGATACAAAGATTCCGCGATATGACCAAATTATTTTTTCACTCGCCTCCGACCGCTGCTCATTCGCTGGGTAGCGGTGCGACGATCTGGCGGAGTTTCTCGATGTCGAGCTGCTGGTAGGAGAGGTTGTCGGGGTTCTCGAAATTGGCTTTGTTTTTGGTGTAGGTCTCAAGGTCGTATTTCGTAGCCTGTTCGAACAGGGAGCGGGCCACGGCGATTTTCAGCCCCTCAAAGGTGAGTTTGCCGGCGAGGTAGTCGTTGCGCTGTTTCTCCGACAGGTATTTCGATATCTTGTTGTATGATTCCTCGGGGAGTTTGCCTTCCCCGTCGAGACTTTGCTCGAGTTCGGGGAAGTTGACCCAGGCGGTGATGGTGGTCTCGAGAAGCTCGATTTTGGACGTGGACTTCTTGTCGGAGTAGTAGCCGAGGTAGGCGTGGCAGGGCTCGACGAAGATGACGGGGCGGAGCCCGATTTTGCGGAGGATGGAGGCGAAGAAGACGCAGGCGTCAATGCAGTTGGCCTGGCGCGAGTTGTAGACCTGGTCGAAGAAGCGGATGTGCTGGACGTTGGTGGAAGAAGAGGGATTGGAGGTGCAGGAGATGGAGGAGTAGGCGATGCCGCGGTTGAGGGCGTAGTACCAGACGGCGAAGACTTGTTCGCGAACAGTTTTGGCGCCGTTCTGGTAGCCGGTGATGCGGGAGACGACACCCTGTGTGAGGATTTCGCCAAGGATGTTCTCGATGTAGGGGTGGTCTTCGTTTACATAAGCGGCAAAGAGCCAGCGGGTGTCGATTTTCTGTGAGCCGTGACGGAAGGAAAGGGGGCATTCGTTGACGGTGCGCAGATTGAGGTGGATATTGCGGGTGCTGACTTGTTCGTCATTGAGGTAGCAGGTGAAGGGGAGGTCGAGGGGACGTGTCTGGCGGAGCGTGGCGAGGCGGTCGTATTTCCAGTTGAGGGTGGGACGGAAGGTGTAGGTCTCGCCTTTGAGGGGGAGGATTTCCTCGAAGGTGGTGACATAGTTGAAGAGGGAGGAATCCACGACGATGCGGAGGAGCGCGTTGTTGGCCGGAGAGGTGACGGAGACGGAGAATGGCGCGAGCTGGGAGGAGAGCTCAGGGTCGCCGGTTTGGTTGAGGGCGAGGATAAGGGAGGGATAGAGCTGTGAGTCGAAAAGTGGGTTGACTTGTGCTGAGAAAGCCACTCTCTGAGGGTCGTATTTCTTGTCCCCTGGGGAGGACGAACAGGCGGTGAAAAGTATAAGGTATGAGCCAAAAACCAAGAGGATGAGTGTGGCTTTTCTTAGCTCATAGTTCATAGTTCTTAGTTCACTATGTCCGGGTTTTGGTTGACGAATTCTGACCATTGTTTTTTTGCTGATTTATGGGTTTTCTTTTTTGGGGCGAGTTGGTCCTGTATGTCGGCCAGGGGGTTGGAGAGGTGTAGGTGTGCGGTGTAGGCGACGGCGAGGGCGTCGGTGGCATCGAGGTATTTGGGAGACTTCTCGAAGCCGAGGATGGATTGCAGTATGGCGGCGACCTGTTGTTTCGAGGCGTTGCCGTTGCCGGTGATGTGTTGTTTGATGAATGAGGGCTCGTATTCGGTGATGGTGAGGTCGCGCGAGATGGCGGCGGCGATGGCGACGCCTTGGGCACGGCCGAGTTTGAGCATGGATTGGACGTTCTTGCCGAAGAAAGGGGCTTCGATGGCGAGGTGGTCGGGATGGAAGGAATCGATGAGCCGGAGGGTGCTTTCGAAGATTTTACGTATGCGGAGGTTGAAGTCGGGAATCTTTTTCAGGTACAACACATCCATTGCCTCAATGGTCGGCTGGGGAGTGTCGGTGTTGAGGAGGCTGTATCCGAGGATAAGGGTGCCGGGGTCGATGCCGAGGATTAGCATTGCTTGATTGTTTGATTGTCTGATTGTTTGAGTGGGGTAACGATGAGGGTGAATTGGGAGTCGAGTTTTTGGCGTAGGAGGAAAAGAAGGAGGGTATAGAGTCCTATGACCGCGAGTGACAGGAGGATGACAAGGGATTCGGGAAATTTGAGGAGAGAGAAGCCGACGACGGCGGTCAGGAGGAGGACGGCAGGGAGGACATAGGCCCACCAGGTGGCGAGGAGTCCGCGGGTATGGTCGATGGTGACGGTAACACGGTCGCCGATATTGATTGATTGTTTGTTTGATTGCTCGATTGCTTGAGTGGGGATGTCGAGGGTTTTGGTCTTCGACTCAGCGAATCCGCAGCGAGCGTGTGCCTGGCAGGCGGCACAGGCTGAGGTGGACTCGATTTGGACGGTGACGAATCCTTCTTTGACGGCTGTTACTATTCCTGGGTGGGTCATTTCAATTTTCAATTATCAATTTTCAATTCTCATCTGAACGAAATGATGCCGTTGCAGTTGGTGAGGCAGTGGCCTTGGAGGTCGATTTTGTGGCGTCTACCTTGGAAGAAGACTTCGGCGCGACCCCAACGGAAGGGAGAGGCGATGTCGAAGATGAAGGGAAGGTAGATTTCGCCGCGGGTATTAACATAGCCCCAGGCACCCTCGAAGAGCACCGGCGCCAGGCCTTGGGAGAAATGGTAGGCTTCCTTGAAGCGGGGAGGGATGACAAAGTGGCCTTGGAGGTCGACATATCCGAGCAAGCCGTCGCGTTCGACAAGGGCGAGGCTGTCGTAGTATACATATTTGTGGCCTTTGCTAGTGTTGTCGCTGTATTCGATGGGGAGGATAATGTTTCCCAAGGTGTCGATAATGCCGAAATGGTTTCCGACGCGGACAAGTGCGCGTCCAAGTTTGAAGGTGCCAACTTCGTCGTAGGTGCAGGGAATGACCTCACGGCCATTAAGGTCGAGGAATCCCATTTTGCCGTTGCGTGAGACTCCGACGCGGTTGTCGGCAGGAGGTGTCACAGGGACGTAAACGGGCTGGGTAAGAGGTTTGATTTTGTTGTTGTCGGACAGCGCGAGGTTGAAGAAGGCCAGGCCGTCGCCGTCGCCGGCAAAGAAGATGCCGTGGTCGATGGTAGTGATTTGTTCGTAGACGGTGGGGAGGGCTTCACGGCCGAGGGTGTCGATAAGTCCCCAGCGCTCATATTGCTTGACGGGTGCATATCCGTTGGAGAAGGAGAGTGCACTTTCGTAGATGGGATCGAAGAGGGTGTTGCCCAAGGTGTCGATATAGGTGCAGGCGTAGAAGAAGGAGTCGAGGGCAACGACGACAGCGGCGCGGTTGTCGGAGAAGAGGGCGGCCTGAGGGTAGGAGAGGGGAATGACGGGATTGCCGTGGAGGTCGGTGTAGCCGAAGAGGCCGTTTTTGGTGACGAGAACACGTCCGCAGGAGGGCAGGTTGATGTTGTCATAGATGCAAGGGACGATGACTTCGCCGGAGGCGGAGATGAGTCCGCAGAGGGTGTCTTCGAGCCATACGCGGCAATAGCCGCCAGAGAACTGGTCGACGTGGCTGTAGATATTGGGGGCGACGACAAAGCCGTCGTCACGCCGGAAGCCGTAGCGGTCACCGTCGCGGGTGGTCTGAATACCGTCGACATAGAGGATGTCGCACCCGCAGGTGGGGTCGGTCTCGTAGCGGGTTTCCTGAGCCCACACAGAGAAGGAACCCATTGTCCACACTAGCCCTATGAGAATTATCTTTTTCATATTTCGGATATTACGTCGAGGGTTTGTTGGTAGATATGCTGCATCTGGGTTTCGGGGTTTCCGGGAGCGAAGCGAGCAAGGTCGACTTCGTTGAGTAGCTGCAGTATTCTCTGTTGCTGTTCTTCGGGCACTTGCTTCTGAATGAGGCAAGTGGTGACGGTGTCGCGATTGAGTTGGGAGGTGGGGATGTTGTATTTGTCGGAGAGGCAGCCCCAGATGGCACGATAGATTTCCTGATAGAAGGGTTCGGATTCTCCGGCAGCCATGTGCGAGGCGGCTTTCTTCAGTCGTCGCTGGGCGATGCGGAGGGCGTTGCGTTTGCGTTGAGCCACGGGGTCGACATTGCGGGAACGGTACCTCTTCAGCAACCAGCGCACGAGAGCCACAATGATGAATACAATGGCTAGGGCTGACAGGATGTAGAGAATGTAGGTGAGTATGTTATTGCCTGATTGCTTGTTTGCTTGATTGTCTGATTGTTTTGCCGGCTGGTTGGCGCCAGGAAGGACGGTGACGGTTTGGGCGTCGACAGTCAAGGTCTTGTATTGCCCGGCGGCGGGGTCGAAGTAGATGAACCGATAGGTAGGGATGGTGAAGGTGCCGTCTTCGCGGGGTATGAGTACCCATTCGTAGGTGCGGCTGCCGCTGATGCCGCCTTCTCCGCGGTTGGTATTGTCTTGAATCTGAGGGTCATAGCGTTCAAACGACTTCGGGAACGATGGGTCGGGAGGAGTGATGAGCATAAGGTTTCCCCGACCAGAGACGGTGATTTTGTAGCTGACGGCGTCGCCGGCTTTCACGCTGTCGAGCGAGAGTCCACCCTTGACGGTGAAGCTGCCCACGGCGTTGCTGAATCCATCGGGAGAGGAGGGGAGAGGTTTGACATTGATACTTATAGGATTGCTATGTATGGAATGCTCGGCATATTGTGTCGGGTAGAAGGGATTCTGGCGCACAGGTACTTGCATGGTCAACTCCAGGGGCTCGGTGCTCAGTGAGCCGCTCTTCTGGGGGAAGAGGGCCTCGCGGCTGTATTCCGCGACCCAGTAGTGTCTACCGTCGACGATTTCCTCTGTTGTTTTCGCCGTTGGCAGTTTTTCGCACCAGAAACTTTTGTTGCTCGGCAGTTTTTCTTTGCTGACTTGCACGTTTGGGGTCTGGAAGTAGATCTTATAACTGACAATCAGTTGCTCGCCCTCATAAAGGTTTGTCTTGTTGGCGGATGCGCGGACGAAGAGACTGCGGTTGTCAATCTTCGGTGCGGCCTGGGGCTGCTGCTGTTGACCCCAAGGGTCCATGCTGAAGAAGTCGTTTGGGTCGATGTCGAAAAAACCAAAGGGGTCGAACGAGGAGCGCCGTTGTTGCTGCTGTTGTTGCTGTTGCCGTTGCTGTTGCTGTGCGGCGGTGGGTTTTATTACTTTGACGGTGAAGCTGTTGGAGGTGAGTTTCTTGCCGTTGACGGTACAGGAGGCGGAGCCGATGGTGAAGGTGCCTTCAGCGTCGGCGGTGAGGGAATAGGTCAGCGAACTTTGAGTTGAATTGCTACTTCTTCCGTTGCGATTCGAAAAACTGTACGAGGTGCCTTGCTGGGGACGACCTCTGAGAGTGAAACCCTTGAACGAAGGGGCGTTGAAGCTCTGGAGTTCACCTTCGACGGTGAAGGTGACGGTGAAGTTGTCACCCACAAATACCGTCTCAGGGGCTTGCACGGAGATTCCTTGTCCGCACAAAGATGTGTGAAGGAGGAGTAGAAGTGACCAAAAAAGGATTGTACTGTGTTTCATTATTATCGACTCTTAATACTTTGTTTTTACCATTCTTTATCGACGCCGTTTCCCTTGCCGGGTTGAGCATTGATGATTTGTGCCTTGATGGTTTTTCGTTCGTTGTTTCTCACGGCTTCTAGCAGGTGCTCGGCATTCTTTTTGTCGGGATTGTGCCTGTTGCCGATATGTGATGTGCCGGTAACGGCGTTCTGTTGGGTGTTGGGTTGTTGTTGGTAACCCGACTGCATTTGGCCGTTTTGTGGGCGTTGGTTTTGTTTTTTGTCCCCTTTCTGATTGTTGGGGGCGTTCTGATTTTGACGTTCCTGTGGGTTGTCTTTGTCTTTCTTGCCCTTTTGTCCAGATTTCTTTCCTGCGTTCTCCTCGCGCTTCTGACGCTGGAGTTCTTTCTTTATCTCGTCGTTTATTTGTTGCTGACTGTTGTTTTTATGTTTTTGTTTCTGACCTTGCTGACCGTTTTGTCCCTGCTGCTTTTGGCCTTGGTTTTGTTGGCCCTGATTCTGTCCCTGCTGCTTCTGGTTTTGCTGGTTTTTTTGCTCCTGTCCCTGCTGTCCTTGATTTTGCTGGCTCTGCTGACTTTGACTCTGTTGCTTCTGGTTCTGTTGGCTCTGTTGCTTCTGGTTTTGCTGTTGGTTTTGTTGCTGTTTTTGTTTCTGACGTTGCAGCTCTTGGTTCACTTCGTTGTTCAGCGCCTTCGAGTCGCTCTGCTTTTTCTGTTCCTGCTTTTGCTGTTGCCGTTGTTGTTGTTGTTGTTGTTGTTGTTGCTGTTGCTGCTGCTGTTGCTGCTGTTGTTGTTGTTGCTGCTGTTGCTGCTGCTGTTGTTGTTGCTTTTGTTGTTGTTTGTTTCGTTGGGTCAGTTTATCAAGCAGGCGGTAAGCCAAGCTCTGGTTGTAGCGATAGTTTTCGTTCTTCGGGTCGAGCCTGAGGGCATTGCGATAGCAGCTGATAGCAGTCTGGAGGGTGGCGGTATCGCGAGAGGAGAGCGTCTCTTTGAATAGCGCATTGCCAAGATTGTACATTGTTTTGGCTCGTTGGCTGTCATCCAAATTCTGGCAGGCAAGGGCGTTGTTGTAGTGTTCTGCAGCGTCGAGATATTGCCCCTGTTGGTAGAGCGAGTTTCCGAGATTGAAGTGTGTACGATAATCATCGGCATTGAACCCAAGGGCTTCGGAATAGCATTTGGTGGCGGTCTCCAACGACTGGTCGTCATCTTTTTCTCGTCCCAGGTTGAAGAAGCAGTTGCCAAGGTTGTAGAGCGTTTTTGCGCGGTGCTCGTTGTCGAGTGTCGTGTCTTCCAGTACTTTCGAATATTGTTCCGCCGCCTTCAGGTATTGGTTTTGGCGGTAAAGTGTGTTGCCATTCTCGAAGGCGGAGCGCCAATTCCCTTGTCCGTGGGCTGTACCAAAGAACAGGAATGCGAAAACAAAAATCATTCGCCATTTCTTGTTCCTTCGTTCGAAAATCAGTACTTCTGCCAGCAGGCAGAGCAGCCCAGCCACCAGAGGGTACTGATAGCGGCTCTTGTAGCTGTTGAATACCGCCTCGTCAAACTCGTTTTTCTCCAAGTCTTCGAGCAGCGCGGTAATGTCGTCGATGCTGTTGCTGCCGTTCACATAGACACCCTTTCCAGCTTTTGCAATATCTTTCAGCATCTCTTCATTCAACTTGGTAATAATCACATTTCCCTCCCTGTCTCTTCTGAAACTGCCATTGTTCCCGGGAATGGGAGTTCCTTGGGTCGAGCCCAGTCCGATGGCACACACACGGATGCCCTCTTTCGCTGCCTCTTTGGCTGCCCCAACAGCATCATCTTCATGGTTTTCTCCGTCGGAAATGATAACGATGGCTCTCCCGTTGTTGGTCTTCCACTCGCGTTCTTCGTCACCATAGCCGAATGTCGCCATCGCTTTCCCTATGGCCTCGCCGATGGCGGTTCCTTGAGTGGCAACCATGCTGCAGTCGACCTGCTCGAGAAAGAGTTTTGCCGCATTGTAGTCGTTGGTCAGGGGCATTTCGATGAAACTCGTTCCGGCAAAGACTATCAGGCTCACTCGGTCGCCCGTCATGGTGTTGAGCAGGTTCGTCACCACCTGTTTGCTCCTCGCCAGTCGGTTGGGCTTCACGTCTTCGGCCATCATACTGTTTGATACATCGATACACACCGCGATGTCGCTGCCGCTCCGCTTCCCTTTCTCCTCTTTTTTGCCCAGCTGCGGATTGGCCAATGCCACTACGACCAATGAGATACCCAACAGCGCCAAGATGCCCTTCGTTATGGGCCGCCATCTGCGTTCGTCGGGAATCAGACGTCCCCACATTTCGCGGTCCGCCCATCGCTCCAGACGCTTTCTTCTCCACCAGAGTGTCACCACCCATAGCGCCCCCAGCAGGCCTACGCCCACTAGCAACCACAAATATTCTATATGTTCAAAACGTATCACTTTTCTATATTTTCAATGTCCAGCGTGCTAGCGCTTCCAGTCCCAAGGCTATGAGTGCCAGCCACAACAACCCTATGAACTCGTCTTTCTTCTTCGAAAACTGCAGCACATTGATTTTGCTCTTCTCCATTTGGTCAATCTGGCTGAAGATTTCCTCCAGTTTCTTCTTGTCTGTTGCCCGAAAATATTGGCCGTCCTTTGTTGCTGTCGACATTTCTTTCAGCAGTTCTTCGTCAATTTCCACTTCCATATTTTGGTAGTGGACCCTCCCGAACTGGTCGCGCAGGGGGTAGGGCGCCGTCCCTCGCGAGCCCATGCCGATGGTATAGAGTCTGATGTCGTACATGGCGGCAATCTCAGCAGCGTTCATCGGGTCGACGCTTCCTTGGTTGTTTACACCATCTGTCAGCAGGATAATCACTTTGCTCTTGGCTTCGCTGTCCTTTATTCTGTTGATGGCTGTTGCTGTGCCGTCGCCGAGCGCTGTACCATCGCTCATAGACCCCAGTTTCAACCCCTTCAGTTGCTCTTGCAGCACCTGGCGGTCAACAGTTAGCGGCACCTTCGTGTAGGCTTCTCCCGCAAAAGCCACCAGACCGATACGGTCGTTCTTGCGGCCTTCCACAAAATCTGCCGCCACCTTCTTGGCGGCCTCGAGGCGGTTGGGCTTGAAATCTTCCGCGAGCATGCTGCTGGAGACGTCCAACGCGACGACGATGTCGATACCCTCCATAGAGGTTTCCTGGCGACTCAAATCGCTTTGTGGGCGCGCCAGAGCCACTATCAGCGCAGCCACTGCTACCGTTCGTAGTGCATAGGGCAGCCACCGTAGTCGCTGTCGCAGGCTTTTCTTAAGGCCTGCGAAAAGCGACAAACTTGAATGCTGCAAAGCGGCCTCCTGTTTCCGATACTTCCATAGCCACCACACGACCATCACGGGAACAATTGCCAGCCCTGCCAGCACCCACGGATATGCAAACGTTATGTTACTCATCTGACTTCTCTCTGTTAACGTTTAGCTGCACAAAGGTCACAGCTGTCTCATAGGTCTTATCGTGCTCCTCTTTCGAGGGCTCCCCCTTTGCAAACTTCACCAAATCTGCTGTAGCAAAAATGTTGTTCAAGAATGTTGTCGCATCAGCAGGTGTGCCTTTACACGCCAACGCATTGATGCACTCCTCGCTGGTCATCTCTGTGGCGTGAATACCCGTTGTCTCCTCGATGTATTCGCGGAGTATGTCCGTGATTCCCGTATAATACTCCTTCACTTTGCCAACTTGCCAGAGGTTTTCCTTTCTCAAAGCCTCCAGTCTTGCCAGCGTCCGCTCTTCGGCTGTCAGCGCTACAGCAGGTTGTTCGATGGTTTCAACGTTCTTCTTCGATTTCCGCTTCCACCACCACAGCAGCAGCCCTCCGATGAGCAGAACCACTGCCAGAGGAAGTAATATGTTCCAAAGAGAGCATTCCTCCTCTTCTATCTCGGCAATGTCTTCAATATCGGCGGACTCTTTCGGTTCGTCGGAGTTGGGGTCGATGTCCACCCCGAGCACCACCAGCCTCAGCGAATCACTCTCTCCCCATTTGACGTAGCGTACCCCGGGGTCGTAGCTTGTCAACCAGTACTTGCCTGTACCATTGGACAACTCCTCTTTTAGTACCTCAATATACTGATTACTGACCACTGACCATAGGCTGCTGTCTATACCCTCTACTGTTAGCACCGTTGTGTCTCCAAGCACAATGGTGTCCCGGCTCAAGGAGGCAGCATGCTGCCCATGAACTTCGCCCAACAGGTTCATCAAGCCTATCAGCCCTATTATGACAATCTTTCGCAACTCTTTACCTAATATATTAAGTTTCCTATTTTCAATTAGCCCTGAGTCCGAACATCCTCCTCAGCGGCTTCACAAAATCTTCTCCCGTTGTCAGAGTCGCCACATCCACGCCGTAGCGTTGCAGCAACTTGTCCACCTTTTCCTCGTGTTCCGAAAAACGTGCGGCAGCCAACTCTCTCACTTTCTTTTTGCTGGTGTCCACCCACATCGTGCTACCGTTCTCGGGATCGTAAAACTTCACCAATCCAAGGTTCGGAAGCATCCGTTCTCCCTTGTCCACAAGCCTTAGCGCCACTACATCGTGCTTTCCTGCGGCCATCTTTAGCGCATCCACCCAATCCTCGTTTCTCATCTCCCCGTTTTCCAGAAAGTCGCTCAACAGAAACATGGTGCACCGCCTCTTCATCACATTCGAGAAGTATTTCAGAGCCAGACCCATGTCTGTCCCTCTGCCTTCCGGGCGGAAGGTCGTCAATTCCCTGATGATTCTCAGAATATGTGTCCGACCTTTCTTGGGCGGAATAAACCGCTCGATTCTGTCGCTGAACAAAATCATCCCCACCTTGTCATTGTTTGCTATCGCGCTGAATGCCAGTGTTGCCGCCACCTCTGTAGCCAAATCCTCTTTGAATTCCATCCGGGTGCCGAACCACCCGCTCCCGCTCACATCCACCACCAGCATCACAGTCAATTCCCTTTCCTCCTCGAACACTTTCACATAAGGATGCGCCAACCTCGCCGTCACATTCCAGTCGATACTTCTCACGTCGTCACCATACTGGTACTCTCGCACCTCGCTAAACGCCATACCCCTCCCTTTGAAGGCAGAATGGTACTCTCCCGAGAACAGCTGCTGACTCAGTCCCCGGGCCTTGATTTCAATCTTCCGTACTTTCTTTATGATTTCTTCGTCCATTGCTTATACTAAACACTGAACACTAAACACTGAATCAGGGAACATCCACGCGATTCAGCACCTCTTCCACCAGTTCCTCACTCTTCACGTTCTCGGCTTCGGCCTCGTAGGTCAAGCCCACTCTGTGCCTCAATACATCCAAGGCAATCGCTCGCACATCTTCAGGAATTACATACCCACGACGTTTCATAAACGCATACGTCTTTGCGGCTGCCGCCAGGCTGATGCTGCCTCGCGGCGATGCGCCGTAGCTGATCATCGGGGCAATCTTGTCCAATCCATACTCATTCGGGAATCTTGTGGCGAACACGATATCAGTGATATAGTTTTCAATCTTCTCGTCCATATACACCTCTTTCACCACACTTCTGGCCCTCAAAATATCCTCCGGCTTCACCACAGCGGTGGCCGTCTCGCTTTGAGAGGTGGAGGAAGTGTTTACCTGTTGGTGAAGGATTCTTTTCTCCTCCTCCTTCTGCGGGTACCCAATCACGACCTTCAGCATGAAGCGGTCCACCTGGGCCTCGGGTAGGGGATAGGTGCCCTCCTGCTCAATCGGGTTCTGTGTCGCCAGTACCAGGAACGGCTCCTCGAGTTTGTAGGTCTCTTCTCCGATGGTCACTTGGCGCTCCTGCATGGCCTCCAGCAATGCGCTCTGCACCTTCGCAGGGGCTCGGTTGATTTCGTCGGCCAGGATGAAGTTGCTGAAAATAGGGCCTTTCTTCACTTGGAACGACTCGCTTTTCTGGCTGTAAATCATGGTACCCACCAGGTCGGCGGGCAGCAAATCCGGTGTGAACTGAATCCTGCTGAATTTCGCATCCACAGCCTTGGCCAGCGTGGTGATTGCCAGAGTTTTTGCCAATCCAGGCACACCTTCCAGCAGCACATGGCCGTCGCTCAATAGGCCGATGAGCAATCCTTCCACCATCTTCTTTTGACCCACAATCTGCCTTCCGACCTCTGCCGTCAGAACATCCACAAAAGCGCTCTCTTCTTTTATGCGCTCGTTCAGTTCTTGAATATCAATATTTTCCATACTATCTATTATTTCTTTTCTTGTTCACGCACCGTTTATAACTTAAAAGTTATAACTTTATTGTACTTTTTAATAAAAAATAACATTTGCTTCGTCACTCCCGCATGCCTAAAGAAAAGTTTTTTTTGTTAGTTCGAAAACATTTTGTATTTTTGCATCGTCGTTTCTGAACCACAGAAGCCCCTCAAGAGCGATGGGAATAAGTGGACGGGACTCGACCCGTAGGGAATGACCTACATATAAGAAAGACGTTGTAACAGCGTTTTATCTGCGGCGAATAGGAACTTCGCAACTTCTTCAGGTTACCGCAATAACGCAATGTTCTTCGTCCACAGGTTGGCTTATAGTTAATACTATATCCATAATGCGTGGGCTTCGGCATTGCTTATTCTGTAACCAAAGGCAATGCGAAGGCCTCTATTCGCGGGATAAGCAAAGTAGCAGATTCCCGCGCTTCTTTTTTATATGTTTCATTGATGGTTAACAACAATCCGCATCTCGGGAGTCGTGCAGAATAATTAATGACTCAAAAATAGAAATGTAATGTTTACTTCAAAGAAACTTAAGAAAAACTATAAGTGGCCATTCTTCGATGAACGGGTGCACCATTTCAAAGAAATATCTGGGAAAGATATGTCTATTGAGAGACTACATGAGATTTTGGAAACAGAAGTGCCATACTTTACAATCGACTTGCTTTTGTCAAAGCATATAAACACCTCGATTACAAACAATACTTCAAAATCGTACAAGTGGAAGAAGATGAAGGATTGTTTTAATACAGATGGAGATCAGTTGTATGCTTGGATGTACAAAATAGGCAATGGGGAATTCAAGAATATAGAGTTTGGAACAATTCAAGATCTTAAGACCATTGTATCAAAGAATATAAACAATATAACAAGTGAATTATGAAACGTTTATTATTTTTTTTCATCGCTATCGCCACATGTATGCAGATGGCTTTAGCCTATGACTTCTCCGAAACCATTCCAAGTGGTCAAACATTATTCTTTTCCTTTAACGAAATGGGATGTGTTGATATAACATGTCCAAACCCAGGGTATTCAAACAACTATTACAGCGATAGGCCAACAGGTGTAATGGTAATACCTGGCTCCATTATACATAATGGTGTAAAATGGAATATTCGAGAGATTTCAAACTATGCTTTTAGGTATTGTACAGGATTGACTTCTGTCGAAATATCTGATAGCATAACAAGAGTAGGATCTGCATTTACAGGATGTACAAATCTCAGTTCGGTTTCTATTGGTAAAGCTGTTAGTAGTATAGAATCCTATGCTTTTGGTGAATGTTCGTCGCTCAATAGCATTACAATCTATAGTACCTATTGTACAGCGAACAATAATTCCTTTTATGGGGTTAGTGCTAACATTACTGTAAATGTTCCATGCGGAACGGCATCCACGTATGCCGCTGCGACGGGATGGAGCCAGTTTGCCAACATTACCGAAATGGCAGCAACATATACGGCCTCCGTAAGTACAGCCGATAGCACAATGGGAATTGCCATAGTAAACTCTTGCGGTAACACTATTGTTGCCACACCCAACTATGGATACCACTTCGATCATTGGAATGACGGCAGCACCGACTATCAGCGTGTGCTGACGCTTACAGAAAACTCATCATTCACAGCTTACTTTACCGCCAATCGATATACAATCAGTGTAACTTCGAACGGCAACGGGACAGCAACAGGTGGCGACACAAAAGATTATCTTGAGGAAATTTCACTTACCGCCACCCCCTCTGTTGGTTATTCTTTTAAGGGTTGGAAGAAAAAACAAAGCAATTCATGGGGAACTACCTATTATTCAACAGACAATCCATTGATAGTACAGGTAACAGAGAATATGCAATTTCAAGCGGTATTTGAGAAAACAAGGCATGAGGTCAGTGTTTTGGCAAACGATTCTTTGATGGGGTATGTTGCTGGCGGTGGAGAAGTGGAATATGGTTCTTCCATATCTCTTCATGCTTATGCACACGCAGGATACCGATTCATAGGCTGGAGTGACGGCTATTCATCATATAGTCGAAGCGTTTATGTCACCTCTGATACTACTTTTACAGCTCTCTTTGAACCCATACCGCAATATATCGTTTCAGTCGGCTCAAATAACAGCACAATGGGTACCGTCAGCGGTGGTGGCACCTACTATGAAAACACCAACACTTCTATATCGGCAACCCCCAATACAGGATGCCGTTTCACAGGTTGGAGCGACGGAGTCAGCACCAATCCCCGTACCATAAATGTCTATCAAGACACGACATTTACCGCTATGTTTGAATATATCGACTATATCATTAAGGCACAGACAAACAATAGTCTGCGTGGTACGGTTGACGGCACGGATACTGTGCATTATGGTGAGACGGTAACACTTACAGCCACTCCAAACGAGCACTTCACTTTCCTGTATTGGCAATCATCAAATGGTGCAACTCTCGGAGGCAACCCATTGACGCTTACGGTTACAAACAACGGAACGTTTACCGCCTACTTCGCCGCAGAGCAGCATTCTGTAGCAGTATATAGCGACGGCGGCGGAACGGTGCGTATCGGCAATAGTGGCAACATAGGCAACTATGACTATTTCTCACAGTTGACCCTTACGGCTACAGCCAACGGCAACAATGCTTTCCTCCGTTGGAGCGATGGCAATAACTTCAATCCTCGTACGGTAACTATTACACAAGACACAGCGTTCACGGCTCTCTTCCTGAATGGAACCACATACCTGCACGACACAATTATTGATACAGTCTATTTTAACCACTATACCCACGACACCACCTACATCAACAACTACATTCACGACACATTGATGCAATTTGTGAACCAATACGTACACGATACCACCTTCGTAAACAACTATGTACATGATACCCTCTTGATAACCATTCATGTATTTGACACCACCATCGTAAACACATACCAATTCGACACAAATATTTATAACACTTACACTTACGACACCACAATAATCAACACATACATTTATGACACCGTTTGGCAGCATGACACCGTCTATATCCACGAGGAAGGTATAGGCGATGTCGATGCGTTGAATGCCAAAGTGTACATCAACGACGGGCAAATCGTTGTGGAGGGTGCTGAAGGAAACCCCGTGAGTCTCTATGATATCAACGGCCGTCTCCTTGCCACCAGGCGCGACGATTTTTTCCCCCTCCGGTTCGACGCTCCAGCCAGCGGTGCCTATATGATTAAAATTGGCAACCATCCCGCCCGCAAAGTGGTGGTGATTAGGTAGCTTGTTGTCTGTCGCACAGGATGTAATGGCTATATCCTAGTGCATTTGTTCAGTATTTGTTCAGTACATGTTCGATTGTTGCTCGATTAAAAAACGAACAACAATCGAACAACAGACGAACAACAGACGAACAACAGATTGACCATTGGTTAGGACGGAAACGGCCTGCGGATTTCCCTCAGGGGACAATCCGCAGGGGCGGTTCTGTTGAAAAAAATGCAAAAATAATGTATATTTATTTTATATATTAAGAAAAAAGTGTATCTTTGTACGTTAATTGTTCATGAAGAAAATAAAATAATTAATTAATTACTAATATATTATGAAAAGAAACAAAGTACTTCTCGGCCTCTATGTGGGCCTAATGACTTTGGCCGGAGGCGTTGTTAACGCTCAAACCGGCGGCCGTTTCTATGAAATCGGTCCCGACAATGTCGGTGGTCAGGTCTCCAGTTTCGTCGTCGACAGACAGGACACCAACGGCACCACCATCTACGTCGGCGCCACCACTGGTGGTCTCTTCCTCAAATCGGCCAGCACCGACTACCTCACCGCCTTCTATGGTAACTTCCTTTCGGACGAGGCTCAGATCGAAATCATGGCCAGCGATACCACCATCTGGCATCATGTTCCTTGCAACATCAATGGATCTGCCGTCTCTCTCCCCATCAATGCTATGGTCCAGGGCCCCGACAACACCATCTATATCGGTACCGGTAACGATGACTACCCCTTCGGCAACACCTATGGCAAGATGTCTGTCAAGGGCATGGGTATCTATCTCTACAATCCCACGACCGCCACATTCCAACTCCTCCCCAATACCGAGAACTTCGCTTCCGTCCACGCACTCGACTATGTCTATGTCGACGGTGTTCTCTATCTGTATGCAGCTACCAATAGCGGTCTCTACCGCTGGCGTCACATCGATGGCTCCAACGACTGGAATCAGACCCCCACGCCCGTCTTCAACGGCAAAGTCGACCAATTTGTTATTTCGCGCGTGCACAATACCGCTTTCTTCAGCTCCGGCAACCAGCTCTACCGCATCGGTAATGTCGTTGCCGCTGCCAACCAGCTCAACCCCATCAACATTTCTTCTTCCAATCCTGCTTTCGGCGGTTCCAACTCCTGCATAAAGCTTGCCGTTTCCCAGACCGATACCACCTACCTCTACGCTATGGTCATCAATGCCAACGGCTACATGGATGCTCTCTATCTCACCAACAACGAACAGACCTGGAGCACCCTCACCACCTCCTCCATCATGCCCATCACCTATAACTCCGGCAAGACCTGCGGCGCCATCGCCGTCGATCCCGGCAACCCCCGTCGTGTCATCATTGGTGGCACCGACGTCCTCGTGGGTGAAGGCTTCGTGGAAGGCAGCTACTACCAGTGGACCACCGTCAGCGCCAGCGAGTTCAGTCTCAACTATGGCGACTATATGTCCACCGTCTACAACAACTCCAGTTTCATCCACTCGGGCATCCACCAGATTGTCCCCGTCTATCACGTCGACGAAGGTGGTGCCTATCACACCTACTACTTCGCCACTGACGGCGGCGTCTACTCTGGTGTTTATACCGAAGAATTCGGTTTCCTCAACTTCATCAACGAGAATCGTGGACTCAACAATCTTCAGATTAACGGTCTCGCCGTCTGCCCCGATGGTTCCATCATCAGTGGCGCCAGCAACAACGCCTGCCCCATCATCGAAACACACCTCGACCACAATGTGGCTGACTCCAACTATAGCGAGAGCAACCTCACCTGGTATCACGACGGCACGCTCGTCCTGAACCACGAGGCCAACGTCCTCTGGACCGAAACCGGCGGCGCTGTTGCAGCTTCCGCCTTCCAGCAGGTCAAACCGCTCTCCCGTCGCACCATCTTCACCTCCAGCAACGGCGGCTTCTTCGGCCGTTCCTATGCCGACTATCTCAACTACACCAACACCACCACCTGGACCATCAGCTCCAGCTTCATGGGCGACCAGATTGTTAACGGTCCTGCCATCGGCTCCATCAGCCTCTGGGAAACCGACAACAATACCATCTTTAACGACTCTATCACGTGCTCCGTCGACACCCTCGGCGTCATCTATCGTCCCAAGAACGGCAAGTACGACACCATCCTGCTTGCCCCCAAGGGTAGGAATTATGCCGCCTATGTCGTCTACAACGAAGATGGCACCCGCGACACTGTGGCCTATCCCGGCGCTGTCGGATATGCTGGCTCCTTCAAAATCATGCCTGGCGACATGACCTACTTCAACAGCCGCGCCAATGCCGACTACCCCATCCAGCATGTCTTCACCCACACTCAGCTGGCCAAGGAACACATCCTGCTCCAGAATCCTCTTCAGGCTCGTATGCTCGTCATCGCCGATCAGAAACCCTCCGGCATGGGTGCTGCCGACCCCACCACCACCTGCGTATGGCTCTCCTGGACCCCCACAGACTTCACTAAGGTCTATGACGAAACCGAATTTAATTCCGGCAATTTCGAAGGTCAGTCTATTTGGTGCCCCATCTACGCCATCAACCGCAGCCTCTCCCACACCCAGACCCACTTCCCCCGCTATGCTGTGATGAGCCGCGACGGCCGTTTCGTCTATGTCTCTGTCTACGACACCGCTGCCCATGCTTCCATGCTCGTGCGCATCTCCAACCTTGAGAACATGGACTTCTCCACCGCTCTCACCGACAAGGAAATCTCCGACCGCACTATGGTCGGCGTCTCTGAGTCGCCCCTCCATGTCGACACCATCCTCTATAACAACAACGTCTGGTTCCCCCGTCCCATCAGCAACATCGTTGTTGACCCCCGCGACGGTCAGGACCGTCTCGTCATCACCTTCGAGGACTTCTCTAACGACTTCGCCAATGTCGCTATCATCGACAATCCCGGTAGCAACTCCATGAATATCGAGCTCGTTCCCCTGAGCGATCCCACCATCCCCGCCTACTGCGCCCTCGTTGAAGACTCCACCGGCACCATCTACGTCGGCACCTCCAAAGGTGTCTTCACCAAGAAGGGCAACGCCTCCTGGCAGGCCTACTCCAAGATTCAGGGTGTCCCCGTGACCGCCATCTGCCAGCAGACCCGCAAGCTGCCTGTCCGCCACAACATCACCCACACTGGCATCACCCAGAATGATTTCGCCTTCGCCAAGACCAAATGGCCGCGTGCCATCTACTTCGGCACCTACGGACGTGGTATCTTCATGGACATGCAGTATGTCACCGACTTCTCCAACGAGATTGTCGACTCTGCCGACTACACTCCCACTGTTGACATCCCCACGGTTCACACCGTTGGTCTCAACAAGATTAACCTCTATCCCAACCCCGTCACCGATGAGGCTCATCTCGACCTTAACGCTGTCGCTGCCGGCAACGCTCAACTCCGTGTTTACGACATCAACGGCCGCCTCGTGATGGACCGCTACCTGGGCTTTGTCGCCGAAGGTGCACACACCTTCACCCTCAACACCCAGGGCTTCGCAAAGGGCATGTATCTGATTAACCTCACCATCTCTGGTCACACTGCCACCGCCAAGATGATGGTTCGCTAATCAGGCACAATAACACTAAGAAAGAGGTGCCGCCCAACCGAGCAGCACCTCTTTTATTAAATTAATGAATACAATATTATTAATATAATAAAGGTATCCCACGTTAAACTTTAAACGTTAAACCTTAAACTTTATATGGACACTAATCTCGTTCAAGAACTCAAATGGCGCGGCATGATTCACGACATCATGCCCGGCACCGAAGAGCAACTCAACAAAGAAATGACTACGGCCTATGTGGGCATCGACCCCACCGCCGACTCCCTCCATATCGGACACCTTGTCTCCATCATGCTCCTCAAACATCTCCAGATGGCTGGGCATAAGCCCCTCGCCGTCGTCGGCGGTGCCACCGGCATGATTGGCGACCCTTCCTTCAAGGCCCAAGAACGTAAACTCCTCACCGTCGAGGAGATACAGCACAATGTGCAGTGCATCCGCCACCAGCTCGAGCGCTTTCTCGACTTCGACAACGCCGTCAACGGCGCCGAAATCTGCAACAACTACGACTGGATGAAAGACTACCTCTTCCTCGACTTTATCCGTGACGTCGGCAAACACATCACCGTCAACTACATGATGACCAAGGACAGCGTCAAGAAGCGCATGGAGACAGGCATCTCGTTCACAGAGTTCAGCTATCAGCTCCTTCAAGGCTACGACTTCCTCGTCCTCTACCGCACCAAGGGCTGCAAGCTCCAGATGGGCGGCTCCGACCAGTGGGGCAACATCACCACCGGTACCGAGCTCATCCGCCGCATGGAAGGCGGCGAGGCCTTCGCACTCACCTGCCCCCTCATCACCAAGGCCGACGGCACCAAGTTCGGCAAGACCGAGGGCGGCAACGTCTGGCTCGACCCTGAGAAGACTTCGCCCTACAAGTTCTACCAGTTCTGGCTCAACTGCTCCGATGTCGACACAGCACGCTACATCCGCATCTTCACCCTCTTCTCGAAAGAGGAGATTGAAGTCCTTGAGAAACAGCATGCTGAAGCTCCCGAACAGCGCATCCTCCAGAAAGCACTGGCCAAGGATATCACTGTCCGCGTCCATGGCGAGGAGGCCTACAACACCGCCATCGCCGCTTCCGAACTCCTCTTCGGAAAAGCCACTACCGAGCAGCTTAATGCCCTCGACCGCGCCACGCTACTCTCTGTCTTCGAGGGCGTCCCGCAGTACACCATCAGCCGCGCCGCCATCGAGGCAAACCCCTCGCTGGTCGACCTCGCCGCCGAGGTGGGCATGTTTGCCAGTAAGGGAGAAATCCGCCGCGAGCTCAAGCAGAACTCCATCAGCGTCAACAAGCAGAAAGTGGCCGAAGGCTGCACCCTCTCCGCTGCCGACATCCTCGCCAGCGGCTGCATCCTTGTCCAGAAAGGCAAGAAAAACTACTACCTTGTGAATGTGACTGAGTAGCAAAGTGACTGAGTGACAAAGTAACTGGGTAACAAAGAGAATAGACTTATATATTCAGTCACTCAGCAACTCAGTCACTCAAAAGAGCGTCCAATGTAGGATGGCCGGCCAAAAGCCGGCCATTTTGCGTCGCCACGCAGTCCACCTGTGCCTGACAGCAGAGACGGTCGTCAGCCTTGCGGAAGATGGCCTGGTGGAAGATATATCGCACCCCCTGCTTCTCGGGCCGCAGACGGCACACATACTCGTCGCAGGGCCGCAGCGGCACCTTGTACTTGATTTCGAACCGCGCCACCACTACATCGATGCCCTGTTCATGCAATTCGGCGAAACTCACCCCCCGGCCGATGATGTAGAGGTGCCGCGAGTGCTCCATATAGTGCTGGTAGTTGGCATTGTTTACAATACCCTGGATATCACATTCATAGTCCCGGACCATGTCCGTGTTCTCAAAAATATATTCCATGCTCCCATAACGTAAATAAAAGAAAAAAATTGTCAATTCAATTTTTATTCGTATCTTTGCACAATCTTTGTGCATGGTGTACCCCTGTGCAAACGCATTGATTATAGAGGATAAATAAATAACAAATAATACATTATGGCTAAAAAAGTTTATCAATTAATGAACGACAATCCGGTGGCCCGCTGGTCGGCGCTCATCCTGATTGCTCTGATGATGTTCTTCGGCTACATGTTTGTCGATGTGATGTCGCCTATCGAGAGTCTGCTCGAAGCCGAGCGTGGCTGGAGCCCCAGTGTTTTCGGCACCTATGCCGCCGGCGAGTACATCCTGAATGTCTGCGGATTCCTGATTATTGCGGGTATCATTCTCGACAAGATGGGTATCCGTTTCACTGGCACGCTGTCGGCGTCCCTGATGTTATTGGGCGCCATCATCAAGTTTGTCGGTGTGAACGACGCATTCCAGACCTCAAGTTTCTGCGGCTGGCTCGACAGCTGGTGGGTCTCCATGCCTGGCAGTGCCAAGATGTCGGCCCTCGGATTCATGATTTTCGGCTGTGGCTGCGAGATGGCGGGTATCACTGTCAGCCGTGCCATCGCCAAGTGGTTCAACGGTAAGGAGATGGCCCTGGCTATGGGTCTCGAGATGGCTATCGCCCGCGTGGGTGTCTTCTCGGTGTTCTCCATCTCTCCCGTCATTGCCAAGAGCTTCGGCACCATCGTGGCTCCCGTGGCTTTCTGCACCCTCCTGCTCCTCATCGGCCTGATTTTCTTCCTGGTATTCTGTGTGATGGACAAGAAGTTCGACACCCAGCTCGGCAAAGATGCCAAAGCCAGTGCCGACCCCGAGGAGGAGTTCAAGGCCAGCGATATAATGAAGATTTTCAGCAGCAAGATTTTCTGGGTCATCGCCCTCCTCTGCGTGCTCTACTACAGCGCCATCTTCCCCTTCCAGCGCTACGGTGCTAACATGCTGCAGTGCAACCTGGGTATCGACGCCACTACGGCCTCTAACATCTTCCGTTGGTTCCCCATCGGTGCCGCCGTCATCACCCCGTTCCTGGGAGCCTTCCTCGACAACAAGGGTAAGGGCGCCACGATGCTCATCTGGGGTTCTCTGCTCTTGATTTGCTGCCACCTGATTTTCGCCTTCCTCGTTCCTGCCACGGGCAGCAGTTTCATTGCCTACGCCACCATCGTCATCCTCGGCATCTCGTTCGCCCTCGTGCCCGCCGCCTTGTGGCCCTCGGTGCCCAAAGTGATGAATCCCCGCTACCTCGGCAGCGCCTACTCGCTGATTTTCTGGGTGCAGAACATCGGCCTCTGTTTCGTCCCGATGCTCATCGGCAACGTGCTGGCTTCGTCCAACAGCGACAACCAGATTGTCAAGGAGACCAAGACTTTCGTCGAGCAGTACCAGGAGGCCTCGCTGGCTATGGACAAGGATACCATTGCCTTCGACACCTGCTATGCCAACCTTAGCAAGACCTATGCCTCGATTCAGGAGACCTATGCCGGCCTCACCGTTGAGCAGAAGACTCCGGCCGTCGACACGACCTACAATGCCGTCACCAAGACCATGGCTGCTCTCGACGAGCGTTGCGACAGCATCATGACCTACATCAAGGAGCATCCGGCACAACCCAAGCCCCAGGCTGGCTTCTTCGACTTCCTGAGCAAGGACAAGAAGGCCGAGACGCAGCTCGACAAGTATCGCGAAGCCATCGACGAGCCCAGCGGTGCCATCTTCGTGCCCTACCGCTTCACGGTGCCTCTGATCCTCTTCGCTTCCTTCGGCGTGATTGCCTTCTTCATCGCTCTCTACCTGAAGATTATCGACAAGAAGAACAAGTACGGTCTTGAGGAACCGAACATTAAGAAGGATAAGTAATTATATTATAATGATAATAATATGGAGACGTGCTTAGGTGCGTCTCCATATTTTTACCTGAAAAACTATGGCTAACAACAAAACCGGTTTCACCTCCTCGTTTGGAGTAATTATGGCCGCCGCCGGCTCGGCGGTGGGTCTGGGAAACATCTGGCGTTTCCCCTATATCTGTGGACAATACGGCGGCGCTGCCTGTCTTTTTGTCTACCTTCTTTTCGTTTTTCTCATTGGTATGGTGCTGCTGATGACAGAATTCGTCATCGGCCGCCGGTCGGGCTTCTCTCCCGAGAAGGCTTTCCCGGCACTTTGTCCCAAGCGTCCCGCATGGAAGTTGGTGGGACTGTATGGTATGTTCACCTGCTTCCTTATCCTCTCCATCTATCTCGTTATTTCGGGCTGGACGCTGGGCTATTTCTGGGAATCGGTGACGGGTACGTTGTCGTCTATCGCCAACGATGGTTTCGCGGACCATTTCGAAGCGTTTGTCGCCTCTCCCTGGAAGCCAGTGGTGTTCTTGGTGGTGTTCTTGGCTTTCACACTGTTGGTCATCCTCGGCGGGGTGCAGAAAGGCATCGAGAAGGTGTCCAAACTCCTGATGCCCATCCTCTTGGTTTTGGTACTGCTGCTCTGTGTGCGTTCGCTGACTTTGCCGGGAGCCTCCAAGGGCCTCGACTACCTGTTCCATCCCAACTTCGCATTGCTCAACTGGGAGGGCATCCTGGCCATCCTAGGTCAAGCACTCTTCTCGCTCTCGGTGGGTATGGGCGCCATGATTGTCTATGGCTCCTATATCCCGCGCGACAGCAATATCCTGAAGACTGCCACGTGGATTACCGTCTGTGATGTATCTATAGCAGTACTGGCGGGCATCGCCATCTTCCCGGCAGTGTTCGCCGCCGGACAGGATCCCGCAGGTGGCCCAGGACTGGTCTATCAGGTGCTGCCCGTGGTGTTCAACTCCATGGGCACTGTGGGACAGATTTTTGCCATACTCTTCTTCCTGCTGTTGTCGCTGGCGGCGTTGACGTCCGCCATCTCGCTTCTCGAGACGCTGACGGCATGGCTCGCCGACCGTGGCATGAAACGTAATGTGGCGGCTGTACTTGTCTCTGTAGCCGAGGCAGCTCTTGGTGTCTTTGTGGCTTATTCTTTCAACGGAGGATTGTTGAGCCATATCACCCCTGGCGGCATGAACCTCTTCGACTGGGTCGACAAGCTCACAGGAGCCTATCTGCCTCCCATCGGAGCTCTACTGACGGTCATCTTCTTCGGCTGGGTGATGAAGAAAGAGGATATCTACGACGAACTCTCCAACCACGGAGTGCTCAAGGTGTCGTGGTTCAAGGTGTTCTACCATATCCTTGTGCGCTTTGTCGCCCCTGCAGCACTGCTGGTGTCGCTGGTGGCCGGCATCCTCACCTGAGGTCTTCCATCGCCCGCTGGACGAAGCGGTTCAGCGGCACGCTGGCGCGCCACACTTTCAATACCTCATCGAAAAGCTTTTCGCTCGCGAGAAGCTTTTCTGGCATAGTATAGCTGGTGCAGTAGTCCTTGTATTTCAGCAAATCTGCATACTCCCAGTCGGCAGGGTAGCCCTTGGGGACGCGCTGTAGTTTCTTCAGGGTGAAGAACTCGCTGCCGAAGTAGCGCTTGTAGTTCTTCTCGTTCATGATGGCCAGGAATTCGTCGGTGCGGTAGAATATCTCCTGGCGGATGGCGTTGAGGGCCTCGGGTGAGGGCATGAAGATGCCGCCGCCGAGGTTGCAGGTACCCTTCAGACCGTAAGCCTCCTCGGTGCCCAGCTGGAAATAGTAGCCCGGCACGCCGCTGTTCTTGGGTCCCCAGCTGCTGAGGAAGCAGGCGATGTGGGTCTTGTAGGGCGTCTTGTCAGCCGAGAAGCGCGTATCGCGGTAGATGCGGTAGACCGAGTTCTTGGCCGTCAAGCCCACCAGCGTGTTGTCGTATTTCACCATCTCGTCAATCAACGCCTGTGTGAAGACCTCGAAATCAGCCTTGATGGCCAGCCAGCGCTCCTTGTGGTCGTTGAACCACGGCCGGTTATTATTTACCGTCAACTCCTGCAGGAAGGGTAGGGTATCGGGGTGTAGTTGTGTGGACATATTGTTTGATTGTTATATTTCATATGCGATGTCTTTCAGCCTTCCGCGTTTGTCGAAGTAAAAGAGGGTGATGTCCACTCCCTGGCCCGTTTTGACGAGGAATCCGTCGCGTTGGATTTCCATGATGCGTACTTCCCAGGGCTTGTCTGTCATCTGGGCCATCTCTTTTTCGATGGTGCGGTAGATAACATTGTAGAGTGGTATCTGGTTGGTCCAGCAAAGGGGAAGTCCGTCGCGGAGGTTGGACATCTGTAGGCAGCGGCCGTTCTTGTCGAAGAGCATGTTGCTGCCGTCGCGGAAGATGATTCCATAGACTTTCTTACCGCTGCCCTCGAGGTGGCCGCAGTAGATTTCTTCGATGTCGTCGGGGGTGTGGCAACGGTCGTGGAAGGCGCGTGCGGCGTCGGGCAGCTGCTCATAGCCAATCTCTTCGTAGGGCTTGTGCTCGTCGACGAAATATTCAAGGTACAATCCTTGAGGGCTTCTGCAGGCGGCGAGGAGGAGAAGGGTCGACAGTAGGATGGCGGATTTATTCGTCATAGCAGACAATTTTGCAATAACGGTTGATGGTGGAGTAGTAGACCGATGTCGGTATGGCAGCGCGTATGGCGGCGGCTTGGTCGAGGGCAAGGTCGCCGTAACGGAGACCGAAGAGTTGCTGCGAGAGGGAGTCGCGCAGCTCGACGATGGCAGCGGCAATCTCGTGTCGCACGCTGTCGACGGTTGCCTCGGGTGCGCCATCTTGGGTGAACAGCGACACAAGACCCTTGCTGACGGGGCGCTCACCCAACAGGGGGATGTCCTCTATACTCATCTCTGGCAAGCTGTCGACGTTATCGCTGTTGGCAAGGAATCGTTTCACCTGCTCGCGCAGCTGGCCGAGGTCGGTGGGCACGCGGTCGTCCACATATTCATACGTCTCTCCCGGCGGTGGCGGCGGTGGGGTGTTGATGAAATCGTGGGTGAGGCTGAGGGTCCCCGTGGAGTCCACCCACACGGCCATAAGGTTGCGCCAGCGGATTTCGAAGCATACGTCAAATGACATGCTGTCATCCGTCTGCATCAGCGTAGTGTCGAGACAGTGCGTTTCATGGTGTGCGCCGCAGGCCGTCAGCAGGATGGCTGCCAAACTGAGTAGAATAGTGTTTCTCATAGGCTGCGGAGCCATTTGATTTCGTCGGCCCAGCGCATGGGGTCGGGGGTCTCGAGGATGATGGGCATGTTGTCGAAGCGGGAGTCGTGCATGAAGCGCGAGAAGAAGGCCTTGCCGAGGAAGCCCTCGCCCAGCACCTCGTGACGGTCGACATGACTTCCGGCATTCTTCTTGCTGTCGTTGAGGTGCACGGCGCGGAGGTACTGCTGTCCTATCAGCCGGTCGAACTCCTCGAAACAGAACATGTAGCCCATCTCGGTCGAGAGGTCGTAGCCCGCCGCCAGCGTGTGGCAGGTGTCGATGCAGACGCCCACACGGCTCTTGTCGTCGATGCCGCTGATGATGCGGGCGATGTGCTCGAATTTCCATCCTAGGTTGGTGCCCTGTCCTGCGGTGTTTTCTATCACGGCCGTCACGCCCTCGGTCTGGCTCAACGCGAGGTTGACCTCGCGGGCTATCTGGTCGAGGCATTCCTCCTCGCTGATTTTATTGAGGTGGCTGCCGGGGTGGAAGTTCAGCATCGTAAGGCCGAGCTGTTCGGCACGTTTCATCTCGTCGAGGAAGGCGGCGCGACTTTTTTGCAGCGTCTCCTCGTCGGGCGAGCCGAGGTTGATGAGGTAGCTGTCGTGCGGCAGCACGTATTTGGGACTGAAGCCGCGGTCGAGAAGCAACGCCTTGAAGCCGTCGATCTCCAACTGCGGCAGCGGCTTGCTGACCCATGCGCGCTGGTTCCGGGTGAACAATGCAAAGGCGTTGGCACCGATGGCCTCGGCATTCAGTATGGCGTTTCCCACGCCTCCGCTGGCGCTCACATGGGCGCCGATGTATTTCGTCATAGTCGTTTTCTTTATTGTTTTCGGATGCAAAAATACACATTTTCGTCCATACGGCAAAATAAATTTGGCCAGTTCTTTAAAAGTTTGTATTTTTGCATTTTGTTTAGAAGATTAAAACTTTTATTATTATGAAAAAAACCTATTCATTTTTACTCCTTTTGATGGGAGCCTTCATCTTCACCAGCTGCCTCTCCATTGCGCCGACCTCCATCTCCCGTAGTGGTTCCTTGGAGGGCTATCGCTTTTTCTATGTGACTCCCACCGCCGAGCGCAACTCCGTCAATGGTGACACCTGGGGCACACGTGGCAACACCTATGGTTCCACCACCAGCTCCAGCGTCAACCCCGCCGACCTCATCGCCGGCTACCTCATGGGCCGTGGCTATGTCCGTGTTCCTGAAGTCAAGAAGGAGGATGCCGCCCAGACCATGGTTATCAACTATGGCGACGGCAACATGCGCGAAGGTGCGTTCTTCGACCAGCGTGCCGCCGAGGTGACGATACAGATTCTCAACGGTCAGACCAACGCTTTGGTAGTCGTCTGCAAAGCCGAGGAGAAATCGAACAACGAAGCCAAAGCCACCCGTCTGGCTATCGAGAAAGCCCTGAATGAGATTTTCAACGGCGCTCTGTAAGAATCAATAACACAAATGACAATGGAAAACGTAACTTGTCCCAAATGTGGACGTATTTATCCAAAAGATGCAATGGTTTGTCCTGGATGCAAACATCCGAATGATTCTTTTGAAGAAGCATTGCCACAAAACAGTCATCCTCCGATAAATCGAAAGAAAGAATTATCTACAAAATTCCTTTTTTGGGGAATATTTGCATTGATAATAGGGATTGTCGGAACTTTATTATCTGAAGGAATTTGGCAGATTTTCTTTATGTATTTTATTTCTGGAGGAGGAGTGGCATTCCTTATTACAAGTTTTGTCATAAATCTATCACGCGAATAAAAATAATGATGTCAGTTGAGATATGAAAAACCGGCTCTGCAGGATGCAGAGCCGGTTTGTTTATACCGTAGCGAGAAGGGGACTTAAGCCTTCAGCAGGAAGTCGATGTTGCTGCGGAGGCCGTACTCTTTGGTGTTCTCCATCTTGGTCTTGAAGACCTTCATCTTGTTGGGTTTGCCGATGAGCGACAGTTTGCCGTCCTCCAGCAGCAGGGCCGTGGCCTCGCGGATGGCTGCGACGGTGGCCTTGGGGTTCACCATGATGTATTCCTTCAGGCGGTCGTCGCGGGTCTCGCCGCCATGCTTCGGGTCGAAGAAGTCGGTGTAGTGCGGGTTGATCTGGAACGGCACCAGACCCATGCAGTCGAATGACGCGGGCATGACGATGGGCATGTCGTTGGTGGTGCAGAGGGTGGGGCCTGCCACATTCGAACCGGCACTCCAGCCCATATAAGGCATGCCGTCGAAGGCGCGCTGGCGGATGGCCTGCATCAGGCCTGTGCGCTGCAGCTCGCGGACGAGGTGGAAGGTGTTGCCACCACCCACGGCCACGCAGTCGGTGTCGTACACGGCGTTGACGGGCAGCGCCTTGTGGTGCACCGAGGTGAGTTTCACGCCGAACTCTTTGTACACGGCAGCTACCTTGGCCTCGTAGGCGTCGTAGCTCTTGGTGAGCCCGTTAGGAGCCAGGCTCACGCCAGCATACGGCACGAAGAGCACTTTCTTCACGTTGTGCCGACGGCAGAAGTCGGCAATCATGTCCTTGCACCAGCCGAGGTAAGCCTCGCCGCGCATGGTGCTGTTGCTGATAAGCAGAAGATTACGTTTATCCATAATTTTCAATTTTCAACTTTCAATTTACTTTATGCGTCGATATTCGCGTAGGTGGCGTTGGCCTCGATGAAGGCTCTGCGGGGCGGCACGTCGTCGCCCATGAGGAGCGAGAAGATGCGGTCGGCCGAGGCGGCATTCTCGATGGTCACCTGGCGCAGCTGGCGTCCTTCGGGGTCCATGGTGGTGTCGCGCAGCTGGTCGCTATTCATCTCACCCAGACCTTTGTAGCGCTGCACGTGGATGCCCTTGTCGCCGAACTCCATGAGGGCGCGCTCGCGGTCGTCCTCCGTCCAGCAGTAGACCTGCTTGTTGCCTTTCTTGACGAGGTAGAGTGGGGGAGTGGCCAGGTAGACGTAGCCGTTCTCGATGAGTTCGGGCATGTAGCGGAAGAAGAAGGTCAGCATGAGGGTGTCGATATGGGCGCCGTCGACATCGGCATCGGTCATGATGATGACTTTGTGGTAGCGCAGTTTGCTCAGGTTCAGCGCCTGCGGGTCCTCGGGAGTGCCCACGGTGACGCCCAATGCGGTGTAGATGTCGCGGATGGCCTCGCTCTCGAAGGCGCGGTGGCGCATCACCTTCTCCACGTTGAGAATCTTACCGCGCAGCGGCAGGATGGCCTGGAACCTGCGGTCGCGGCCCTGCTTGGCGCTGCCGCCTGCCGAGTCACCCTCGACGAAGAATATCTCGCACTCCGCGGGGTCGTTGCTTTGGCAGTCGGCCAGTTTGCCGGGCATGCCGGCGCTGCTGAAGACGTTGCTGCGCTGCACCATCTCGCGGGCCTTGCGGGCGGCCTGACGGGCGCGGGCAGCCAGGATGACCTTGTCCACTATGGTGTGGGCCTCGTTGGGATGCTCCTCGAGGTAGTTCTCCAGCATCTCGCTGACGGCCTCGTCGACGGCACCGCGCACCTCGGCATTGCCGAGCTTGGTCTTCGTCTGACCTTCGAACTGCGGCTCGGCGACCTTCACGCTGATGATGGCCGTGAGGCCCTCGCGGAAGTCGTCGCCGGTAATCTCCACCTTGGCTTTCTGCAAGAGGCCAGAACGGTCGGCATAGTTCTTCAGCGTGCGGGTCAAGCCGCTGCGGAAACCAGCCAAGTGCGTGCCACCCTCATGGGTGTTGATATTGTTCACATAGCTGTGCAGGTTCTCGCTGTAGCCGGTGTTGTACTGCATGGCAATCTCGATGGGGATGCCTTTGCGCTCACCCTCGATATAAATGGCGTCGGGCATCAGCTTCTCGCGGTTCTCGTCGAGGTAGGCGATGAAGTCGCGCAATCCCTTATCGCTGTAGAAGTGGTCGGCGCGCAGGGGGGTGACACCGTCTTCCTTGAACTCGCGGAGGTCGGTGATGTCGATGGTGATGCCTTTGTTCAGGTAGGCCAGCTCGCGCATGCGCTCCAGCAGCGTGTCGTACTTGTACTCGGTTACGGTGAAGATGGAACCGTCGGGGTGGAAGGTGATTTTAGTGCCCTGTTTGTCGGTGGAACCCACCTCTTTCACCGCGTACAGCGGCTTGCCCTTGGAGTATTCCTGCTGGTATATTGTGTTGTTGCGGAAGACCTGCACTATCATGTGGTCGCTCAATGCGTTGACGCAGCTGACGCCCACGCCGTGCAGACCGCCGGAAACCTTGTAGCTGTTCTTGTTGAACTTGCCGCCGGCGTGCAACACCGTCATAACAACTTCCAGAGCTGAACGATGCTCCTTCTCGTGCATGTCCACGGGGATGCCGCGGCCGTTGTCCTCTACGGTGATGCTGTTGTCCTCATTGATTTTTACGTCGATTTTGTTGCAGAAGCCTGCAAGTGCCTCGTCGATAGAGTTGTCCACGACCTCGTACACCAGGTGGTGCAGGCCGCGCTCATTCACGTCGCCGATATACATGGCCGGGCGCACACGCACGGCTTCCAGTCCTTCAAGTACGGTAATGTTACTCGCACTGTAGTCAACATTCTGATTTTCGCTCATATAGTAGTATTTGTTTTTTCGTTTTAAAGTGCAAAGATACGAAAAATACTCAACATACGGGAAGGAAAAAACAAAAGTTATTAACATTAATTTTCACGCGCGCACGTGCGCGTGAGTTTTTTTGACACTTTTCCTCCAACATCCAACTCAAATCAAAAACATTTCGTATATTTGCAAGATTAAGTATGCGCCGAATATTGTCTATAGCACTGATAATGTTCTGTTTCTGTGTTGCACAGGGGCAGGAATTCCGCTGTGCGGTATCC
The DNA here is from genome assembly GCA_902776365.1 of uncultured Bacteroidota bacterium. Lineage (GTDB taxonomy): Bacteria > Bacteroidota > Bacteroidia > Bacteroidales > P3 > Colimorpha. The sequence goes on along the minus strand of CACYPU010000003.1, from coordinate 226,738 downwards.
GTCAACTACCAAAAACTGATGACAACGACGCAGGCCTATGAATCGGGCGGCGACAAGAAGGTGTTCGAGAACATGAAGCAGGCCATAGAGGATTTCATCAACGGCACCAAGTGGACCAACATCGAGTTCGAGCAGCAGGAGAAAATCGAATGCTCCTTCTCCCTCGTCCTCAACCAGCGCACCTCGGCCACCGATTTCGTCGGCCAGATTTCCATCCAGATGAAGCGCCCCGTCTACAACTCCACTTACACCACGGGCCTCTTCAACTACATGGAGCAGCCCAACTTCCAGTTCGCCTACAATGAGAGCATGCCCCTCGAGTTCGACCTCAACAACTTCTCCTCGCTCCTCTCCTCGACGCTGGCCTACTACTGCTACGTGATGCTCGGCATGTACTTCGACAGCTACTCCCTCTACGGCGGCCAGCCTTTCTACGAGACTGCCCAGCAGGTGGTGCAGGCCGTCGACGTGGCAAAGTATAGCGGCTGGGATTCCAAGGGCGGCCGCAACCGCTACTGGTTCATGGAAAACCACATCAACAGCGCCTATTCCGACCTCCGCGAGGCCTACTACAACTACCACCGCCTCGGCCTCGATATGATGACCAAGGACCAGCCCAAGGCCCGCCAGGCCATTATCGCCGCCCTCCAGAACCTCCAGCGGGCCCACAAGCGCAGCACCAGCATGCTGTCGCTCCAGCAGTTTGTCGACGTGAAGATTCAGGAAATCGTCTCCATCTTCACCCCGGCTCCCGACCAGGAAAAGAAACAGGTATACGAACTCATTAAAGATATCAGCCCCATCAACGTGGTGAAACTCAAAGGATTTAATGTCAAGTAACCACTCAGGCAATCCTGCCCGACCGCGAGGGTGCGGCCTTGAGCACCATGAAGAAAAAATAAATACAGCGAAAAAGCAATCAAACAATCAAACAATAACATATCATGACACAAATCCCCATAGCAAAAGAAACGATAGACCGCATTGCCGCGGCCAACAAAATCCAGAACCCCGGCAAGGCCAGCATCCGTGAGATGCGCAAGATGATCCAGGATGTAGAGCAGGACACCGGCATCCGCTTCGTCAAGATGGAGATGGGCATCCCCGGCCTCCCTGCCCCGCAGGTGGGTGTCAATGCCCAGATCGAGGCCCTGAAGAGCGGTGTCGCCAGCATCTATCCCGAAATCTACGGCACCGCCGACTTCAAGCACGAGGCTGCACGTTTCGTGAAGAACTTCCTCGACATCGACGTCACGCCCGACTGCTGCGTGCCCACCGTGGGCTCCATGCAGGCAGGCTTCGCCTCCTTCCTCACCCTCACCCGCTACGACGCCAAGAAGACCAAGGTGCTCTTCATCGACCCGGGCTTCCCCGTGCAGAAGCAGCAATGCCGCGTCCTCGGCATCCCCATGAAGGCCTTCGACGTCTATGAGTACCGTGGCGACAAGCTGCGCGACAAGCTCGAAGAGGAACTCCGTGACGGCGATGTGGCCTGCATGATTTTCTCCAGCCCCAACAACCCCGCCTGGTTCTGCTTCACCGACCACGAACTGCAAATTATCGGCGAGATGGCCAACAAGTACGGCGTCGTCGTCATGGAAGACTCGGCTTACTTCCTCATGGACTTCCGCAAGGACTACAGCGTCCCCGGCCAGGCCCCCTTCCAGCCCACCGTGGCCAAGTATACCGACCTCTACGTCATCATGATTTCCGGCTCCAAGAGCTTCAGCTACGCCGGTGAGCGCATCGCCATGATGGTCTGCTCGCCCAAGCTGTTCAATATGGAATGCCCCGACCTGGCCCGCTTCTACAGCCAGACGCAGCTCGGCCGTGCCCTCATCTTCGGCACCCTCTACTGCCTCTCCAGCGGCACCGCCCACAGCGTGCAGTACGCCATGGCCGCCATGCTCAAGGGCGCCAACGACGGCACCTTCAACTTCGTCAAGGACATCCGCGAATACGGCGAGAAGGCCGGCATCATGAAGAAACTCTTCACCGACAACGGCTTCTTCATCGTCTACGACAAGGACATGGGCGAGGACATCGGCGACGGCTTCTACTTCACCTTCTGCTATCCCGGCTACGAAGGTGTCGAGCTCCTCAACGAACTCATCCGCTACGGCATCAGCGCCATCGCCCTCGACATCACGGGCAGCCACAAGCAGGGCATCCGCGCCTGCGTGGCCCTGGTGCAGCGCGACCAGTTCCCCGACCTCAAAGAGCGTCTTGAGGCCTTCCACCGCGACCATCCGGTGAAGTAAGACCCCCATAGCTCTCGGCGGCGTTCAGCAGAGCCTCCTCGGTGGTGAACTGCTGATAATAGGTGCAGCGCGTCACCACCCCCTGGCTCGAGCATTTCGGCCCTCGGACATGCACCAGCGCCCAGCCTGCCATCGGGTCGGCAAAGGCCTCGTCCACCAGCGCCACCTGCTCGCCGACAGCCACCCACTCCATAGCATCCACCTCGCGCCTCGCGATTTCCACTCGCGGAGTTCCGAGGTGGATTCTTTGTCGCACCGTGTAGAGCAGCAGCCTGTCGCCGCTCCGCGGCTCCAGGCTTGTGGGCTCTACCAGCAGTGCCGCCGTGCCCTCCACCTCGCCTAGCCGCTGCTCCACCACGGGCAGCACGCCGTCGCTCACCGGCATGCCGGGCAGCAGCAGCGTCACTCCGCTGGCATGCTGCTCCTTGGTGAGAAACACCGCCGGCACCCGCCGCATCAGCGACAGGAACCGCCCATAGCTGTCGAACAGCGGATCTCCCGCCCATTTCAACGGCCTCCACAGCGCCACAGCATGCCGCATGCGCTCCCGCACAATAAACTGTTCTCGCGAACACCGCTTCGGCTGTCGACTTCTCGCCACACGCATAATTGTTTGACCATTTTTGGAGTAGAAACTTACTCCTGCTCTTTTTAGGCTACCATTCAGGGTTAGCCCAACAATCTTGTTTTTTTTCATAGTGTAAAATTTTAAGTGTTGTAAATATATGATTCATAATCTTTTCTGCCTCTGTTCTTTCATTGTTCTTTCATTGTTCTTTCATTTTTATGAAAAAACAATGGTAGAAGAGTCGTTCATGATTGAAAGAAAATCCCTACGGGATAGGATTCCGGAGCCCGGATTTCGTTGCTGCTATTGAAAGAAAGCTCCTAACGGAGCATTATCCCGTGGTGTACATACAAACCCTTGAGATACCCCGTAGGGGTTTCCTTTCAATAAAAAAAAACGGACCCTATATATATAATATAAGGTCCGAGGGTGTTACCTTTAGTTAAAATTAACTTTTTGGGGCGTTATTTAACATTTTTTATGTATTCGTCGACGTGGTTGAAGACGATGTCGGCGCGGGCGGCGAAGCTTTCTTCGGTGGCGAAGGCGATATGGGGGGTGGTGAGGCAGCGGCCGGTGGAGAGGAGGAGGTGGTCGATGGGGAGGGGAGGCTCCTGCTCGAAGACATCGAAGGCGGCGCCGGCGATGCGGCCGTCGACGAGGGCTTTGCCTACGGCGGCGATGTCGCAGACGGGGCCGCGGGCGGTGTTCACCAGCAGGGCTGTGGTTTTCATCAGGGAGAGTTCGCGTTCGCCGATGAGGCCGCGGGTTTCGTCGCACAGCGGCACGTGGAGGGAGACGATGTCGCTTTCCTTGAGCAACTCCTCCAGCGACACATATTTCACACCCAGGGCCTTCACGTCGGCATGCACGCTGCGGCTCCAGGCGATGATGTTGGCGCCGAAGGCGAGGAGGAGGCGTATGGTGGCAGTGCCGATGGCGCCGGTGCCGACGATGCCGACGGTCTTGCCGCGGAGCTCGCGGCCGAGGAAGGTGCCGCGACTGCCGCCCTGGCGGATTTTCTCGTTGAGGGTGACGATGTTGCGCAGCAGGTCGAGCATCATGCCGACGGCGAGTTCGCTGACGGCCGTGGTGCTGTAGCCTGCGGCGTTCTGCACTGCGATATTGTGCTCCTTGCAGTAGGCGAGGTCGATATGGTCGAGGCCGGTGAAGGCCACGCTGAGGTATTTCAGGCGCGGGCACTGGCTGAGGACTGTGGCGGGCAGTTTGATGTTGCTGATGACGGCGATGTCGGTGTCGCGCATGCGGTCGGCGAGGGTCGCCTCGTCCTCCTTGCGGTCCATATAATATGTAAAGGTGTGCCCCATGGAGGCATAATGCTTCTTGAGTTCTTCAAAGCGGGCTTGGGGGATGCCCAGCGATTCTACGCAAACAATATTCATAAGCTATTTTCTTTTCTTTACCGAGAAGCCGAAGCCGCCGAGTTTCTCGCCGAGGCCGTAGTATTTGCCGTGGGAGTAGGCCAGGGGGCCGGCGTGGTTGAGCTGGAAGGCTCCGGTGCTTTTGTCGATGAGGGTTTCTTCGGCGTCGATGGCCACGACGTTGGCGATGAACATGTCGTGGGAGCCGAGGTGCTTCACCTCCACCACCTTGCATTCGATGTTGAGGGGGCTTTCGGCGATGAGGGGCGCCTTGACGAGCTGTGCGGGTTCGGGGTGGAGTCCCATCTCGCGGAACTTGTTGTAGTCGCGGCCGCTCTTGACGCCGCACCAGTCGGTGGCGCGTGCCAGCTCGGTGGTGGTGAGGTTGATGACGAACTCGCCCGTGCGGGAAATCAGCTCGTGGCTGTGGCGGTTAGGGCGAACGCTGATATAGCACATGGGCGGGTCACTGCAGAGGGTGCCCGTCCATGCGATGGTGATGATGTTGTAGTTCTCGGGGCTGTCGCCGCAGCTGACCATGATGGCCGGCAGCGGGTAAATCATTGTCCCGGGCTTGAAGGCAGTCTTCATGCTTCCTTGAACTTTTTCTCTAGGTCGTCGACGAGGCCGCGGATGAAGCGGTCGGTCTGGCGGAGGTTCTCGATGGTCTTGCAGGCGTGGAGCACGGTGGCGTGGTCCTTGTTGCCGCACTGCATGCCGATGACGGCGAGGGACGACTTGGTGATTTTCTTGGCGAAATACATGGAGAGCTGGCGAGCCTGGACGATTTCGCGCTTGCGCGAGGTCTGCTGGATGGCTTCCACTGGCAGGTCGAGGGTGTCGCAGACGACTTTCTGGATGTAGTCGATGGTGATTTCGCGGGTGCTGCTCTGCACGTATTTGTCAATCATCTGCTTGGTGAGCTCGAGGGTGATTTGCTTGCGGTTGAGGGAGCTCTGAGCGATGAGGGAGATGAGGGCGCCTTCGAGTTCGCGCACGTTGGTGTTGATGTTGTAGGCGATGTATTCGATGACGTCGTCGTTCATTTCGATGCCGTCGTTCTGGAGTTTCTGGCGGAGGATGGACTTGCGGGTCTCCACGTCGGGGGCCTGCAAGTCGGCATTGAGACCCCATTTGAGGCGGCTGAGGAGTCGGGGCTCGAGACCCTGGAGTTCGCCGGGGGCTTTGTCGGAGGTGATGATAATCTGGCAGTTGCGCTGGTGGAGGTAGTTGAATATGTGGAAGAAGGCCTCCTGGGTTCTCTGTCCGCGTCCGGACCAGAACTGGATGTCGTCGACGATGAGGACGTCGACCATCTCGTAGAAGTGGATGAAGTCGTTGACGGTGTTGTCGCGGCCGGCCTGTGCGTACTGCTGCATGAACTGCTCGGAGGTGACGTAGAGGACGGTCTTGTCGGGGTGCAGCTCCTTGGTCTTGAGACCGATGGCGTTGGCCAGGTGGGTCTTGCCGAGGCCCACGTTGCTGTGGAGCAGCAGCGGGTTGAAGGAGGTCTGGCCGGGTTTTTCTGCCACAGCGTAGCCGGCAGAGCGGGCCAGGCGGTTGCAGTCGCCCTCGACGAAGTTCTCCAGCGTGTAGGTGGGACTCAATTGCGACGGGATGCGGTCTTTCTTGAGGCCGGGGATGACGAAGGGGTTGGGCAGCTCGCGCGCGTTATCTTTATTAATATTGACAGGCATGTCGGTAAGGGGGTTCTGCACGGAGCGGCGGCTGTTGGACGCGAGGGTGGTCTTGATGGGCTCGGAGGGGATGGTCTGGTCCATGACGATGCTGTATTTCAGCATGCCGTTGGGACCCAGCTGCATGCGGATGACTCGCTTGAGCAGGTCGATATAATGTTCCTCGATCCATTCGTAGAAGAAAGGACTCGGCACTTGCACCAGCAGGGTGGAGCCTTCGAGCTGGAGGGGTACGATGGGTACGAACCACGTGTCGTATGCTTTGCGGTTTTCAGGTCCAAGGGCGTCTTTGATTACTGTCAGGCATTCTGCCCAGACTCTCTTATAGTCTTCCACAATCATTTTAGTATTTCTGTTCTCCATTATCAATCACTTATATCGTTTTCACTTTTTCTCGTTCTGTTTGCAAAGGTCACTCTTTTTTTGTGCAAAAATTTGAAAAAAAAAATTTGCATTGTTTTGCAAAATTTATTAAAGATTCTTCCATGTGTTCGGAGGGGGCAAAAATGCTCATTTTTGTAAATGTCTAATTTCTAAATTTTAATTTAGATTTTAACATTTTTGCCCCGCTTTATAATATACGAAAAAAAAACAGATTTGAAAAAAAAAGTTCATCTCAAAGGGTAGGGAGGGGCTATTTTTGTTGACAAATCAATAGCGTGTTGGAAACGTGGCGGTTGTTGGTTGATATCTTTTGCAAGTGTCAGAGAAATAAGTTGGTACAATAATATATTGAAAATCAAAAGCCATTTTTTGTGGCTCTGGAGATAAGTGTTTGTAAGAGTGAAATGTTGACAGGATATGCACTGAAAGTGGTTGAAAAATTATTTTCGGAAGAGGGTGTTTTTGTTTTGAAAAAATGAGAATGGAAAAGAGAGGAGGGGAAGGGGAAAGGGGGGCGGAAGGACAAATGGTGGTTGGCGCATACGGGCTTATGGTGTTTTTTGAAGATTTATTTTGTCAAATGGGAAAGTTTTTGTATTTTTGCATTTTATTTAGTACTTATAAATATTAAAAGAATATCTGTTATGAAATATGATTTATTGGTAATTGGCAGCGGTCCGGGAGGCTATGTGGCTGCCGTGAAAGGTGCCCAGTTGGGACTGAAGACTGCTGTTGTGGAGCGTGAGAATCTGGGTGGAATCTGCCTGAACTGGGGTTGCATCCCCACCAAGGCGCTGATGAAGAGCGCCCAGGCGTTCAACTATGCCAAGCATGCCGCCGCCTACGGAGTGAAGGCCGAGGGTGTGGAGGCCGACCTCAACGCCATGGTGGACCGCTCGCGCGGCGTCGCCTCCACGATGAACAAGGGCGTGGAGTTCCTGCTGAAGAAGAACAATGTGGATGTCATAATGGGTACCGCCAAGGTGAAACCCGGCCATATGGTGGAGGTGGACGGCACAGACTATGAGGCCGACCACATCGTTATCGCCACCGGTGCACGTTCGAAGGTGATGCCTTCGATGCCGCAGGACGGCAAGCATATCATCGGCTACCGCGAGGCCATGACTTTGCGCGAGCAGCCTCAGCGCATGTTGGTGTGTGGCAGCGGCGCCATCGGCAGCGAGTTCGCCTATTTCTACCAGAGCATCGGCACCCAGGTGACGCTGGTGGAGTTCATGCCGCAGATCCTGCCCAACGAGGACGAGGAGGTGGCGGCCCAGATGAGCCGCAGTTTCCGCAAGATGGGTATGAAGGTGATGCCTTCGTGCTCGGTGGAGAAGGTGGACATCGAGGGTGATGTGTGCCATGTCACCGTGAAGGACGTGAAGAAGAACACCGAGACGGTTATCGATGTCGACGTGGTGCTGAGCGCCGTTGGCGTGGTGACGAACCTCGAAGGCCTGGGTCTGGAAGAGACGGGCATCAAGTTCGAGCGCGGCAAGATAGAGGTCGACGACTGGTACTGCACCAATGTGCCGGGCTACTATGCCATTGGCGACGTGGTGCACGGTCCCGCCCTGGCGCATGTGGCGTCAAAAGAGGCCATCTGCTGCGTGGAACATATCGCCAAGGGCGAGGCCCACAAGGTGAACTATAACAATGTGCCTGGTTGCACCTATACCACGCCCGAGGTGGCCAGCGTGGGCCTGACAGAGAAGAAGGCTGTGGCGGCCGGCTATGAGGTGCTCACAGGCAAGTTCTTCTTCAAAGCCAGCGGCAAGGCCACGGCGGCCGGCAACACTGACGGTTTTGTGAAAGTGGTTGTGGACAAGAAGACCGACCTCATCCTGGGTTGCCACATGTGTGGCGACAACGTGACAGAGATGATTGCCGAGATTGCCACCGCCCGCGAGAAGGGCATGACTGCCCGTGAGGTGGCTGCCGCCATCCATCCGCACCCGACAATGAGCGAGGGCGTCATGGAGGCTCTGGAAGCCGCCTATGGCGAGGCTGTACATGGTTAATGATGAATGATGAATGTTGAATGATGAAACTGTTTCCGTATAAGTGGGTAAAGGTGGCCGACAGATTGCATGTGTTTCTGTCGAACCATTACTGCTATTCCGATTTCGGCGTCAGGGAGAGTGGCGAAATGCACTATTCCGGTCGCTGCTATGTGGTGGACGGCACCCCGGGAACAGGTTTCGTTGAGCGGGAGAGTGGAAGTCATAGTTACAATCAGTTTGTCAGAAAGAAACAATACCGACTGCGGCCCAGTTACTGGAAGCTGCTGACGGGCAAGGAGCCTAGTTTCGACAGGGCGCTTGCCGAGGCCAACAAGGCTTTGGCGAATGCCACGAACCAGCGTAAGCGCGATTTCTTGGAATGCTATGTCAATGCCTTGACTGTGGCTGGCAAGGAAGAGTATGTGCAGCGTGTGATTGGCGCTATCAAGGATAAGATGGGCCACCGAAACGACAGGTTTATGGTGAGTGTCATCAGCCACTACAAGAACAAGGCCCGACAGCTGGAGCACGAAATGGATGCGGTGCAATGGCGTGTGAACGAACACTGTTCTCAGGAGACTTATGAGGCCTACTGCGAGATGGTGAAAGCTTTCACCCGTGTGGCCGCCTGCCGTCGTATCTGGCATCATAACCCCAGGAAGAAACATCAATACAATCAGGTGTTTTTTGATTTGGGAGTGTTCGACTATATCCGCAGCGACACCTATCTCCCGTTGATGCGCGACAGTCTGGGCCGTCAGATGTACCTTCTGCCGGATGCGATGATAGTGGCCCATAGCGCCGTTGATTTCGACGTGTTGCCATTGAAGACATTGACTATTGTCTGTCAGGAGCTTGCTATCGTGGAACCTACAGAAGATATGTTGAGCAGTATCGGCGATGCAGCCAGTATGATTGAAATCCCCAAGCTGGGATTGAACTTCTATTTCAATCATTACCATGCGATACGTGATTTTGTGCAGGCTGTGGATAAATTGAAAAGCACACTATAACTACTGATGCCGATGAAGAAACAGCGCCATACCTACCGTTTCAATCCCCATACTTTGAAGTATGAGAAGGTGTTTGTTTCGCTTCGCGAGAAGGTGAGACGCATTAGCTTCAATGTACTGTTCGGTGTGGTGCTGGGCGTGGTCTTGGTGGTTATAGGGCTGCAGTTTGTCGAGCCGCCGTCGGAGCGTGGCCTGCGTCGCGAGTTGGCGCAGTACAAGCGCCAGTATGAACAGTTGCTGCCGCGCGTGGAGCGTGCCGAGAAGGTGCTTGCCGACTTGGAGGAGAGGGACAACGTGCTCTACCGCACCATCTTCGAATGTGAGCCGGTGAGTGACGCAGAGCGTCGGAGTGGCATCGGCGGTGTGGAACGCTATGCCGCCCTCGACGGATATGATAACAGCGAGCTGATTAAGTTGACCACCCGACGGGTGGATGAACTCACGAAGCGCCTCTATGTGGAATCGAAGTCGCTCGACGAAATCTATGCCATTGCCCGCCAGAAGACCGAGCGCATGGCATCCATGCCCGCCATTCTGCCTATAGAAAAGAACAAGTGTAAGATTGTCAGCGGCTTCGGATACAGGTTCCATCCCATCCTGAAGTACCGCCGTCTGCATACCGGCATCGACCTCACCGCCAGTACTGGCACGCCCATCTATGCCACTGGCGACGGTGTGGTGCGTGTGGCCGGACGCAATCCCGAAGGCTACTCGGGCTACGGCGTCGTGGTGGAGATAGACCACGGCTTCGGATTCCGTACGCTGTATGCCCACATGAGTACCACGATGGTTAAGAGCGGGCAGAAGGTGAAACGCGGAGAGCAGATAGGCACGGTGGGAAGCTCCGGCATGTCGACAGGCGCACACCTGCACTATGAGGTGATTCTCAATGGGAAGAAGGTGGACCCGGTGTTCTATTTCTTCAACGACCTCACTCCGCAGGAATACGATGCCGTTATCGAACAGGCCCGTCAGGAAAACCAATGCATGAGTTGAGGTAATGGTTAATGGTTAATGGAATGGAGATACTGATTGACGAACATGCGGGCTATTGCTTCGGAGTGGTGAAGGCCATTGGAGCGGCAGAGGAGGTGCTGAAGAATGACGGTCGCCTCTACTGCCTGGGTGATATTGTCCACAACAGTGCCGAGGTGGAACGTCTGAAGAACCTGGGACTGGAGGTGATAGACCACGATATGCTGGAATCGTTGCAAGGGAAGAAAGTGCTCATCCGTGCCCATGGCGAGCCTCCGGAGACCTACCGTAGGGCCAAGGCTTTGAGTATCGAACTGGTGGATGCCACATGCCCCATTGTGTTGGCTCTACAGCAGCGAATCAAGAAGGGTTATGACGAGATGCGCCCTGTGGGAGGGCAGATTGTCATCTTTGGCAAACCCGGCCATGCCGAAGTGGTGGGCCTTACGGGCCAGACCGACGGCACGGCCATCATCGTCAGCAGTCCTGACGATATTGGTGCCATCGATTTTCAACGGCCCATCCGGCTCTATTCCCAGACCACTAAGAGCCGCGAGGAATACCAGCGGCTGCGTGACAATATTGCGAGTCGTTTGCCTGAAGGGGCAGACTTTGTGGCTTATGACACGGTCTGCAACCGTGTGGCCAACAGGGCACGTGACCTTGAAGGGTTTGCCCGCAGTGTCGATGTGCTCCTTTTTGTTGCAGGAAGCAACAGTAGCAACGGCCATTATCTTTATGAGTATTGCCGCAAGGTGCAGCCCCGGACTTATCTCATCGCCGATCCGTCGCAGTTGCAGAAGCAATGGTTCGACGGGGCCCACCGCGTGGGCATTAGCGGAGCAACCTCTACACCACGCTGGCTGATGGAGGACGTAAAAAAGGCTATTTTATGACACTCGACAGACTGATACTTACCAATTTCAAGAACTACACAGAGGCCGACATAGAGCTCTGTGGCAATGTGAACTGCTTCGTGGGCAACAATGGGGCAGGGAAGACCAACCTCCTCGATGCTGCCTACTACCTCTCGTTCTGCAAGAGCTATTTCAACCCCGTCGACAGCCAGAATATCAGGTTTGGGGAGGAGTTTTTCGCCATACACGGTCATTATGGGTCCGATGTGGTGAGCTGTGTGCTCAAGCGTGGCACTGGCAAACAAATGCGCTGGAACAAGAAGGTCTACAAGGCCCTTATGGAGCATATCGGCAAGATACCGCTGGTGATGGTGTCCCCCAACGACCAGCAGCTTATCACCGGCGGCAGTGAGCTCCGCCGCAAGTTTGTCGACGGCGTGATTTCGCAGACCGACCACGCCTACCTCGACCACCTCATAGCCTACAGCAAAGCCCTCGAGCAGCGCAATCGCTTGCTCAAGCAGATGTGGGACGACCGTTTGTGGGACGAGGCGATGGTGGGTGTATGGGATGCCCAGCTTGTCAACCATGGCGAGTTTATCTATGAGTCACGCAGCCGTTTCATAGAAGACTTCTTGCCGCTCTTCGAAGAGTATTATCATTGGATTGTAGGGGCGCAGGAACCCGGGACGCTCGTCTATAGTCGTGACGAGCGGCCGCTGCAGCTCCAACTCGAGGCCTCGCGCCAGGCTGACCGCTACTCGCAGTACACGAACGCAGGACCTCACAAGGACGACCTCCTGCTGCAGCTTACGGCTGATTTTCCTTTGAAGAAATTTGGCTCGCAGGGACAACAGAAAAGTTTCGCCTTGGCGCTGAAACTGGCACAGTTCCAGTATCTGCTCAATCACAGCGGTGAGAAGCCCATCCTGTTGCTTGACGACATCTTCGACAAATTGGACTTGCCGCGAATCAAGCAACTCATTGCCCTTGTGGGCAGTGAGCGCTTCGGGCAGGTGCTCCTCACCGATACGCAGCCAGGGCGTGTGCAGGCTATTTTTGAGGAACTCCCAGACCTCGAACATAGAATTTTTATAGTGGAAAGTGGAAAGTTGAAAGAGGAAAGCCATGCAGCCTGATAGGACCATAAACTACTACCTGCAGGGGGCGTTGCGGCGCCTCGACCACGGCGATTTTGCCGACGAGTTGAGAGTGGAGACGGTCTACCGGCAACTGGCGGGAGACCTTATCAGCCGCCTGACCTCCTCGGTGCAGTTCAGTCACGGAACCCTCAGCCTGCGGCTCTCGTCGGCGGCCTTGCGGCATGAGATGATGATGCGCAGGGAGAGCCTGAAACAGAAAATTAACGACCACCTCGGAGCCGATGTGGTGAAAAATATATACATACGATGAAAAACCTGTGGAAAGCCCTGCTGATGGTGCGGCAATGCGACCCGTGGTCGTTTCGCCGGAGGATTTTCTATGAGTTGTTGCAGAGCTTGCTACCGCTGTTGTCGCTCTATATCCTTAAACTCCTTATCGACTCCGTTAGTGGTCAGTGGTCAGTGGTTAGTGGTCAGTTTTCACCTCTCGTTTTGCTGCTCGTTCTCTGTCTGGTTTTTCTTTTCAACCGCATAGTTTCCGCGCTCTCGTCTATCAACAATGACGTGCTGGGGCAGCGGTTGGTGGACCATGTCAGCGACCTGTTGCAGCGTCAGTCTGCCAGACTGGATATGCAATACTACGACACGCCCGACTACCACGACACGCTCCATCGAGCCCAGCAGGAGGCCTCTTTCCGTCCGTTGCAGATACTTACCAATCTTATGGCTGTGGGTGGTTCGATGGTTTCTATCGTCGGTGTGGTGGCTATGCTGCTGACCGCCTCCTGGTGGGTTATTGCTGTGATGGTGGCGGCGGCGGTGCCGGGATTCGTGGTGCGTCTCTACAAGGCTCGCCGCATCTACCGTTTCCGCCGGGAGAACACGCAACTCTACCGCCGCACATCCTATTATTCCGCTATCCTCACAGCCCGAGATTTCGCCAAGGAGTTGCGTACTTTCAGTCTTGCGCCAATTTTCCGCGGCCGTTTTGTCGAGGTCAGGAAACAGCTGGTTGCCAGGTTGCTGTCCATCTCGCGTCGTCTGGGTATGCTGGATATCGTTTGTGCGTTCATCGAGGCCGCTGCCATGTTTGCCATCGTGTGGCTGCTTCTGAGAGAGGCTTTTGCAGGGGCTATCACCATCGGTACCTTCGTAATGCTATTCGAGGCATTCCGTCGGGGTCAGGGATACCTTCAGAATCTTGTTGCCGGCATCGCCGGGCTCTACGACAACCGCCTCTTTATCGGCAATCTTTTTGAGTTCATGGTCCTTGAGCCTACGATTACCGACCCGGAGGAGCCCGTGGAGGTGCCCAAGGATATCGCCGAGGTGGAATTCCGCGACATCACGTTTCGATATCCGGACATGGAGCGCGACGTGCTGAAGTCGTACTCGTTCAGGGCCCGGAGGGGTGAGATTACCCGCATTGACGGACACAATGGTTTCGGCAAGTCCACGCTCGTCAAGCTGCTTCTCCGCCTGTATGACCCTGATGCGGGCGCTGTGCTTGTCAACGGTGTTGACATCCGCCGTTTCCGTCCGCAGGAGTTGCGCGAGCGTATCGGCGTGCTTTTTCAGGATTTTGCCCGGTATTACTGCACTTTGGGGGAGAATGTTTCGTTTGGTGGTTCTGACAGGGATTCCGATGTCCGCCGGGCCCTCATGCTTTCAGGAGCCGACGGGGTTGCGGAGGGTCTGCCACAGGGTAAGGACACCCTCCTCGGGCGCCTTTTCGATGGAGGGCGCGAACTGAGTATGGGGCAATGGCAGAGGGTGGCTTTGGCGCGTGCGCTTGTGACGGACGCGCCGGTGCTGGTTTTGGACGAGCCCTCGGCATGGCTTGACCATGACGCACGCAAGCATCTCGACGAGACCCTTCAGAAACTCAAGGAGGACAAAATCATCATCATCATCACCCATACACAATAATTTTTTCATCTGTCCGTTTAAAAAAAAACATTAAAACCTTTAAGACCTATATGATATACACTTTAGATAAGATAGCCCCGAAAGATTATGAGGGCAACATTGTATTCCTTTATGGTGACGAGACTGCGGAGCGGGTGCTTCCGTTGGGGAAGAAGGAGATTGCGTTGGTGAAGGAGCGGCGAGAGGAGGGACGAGATTTTATGCTTGTGTTCGACCGGTTGCCGTACCGCTTGTATTTTCTTTCGTTTGACAGTGAGAAGGAGGCTGCAGAGGTGCAGGAGGGATTGAGGCGGAGAGCGATGGATTTGCTGAAGCGGTTTGAGGGGGACGGAGTGGAGGAGGTGGCGGTGTGTGGTGCGGGGACGCTTCCGGAGGAGGTGGCTGCGCTGCTGGAGGGTTTGTCGTTGGCGGACTATAGTTTCGACCGCTACAAGAGCAAGGAGCCGTGGCACCTGCAGAGGGTGGCTGTGGACAAGGTGTATTTCAAGGAGGAGGAGTTGGAGGCGATGCAGCGCCTCTGGAACCGCATCTATTGGTGCCGCGAGTGGGTGAACCTGCCTGTGCAGGACCTGAATGCTCCGGCTTTCGCCGACGAGCTGGCGGCTATCGCCGCGGACCTGGAGGGCGTGAAGTGCACGGTGATGGACAAGCGTCAGATTGAGAGCCTCCGTATGGGCGGCCTGCTGGCGGTGAACAGGGGGAGCGTGGACGAGCCGCGGTTTGTGGTGCTGGAATATAACAACCTTAACGATAACGAGGGGCCGATTTGTTTGGTGGGTAAGGGGGTGATGTACGATACGGGCGGATTGAATATCAAGCCTGAGGATTATATGCAGGATATGAAGAGCGATATGGCGGGTGCCGCCACGATGGCGAGTGTGCTGTTCGCTGCCGCGGACAACAAGCTGCCTGTGCACCTGGTGGCGCTGCTGCCGCTGACGGACAGCCGTCCGGGCTTCAACGCCTATGCCGCCGACGATATCCTGACGATGTATGACGGGACGACGGTGGAGGTGGTGAACACCGATGCCGAGGGCCGGTTGATTCTGGCGGATGCTATCGCTTACGCCGTGAAGAATTACCATCCGCGGGTGATCATCGACGCCGCCACCCTCACGGGCGCCGCCGTCCGTGCTATCTCCACCTTCGGCATCGCCGCGATGGAGCAGAACGGGAGGAGGGAGCTGGAGATGCTGAAGCTTGTGGGCGAACAGGTGTATGAGCGCCTGGTGGAGTTCCCGATGTGGAAGGAGTACGACGAGTTGATCAAGAGCGAGTATGCGGACCTCCGCAACTGTGGCACGACGCCTCAGGCGGGGACGATCACGGCGGGCAAGTTCCTGGCGCATTTTGCGAAGGAGACGCCGTTTGTGCATCTGGATATTGCTGGTGTGGCGTTTTTCTCGAAGGCACAGCACTGCTGGAGGGCGGGTGCGAGCGGGTATGGGGTGAGGCTGCTGTATGCGTATCTGCAGATGCAGTAGGGGTTAAAGTTAATAGATAATAGTTAAAAGTTAATAGATAATAGTTAATAGATAATAGTTATTTGAGATGGATAGTAATAACAATGAAAAGAAGATAAGGGTGGCTATTACGCATGGCGACCTGAATGGTGTCGGTTACGAAGTGATTATCAAGACTTTTGCCGACAGCCGGATGTTTGATATCTGCACTCCGGTGCTGTATGGCAGCAGCAAGGTGGCGAGCTACCACAAGAAGCTGCTGACGAGTGTGACGCAGGAGATGAATTTCAACAGTATCCGCGACGCTAGTGAGGCGCAGGACCGGAGGTATAACGTGCTGAACCTTACGCAGGAGGAGATTAAGATTGACCTCGGAAAGAGCACGGAGGTGGCAGGGAGGCTGAGCAGGGAGAGCCTGAACAGGGCCTGTGCGGACCTGAAGGCAGGGAAGGTGGATGTGCTGGTGACGGCGCCGATCAATAAGCGGAATATCCAGGCGGATGATTTTGATTTCCCAGGCCACACGGAGTATTTGAGTCACCAGTTCGGATGCGGGAGCTTGATGATGATGGTGTGCGACAGGATTAGGATAGGTATTGTGACGAATCACCTGGCGCTGAAGGATGTTCCAGGGGCGTTGACGCACAATCTGCTGTACGACAAGATTATGCTGATGAACGAGAGTCTGAAGAGGGATTTCCGGATTACGACGCCGAAGATAGCGGTGCTGGCGCTGGACCCGCATGCGGGTGACGACGGGGTGATAGGGGATTTCGACAAGAGGGTGATCCGTCCGGTAATCGATGAGGTGCAGGGGAAGGGTGTGCTGGCGTACGGGCCGTTCCCGAGCGACGGTTTTTTCGGGAGCTCGGAGTTCAACAAGTTCGACGGTGTGCTGGCGCTGTATCACGACCAGGGGCTGATACCGTTCAAGCTGATGTCGTTCACGGAAGGGGTGAACTATACGGCTGGCCTGCCATATGTGAGGACGAGTCCGGCGCACGGGACGGGATACGACATTGCGGGCAAGGATTGCGCGAGCGAGCAGTCGATGCGGAGTGCGGTGTACTTGGCGTGCAATATTCTGAGGAACCGTCAGGAGTATGACGAATTAACGGCGAATCCGTTGAAATAGTTGATAGTTAATAGATAATAGATAATAGATAATAGTTGTTGAAGAAGCTTCTTTTGATTGACGGGATGGCGGCGGTGTACCGCGCCTATTATGCGCTGAACAAGAATCCGCGGCTGAATTCGAAGGGGATGAACACGAGCTGTGTGCTGGGGTTCACGACGACGCTGTATGACCTGCTGAGGAGCCAGCGTCCGACGCATGTGGGTGTGGCGTTCGACCTGCAGAAGCCGACGTTCCGGCACGAGATGTATGCCGAGTACAAGGCGAACCGCGAGGCGATGCCGGAGGAGATACAGATGGGGCTGCCGTGGGTGAAGAGGATTATAGAGAATTTCCGCATCCCCATCCTGACGTGTGAGGGTTTTGAGGCGGACGATGTTATAGGGACGCTGAGCCGGAAGGCGGAGGAGGCGGGTTTCGATGAAATCATCATGGTGACGCCGGACAAGGATTTTGCGCAGCTGGTGACGGAGAGGGTGAAGATGTACCGTTTCGGGAGGATGGGTCGTCCGGACCAGGTGATGGGGGTTGCCGAGGTGAAGGAGAAGTTCGGCGTTGCCGATTGCCGGCAGGTGATAGACCTCCTGGGCCTCTGGGGCGACGCGTCGGACAATATCCCGGGCATTCCGGGGGTGGGAGAGAAGACGGCGAAGAAACTGATAGACCAGTTTGGCTCGATAGAGGAGATGGTGAAGCGCTCGGACGAGATCAAGAACGAGAAGCTGCGCCTGCTGGTGAAGGAGCATTCGGACAATGCCCTTTTCTCGAAAGAGTTGGCGACCATTAGGCTGGATGCCCCCATTGATTTCGAGGAGGATGCGCTACTGCTCGAGGAGCCCGACTATCAGGCGTTGAAGGAGACAACGGATATCCTCGAGTTCCGTCAGTTTGCCCGCAAGGTGTTCACCGACTTGAGCGTGAAGGATCCCTCGAAGGCGGTGGCCTGGGGGAATTCGGAGGTTGGAGGCCGGAGGCCGGAGATGGGTACTACGAGTGCTC
This sequence comes from uncultured Bacteroidota bacterium, assembly GCA_902776365.1. Classification (GTDB taxonomy): domain Bacteria; phylum Bacteroidota; class Bacteroidia; order Bacteroidales; family P3; genus Colimorpha. The sequence continues at coordinate 208,966 of CACYPU010000003.1, read as the reverse complement.
CAACACTGTTCGACCAGGGAGCTCCCAGTCCCGAGGCTCCTGCCGTGGAGACACATCCGATTACCGCCGAACTGATAGACGCTCTACGGGGCAAGAACATCGCCCTCCTATTCGACGGTCCCAAGATGCTCGTCGCCACCGATGCCGACACGGTTTACACGACCACCGTGGACCAAATCCATTCATCGTTCGACATTCATCATCTACTGCAGGACCCCAATACCACCAAACTCTGTTTCGACCTTAAAAACCTAAAATATATCCTGGCCGAGCTCGACCTCTCTCTCGAGGGTGAGATTTTCGACGTCCAGCTGGCCCACTATCTTATCGATGCCGAGATGCGCCACACGCTGGACTTCATCTGTTCCTCGATGCTTGGTTTTGAACCCGAAGGGAAGGTGGCCCAGGCCGCAGCCTTGTGGCAACTCTATCCCCTTATGGCCGCGAAGCTGCGGGACGCCAAACTTGAACGCCTGTATAGGGAGATAGAGTTGCCGCTGGTCGACGTGCTTATCGACATGGAGAAAGAGGGCGTGCGCATCGATGTCGACGCCCTACGTGAGTATTCGCGCCAGCTTACCGAGGAGCGTACAGGCATAGAGGAACGAATCTATGAACTGGCGGGAGAACGTTTCAATATCAGCTCGCCCAAGCAACTGGGAGAGGTGTTGTACGAGAAACTCCGTGTCACCGACAAGCCGCCACGTACCGCCACCAAGCAGTTTTCCACTGCCGAGGATGTCCTCCAAAAACTCGCCGCCACGCACCCCATTATTCCCCTCATTCTGGAGTATCGTTCTATCAGCAAGCTTGTGGGCACCTACCTCGACTCGTTTCCTAAACTCATCAACCCTGCTACGGGTCGTCTCCACACTGTCTACAACCAGACCGTGACCGCCACGGGCCGCCTGTCGTCCAGCAATCCCAACCTGCAGAACATCCCCATCCGCACGGAGCGTGGGCGTGAGATTCGTCGTGCTTTCGTGGCGCGCGACGAAGAGCACCTGCTGCTGGCGGCCGACTATTCACAGATAGAGTTGCGCATCATAGCCTCTCTGGCCCGCGACCGACACATGCTTGAGGCTTTTGCCCATGGTTTTGATATCCATGCCGCCACCGCCGCCAAGATTTACCACCTCCCCATGGAGGAGGTCTCCAAAGACCAGCGCCGCAACGCCAAGAGCGTCAATTTCGGTATCGTCTATGGCATCTCGGCGTTCGGACTCTCAGAGCAGCTGGGTATCCCTCGCAAGGAGGCTGCGGCACTCATCGACGAGTACTTCACACAATATCCCGACATCCGCCGTTTCATCGACGAGAGCGTCGCCAAAGCACGTGAAAGGGGCTATGCGCAGACCCTCCTCGGCCGTCGCCGCTACCTCCCCGACATCAATTCACGCAACGCTTCGGCCCGTTCCTTTGCCGAGCGCAACGCCGTCAATATGCCCATCCAAGGTACTTCGGCAGACATGATAAAGCTGGCGATGGTCAACATCCATGCCTCCTTGCGCAAGCAGAACCTCCGCACTCGCATGATTCTGCAGGTACACGATGAACTCGTGTTCGACCTCTATCGTCCCGAAGAAGCCATTGTGAGACAGATTGTTTCCCGCGAGATGAAGCAGGCGCTGCCACTTCCCGGCATCGACATCGAGGTTGGCATCGATATCGGCGACAACTGGCTCCAGGCACACTAATTAAAATGAAAATTGAAATGGCACACCTCTCTCGTTTCACATTTCATGTCGCACGTTTTGTTTGTTGCGTAAGTGTGTTTTTCACCTTTCACCTTTCTCCTTTCTCCTCTGTTTCTGCCCAGCAGCCCTGGAACTATTCCACCTTGGAGGAGGCCCATCTCGACGACGCCTATTTTGTCACTCCCTCGGCACAGGTAAAGGCATTGTTCCAAAAAGAGGTGTCGCCCAATATCTGGCACTCAGCTTTCAACCGGCTCTACCGCCTTTCTGTCGAACAGCGTTCCCAAAAGTATTTCCTGCGTTTCCAGTCCGATTCACTCGACTTCACGCTGCCAGAGGAGCTGGCCACTGAGCTTTTCCCCTATCTTGTCTCCTGTCGCTACTGGAAGCAACGCTACCGGATTCTTCAGCAGTGGGCTTTTGTCTTCATGGACAAAGATGCAGGCTTGCTTATCAACCTCGACACCGCCGACCACCGCTACGGCCCCTACAGCCCCATCACATGGCTGGGCTACCGCTTCCAGCCCTCCACCGAATGGCCCGTTGTCTTCACCGTCCGCACCAATACACATTCCCTACAGGACCTCACTCTTCCCACCCTGCAGCGTCTGGCGGAATGGGGCTCTTTCGCCACCGACGACGGCCAGCATGCCTACGAACTCCGCCGCGACTCCATCCTTCGCTCCCAGCTTGCAGAACAGCAAGCACTACAGCACCTCATCGACTCCCTAGACCGAACAGCACACATCTTCGCCGAACAGTCCGACAGCCTCACCCTCGCCCTCCGAAACGACTCCCTCTTCCAGGTACGCCTGCAGGAACAGCTCAAGGTGCAGGCGGCAAAAGATAGGATGAACCGCGAACAGATCTTCCTTATGAGTCTCAACCTTGCCCGCAGCAACTATATGTTCGGCCTCGAATTCAACTTCTACAACTGCTTCAAGAAAACCATCTCCAAAATTGAAATCACCGTCATTCCTGTCGACGCCAAGGGACATTTGCAGCCCGACCGCTTCAATCGCGATGAGCGCACCATCCGCTGTATGGGCCCCATCCTTGCGGGGTCTCCGGCGCAATATACCTTCGACGAACTCTTCTGGGACGACTCCGGCCGCATCAAGTACATGCGCGTCATCGAACTAACCTTCCACTTCACCGACGGTTCCCACAAGAACTACAACGGCTACGACAAAATCCTCAAGCACACCCTCAATCCATGAAACGTCTGGCCCTCTTATTGCTTCTCTTTTCATTCTCATTACAGGCGCAGGTGCCTTTTCGTTTCACCCTGCGCTACCCTCGTCCTCAAATCTCCACACCCCTGTCTATCGTGCTCCAGTCTCCCGACGGTCGGACCGACACGATTTTCTCTGATACACTGCGCTTTCTCTCAAAAAAAGTTCGCAATGTGAGAACCTATGCCGACGACTTTATGCGTCAGTTCGTCCGTGAAATATTCATCCCTGGCGACTACCGCTTGTCACTCACTCTCGACACCTCCACTCAGGAAATCCCCTTTTCCCTTCTCGGTGATGAATTGATGGTTGAGGCTGGATTGAGTTTCAACTACTACGATTCTTCTGTGAGTCACGCTTTTTCTTTGCTCAATGTTTATCGCCCAGCTCCCCAAGGTATAACACTCTATTATCTCGGAGCTGATACATTACAAAGGAAATTACTCTTCCACTTGGTTAACCATTCCAACGATACCTTGTATGATGGAGGAAAAAACATCTTCTCTGTGGATGTTCAGCATTATCCTGATATAGAAGCTCCCCATGCACACCTCGTCTACGATGGTTTCCCGAATCCACCGTTGCTCCCGGCTCGTTCGCTCAAACTCACCAAAAAGACCTCTCTTCTCTCACCTGGTCGTTGTCGTGCCTCCGTGTGTTTCTTCACCCAAAAGGGACGTCGCTCATCCTTGTGTACGTATTCTGTTGGCGATGTTATTTACCATTCAATTTGGCACCATACAGAAGCTAATATCGTCTATGTCGCCACCTGCGACCTCTTCCTCACCACCATAGACTTAAAAAACTAAGAGTTGCAAGTGGTTTAATCTTTTGTTATCTCGGGGTGTTGCACGGACAGGGGAACTCCCTTCTGCGAGAGGTAGAACATGTAGAGGATGACGGGCTTGGTGCCGCGGTTTTCGCCGTGGTGGACGGTGCCGACCATCTCGACGATGGCTTCACCCTCGTGGACGACCTTCTCCGTCCCGTCCTGTGCGACGATGGTCAGCTCGCCCTGCACCAGCACGCCGTGATTCATTACGTCATGATGGTGCCACTCCAGTTTCCGTCCTTGTGGAATCACGTATCTCATCGCCACCAGCTCAGGCCGCCCCTGCGGGTAGTCAGGCAGCTCCGCTCCATCCCAACTCTGCGAGGTACGAAATAGTTCGATTGTCTCGACTTGCTTCATCAGCATCTCGCAGATGCGGTCCTCACGGATAATCTTCGGGGCGGATTTGCCGGCCAGCACTAGCACTTTCTTGCCGTTGCGGTAGATATGCAGCTGGCGGGAGCGCACTACGGCGGTCAGTTCGGGGTCTTCCTGCAGGGTCAGCCATAGGTGGTGATATTCGCCGTTCTCGTCGAACAGCTTCCGCTGCAGGTGCGAGCACATATGGGTTGTGTCGATGGGTGTCATTTCCGTTTTTTAATTGAAAAGAGCCACAGGCTTCCACCCGCAGCTCTTAGTTCTTACTTCGTAGTTCTTAACTCTCGCTTCACATCGCCATTTCCTGCAGGAAACGGACGCTGGAGTGGATGTGCTTGTACATGATTTCGTCGATGTCGACGAAGTTCACGCTCTTGCGGTAGTTGGCAACCATCTGCTCAATCTTGGGGCTGCTCTTGAGACCTTCCTGATGGCGGAAGTCGAGGGCCTGGGCGGCGTTGAAGAGCTCGATGGCCAGCACGCGCTCGGTGTTCTCGCACACCTTGTAGCACTTGGTGGCGGCGTTGCCACCCATGCTCACGAGGTCTTCCTGGTTCTGGCTGCTGGGGATGCTGTCGACGCTGGCGGGGGTGCAGAGCTGTTTGCTCTGGCTCACGATGCTGGCGGCGGCATACTGCGGAATCATGAAGCCGCTGTTGAGGCCGGGCTTGGCGACGAGGAACGACGGCAGGCCGCGCTTGGCGTCGATAAGCTGGTAGGTGCGGCGTTCGCTGATGGCACCGAGTTCGGCGACGGCGATGGCCAGGAAGTCGAGCACCATAGCCAGGGGCTCGCCGTGGAAGTGGCCACCGGAGATGACCATATCCTCGTCGGGCAGGACGATGGGATTGTCGGTAGTGGAGTTGATTTCTGTCTCAACGACGGAAGCCACATAGCGGATGGTGTCCTTGGCGGCACCGTGCACCTGCGGAGCGCAGCGGAAGCTGTAGGGGTCCTGCACATGCTCTTTGTGGCGCTTGATAATCTCGCTGCCGTCGAGCATCTCGCGCACGGCGGCGGCGGTCTCCAGCTGACCTTTGTGGGGGCGCACCATGTGGAGGCTCTCGTAGAAGGGCTCGATGCGGCCGTCGAAGGCATCCAGAGAAAGCGAAAGCACCATGTCGGCCTGCTTGCTCAGGCGGCGGGCCTTGAGGAGCGACCACACGGCGAACGAGCTCATGAACTGCGTGCCGTTCAAGAGGGCGAGACCCTCCTTGCTCTGCAGCTCGATGGGCTGCCAGCCTTTCTCAGCGTAGACTTCCTTCACGTCGCAGCGACGGCCTTTGTAGTAGACGTCGCCCATGCCGAGGATGGCGGGAAGCATGAGGTTGGCCAAGGGGCAGAGATCGCCGCTGGCACCAAGGCTACCCTGCTGGTAGACCACGGGCAGCACATCCTCGTTGTAGCAGTCGATGAGGCGCTGCACGGTCTGCAGCTGGGCACCGCTGTAGCCGAAGCAGAAGTTCTGCGCCTTGAGCAGCAGCATGAGGCGCACCACATCCTGCGGAACCTCGTCGCCGACGCCGCAGGCGTGGCTCATCACGAGGTTTTTCTGCAGCTGGCTGAGCTGCTCCTTGCTGATGCTGATGTTGCAGAGGCTGCCGAAGCCGGTGGTCACGCCGTAGATGGGCACCTTCTGGGTCTCCATCTTCTGGTTGAGGTAGTTGCGGCATTTCTCGATGCGGCGTTTGGCCTCGTCGCTGAGGGCCAGCGTCATCTTCTTATCGATAATCTCCTGGATTTTGTCCAGAGTGAGCTTTTCTTCGGGGTTGAAATGGTATTCCATTGTGTTATCGTGTTATTGTGTTATTGCGTTAGTGGCTTGCGCAAGCATTACTTACGCATTAACACATTAACGCATTTACGCATTTATTTCTCCAGATTGGCTTTGGCTTTCGCGGCGATGTCGTCGTCGACGAGGATACGGCCGCAGTTCTCGCACACGATGACTTTCTTGTGCATCTTGATTTCCATCTGGCGTTGCGGCGGGATGGCGCTGAAGCAGCCGCCACAGGCGTCGCGGTCGATCTGCACCACGGCGAGACCGTTGCGGGCGGCACCGCGGATGCGCTTGTAAGCCGTCAGGTAGCGCTCGTCGATGAACTGCTCCTGCTCCTTCGATTTCTCGCGCAGGCGCTTCTCGTCCTTCTCGGTCTCGGCAATGATGGAGGTCAGCTCCTCGCGCTTGGCTTCCAGGTCGGCGTTGCGGCGCTCCAGCAGCGTCTTGGCGGTGGCAATGTGCTCTTTCAGTTCCTTCACTCTCGCGGCACCTTCCTTGTTCTTGCGCTCGCAGAGCTGGATTTCGAGGTTCTGGAACTCGATTTCCTTGGCCAGTGACTCGTACTCGCGGTTGTTGCGCACGTTGTCCTGCTGCTTCTTGTACTTCTTAATCTGCTCCTCGTGGTCGGCAATCTCGTTGGTGCGTCCCTTGTTGGCACTCTCCGTCTCCTTAATCTCGCCCATGAAATTCTCTATGCGGGTGTTCAGACCGGCGATTTCGTCCTCGAGGTCCTGCACTGCCTGCGGCAGCTCGCCGCGAATCGTCTCAATCTTGTCAATCTCGCTGTCCACACTCTGGAGGGTGTAGAGGGCGACAAGGCGTTTCTCGATGGCCAGGTCCACGTCCGGACGCTGGATGACGGTGGCTTCCACCACTTCTTCTTTCTTTTTCGTGCTGACTTTCTTTGCCATTTTATATTATATATATTATTATTACTCAATCAAATATACCGAACCAGAGAGGTCTGGCTCTCGGAAATTCGGCATGCAAAGTTACTAAATTTTTCTGATATGGCGTGAGAAATTATTTCTTTTGCAAATTGTTCGGTCTCGTAGTGGCCCGCGTCGACCAGGATGATGCGACCCTCGCCGCGCTGGAAATCGTGGTATTTCAGGTCCGCCGTGATATAAATGTCGGCATCCGCAGCCATCGCGTCGCCGATGAACGGCGCCCCGCTGCCGCCGCACAGCGCCACCCGTTGGATGCGCTTCTTCGGGTCGAAGGGTGAGGTGCGGAGGGTCGGCTGTTTGAGCAACCGCTTCACCCTCAGCAGGAAATACCCTGCCTTGGTCACCCTCGTCAACTCTCCCACTATGCCCGCACCGATGTCATTGACCTGCGTTCCTTTCAGAACTCTGCAATTCATCAGCTTCAGCTTCTGGGCCAGCACACCGCTCACGCCCCACGGCACATTGTCCAGGTTCGTGTGGGCGGCGTAAACGCTGATGCCGTTCCTCACCAGCGCCATCACCATGCGGCCCGACTCCGAGCGGTCGGTGATGCGCTTCAAGCCGCTGAATATAAAGGGGTGGTGGGTGACAATCAGGTTGGCCCCGAGGCCGATGGCCTCGTCGATGACCGCCGGCGTCAGGTCCAGCGCCACCAGCGCCCCTGTGTATTTTGCCACGCTGTCGCCCAGCAGGAACCCGGCGTTGTCATAGTCCTCCTGCAATTCGGGACGGAAGGTCGCGTCAAGATACGCCACGACCTCCCCGATAGTAGTCCTTCTCTCCATCTGTTACAATTCTTTTTGTTTTTTTCTAACGTAGTTCCCCCTCTTTTTATTGTCTTCGGAAGAAAAAAAACAAAGCATGCCCAAGTTGACTATTTGTCCGTTCGTTGTCCGTTATTTGTACGATACTTGTACGATAAATCATCGTACAAGTATCGTACAAATAACGGACAAGTATCGTACAACGGCATAGGTTAACGGTAAGAGGAGCATAAAAAAATAGCGCCCCGGATGGGACGCTATATATATTGTGTTTTAGTTTTTTACCACAGCATGGCGCGTTTCTCGGGGGCCAGGTACATCTTGTCGCCGGGCTTGACGCCAAAGGCATCAATGAACTCAGTGATGTGGGGCAGGGCCACGTTGACGCGGTTCTTGGCCAGCGAGTGGACGTCCATCTGGGTGAGCTGCAGGATGGCCTGCGGGCGGATGTTCGAGGCCCAGACGGCGGCGTAGGCCAGGAAGAAGCGCTGCTCGGGAGTGAAGCCGTCCATCTTGCTCTTGTTGACCTGCTTCTTCTTGAGGGCGTTCTGCATGGCAAGGTAGCTGATATGGAGGCCACCGTTGTCGGCGATGTTCTCGCCGAGGGTGAGCTGGCCGTTGGCGTAGGTCTCGGGGTCGTCGAGGACCTTGACGGCGCTGAAGGCGTCGACGAGGACCTGGGCGTTCTTCTTGAAGTTCTCGGCGTCGGTGGCGGTCCACCAGTCGTTGAGGTTGCCGTCTTTGTCATAGTTGCGACCCTGGTCGTCGAAGCCGTGGGTGAGCTCGTGGCCGATGACCACGCCAATGGCGCCGTAGTTGGCGGCTTCGTCGGCGTTCATGTTAAAGAAGGGAGGCTGCAGGATGGCGGCGGGGAAGCAGATTTCGTTGGTAGTGGGGTTGTAGTAGGCGTTGACGGTCTGGGGAGTCATGCCCCACTCGTTGCGGTCGACGGGCTTGTTGATTTTGCTGAGCATGTAGGCCACGTCGAACTCGTTGCTGCGCACGATGTTGGCATAGTAGCTGTCGTTCTTGATTTCGAGCTTGCTGTAGTCGCGCCATTTGTCTGGATAGCCGATTTTGACGAGGACGGTGGAGAGTTTCTCCTTGGCGTTTTTCTTGGTCTGTTTGTCCATCCAGGAGGCGTTGTCGATGCGCTGGCCGAGGGCGGTGATGAGGTTGTCGACGAGGGTCTTCATGCGCTTCTTGGCGGCGGCGGGGAAGTATTTCTCAACGTAGAGCTGGCCCATAGCTTCGCCCATGGCACCGTCGACGGTGGAGGTGACGCGTTTCCAGCGCGGACGGTTCACCTCGCGGCCGCTCATCAGCTTGCCATAAAAGTCGAACTCCGCGTTGACGAAATCGTCGCTCAGATAGTTGGCGGCACTGGTGATTTCGTGCCAGGCAAAGTAGGCCTTCAGGATTTCCACGTCGGTGTCGGACAGCACTTTGTTGACCTCGGCGAAGTACTTGGGCTGGGCAATGTTAAAGCTTTTCATCCCCTTCATGATGCCCATGGTCTCGAAGTAGTTTTTCCAATTGATATTGGGAGTAAAAGCAGTAGCCTCTTCGAGGGTGTAGCGGTTGAAGGTGCCGAAGGGGTCTCGGTTCTCCAGTTTGGAGTTCTGGGCTTTGGCCAGACGGGTCTCGAAGACCATCACGGTGCGGGCCAGCTGGTCGGCAGGGATGCCCACCATTTTGTCGAAGCCTGCCAGGGCGAACTCCTTGGTCATGAGTTTGATATAGCCTTCGCGGATGGCCACGTTGTTGCCTTCGTCGGTGAGGTAGTAGTCGCGGTCGCCCAGACCGAGACCACTCTGCCAGGCCCATGCGATGCACATGTTGGCGTCGTCCTTGTCAGCTTCGCCCATCACGCCGAAGAGTACTCCATAGCCGCGGCGGTGCATTTTTAGCAGTTCGGCCCACACATCCTCGCGGTTCTTGATGTTGTTGATTTCCTCAAGGTAGGGTCGGAGGGGTTCGGCGCCCTGCTGTTGCAGACGGACGCTGTCCATGCCGATGTTGTAGAGCGTGGCGATCTTGTCGGCCACGGTGCCTGGGGCATTCTTCTTGGAACTGACCTCGGCGATGATGCCTTTGAGCTGTTTCTGGTTTTCCTCGGCGAGGAAGTCGAAGGCGCCGTAGCGCGAATGCTCGGCGTCGAGGGGATGGGCTTTCAGCCAGCCGCCGCAGGCGTACTGGTAGAAGTTCTCCTGGGGGGAGGCGTTGCGGTCGAGGTTGTCGAGGTTGATGCCGGAGGAGGTTTTCTGCGACATCCCGGTGGACATAACTGCCATAGTAGCAATGGTTAAAATGGTTTTCTTCATATTGTTACGTTGTTTCTTGTTTGCAAAACGAGGCTGCAAAAATACGCCTTTTTTATGATATGTGCAAAATAATTTATATTTTTGCATTTCGAAAAACCCAAACTTACATGATGAAGAATAACCTTTTGACATTGAAAACAAGGATGTTGGCGCTGATGTTGCTGCTGCTGGCCGCAGCGTCGGCGGGGGCCAACGACGGCACCTACTATACCAGTGGCAACCAGCTGGTGCCGTTGCAGGAGACGGATATCAGGGTCCGCAAGGAGGTGCTGACCATCACGCTGATGGACAACGGCTATGCCCGTGTGGATGTGTGGTACGATTTCTGGAATCCCGGCACCTCGGTGAAGCACCTGCTGATGGGGTTCGAGGCCGACCCGCCCTATAACGACAACTATCAGTTCTATCCCGATGGGGCGCATCCCAACATCCACGATTTTGTGGTCGAAATGAACGGCCGGCGGCTGGACTACCGCCACGCGGCCTGTGTGCGCAATATGGTGCCCCTGCAGCCGATCGACACCACGAAACGCTATACGGTCTATGACGACAACAACCTTTTCGAGGAGGGAAAGACCCCTGACGACGGGACTTGGGGCGAGGGCATAAGCTACGCCTACGTCTATTCGTTCGAGGCTGATTTCCAGCCGGGCTTGAACCGCGTGCACCACACCTACACCTATCGACTGTCGGTCATTGTGGGCATTCCCTGGTCGCTCGACTACAAGCTGACGCCCGCGGGTCGCTGGGCAGGGGGCAAAATCGACGACTTCACGCTGGTAGTCCGCGTGGACAACACGGCGAAGCATTTCACGGTGTTGGAGAATGCCTTTCCGGGAGCGTCTTTCAGCGTCAGCAAGGGCACGGGCAAGATTAGGCACAGTAAACGCTACGATACCCCCTGTCACGAGGTGTCGCTGAGGAACGGTGCCATCACTCTGCATGTCAGCAATTTCCACCCCGAGCACGAGCTGAGCATCCAGGCTGTCGACGTCTATATGTTCAGCGACCAGGAGCTGCGGCCCGGCATGTCCTACGACCGCTCCTCCCCGATGTTCTACTATATGCATCAGAACAATTTGTCAGACTCCGATTTCTATCGCCGCGTGATACGCAACCTCCCCTTCGCCCACCGCGGATATGTCTTCAAGGACAAGAGGTTGAAGAAATACTTCGAGTCCCTCTGGTGGTATATGCCCGACCCGGACTACAAGGACTCCACCGACGACTTCACCAAGGTCGACTGGCTCTATTTCACGGGAGAGTCTGAAGAATAAGTTCGAGAATCTCGTTGCCGTATTTCTCGAGCGTCTTAGGACCCACGCCGAGCTGGCGTTTCAGCTCGGCAGGGGTACGGGGTGCGTTGGTGGCGATGGATTGGAGTGCTTTCTGCTGCAGAACCACATAGGGCGCCACGCCTTCTTCACGGGCTTTGGCGGCACGCCACTGGCGAAGGGCAGTGTGTAGTGTTAAGTGGTCGGTGTTTAGTTCACGTTCGCCGCGCTGTTTGGTTTCGCGTTTTGTTTTCCGCTTTTCGCTTTTCTCGCCGTTTAGCATGGCGTCGACTTTGGCTTTCTGTAGGTTCGGGAGGTCGTAGCCTTTTTCTTTGACGGTGCGGAGGCAGGCGATTTTGACCTTGAGGGCTTCGGTGAGCTCTTTGCCGGCTTCTTCCACGCTTTTGGAGGTTTCTTTGTTGTCGATTTCCACTTCCAAAAAGGCGGGGAGATGGGCGTTGAACAGGGCGAGTTGCGAGAGGTAGTACTCGGCGCCTTTCCGCGCACGCTCGTTCTGCTGCTGCTCGTCGAGGCGCATCAGCTGGTTCTTGAATTTCTCGCTGACGCCTTGCAAGTCGAGTAGTGTAGAATGATGTTTGCTGAGCGACGAAAGTTGTTTGGGGTAGATGTTTTTTAGCTTGTTGTAGTGTTCCAGCAGGCGTTCGGTGAGGCGGAGGATGTCGTCGATGCCGAAGAGTTCGATGAGTTTGTCGAGGCGGTATTGTCGCTCGTAGCCGTCGACGGCGAGGGTGGTCTGCTCGAAAGAGGGCTGGGTGTTGACGAACTGGCTGACGCTGAGGTCGTCGAAGGCCACGCCGGCGGTGAGGGGTGTGGAGAGGGTGAGTCCCTCGAGGGTACGGCAGCGTGAGAGTGCCACGTAGACCTGTCCGAAAGCGAAGGCGTCGGCGGCGTCGATGACGACGCGGTCGAAGGTGAGGCCCTGGGCCTTGTGGATGGTGACAGCCCAGGCGGCCTGCAAGGGGTATTGTGAGAAGGTGCCTTCCACCTCCTGTTCTATCTCGTTGGTCCTGCTATTGAGCTGGTATTTGATGCTCTCCCAGGTCTCGCGGCCCACGGTGATGGTGTCGCCGTCGTCGTTGACGACCTCGATATAGTCTATATTCTCATCGTCATCATAGCGGAAGTCGGTGACGGTGCCCAGCATGCCGTTATAGTAACGGTGTCCTCCAGAAGAGTCGTTTTTGACGAACATGACGCGTTCGCCGATCTTGATTTCGAGGGTGCGGTCGCAGGGGAGCGATTTCTCCGGGTAGCTGCCTTTGAGGAGGGCCTCGAAGGTGCGCCGTTCGCCCTGCAGCGCCTCCATGTGGCGTCGGTTGATGGCGTCGGCCTGTCTATTATGCGTCGTCAATGTGATGGGGGGATTAGTGGGTAGTGGATAGTGGGTAGTGGGTAGTATTTGTGCCCGTGTGCTCCCCACTACACACTCCCCACTACACACTCTGGCGTTGAGCTTGCTCAACGTCTCGGCGTCGATATTGTTGTCACGCACATGGTTCAGAAGGTCGACGAAGGCGGCGTCCTGCTGGCGGTAGACGGTGGTGAGTTCGATGGTGACGTAGGGGATGCGCTGCAGGGCCTTGCTGGCGAAGAAGTAGGGGGTGGGGTAGACCTTCTCCATGAAGGGGCGCTCTGTCTCCGTCACCACGGGCGAAAGCTGGTGCACGTCGCCAATCATCAGCAGTTGCACGCCGCCGAAGGGACGGGAGGAACGCCGTGCGCGGCGGAGGGTCATATCGATGGCGTCGAGGAGGTCGGCACGGACCATCGAGATCTCGTCGATGATGAGCAACTCCAGCGTCCGTATGATGTTGAGCTTGGTCTTGCTGAGCGACTTGTGTCGGTCGGGCATCTGATACTCCGTCACCAGCTCCTTCACGTCGGGCAGGTAGGGGTCGAAGGGAAGCTGGAAGAAGGAGTGGATGGTGACGCCGCCGGCGTTGACGGCCGCCACACCTGTGGGTGCCAGCACCACACGGCGTTTCGTCGTGGTGGCCACGATGTCGCGCAGGAAGGTCGTCTTGCCCGTCCCCGCCTTGCCGGTGAGGAAGAGCGACACGCCTGTCTGTTCCACATACCGCCGCGCGGTCTCCAGTTGAGGGTTGGTCTCCATTGTGCTTCAATCGTTGAGGGCGAGGCCGCCGAGGGAGGTCTCCTTGTAAAGGCTGGGGAGGTCTTTGCCAGTGAGTTTCATGGTGCGCACCACCTTGTCGAAGGAGATCAGGTGTCGGCCGTCGCTCATCATGGCGTAGATGTTGATGTCCAGCGCACGCAGTGCCGCCATGGCATTGCGTTCGATGCAGGGTATCTGGACCAGACCGCAGAGGGGGTCGCAGGTGAGTCCGAGGTTGTGCTCCATAGCCATCTCGGCGGCGTATTCTATCTGTTTTGGGCTGCCACCGAAGAGCTGGTTGCTGGCCACGGCGGCCATCACGCAGGCGCTGCCCACCTCGCCCTGGCAGCCCACTTCAGCACCGCTGATGGAGGCGTTGGTCTTGATGATATTGGCGAAGAGTCCTGCCGTGGCCATGGCTCGGAGTATCTCGCGGTCGGTGAAGCCGTGGTTTTTCTTCAGGTGGTAGAGCACGGCGGGCAGCACGCCGCTGCTGCCGCAGGTGGGGGCGGTGACAATCTTGGCACCGCTGGCGTTCTGCTCGCTGGTGGCGAGGGCGTAGGCGATGACCAGCGCACGGCTCTGCAGCGAGGGCTTGAAGGCGCTGGCGCGAATGTAGTATTGGTGGGCTTTGGCGCGCAGGTGCAGGCCGCCCTCGATGACACGGTCGTCCAGCAGCCCCTCCTCGATGGTGAGCTGCATCTGTTTCCACATTTCTTCCAGGTAGAACCACAAGCTGCCATCTTCGCATTGCTCCACATATTCCCAAAAGTTCAGACCCTCTTTGTCAATATACTCGCAGATTTCCTTCATGGTGTTGTGCGGATAGACCTCCCCATCGGGGGTGATGTCCATCGGCACCTCGCCTTCTTCGGTGGCCAAGTATCCGCCGCCAATGCTGTAAACCAGCCAGGAGCCGGTGACGCCGCCGTCGGTGTCGAGAGCCTCGAAAAACATGCCGTTAGGGTGAAAGGGTTTCACCACGTCTGCACGCCAGACAATCTCCACCTCCTTGGGCGCCAGCCCGCGGGTAACGGCCAAATCTGTATGGTGTCCCTTGCCCGTGGCGGCGAGGGAGCCGTAGAGGGTGACACGATAGCGGGTGGCGCTCCTGGTGCGGGTGGCGAATATCTCTGCCGCGCGGTGCGGCCCCATGGTGTGGCTGCTGCTCGGCCCATAGCCGATTTTATATATCTTCTTTATGGTTTCCATAATTATTATATAAACGTCGGCAAGGAAAAAATATTTTGTCCGTTCGTTTTTTCTTCGTAATTTTGCACCTTGAAATTAAACTTCATTAAGTATGGAAGAACCAATTCTCAACGAGCATAATAAGTCAGAAGATCCCAGAATGCATTCGACAGAGCACATTCTCAATCAGACGATGGTGCGGATGTTCGGATGTCCGCGGTCGAGGAATGCACATATCGAAAAGAAGAAGAGCAAATGCGACTACCTCCTCGACGCCTGCCCCACGGAGGAGCAGGTGGTGGAGATTGAACGCCGCGTCAACGAGGTGATAGCGCAGCACCTGCCGGTCAGCTATGAGTTCGTGAAGAGGGGCGAGGTGCCGCCGGAAGTGGACCTCTGGAAACTGCCCGACGACGCCAGCGAGACGCTGCGCCTCGTCCGCATCGGCGACTACGACCTCTGCGCCTGCGTGGGCACCCACGTGCAGAACACCTCCGAAATCGGCATCTTCAAGATTCTTTCCCACGACTACAACCCCGACACCCACACCTGGCGCATGCGGTTCAAACTGGAGGAATGACACAGGGGGGGTGAAAATATTTTTGACCGTTCCTGATGAAAATGTAATATTGCAAATTGAAAATCAACCAAACATAGTTTAAATTTATGGCTTCTATCAATATTATCCGCCCTCCGAAGATCAAAGTAGACGGGAAAGGAAAAAGTTTCTGGTCCCAGATTGGCATGATCATTATTGGTACCACCATCTCGCTGGTGCTCACCATTGTGGCCGCCCAGCTACTCGAAAGTCATCAGCGGGCCAAAGACCGCCGACTGTCGGCACTGATGGTGATGGCAAGCATCGAGAATTTCGCCAACGACCAGCTCGACGGAATCGAGAGACTGGAACAAGCCGATTCAGTTTGCACATGGCTGTTGAGTGTGCCGGTCGATGAACTGGAATTGTTGCCCGAAAATGAACTGAGCATGCTGATGAGAACAGCTTCATTTAATTTTCAAATTGTCTATGACCGGGCGGCAGAAAGCATCTTCTCCAGCACCCTCGAGACTTGGAAAAACATGGGAAGCTTCCAATTTATCAACAATGTGGAATACTGTTTCGACTATATGCGTGTCATGGCAGATGAATGGAACAAATGGCTAGACGAATACGGAGCGCAGGAAGACATGATACTCAAAAACCCCGACCAATATCCAGGGAAATACAGGTGCACAAAAGTGCTGCGAAACCCCGCAATGCGCGAATCCATGGAGTTGAAGCATAATAAGATATGCTACATGAAATACAATGCCAATTATCTGCTATACATGAACAAAAAAAATATGGCTGTAATCGGTATCAGTGAGGAAGAGCTTCATGATTTCATTGAAGAATCCCGACGGGAGATTGTCATTGACGCTCCGATACCCAAGGCTGCTGATTACTACACCCCACTCCTCTCACCCGACAGCATCACCACCGTCTCCACCTACAAAGCCCACCTTGACAGCATAAAAGCCGCAATGAACATCCGGTAATGTTCGAACGCCCGTCCGCGCGGCGATGATTGTGGGTCTATCTCTCTTCTCATGTCAAAAAAACAGTCGTTCCGTTGGTTTGTTATCGGTTGCAAAAATACTCATTTTTTATGAGGTGGCCAAAAAAAGTGGAGGGGGGAGGTGTGGAAGAAGAGATGCCCGTGTGATATAAAACGAAGAAAGGCACCCAAGTGGGTGCCTTTCTTTATTAAGTGTTACTATTGTCTTAGTACATTCCGCCCATGCCGCCCATGCCGGGGTTGCCGGCGGGCATCGGGGGTTCGGGTTCTTTGATGTCGCAGAGGACGCACTCGGTGGTGAGGAGCATGCCGGCGATAGAGGCGGCGTTCTCCAGGGCCACGCGGGTCACCTTGGCGGGGTCGATGACACCGCTCTTGAAGAGGTTCTCGTACTTCTCGGCGCGGGCGTTGTAGCCGTAGTCGCCCTTGCCGTTCTTCACCTCGTTGACGACAACGCTGCCTTCCAGGCCGGCGTTCTCGACAATCATGCGCAGAGGCTCCTCGACGGCGCGACGGATGATCTCGATGCCGAGCTTCTCGTCTTCGTTCTCGGGCTTCACGCCTTCGAGCTTCTGGGCGGCGCGGATGAGGGCGGTGCCGCCACCAGGGATGATACCCTCCTCGACAGCTGCGCGGGTGGCGTGCAGGGCGTCGTCGAAGCGGTCTTTCTTCTCCTTCATCTCGACTTCGGAGGCTGCGCCGACGTAGATGACTGCCACGCCGCCGGCCAGCTTGGCCAGGCGCTCCTGCAGTTTCTCGCGGTCGTAGTCGCTGGTGGTCTTCTCGATCTGGGCTTTGATCTGACCCACGCGGGCCTTGATGGCGTCGCTATTGCCCTTGCCGCTGACGATGGTGGTGTTGTCCTTGTCGATGCTGATCTTCTCGCTCTGGCCGAGCATGCTGAGGTCGGCATCCTCGAGCTTGTAGCCCTTCTCCTCGCTGATGACGGTGCCACCGGTGAGGATGGCGATGTCCTCGAGCATCTCCTTGCGGCGGTCGCCGAAGCCAGGGGCCTTGACGGCGGCAATCTTCAGGCTGCCGCGCAGGCGGTTGACCACGAGGGTGGCCAGGGCCTCGCTCTCGACGTCCTCAGCGATGATGAGGAGCGGACGGCCGGTGTTGACGACCTTCTCGAGCACGGGCAGGAGGTCCTTCATGGTGCTGATTTTCTTGTCGTAGATGAGGATATAGGGGTTGTCGTAGGCGCACTCCATCTTCTCGGTGTCGGTGACGAAGTAGGGGCTGATGTAGCCGCGGTCGAACTGCATACCCTCGACGACCTTGACGGTGGTGTCGATGCCCTTGGCGTTCTCGATGGTGATGACGCCGTCCTTGGTCACTTTCTCCATAGCCTCGGCGATGATGTCACCGATGGCGCTGTCGTTGTTGGCGCTGATGGTGGCCACCTGGCGGATCTTCTGGATGTCGCCGCCCACTTCCTGGCTCTGCTCCTTGATGCTCTTCACGATTTCGGCAACGGCCTTGTCGATACCGCGTTTGAGGTCCATGGGGTTGGCACCGGCGGTGACGTTCTTCAGGCCGGTGTTGACGATGGCCTGAGCCAGCACGGTGGCGGTGGTGGTACCGTCGCCAGCCTGGTCGTTGGTCTTGCTGGCCACCTCTTTCACCATCTGGGCGCCCATGTTCTGGATGCCGTCCTCAAGCTCGATTTCCTTGGCGACGGTCACGCCGTCCTTGGTCACCTGTGGGGCACCGAACTTCTTGTCGATAACCACATTGCGGCCTTTGGGGCCGAGGGTCACCTTCACTGCATTTGCCAACTCGTCGACGCCTTTGCGAAGCTGTTCGCGAGCGTCATTATTGAAAACTATCTGTTTTGCCATAATTTTTTTTGTTTTAAAGGTTTAAAAGGTTATAAAGGTTTAAAAGGTTTTGGGGTTGAAAAGGTTTGAAGGGATTTAAATTACTGTTATGCCCTTTTTAACCTTTTAAGCGAAGCGACCCTTTTCAACCCTTTTAACTTAAATAATCGCGTAGATGTCGCTTTCTTTCATGATCATCAGCTTCTCGCCGTCGATCTCGATCTCGGTGCCGCTGTACTTGCCGTAGAGGACTTGGTCGCCCACCTTGACGGTCATCTCATGGTCTTTGGTGCCCTTGCCCACGGCGAGGACTTCGCCGCGCTGCGGTTTCTCCTTGGCGGTGTCGGGGATGATGATGCCGCTGGCGGTCTTCTGTTCAGCCTCGGCGGGACGCACGAGGACTCTGTCTGCTAAAGGTTTGATGTTCATAGTACTTTATTTTTTATTTGTTTTACTTCTTAATTCTATGACTGCGTCAGCATGACTTACACATTCACACATTTACGCATTCACGCATTCTCATTATCAACATCCGTGCCAAAAGCCATAAAACTGACAGTGACTGCCACCCGCTGACATTTTGTCAGCCTCGGTGGCAGAATGCTAATTTATCAGGAAACTGTAGCCCAGGCCGACACTGAACGGACAATAGGATTTGAGTTCGGCCTCGGGCCCTGGCCCGGAGCCCCAGTGATTCGGGTAGGGCATTTCGTGATCGTCCTGCAGATGCACCCCTCCAGCCACCTGCAAAAACACTCGGCTGCGGTCACCGATGCCGAAGGACAATGTCAGCGGAAGCAGCAGGTTGATCCCCGTGGTTTTCCCGATGTCGGGATTCCGCAGGGTGGTGCCGTTGTAGGAGTAGACATAACGCGTTATCCATCCCAACTCCAGCGATGGCCCCCAGAGAATCTGTATCTTCTTTTTTTTCAGGATAAAGAACTGGAGAGTCAGCGACGTGCGCAGGTAGTCGGCATCGAATGTTGACCCGCAATATTCGTAACCGAGGTAGTCCCGCCCCATCGCGAGCTTCCATTTTACGACGTTGTTCTCCGCAGCCACTGCAACATTCCACTGGTGGTGGTGGAAAAAACCGTAATTGGAGTTCTTGCCAGGAAACTCCACGCCGTAATAAACCCCGTCGTCGAAATCCGAGGCACTGGGAAGGAGGTAGTTGTATCCCGCCTCCGCGGAGAGATGGAACTCCCCAAAAAACATCCTCAACGTGTCGGCAAAACTCTGCGCAGACGCGTGTGAGAAAGATGATGCCAATACAATCAGCAGAAGCCAGCGTTTCATTTTACAATAATTTTGAATGAGGTATCTATAAAAAAGAAAGAACCCCCAATGCCAATAGTCCTATATGTTTGGTTCTCATATTTTTTAGTTTGCCAATGTTGCCGTTTTGTAATTTGCAAATATACAAATTTTTCAGATAATAAAAAACACCGCTGTCATTTTGTCAGCAGGAGGGGTGTCAAAAGGCTGTTGAATAGTGCTGTTGTACGTTCGTTGTACGTTATTTGTACGATACTTGTACGATAAATCATCGTACAAGTATCGTACAAATAACGTTGAACAATCGTACAAATGAACTGCCACATGTTGACGATTCGTCATCCATGTGGCAGCCGTAATCTTTTATTGTACTTGTAGTTTCTTGGTGGTGATGCCGGCGGAGGTGGTGATGCGGAGAAGGTAGGTGCCTGAGGGCAGTGATGAATGAGGAATAGTGTATGATGAAATGATTGTGGTGGCAGGGATGACGGTGCGTCCCTGCAGGTCGATAACGCTGACCACTGCCTGCTGGCCACTGCCCACGCTGACGGTAACATCGGAAGATGTTGGGTTGGGGCAAAGTTGAATGTTGAATGATGAACGATGAACGTCGTCGATGCCTATAGATTCCGTTGCGAAGTGGGCTGTGAAACTCGTGTCGCCTGTCACCGTAACGGTGCGTACCGAATCGGGTACGCTGTCTTGCCAGCAGACGAAGCGGTAGCCGGGTTTCGGCGTTGCCGTGAGGATGAGGCTGTAGTTCTCCACATAGCGGCCGCCACCGGTGACAGTACCCATGAAGGGGTTGTCGGCGAAGACATGGACATCGTAGTGGGCTACAGAGGTGTCTTCGAAGATTTCAATGTCATCAATATAGGCACTTCCGTGGTTGCTGTTGTAGCGGAAAGCCACATAGTAGCTGCTGTCGTGGGACAGCGAGAGGGTGTTGAACTGGAGGAACTGCATCTCGCCGTTGGCATTTGTGTCGCTCGCCAGGGAAATGAAGCTGCCTGTGTCGGCGGGATTGGTCATGATGCCGGCGTCGAGGGTGCCGTAATAGTGAGAAGCCCAGAGACTTACACCGATAAAGTCGCCCGGCAAGGGCACGAGCGGGGTGACGATGAGGGTACCTGGCAAGAGCTGTAGCGAGGAATGCTCGGAATGCCATTCGGTCCAGGATTCGATGCGGGATGTGCCACATACCACATACCAGCATTTGGGAAGACTGTGGAAGGGATAGTTCTCGAAGTTTTCCTTAATAGACGGTATCAGCGCTCCGCAGGTGGTGGATTTGACGAGGGTGACTGTATTTGACACCTTTCTCCTGCCGCAGCGGGTCAAAACACGGAAGGTGTGCTCGCTGTCAGGTGCCAGTCCTGTGAAAGTGTAACTCCCATTGTTGCAGGAGGTATAGGCTCCGCTGTCGATGGAAATCAGGTAGCCGAATGCCGAGCCCACGGTGTCCCATGAGACCGTGATGGTGGTGGAATCCACCGCTGTCACCCTCACGTTCGAGGGCACCTGGCAGTCGTTGCAGGGGTCGGCGATGGTTCCTCCTAGGGCCAATCCGCCGTTAGCAGAGTTGTAGACCTCGCCCATGTTGCCGTCGAAGACGGTGTAGGAACAATCGTAGTCGGAAATGTTGTAGCGGCCTCCATACCAGCTGAAGGTCACTGGAGAACCACAGCAGGCCTTCACGGTGGCAAAACCGTCTGAATTGTTCGCCAGCGTGACAGAATCGATCTTCTGGCCATATTGGAAGAAGTATAATTTGGCGTCGCCGAACCATCCCGTCCTTGAGGGAGATTCCATCTGGATAGTCACATCGCCAGAACCCATTGTGCAATCGGTCTTGAAGCTGACGCTACGCCACACCGAGGTGTCGCTTCCGCAACAGGTGGCCACATGGACGGTGTAGAGGATGTTGGGCAAGAGGCCTGTCAGCGTGTAGGAGGTGTCGTTGGTGGTGTAGACAGTGTTGCCGATTTTGACATACCAGGCCGACTGCCCCTCGCGGGGTGCCCAATGGACGGTGGCACTGGAATCGGTCACGTCGCTCACCGCTGGATGCTTCACCGGCAGGCAGGGCGGCAGCGAATCCACACGGATGTCGTCCACATGCCAGTGGCTGTAGCCCTCGTTGTGGCGGAGAGCCATTCTCGCACCCTCGGGGACATCGACGAACAAAACGGTCTTCTTCCGATACTCTGTGTACTCGGCACCGTCCGGGGCGGCGTAATCCCTGTAGCTGTAGGTCTCGAGGGCATTGAAGGTGTTTTCGTCGGCGGGATCGGTCATGTAGCCCACCGAGAGGGAACCACAGCCGGCATAACTGCTTGCCGGACGAGTCCAAAGGGAGAGCTGCAGGGTGTTGGCCTCTTCCTCCAGCAGAGGCAGGATAGCAATGGCCGACCCTGTGATATTTCCTGTGACGGTATTGACCGGGCAGTGGAAATCCAGCCGCTTTGTGCCGCTGTGAGCCTGGTTTGCAAGGGCCTTCACTTCGCCATTCAAGATACTCCAGCAGGAAGGTGGCACTCCATCGGCTTGGTTTTCGAACCCTTCCACATAAGGGATGGAGATGGGCTCGCAGGCCGTGCGGACACTGATGGTGAACGTCCGCTCGTCGCCGCAGTCGGCCGTCACGCTGAAGGTGTAGAGCGTGTTGGGTGTGAGGAAGGTGAAGGTGTAGAAGGTGTCGGTGGTGTAGACACTGAGGGTGTCGCCGCCGTCCGACCAATAGTTCACCGCATAATTGTGGTAGGTGTTGAGTTCGTGGTTTGTCCATGAGAGCGTGATGCTCTCGGTGCTCACTTCGGTGGCATCGACAGAAATCACATGCATGCAGGTGGGTATCTCGTCAATATAGATGTCGTCAACGAATCCGTCATTGTCGCCCCAGCCGTGCAAATAGTTCTCGGTGCTGAAGAACATCCATGCCACCCAGTAGGAGGCCGAGGAATCGAGGCTGCGGGTATGAAACTCGCGTTCCTCGAATGCTTCGCCCATCTCGTGGGCGTCCACGCTGTCCAGGACGACAAAGGTGGAGAAGTCCGAAGTGTCGGTCATCACGCCGGCTTTAATCCACTTCGTGCCGAAATGGGAGGCATAGGGGTTCATATACATATAAGCGTAGTAGCGCACATAGATATTGTTGCCATCGGTGGGAACGGGCGAAGGGGAGCAAAAGAGCAGGGTGTCGTTCTCCGCTTCCAGCATCATCGAGCGGTTGCCGCTATAGTGACTCTGGCTGCTCACTGCCGGGAAGGAGCCGTAAGTGCGCAGACGGTGCCAGCCGGGAGGCCACGAGCCGATGGCATAGCTGTCGAAGTCCTCGAAGAGAGGCAAATCCATTTCCTGCGCTTGGAGGCAGAACGGCAGGAGGAACAAGAACAATAGTTTTTTCATGATGTTTTGTTTTGGCCGTTATACATTAATTGATTCTTTGGAAATCGAAGTCGCGCATGGGGTTGTAGTTCTCGGTGGTGACCACCTCTCCCGCCACATGCCATATCTCGGGGTTGTCGCCGGGGTTCTCGATTTCGGCTATGCGGGCGCCCTCCAGCCAGGAGAGGGGGAAGAAGAGGGTCCAGGTGGAATACTCCGTCTCCGCGAAGGTCATGATGACATCGAGCGAGAAGACACAACTGTAGAAAGGTAGGTCGCTGTGGGTCTGTGGGTTGTGGACAATTCTGTATTTGACCCACGCCTGGCCTTTCTGGCTGTTGTAGTTGTTGCGGTCGAGGTGGAGGAGGAATTCGCCCGCCTCGTTCATGCACAACAGGCATTGGTAGCGGTTGGTGGGGTAGACGGTGGCTTGGTGTACATGGTCGGATGGGCAAGGACCCGAAGTTTGCCAGTCGAGCACGAGGCCGCTGCCCTGGTGAGTGATGGTGATGTTGTAGTCGAAGGAACTCTTGTTGTTGAGGGTGCGCAGTTGGAGGAGGTTGCCACTCAGGGCATAGGCGAAGCGTCCGGCAGGGAAATGGACGGGCATCTCGCTGCCGAGGTGGAGGAGATAGGCGTCGCCGTTGGTGATGTAGGCCAGATGGTTGACGGTGTCGAGGGTGAGGATGATGCCGTAGTTGTGTCCGTCGCTCGAGTTCGATGTGGCGTAGGTGATGCATCCCGCAGGCACCGACGGCGACACGTTGGCGTAGGCGGTGCCGTTCCATGTGCCGGTCTGTGAGTCGTAGGTCACGGTGACGGTTTTGCCTTCGGCCTCCATCTGGGCCATCCAACGCTTCATTTCGTCTCGGTTGTTTGTGCTGTAGGTGACGGCTTCTTTGGTGGTGCTTTTGGTGGTGCGGTTTGCGTTACGGAAAGTGACGCTGCTGCCATCCTCGGCGTAGTCGCAGAACTGGTCGAGCAGGGCGTCCCATTCCGCCTCGGTGGTGAGGTGGACAGTAGTGGTGGTTTGTTCGGCTACGGTGTAGACGATGTCGCGTTCATGGCGATTGCCCTCCTTCTCGCAGGCCGCAAAGCTCAACACGACGGCCAGCAGGGCGAAAAACTTGACGGTTGTTTTCATGTCTTGGTTGTTCTTTAATTAATTCGTTCAAAGCCGAAGTCGCGCAGGGGATTGTGGTTCTCGGAGGTTTGGCCTTCTGTCCATCGGTGCCATATCTCAAGGTTAGAACCAGGGTTTTCGATGTCGAAGTAGATCTCCCCAAGGTTGTCTTCTTGGAAAAGGAAATTCCATTTGAAGCCGTAGTCGCCAAGGTCCATGAGGGCGTAGCTGAACCTGCCGTTGCTGAAAGGTCGGTCGGGGTTGGTGTACATGCTGGTGTCTCCGTAGCAAACGGCGCTTTGGCCGAAGCCTAGGTCGTTGTTGGTACGGTCGATGTGGAGGGTGACGCTGACGGAACCCACGGTGCAACAGTGGAGCGTGGTGTATTGGGTGGTGGGGACGAGCCTGGCGTGGTGGATGTGGGTGTTGTCGGCTGGACAGTTGCCGACGTAGTTGTAGGTGAGGTCGAGGGTGTCGCCTCCCGCAGGGGCGATGGTGAAACTTACCTCGAAGGAGGTGTTGATGCTGTAGTAGTCGTGGAGCAATAGTTGGTCACTGCTGCGGAAATAGCGGAACTTGCCGATGGGGAAGTGCACCGCCGTCTGGCCGGGGAGGTTGCCGGTGGTGATGTAGACCACATGGTTGGCGGTGTCGAAGGTCATGATGACGCCGACGGCATCACCGGGATAGGGCGTGGCGTAGGTGATGCAGTCTGGGTTTGTCGAAGTGGCGTTGGCGTAGGCGGTGCCGTTCCAGGTGCCTGTCTGGCTGTCGTAGGTCACGGTGACGGTCTTGCCCTCGTCCTCCATCTGCGCCATCCAGCGTTTCATGGCCTCGCGGTCGGTGGTGCTGTAGGTGACGGCCTCCTTGGTGGCACTCTTGTTGGCACTTTTGGCGTTGCGGAAGGTGACGCTGCTACCGCTTTCGGCGTAGTCGCAGAACTGGTCGAGCAGGGCGTCCCATTCCGCCTCGGTGGTGAGGTGGACAGTAGTGGTGGTCTGTTCGGCCACGGTGTAGACGATGTCGCGCTCATGGCGATTGCCCTCCTTCTCGCAGGCCGCAAGGGTAAGGACGGCGGCCAGCAGGGCGAAAAGTTTGATGGTTTTCATTTTGATGGTTTTTATATCGTAACTATTATCTATTATCTTTTATCTATTAACTAATTTATCCATTTGGTAGTCGAGCAGGGCCTGGTACTGCAGCGAGTTGTCGACGCGGTAGAAGGCGATGGTGCGGTCGTTGTGGACGGCCATAGCGCGCCAGGCGGGGCGCACGTTGCGTTTGACGCGCTGGGCGGGGTGGTCGATGTCGCCCATCCAGGAGGTGACACCCTCGGAGGTGCGGATGTCGAACTCGGTCTTGAGGCTCTGCCAGGCCGCGCTGTCGTCGGCCACGAGGATGACGACAGCGGTCTTCACGGTGTCGCAGAGCTGGAAGCCCGTGACCTGCGCCACCGTGAGGTCCTTGCGGGCCTCGTACTGGTGGTAGAGCGGCACCTTGTCCACCTCGGCCGTGCAGGCTACGAACAGCGTCAGCGTCCATAACCCATAACCGATAATCCATAACCCTTTAAAAAAACGTTTCATATCGTCGGTGTGGTTAAGATGTTAGAGGCCACGTCGGCCCAATGTGCGTCGGCGATGCCGCTGCGGTTGCAGCAGACGTAATCATAGGAGGTGAGAGGAGAAAGGTGAAAGGTGAAAGGCAAAATCACCGCGACTACAGCCACCACCGTCACCGAGGCCAATACCCCACGGCGCAGGCGGCGACGGCGCTGCCAAGCGGGATAGTCCTGCTGCAGACGCTGTTGCAGGCCTTGCCGCTCCTCATGCTCCCAAAGTTCTTCAAAGGTCATATTGTGTTCCATTGCTGTTTCAGTTTCTCTTTTATCCTCATCAGACGTATGCCTATGTGGTTCTTTGTCAATCCGGTCTTGCGACCAATCTCTTTGTATTCGTAGCCCTCCAGGTGCATGGTCACTATGGTGCGGTCGGGTTCGGGCAGTTGGGCGATGAGTTCGTGGAGAGTGTCGTGCAGCGTGGTGTCTTCGGCGGGAGCGTCGTAGTCGTCGGGCAGTGGGGTAGGGTTGTTGCTCCTTTTGCGCCGCAGGTCGATGCAGGTGCTGCGCGCCACGCGCCAGATCCAGGCTGCCTGTCTCGGGGCTAATGTTATGCTAAAGAGCTGTTCGCGAAGGTTCCACAGTGTCAGCATGGTCTCTTGCAGCAGGTCGTCGACCTCCAGGCCGTCACCACTGTAGCGGCGGCATACCGAGAAGAGCAACCCGCGGTAGCGGAGCATCAACTCGTTGAATGTTTCTGGTTCCTTCACACTATAATAACGTATCTCGAGAGCGAAAAATTACAATGCCATAAAAAAAAGCAAAAAAAAGCGCCTGCCAACCGGCAGGCGCTTCATTCGCAATTCTTTTATTAACCTTTGTTTTACTCGTTGTTACGGCTGAAGTTGAGGGTGAGGGTGAGGGGGGTCTCGTCATCAACGTAGAAGAGGTTCAGGTTGAAGGTGATGACGTCGGTAGTATCATCATAGGTGAACTGCAGGTGGGCGGGAGCATCCTCGTCCTCGGGGTCGGCAACGCCATCGAGGTAGCCGGTATGGGTGGCGCCGTCGTAGTAATACTCATAGGAGACGCTGGAAATCTGTTCCATGATACCCTCGTCGCCGCCAAGGACCATGACATTCTCGGGGAAGGTGAAGTGGGCGTAGGTGCCGTCGAAGTTCAGACCGAAAGTGTAGGTCTCTTCAGCGCTGCTGTCCATGCAGGGCATGTTGGTGCCAAGGAGGTTGTTGAGAAGCTCGGTGCTGGTCACGGTGTAGGTCCAGTCGGTGTTGTGCAGGTCGGAGGTGCTCTTCACACGGGCGTTGTTGTTTACGCCACCGTTGTCGACGGGGTTGACGTCGTCTTTCTGGCAGGCGGTGAAGGAGAGGGTCAGGGCTGCAACGGCAGCGATAAGGATGTTTTTCTTCATAATAATAAATTGTGTTTTAAATTTTGATTATAAATTTTGTTTGTTTGATTTTCTTTTCGACTATAAGAACGCAACAACTCGGCAAAAAACTACAGTGGGATTGATTTTTTTGTTTTTCTTTATAAAACATTGGTTTTTATTGCTCTTCCACATCCACGTTGATGTCGAGGGTCAAGAAGGTGTCGCCATTGAGGTCGGTGTGGGTGTTGACTACGCCTTCGAGAATCACCTCGGCGCCAATCAGCAGTGCCATGTCGTCGGTAGGAGTCTCGTTTTCGTTCCACATCATCATGCCGTGGACAGTGATGATGAGTGTGCTGTCGTTGCCCACATGCATCGCCCATACCGAGCCACCCAGCGGAGGCTCCTCCAGCACAGGGGTGGGGACGAAATCGAGGGTGCCGGAATACATATGGGGATTCTGTGAGATGTCCTGCCTGAGGTTGGCATAGGCGCGGCCGTTCCAGGTGCCGTTGTCTTCGTTGTAGGTTATCTGGACAGTCTTGCCGGCTTTCTCCATTTCCTTCATCCATACCTTCAGTTCTTCGCGGTCGGTGGTGGTGATGGAGGTCGGTGTGTCTGAGTTGTTGCCTTTTGCCTGCGGATGGTTCTCACCGCAGAAGATCACCTGCTCGCCCTCTTTGGCAAAATTGCAGAAGTTGTCAAGCAGAGCATCCCACTCTGCCTCGGTGGTCAGGTGGGCCGAGGAGCCCGACAAAAAGGACGGGCCGACGGCATAGTAAATATCCCTGATGACCGATTGCTCATCGCTTCTGGTCACCTTTTCCTTTTCGCAACCCATCATTCCAATCACACCGATCAATCCAATTACACTTATCAATATCTTTTTCATATATATTATCTTTTATCTGTTTTCTTTCAATTTGTTCAACTGGTAATCTATCAGGGCGTCGAACTGCTGTTCGCACTCGATGCGGTAGAAGCCTATGGTCTGTCTGTCGTGCGATGCGATGACACGCATCAGGGGTTCGCCGTTCCATGCCGTCCGCAGGGCGGGATTCTCCACCTTGCCGAGCCAGCTCACCGATCCTTCTTCTCCGCGGATGTCGAACTCCTCCGTCAGTTGCTGCCACACGGTATCGTTCTCTGCCTGTAGCATTACCACGTCGATACGCACCGTGTCGCACAGCATGAAACCGTCGACCTCGGCCACCGACAGTCCTTTACGGTCGGCATACCGATGATAGAGGCTACCCTCAGCGGGACCCGACGTGCAGGCGGCCATCAACATCAGCGGCACTATTAAATATAATATGTATTTCTTCATAGAATCTAAACTCTTTTCTTTTAACTCATCAACAATGCGTCGGCCATTTCGGTCCAGTGACTGTCGTTGAAGGCTGTATTGTTGCAGTACACCTTCTCATAGCCCCTGGTGGAGCCAGGAGAAAGGGTGATGGGCAGTGCCACGGCCACTACCAGAGCCAGGCCAACCACGGTGCCAGCCATGCGGCGACTCCGTGTGCGCCAGGCGGGATACTCGGCCGCCAGGTCCTTCGAATACTTCTCGGCCTCGGCCTGTTCCCAAAGTTCGTTAAAGCGTTTCTCGTCAACCATATAACAATTTTCTATTATTCTTTTATTATCTATTGTCTAACATTTTTTTTCTCAACTTTTCTTTTGCCCGCACAAGTCTCACGCTCACATTTTTCTCGGTCATTTCCAGTGCGATGCCTATCTCTTCGTAGCTATATCCATCCAGTTGCATCCTCACTATTGTCCGGTCGGGTTCCTCCAGCCGCTCAATCTGTTCGTGCAGTTCCTGTATCAGCGAGTGGTCCTCGGCAACCTCGTCGTGCCCTTCGGGAAGCTCCTCGGTGTTCTCGTATCGGCGCAGGGCGTCGATAACAGCGTTGCGTGCAATCTTCCATGTCAAGGCCGCCTGCTGGATGCTGCCTAGCGAGAGCAGTTTCTCGTGGTTGCGCCAGAGAGCGATAGTGGCCTCTTGAATCAAGTCGTCAACATCCAACCCTCTGTGTCTGAACCGACTGCAGAGAGTGAACAGCAATCCCCGATAGCGGTGGAGCAGTTCTTCGAATGGATCCTTCGTTCTCACGCCTATAATAACGCAAAAAACAGGCCAAAAACTACACGGGTATGAATTTTTTTTTTATTTCTTACAAATGACACCCCACTATCAATTGTATTTTTTTTGTTTTTTTAGTGTTAGATTTTTATTTTTCCTCGTATCTTTGCATTTACTTTGTAAATATTGTATTAATATGAATAGATTGAAAATAAGTCTTTTATTGGTTTTTTCGTTGATGTTGACGGCCACTTTTTTCTCTTGTGGTTCCACGAAGAGGTCTCCCAATGCCACCGTCAACCAGCGTCAGGAGACGGAACTCTCACCCATTGCCTTCTCCCTCCTCAACGACCTCCGGCTCCTCGGCCGTGAAATTTCCCCCAACGACACCGAACTCATCGAGCGCTACTCCCTCAAGCGCCGCGGCGACACCTACTGGGTCTCTGCCATCATCACCCTCGACCCGCCCTATGCCGACGGCGAGCTCGAGCAGTACGGCGTCTTGGTGCAATCCCTCCAGGGTGACATGGCCACCGCACTCCTCTCCACCCGCGAATACCTCCGCCTCATCGACTACCGCGCCCTCAAGGCCATCGAGATAAGCCCGAAAGTGCAACTCCATTAATTAACCGTTAACCATAATATTGATGCAGAATATTAGAAATATCGCTATCATAGCCCACGTCGACCACGGAAAGACCACCCTCGTCGACCGCATGCTTCATCAGGCCAAACTCTTCCGTGACAATCAGGAAACCGGTGAGCTCATCCTCGACAATAACGACCTCGAGCGTGAGCGTGGCATCACCATCCTCTCCAAGAATGTCTCCGTCCGCTACAAAGGTTATAAAATCAACATTATCGATACCCCGGGCCACAGCGACTTCGGCGGCGAGGTGGAGCGCGTGCTCAATATGGCCGACGGCGTGCTGCTGGTGGTCGACGCCTTCGAAGGTCCCATGCCACAGACCCGCTTCGTGCTGCAGAAAGCCATCGAACTGGGCCTCAAGCCCATCGTGGTGGTCAACAAGGTTGACAAGCCCAACTGCGACCCCGAGCTCACGCAGGAGGCCGTCTTCGACCTCATGTTCAACCTCGGTGCCAACAACGACCAGCTGGAGTTCCCCACCGCCTACGGAAGCGCCAAGCAGGGCTGGATGGGCGAGGATTTCAATACCCCCACCGAGGACATCAGCTACCTTATGGACCTCATCATCAAGTATATCCCCGAGCCCAAGACTGACGACGGCAACACACAGATGATGATTTCCTCGCTGGATTATAGTAGTTACCTCGGCCGCATCGCCGTGGGGCGCCTCCATCGTGGCACCCTGCAGGCAGGACAGAGCATCACGCTGGCCAAGCGTGACGGCAGCCATGTGAGAACCAAAATCAAAGAACTCTACGTCTTCGAGGGACTCGGTAAGGAAAGAATCAAGACCCCTGTGGAGGCCGGCGAGATCTGCGCCGTGCTAATGGACCTCGACAAGAACGTGGCTTTTGAGATCGGCGACACCATCTGCGATGCCGAGAATCCCGAGGCCTTGCCTCCCATCAAGGTCGACGAGCCCACGATGAGCATGCTCTTCACCATCAACACCTCGCCTTTCTTCGGCAAGGAAGGCAAGTATGTCACCTCACGTCACTTGCGCGACCGCCTTTTCGCCGAGTTGGAGAAGAACCTCGCTTTGCGCATTGAGGAGACCGGCTCGCCCGACGCCCTCCTCGTCTACGGACGCGGCATCATGCACCTCTCCGTCCTCATCGAGACCATGCGCCGCGAGGGCTATGAGCTGCAGGTGGGCCAGCCGAAGGTTATCATCCGCGAGATTGACGGCCAGAAGTGCGAGCCTATCGAGCAACTCACCGTCCTGGTACCCGAGGAGTTTAGTTCCAAGGTTATCGATGTCGTCACCCGCCGTAAGGGCGAGGTGGGCACCATTGATACCAAGGGCGACCGTGTGCAGCTCGACTTCACCATCCCCTCGCGTGGCATCATCGGCCTGAGAAACACCCTCCTCACCGCCACCAACGGCGAGGCCATCATCGCCCACCGCTTCCTCGAGTTCCAGCCTTGGAAGGGCGATATGGACGACCACAAATACGGCGCCCTCATCGCTAAGGAGACTGGCGAGGCAACGGCCTACAGCATCAGCAAGTTGCAGGATAGGGGGCCCTTCTTCATAGAACCGGGTGACCACGTCTACGCCGGCGAGGTGATTGGCGAGAGCTTGCGTCCCGGTAACGACATTGTCATTAACGTCGTCACCGCCAAGAACCTCACCAACATGCGCACCAAGAGCGCCGACGAGAAGAGCACCTGCTCGCCCGCCATCAAGATGAGCCTCGAGGAGGCCATGGAGTACATCCGCGAGGACGAATATCTCGAGATTACCCCCCAGCACCTCCGCATCCGCAAGATAATCCTCGACGAGATAGAGAGAAAACGCGCTAGAATCGCCGCCGGCTACAAAGACGAATAGCGGGAGTTCTCTTGCCAGATAAACTTGCCAGAGCGGTTGATATAACCCATCTTGCCATCCAGCATAACCTGTGCTACATTTTCGCTGACGAAAGTGTAGCACTTTTCATACTGTGGAGCGATTGCATACGCTCCGCCCTTGTCGATAAATCCCCACTTCTCGTTCACACACACTGGCGCCAGCCCGTTATAGAAAGAGCCTACAAAATCGAACTGCGGAGGGATTGCAAACTTGCCGCTTTTGTCCACGCAGCCGCACTTATAGTTTTGGCAAACCGTTGCCAGCCCTTCGTGGAAAGCAAATGCAAAGTCGAACTGGAAGTCAATGACAACCTTTCCCTCCTTGTCGATGCAGCCGTATCTCCCGTTGCACATCACCCACGCCAGCCCCTCCGAGAACTGTGACTTCTCGTCGTATTGCGGATTGATGACAAGGGTGCCCTCCTTGTTGATAAAGCCCCACTTGCCGTCGATCTGCACCGCCGCCAGTCCCTCGGAGAACGAGAAGGCATCCTCGAACTGCGGAGTGATAACAAGGGTGCCCTTCTTGTCGATATAGCCGGACATCCCGTTAATCTCCACGCGGGCCAGTCCATTGTAGAAATCGCACGCTAGCTCCTCAAACTGAGGGGCAATCACCATGGTGCCCTCCTTGTCGATATATCCAAACCGGCCGTCTTTCCTCACTACCGCCAGCCCTTCCTGGAAGTTGCCGGACAGCTCAAATTGCGGTTCGATGACATAATTCCCCGCTTTGTCGATATATCCGTATTTGTCGCCGACAATCACTCCGGCACGCCCGTCGTAGAAAAGGCCTGCTCCGTCGTATTGCAACGGAATCACCAGGGTGCCTTCCGGGTCGATGAATCCCCACTTCCCATTCTCGCGGACAGGGAACAGCGTGTCTTTGTCGGCCATATCGGCATCGAGGAGCGATTTGTCGCCACCTCCCAGGCAGGAGACCATCAGCATTGTCAGGCAGGGTAAGAGCCAGAAGAGAAAGGTTTTTGCTTTCATATACAATATATTATCAGATATCTAATATCTGCATAAAGACCTGTGGCAGGTAGACATTCTCCAGCGAAAGGGCCTCCTTGAAAAGCGGCGCCACCTGCTGTGGTGTGTAGCCCGCAATGCCGCAGCCCACGGCGGTGACGAGGAAGGTGAGCTCGGGATGCTCCTTGGCGCAGGAGATGAAACGCTCCACAGCATGGGCCATCGAGGCCTCGCCCTCCATAGTGGGCAGGGCGTAGGTGCGACCCGTAAGTCCTTCGCCGACACCCCATTCGGCGCCGAAATTCTTATAGGCATACCAGGCGGCACCGCCCCCGTGGGCGCCGTGGATATTGCTCCCAAAGACAAAGATTTCTTTCTCGCCGAGGGTGGCGATACGGTCCGACGCAATGCGGCGACCGTTGATAATCTGTGCGTTTTTCATATGTGAGTGTTTTAGATTTCCGCCTGCAAAATTACGAAATAAAGTTCAATGTTCAAAGTTTAATGTTTAAAGAATGGAAAAAAAAGTGTATCTTTGCAGTACGATGGTGATGCATATCGACGATATTAAAGCACTGGCTAAGAGTGCACACAGCGACTCCGTGGTGCGTGACGGACTCTTCCGCGCCATGCTCTCTGGCGAGGGCAAAGTGGCCAGTAATGCCGCCTGGACGCTCACGCACCTACCTAAGGAAGACAACGTATATATAAATATGTATCGCGCGAAGTTGGTACAGCTGGCGGTGACCACCTCTGAAGTGCCGCTGCGGCGCCTGTCGTTGGTGCTACTCGAACGGCTGGAGTGGGGGAGGGACGACGTGCGTACCGACCTGCTGGACTTCTGCCTCGAGCACATGATGCTGCCCGACGAGCCCTACGGCGTCAAAGCCCTCTGCATGAAACTGGCCTACCAGATGTGCCGCCATTACCCTGAGCTTTGCGCCGAACTGAAACAATGCCTGCTGCTCATGGAGCCCTCCGAACTCGGCGCCGGCGTGAAACACACCCGCGGAAAAATATTACAGAATTTAAATCCCAATCAGAAAGGAAAGAACAAAAAATATTCTGATGGTTCTTTTAGTTCTGATTGAAAAATAAAAGAAAATGACTCTGCAGGAAAAACTCTTCTCGCTGCGCGACGAAAAATATGCCGCCTTCTCGGCGAAGCTTATTCCCACCTTGCCTCCCGACCGCTTCATTGGTGTCCGCTCCCCACAGCTCCGCGCACTTGCCAAAGAACTCTTTAAAGATTCAAACAATCAGACAATCAAGCAATCACACTTTTTTGAGAAGTTGCCTCACCGATATCACGAGGAGAATATGCTGCACGCCTACCTCTTGTGCGAGGAAAAGAAATACGACATTCTCGTTGACGAAACGGAACGCTTTCTGCCTTATATCGACAATTGGGCCGTCTGCGATTCGCTGGCACCCCGCGCCTTCGTCCGACACAAAGAAGAACTTCTGCTACGCATCGAGAAATGGATGACAGCCGAGCACGAGTACACCGTCCGCTTTGGTATCGGGATGCTGATGCGCCACTACCTCGACGCCGATTTCCGACCGGAACATCTGCGGTGGGTCGCCGACATCCAGCGTGAGGAGTACTACATCAAGATGATGCAGGCATGGTACTTCGCAACTGCTCTCGCGAAACAGTGGGACGCCACGTTCCCCATGCTTGACTCCCTGGAAGGGTGGGTGAGGGGCAAGAGTATTCAGAAGGCCCTCGAAAGCTACCGCGTCACAGATGACCATAAAGCCATTCTTCGAGATTTGAGAGGGTAGGGGAGAGGAAAAATAAAATGAGAATTGAAAACTGAAAATTCAAAAAAATCGCCGCTGAGCGATTTTTTTTGTATTCTAGAGCGCCAGTTAGTCGGAGGGGTAGAAAGGCGCTTAGAAGCGATTTTTCGTAATTCACATTTGTAATAAATAGACGATACTTTTCTGTGTATACAAATGTAAAATAATGTAATATTTTGTAATTTTACAAACGTAATCCACCAACAACTGTATTTTATGTTAAATACCTTAACAAATATTATATTGTAAAATGAATATAATAATACTCAGTATTTTATATATTAATAATTAAAGTAAAAGATTGTATAATATTAGTTGCGTGACTGCTTATTTAAATAGTATTTATTTTCTCTATTTAAATAACTAAAAATTAATTAAATATGGTGTTTATCTAAACTAATTATTTATAAACTTGAAAATGTTACAATTGTAAAAATGTAAAAATTGTTTGGCCGTGTCAAAAAATGTTAGTACATTTGTAAATCGAAAACAATAATGTTACATCTGTAAGAAAATGATAAACAGGATAAATCTCATTTTGCAGGCGAAAAATATCACCGCAAAACAGTTTGCAGAGGAAATCGGAATTCAGCCCTCCGGAATGTCGCATATTTTGAGTGGTCGGAACAACCCGAGTTTGGAGTTCGTCAACAAGGTCATCCGTCGCTACCCCGAGATTGATGCCAACTGGCTGCTTCTGGGGAAAGGACAAATGTATGGACAATTAGGAATGATGAATGAGGAATTAGGAATGAGGAATGAGGGATTCTCGTCTGAGCCTACGCTCTTTTCTGTTCCTGAGGCTGCCCCCTCTCCTGCCCCCATCTACACGCCTACTCCTGAACAGGAGCCTGTTCCAGAACAAAAGGAAGAGGAACGTGAAGAGGTTAATCTA
Organism: uncultured Bacteroidota bacterium; assembly: GCA_902776365.1. Taxonomy (GTDB): domain Bacteria; phylum Bacteroidota; class Bacteroidia; order Bacteroidales; family P3; genus Colimorpha. The sequence goes on along the minus strand of CACYPU010000003.1, from coordinate 174,024 downwards.
CAAGATTTCGCGAGCGTGGATCGCGAGCAGGAGAAAGAATTGCAAAAAGAACCTGCGCCCGTCACAACTGACAAGCGCAGGTTGGTAAAGATTCTCTTCTTCTATGACGACCATACCTTCGAGGAATATCGTCCTCAATAACCGTTAATGGTTATCATGGTTTCTTCCAGAAGTGCGGCGTGAGGTCTTGGAGGATATTGCCGGGCTCGGTGTCGCGGCGGTGCTGCACCAGGTAGAGGCGCTGGTTGGTCTTGGGCGATTTCAGTGGTCCGAGGTGCGACAGGTAAGGCCCCAGTTTCACATAGTCCAGGTGGTCGAGGTTCACCTCCTTGGCCAGCAGCGAACGGCCGCTGTACCAAGCGGTTTTGAGCTTCGGGTGTCGCTCTTTCAGTCGTGCGGCGATGCCGTCGACCTCTGCAGGATCGGCGTCGCCACCCATCAGAGCCACGCAACTTACACCCGAAGGTTGCTGAGCGAGGAGGTTGTCGATGGCTTCGTCAGTCAGTGGCTCGCCCTCGTTGCCCCAGAGATACTGTGAGTGGCATCCCGGGCAATGACAGGGACAACCTGAGAGGTTTACGGCCAGCGTCACCTCGTCAGGAATCTCTTGAAAGACAATATCAGTGTTTGTATACTTTAGCATTTACATTTTAGCATAGTATCTGCGGGCGGCCTCCTGCTGGCGTGGTTTGCTGAAGTTGGAGACGCGGCGCAGGTAGCCGATGACGCGGGTCAGGTAGTCGACGTTGTGCGAGTGGCACTTGGGGCACTCCTTCAGGTAGCGCTTGTCGATATGGCCACAGTCGTTGCAGATGGTGTTGGGAATATTGAAGGTGAAGTAGTTGCATCCTTCCTTCGCGGCCACCTCGAGCAGTTGCAGGTATTGCTGCTGGGTGAGGTGCTCCTCGAGGTTGCAGTGGAGGGCCGAGCCACCGGTGAGGTGCTCGATGTAAGGGGCGCCGTGGAGGCGGAACTTGTCGAGGACGGTCAGCGAGGTGTCCTCGACGATATAGAAGTACGAGTTATAGCAGTCGCGCGGTACAAAGTAGCCGTCCTCGCGGTCCCATTTGGCGTGTTTCACGCCCACGTTCTCGGCGGGAATCATCTCGCAGTTGAACATCACCTCTTTGGTGCGGTATTCTTTGTTCTTCTTCTCGACGAGACCGAGGACGGTCTGCACGAACTCACGGTACTGCGGGTTGTCGTTGATGGGAATACCCATGAACTCGGCGGCTTCCACCAGGCCGTTGACGCCGATGGTGAGGTACTGGCGCGCGATGTTGATGTATCCGGCGTCGAAGAGTGGCAGCATGCCGTGGGCCTGCAGGTCCTTGAGGTTCTCGTTGTAGGCCAGCTGTACCTTGTGGCAGAGGTCGATGATGTCGGTGAGGAACTCCTTGTAGTCTTTTCCGTTCTTGACGGCATACTGGATGCAGCGGTTGAGGTTGATGGTCAGCACGCTCTTGGAGCCCGTGCTCACGCCGCCGGCACCCAGCGTGTAGCTGAAGCCGTTGTCGGTAATCTCGTTGCGCAGACGGCAGCAGGAACTCAGGGAGTCGGCATTGTCTGAGATATAGGTGAAGAAGGAGTGGCCTTCGGCATACATCTCGGCGGTGAAGTCGGCCATCTCCTGGTCGACGAACTTGCCGTTCTTGTCGTAGAGCAGGGCCATCGTCTCCACGGGGAAGGTCAGCACGGCCTTGGTGCGCTCCCGGTTGAACCATTTCATGAAGCGCTTCTGCAACCATTTCAGGCCTTCCCAGTCGGGCTCGCTGCCGTCGGGGAAGCGGAACTCGCCAAAGAGGCTCTTGAAATAAGGCTCGTCATAGTAGGCGATGTTCCAGAACACCGACTGGTAGTTGCGGGCGCCGGTGGGCTGGTTGAGCGAGTAGGCAATCTGCTCGAAGCAGTCGGTGATGACCTTGTCCATGGTCTTCTGGCGAAGCGAGAGGTCCACTACCTTGTCGGGTTCCTTCCAGTAGTCCTTGCCGTAGTCTTTCTGGATGAAATAGTTGAGGTACATCAGGAACTCGGGCGTGGCGCAGGCGCCGCTCAACATGGAGGAGACCATGAAGACCATGTTGATGAAGCCGCCGCAGAAGGACTTGAGGTTGGTGGGAGCCGTGGAGTTGCCGCCGATGCTTGTGGTGCCGCCCAGCAGCCAGGGGTACATGGTGATGGAGGCGCAGTAGTTGGCCAGCGATGTCTCATCGTTCTTGTAGATGAAATGGTGCGTCAGCAGGTCGATGTAGCGGTCGCTCAGCTCCTTGCCGTACATCTGTTTTATGCGGTCGGTCAGCAGGCGACGGTTCAGGCGGATGAAGCCGCTCTTGGGCAGTTCGCCGATAAGGGTAGCGATATTCTTGTGCTCCACGTTGGCGTTGGCGTCGAACTTGGAGCCCGTGGCAGCGTTGGCGGCCACCACATAGTCGCTCAGGAAGCGCAGTTTCTCCATCGTCTCGCGGTCCTCGGTGTGCTGCTGGCGGTAGAGGATGAAGCTCTTGGCCACGTTGTAGTAGCCCTCCTTCATCAGCGCCACTTCCACCTGGTTCTGTATCTCCTCGACGGTGATGCCGTCGTGGATGTCGATAAGGGCCAGAATCTTGGACAGGCGGCCCAGGTCGATGGGCTCGTTCTGCGAGTTGAACGCCTTGATGATGGCATTCATGATTTTGTCCAGCGAGAAGCGTTCTTGCGTCCCGTCGCGTTTGGTGATGGTGAAACTGTTGGTCTCCATTGTTGTATAGGTCTTTTTTTTGCTTCTTATATATAATATGTTTCGCGCGAGGCCGACAGTTATTGTGGTCACGGCCGGCTTTTGACGCGAAAGCGGCATGTATCGTGGTTGTCATGGCAGGTGTCTGGCTTTCCCCAATGTGACAGATGTCGGCGGAGGTTCACAGTTGCGCGACAGCTCGCGATTTTCACGCGATTCCCTCTTGGTGCCCTCCTCAGGGGTGGGCAACCATGACAAACAATTCATGTCAAAGAACTTAAGCCTTTTTAGGGTCTCTTTTACACTTTGCAAAGATACACCCAATCCCTCGTTCCGCAAAATAAAGTTCTCAACTCTCGCCTGTTGAAAAATCACACTCTCAAAGACAGAGGTTGGAAATCGACGATTTTTTTCGATAACCATAGCGAAATTTTTTTGCACAATTTTGCCGACAGAATGCAATAATTATTTTAAATAACAGAATGTGTTTGTAATATGCTTATTTTCATCCATGTATGCGCTATTATGTTTTTCTGTTGAAAACTTTTTTCCTCCGGTAACACTCTATTTATAAAAAAATACTTATTTTTGCAAACAATTTTAACGTAATAAATACATGAGTATGGACAACAAAGAGCAAAGAAAAGAAGAACTCTACAGCCAGGCCATCCCTGCTGGCAAACGCAGATATTTCTTCGATGTGAAAGAAACCCGTGGAGGTGACAAGTTTATTACCATCACTGAGAGCCGCAAGCTGTTTGATAACAATACCGGCGAGGTCTATTTCGAAAAAAACAAGATGTTCCTCTACAAAGAGGATTTCGATAAATTCCGTCAGGGTCTCGACAATGCCTTCAAATTCATTGAGACCGGCATCGTGCCTCCTCCCGTTGTCGTCGAGGACAACTGGCACGGCGACAACGTCGACAGCAAACTGGAAGAGATAGACTTTAAGTTTTAAAAAAGTTGATAGTGTGTAGTGGATAGTGTGTAGCATACAGGACCAATAGCTACCTACTACCCACTATTCACTACCCACTAAATAAAAAAACAATGGCCAAGATTATTTCCATAGCCAACCAGAAGGGCGGGGTGGGGAAGACCACCACGGCGGTGAACCTCAGCGCCTCGCTGGCGGTGCTCGAAAAGCGGGTGCTGCTGGTCGACTGCGACCCCCAGGCCAACGCCACTTCAGGCCTCGGATTCAACCCCGACGAGTTGGAGAAGAGCGTCTACGACTGTATCCTCGATCAGGCCCAGGCCTCCGAGGTCATCATCGAGACAGATACCCCCAACCTCGACCTCCTGCCTACGCGCATTGACCTTGTCGGTGCTGAGGTGGAGCTCATCAACGAGAAAGGCCGCGAGCAGTTTCTCTCTCGTGCCCTCGAGCCCGTCAAGGACAACTACGACTACATTATCATCGACTGCTCACCCTCCCTGGGCCTCATCACCATCAATGCCCTCACGGCTTCCGACTCGGTGATTATCCCCATCCAGAGCGAATACTTCGCCCTTGAGGGTCTTGGCAAGTTGCTGAACACTGTGCGCATCGTGCAGACGCGCCTCAATCCCAAGCTCGCTATTGAGGGCCTGCTCATCACCATGTACGACCATCGGCTGCGTCTGGCCCGTCAGGTCGTCGAGGATGTCCGTGGTCACTTCGGCAAGATGGTGTTCAACACCCTCATCTACCGCAACACCAAGTTGGCAGAAGCTCCTTCCTACGGCAAGAGTATCATCATGCACGACGCCGCCTCCACGGGGGCTGTCAACTACCTCAACCTGGCGCAGGAGATTCTGGAGAGAAACAAAAAAAATAAAAAATAAGAATTAAAAACTAAGAATATGGCGATTAAGAAAAGCGGCGGACTGGGACGTGGATTGAGTTCTATACTTCCCGACACGAAAGAGTTTGAGGTGAACAATACTGTCGCCGCCGCCATCAGCACCATTCCCCTCGGCAAGATTGTCGCCAACCCCTTCCAACCTCGCAAGGAGTTCGACAAGGAAGCCCTTGATGAGTTGGCACAGTCCATCCGCCAGCAGGGTGTCATCACGCCCGTCACCGTGCGCAAGATGCCCGACGGTACCTACCAGCTCATCGCCGGCGAACGCCGTTTCCGTGCCTCGCAGCTCGCGGGCCTCAAGGAGATTCCCGCCTATGTCCGCGTGGCCACCGACAACCAGATGATGGAGATGGCTCTCGTCGAGAACATCCAGCGCGAGAACCTCAATGCCATCGAGGTGGCTCTGGCCTACAAGGCCCTCATCGAGGAATGCCGCCTCACCCACGACCAGCTCAGCGAGAAGGTGGGGAAGAACCGCTCCACAATTACCAACTACCTCCGTCTGCTCAACCTCCCTGCCGAGACCCAGCTGGCTCTCGGTAGCGACAAAATCAGCATGGCCCATGCGCGTGCGCTCGTGAACGTGGAGGATATAGACCTCCACCTCGAAATACTCCACGCCATTATTGACCGCCACCTCTCTGTCCATCAGACCGAGGAGATGGTCAAAAACGCTAAGAAGAAACCCGCCGCCCCCACCGCTAAGAAGCGCGGCGAGTTGCCTTCCACGCATGTCGAAGCGCAGCGCCGTCTCAAGAAGAAGCTCCAGTCCACGGTGGAAATCAAACGTTCCCAGCGCGGCAAAGGCTCCATGACCATCTTTTTCAACTCAGACGACGACTTCAACCGCATCCTCGGACTAATTGAAAATTGAAAATTGAAAATTGAATTTTTTGAAAGACACAGGAAGTTATGGCGTATAGTTTTATGCGCCATAATTTTCACCTTTCACCTTTCACCTTTCACCTTACAGGCCCAGCGTGTCGAAGTCCAGCCTCCTGCCGAGCCCGTCGATCTGAAGGTCCCCGAAGAACATTCGGCCTCCAAGGCTCTCCTCTTGTCGCTCATCCCCGGTGGCGGCCAGATCTACAACGGTCAGGCTTGGAAGGTCCCTGTCATCTACGGTGCTTTCGCTGGCATGGGTTATGCCATACACTACAACTACACTCGCATGGCGAAGTTCAAGGATGAGTATCTCTACCGCGTCAACCACAACGGCACCCCCAACCTTGCCGACTACGCCAACTATCCCACCTCCAGCATCTACAGCCTCTACAACTCCTACGACCGTGACTTCCAGCTCATGGTGATTATCACCGCCGGCATCTATGCACTCAACCTCATCGACGCCTATGTCTTCGGACATCTCTACGACTTCCGCATCGACGATGATATCTCCCTTGCTGTCGTCCCTACGGTCCTATCCTCCCCACAGGGCTTCCAACCCTCGGTGGGAGTGAGTCTGAACTTCTAGAAATCCCTAGAAAAACTGGCAAAAAAACACAATAAAAAAGCAAATAACACGTTAAATTAAGCAAACCAAAAAACAGAAACAATGATGAATTCTCTTTTCATTCTTCTGGAAAGTGTTCCCGCCGAACCTTCCAAATCACTCTCCTTGTGGCAGATGGCCATCAGCGGCGGATGGATTATGATAGTCCTCGCCGTCCTGTTGATTCTTGCCGTCTACATCTTCATTGAGCGCTACCTCACACTGAAAAATGCCCTTAAGAGCAATGACGATAGCGTTTTCATGGACAACATCCGCCAGTTTGTCCACGAAGGTAAGCTTGATGAGGCCCGCAACCTGGCCAAGCAGACCTTCTCGCCCTTGGGTCGCATGATCAACAAGGGCTTCTCGCGCCTCGGCCGTCCGCTGCCCGACATTCAGGCTGCCATCGAAAGCGAGGGCAAGCTAGAAGTTGCCAACCTCGAGAAGCGTGTCTCCCTCGTCGCCACCGTGGCTTCCTTGGGACCCATGCTCGGCTTCCTCGGCACTGTCACCGGCATGATCACCGCCTTCCAAGATATGACCAACGCTGGCAAGGACGTCAGCATAGTCACCCTTTCCGGAGGCATCTCCACAGCTATGGTCACCACCGTCGGCGGCCTCATCGTCGGCATCATCTGCTACTTCCTCTACAACCTCCTTGTCGCCCGCATCAACAAGGTGGTCTTCGACCTCGAGGTCCGCGCCAACGAGTTCATGGACTTGCTGCACGAACCGGCTTGATGTATGGTTCAAAAGGTTGAAAGGGTTCGCTTCGCTTGAAAGTTTAAAAGGTCTATTGTAAAAGTCAATAGCCTCAAACCCCTTAAACCCCTTAAACCTCTTAAACCTTTTAAACTTAATCGAAATGATTAATCTACAGAATAAAATACGTGTCGAGACTTCATCGTCGAGCATGAGCGACTTGGTGTTCCTGCTGCTCATCTTCTTCATGATTACCTCGACCCTCATCAACCCCAATGCCCTGCCGCTGAACCTCCCCGAGAGTAGCAGCGACACCCGTGTCAAGCAAGACCTCAGCATCTACATCACTTTCAACGAGAACGGTGAGACGGTCTATCATCTGCGCGATGGTGAGTTGCAAATCCAGCGTGAAGAGTTACAGGACCAGCTGCTGCAGCTCCTCGCAGACAGCCCCAGGGATGCCGCCATTGTCGTCCGTGCCGACAAGCTCATTCCCGTGGAAGAGATTGTCTACACCCTCGATGCCGTGAACCAGATTAACGATGCCGACAACGAGAACCATGCCCATAAGGTCTCGCTGGCCACCATTGGCAAGGAATAAAAAACAAAAGCTATGACCACCAAAACCAAATCGGCTATCTCCACTGCCATCTTCGCAGGAGTGATGTTGCTGCTGATGTTCCTCATTAGCGCCTACACATTCAATCCCAGCGAGTACACCAAGGAGAACCCGCCCAAGGAACCCCCCGAGGGTTTCGAGGTGAGCCTCGGTGAGCCCGACCGTGGTCAGGGCGACGAGCCGGCTCCCTCGGCGAAGCAGAACACTGGCACCACGACGCCGGCGGCGGCTTCGACGATCAAGACCCCCACACAGAACAATGGCGCTGGCAAGGTTAACGCCAGCGACAAGACCGTCGTCACCGAGACTCCGACAGAGGAACCCCAAACGACCGAAATCAACCAGAACGCCATCTATAAAGGCAAGCGTAACAAAAACAACGACGCTCAAGGTACCGGCCTCGGCAACACAGGCACCCCCGGCAACCAAGGACAGGCCGACGGCAACCCCCATTCGCTCAACACCAGCGGAAACGGTGGTGGCGGTCTCTCGGGCAACGTCAGAGGTTTCAAGGTCGTCTCCCATCCTCCCATCAAGTTCACCTCCAACCAGCAGGTCAATATCACCGTCACCCTTGATGTGTGGGTCGACAAGAACGGCAAGGTGACACGTGTTGAATACCTCACCTCCACCTATAGCAATGTTCAGTTGAAGGAAAAAGCCATCGCCTTGGCCAAGGGCACCATCTTTGCTCCGCTTGCCGGCACCGACATCGGCGACGAACCTCGCAAGGGCACCATCACCGTCACCTTCAAGAACACCCAATGAGACTCGACAAATACCTCTGGGCCGTGCGTCTCTACAAGACGCGTTCCCTCGCCGCCGACGCCTGCCAGTGTGGCAAGGTGAAACTCACAGCCGAGGGTCGGGAACTTAAGCCCTCCCATGAGGTGAAGATAGGGGAGAGGTTCAGCCTCAACCTCGACCAACTGCACAAGCAAATTGAGGTCCTCGCCATCCCGCCTAACCGCGTCGGCGCCCCTCTCGTCCAGGGATTCATGATCGACCGCACCCCCCAGGAGGAATACGAGCGCATACAGATGGCACGCCAGTACGCCTTCGAACGTCGCGACCGCGGCGTCGGCCGCCCTACCAAACGAGACCGTCGTGATTTAGAGCGCTTTAAGGATGAGTAAAAAGAAAATTCCGAAAAAAAATATATTTTTCCGAAATTTTCTGCAAGAAAACTGAAACAAGTAGTACTTAATAACGATTCGAGACAGTGGAAGACAAAGAAATCGTCGAGAGAATCCTCGCAGGAGACACCGAGCAGTACACGCTCATCGTGCGGCGCTACCAGCAGATTGTGGCCAACCTCACCTACAAACTCTGCGGCACACGCCTCGAGGTGGAAGAAGTGACACAGCAAGTCTTCGTCGAGCTCTACATGGCCCTTCCCCGCTTCCGTTTCGACTCGAAGTTGAGCTCTTTCATCTACCGCATCACCGTCAACGTCGTCAGCAAGATGCTGAACAAAAGCAAACGCTTTGTCAGCAGCGACGAATGGGAGAATCCGCCCGAAGAAGTCTCCTCCGACCGCAACGCCGAGCAGCAAATCATCCACAACGAGCAGCTGGAAGCCCTCCGCACCGCCATCGGACACCTCAAGGACGAACAACGCACCGCCATCATACTCTACTCCTTCGAGGACTTCTCCTACAACCAGATTGCTGAAGTCATGCAGTGTTCCCTTGCCAAAGTGGAATCGCTCATCTTCCGCGCCAAGAAAAACCTCGCAAAAGAAATTAAGAATTAAGAATTAAAAATTAAGAATAATAATCTGACCGAAACATTTGTCTTGAACTCTTTGAACTCCCTGAACTCCTTGAACTCCCTAAAAAAAAGGAACTATGAACATCGACGTACAACTCAAGCAACTCGCGCAGCAGACCTGCCCCAAGCAGGTCGACGTGGTGGACAGTGTTATGGCCGAGGTGCGCAAGCACCCCTACTTGCAGCCCGTCGCCGCTCCTGCCGCTCCGCGCAAGACCCGTTGGGTGCCCTGGGCCTCCCTCTCCGCTGCCGCTGCTGTGGTGGGACTCATCGTCCTCAACATCACCCCGGCCTCCGCAGCCTCCTTCGACGAAGAGCAAATCAGCTCGATGATGGCCTCCGTCGCCGACTACGACTACTATTTCCCCGTCGAATCCGCCGCCGATAATCCCATCGATTACCTCTATGACGACTATGAAACTGAATATTGAAAATAAAGCCATGAAAAAGATTCTCTCCCTTGCCCTAGTCATCCTTGCATGCACTACCCTTGCTGCCCAGAAGCCCTCAGGAGAGCGCCGTGAGCAGAAGCGCCCCGACATCACGCAGCTCGTCAGCAACCTCACCGACAGCCAGAAAGCCAAGCTCGAGACCATTACCGCCGAATCGCGCCAGCGCGTCGACAAGCTCCACGCACGCCAGCAGGCTGTCCGCGACAGCATAGCCCTCTATATGGATCGCGAGGGCGACCAGACCAAATTCCTCTACCCCCTCTTCGACCGCTCCGCCAAGATTCAGGCCGAGATTTCGCGCGAGATGTATGCCACCAAGGTTCGTATTGACAAAGTCCTCACCAAGGAACAGCGCGAAGAATTCCACAAAGCCTCCAAGCAGCACCGAAAGAAAAAGGTGAGAGGTGAAAGGTGAGAGGTGAAAGGAAAAACATATTGAGGCGTTCTTTTGGCAAAAAAAGGACGCCTCAAATTTTTTTTCCCCTATGTCCGAAAAAAGTCGTATCTTTGCACCCAAAATTCAACCCATAAAAACAAACACAAATGAACAACAGTATCTTCGTATTCCCGAAACCTGAAAACGAACCTGTCAAAGGCTATGCTCCTGGCAGCCCCGAGCGCAAAGAAATCCGTAAAGCCCTCGATGAGCTTTACAAGAAAGTGACCGAGATTCCCGCCATCATCGGCGGCAAGGAGGTCAAGACCAAAGATATGGGCGAGATTGTTATGCCCACCGAGAACCATCACGTGCTGGCCCGCTACCACAAGGTCGGCGAGAAGGAAGTGAAGGCCGCCATCGCCGCCGCCATGAAGGCCCAGAAGGAATGGGCCGAGACTCCCTGGATTGACCGCGCCAGCGTGATGCTCAAAATCGCCACCCTCATCAGCGGCAAGTACCGCTACCTTATCAATGCCGCCACCATGCTCGGCCAGGGCAAGACCACCATGCAGGCCGAAATCGACAGCGCCTGCGAGCTCTGCGACTTCCTGCGCTACAATGCCCACTACGCCAGCCAGATTTATAGCGACCAGCCCTGCAGCGACAAAGGCACGCTGAACTATAACGTCTTCCGTCCCCTCGAAGGCTTCGTCTTCGCCATCACCCCCTTCAACTTCACCTCCATCGCCTCCAACCTCTGCATGAGCCCCGTGCTTATGGGCAACGTCTGCATCTGGAAGCCCTCCACCACCGCCATGCTCAGCAACTACCTGCTGATGAAGATCTACAAGGAAGCCGGCCTGCCCGACGGCGTGGTCAACTTCCTGCCCGGCAGCGGCGCCCTCATCGGCAAGGTGGCCTTCGCCGACGAGAACCTCGTGGGTGTCCACTTCACCGGCTCCACCGCCACTTTCAAGGGTTTCTGGAAGGCTATCGGACAGAACATCGACAAATATCGCTCCTATCCCAAGATTGTCGGCGAGACCGGCGGCAAGGACTTCATCATGGTCCACAAGAGCGCCGACCCCGACCAGGTGGCCACCGCCATCGTCCGCGGCGCCTTCGAGTTCCAGGGACAGAAATGTTCCGCCGCCAGCCGTGCCTATGTACCCGCCTCCATGTGGCCCAAGGTGGAGAAAATCATCGGCCGCATGCTGAAGGAGATTAAGATGGGCGACGTGCGCGACTTCAGCGCCTTCGTCAACGCCGTCATCGACGAGGCTTCGTTCGACAACTGTAAGAACTATATCGACCACGCCAAGAAGAGCAAGGACGCCGAGGTCATCTTCGGCGGCAAGTGCGACAAGAAGAAAGGCTGGTTCGTCGAGCCCACGGTCATCCTGGCCAAGAAACCCGACTACAAGTCGATGTGCGAGGAAATCTTCGGACCCATCATCACCATCTACGTCTACGAGGATGCCAAGTACGAGGAGACCTGCCGCCTCTGCGACACCACCTCGCCCTATGCCCTCACCGGCGCCATCTTCTCCAGCGACCGCAAGGCTTTGCGCGCCGGATACGACCTGCTGCGCAACGCTGCCGGCAACATCTATTTCAACGACAAGCCCACGGGTGCTGTCGTCGGCCAGCAGCCCTTCGGCGGTGCCCGCGCCAGCGGCACCAACGACAAGGCCGGCTCCTACCTCAACCTCATCCGCTGGACCTCGCCGCAGGCTGTCAAGGAGACCTTCGACCCCGCCTACGACTACAAGTACCCCTTCATCAGCAGCGCCGAGTAGATTTTTTCAAGAAAACGGTTTTAATTTGGATTTTCATTGCCTCCGGTTCCGGATTTCTCGCGAGCCGGAGGTTTTTTAGTTGCAGTTTTCCTCCTGTTTTGTAAATCATTTGTTCGGTATATGTTCGCTTTTAAAGTGAACATATACCGAACATATACCAAACAACAAGCGAACATATGAGCCGTTCAGGGATGGATAAAAACAAAGATAGCCATGGGTTTGCATGGCTATCTTGTGTTGAGGGATGTTTTTTATCCGTTCATACCATCTGGTCGATGGTCCAGACGAAGGCGCGGATACCTACCTCTTCATTACGCTTGTCGAGTTTGCGGACGGAGAGGAGTAGGTCGTCGACCTTGTCGTCGGGGACGATGGTAAGGATGGCGTTGTTGAGCTCGGGCCAGGTGTGGGTGCCGCGATGGGGTTCTCCGTTCTCGTTACCACGTCCCTGAACATTTTCCCACTGGGTGAAGCCGCGAATCTCGAGTTTGTCGAGCATGTACTCGACACGTTCGTTGTTGGCCTGGTTGTATACTATCAAAACACTTTTCATTGTTCATCAAGATTAATATTCATAAATACGAATTTCTTGCGGATTTTCTCTTGGCGTTCGTGGTCGCCGCGGCGGTTGAAGGCGCCGTAGAGGACGGGGACGACGATGAGGGTGACGAGGGTGGAGATGAGGAGGCCGCCGATGACGACGATGCCCATGGTAGTCCATATCTCGGAGCCTTCGGAGGTGGAGGTGGCCATGGGTATCATGCCGAGGATGGTGGTGAGTGCGGTCATCATTACGGGACGCATACGGCTCTGGCCGCTGAGGGCGATGGCTTCGTAGAGCGGGACGTCGCGCTCGCGTAGGAGGTTGATGTAGTCGACCAGCACGATGCCGTTCTTGACGACAATGCCGATGAGGAGTACGATGCCAAGCATGCCGACCATGTCGAGGTTTTCGCCGGTAATCAGCAGGGCGAGGATGACGCCTGTGAGTGCGAAGGGGATGGAGAACATGATGATGGCGGGTTTGCCGAAGGATTCGAATTGCGAGGCCATGACGATGTAGACGAGTATCATGATGAGTACGGCGAGGAGGCCCATGTCGGCGGTGGAGTCTTGCTGGTCCTCATAGCTGCCGGCGAGGGCGTAGTGGACGCCCTGGGGGATGTCCATCTGGTCGATTTCCTTCTGCACGCCTTGTGCGAGTTCGCCGAGTGAGGTGTTGAAGGGCATGACGGTGAGGGAGAGGTAGCGCTGGCGGTTTTTGCGCTCGATGGTGGGCGGGCACCAGTATTCCTCGACCTTGGCGAGTTCCTCGAGTTTGATGACTTTGCCGGTGGGTGTGGGGATGGAGAGCTGCTCGATGTCGGAGATGGCGTCGCGATATTCCTCGCGGAGGCGGACGACGATGTTGTATTCTTCGCCGTCTTCCTTGAGGTATCCGGCGGCCATGCCGTTGACGCGGTTGCGCACATACATGGCGACGGTGGAGCCGTTGAGGCCGTGGAGGGAGAGTTTCTGCTTGTCGAAGGTGATTTTGAGTTCGGGGCGGTCTTCGTCGCGCGAGATTTTGGTGTCGCGTGCGCCGGGGACGTTTTGTTCGACGCGTTTCTTGAGTTCCTGTGTGAAGTTGGTGGTGAGGTCGAAGTCGTAGCCGTAGATTTCGACCTGGAGGGAGTTGTTGGAGCCGCCCATCATCATGCCGCCCTGGTTGACCTGGTAGGTGACGAGTTCGGGGTATTCGGCGAAGCAGCGGCGGAGTTCCTCCTGCATCTGGAAGATGGAGCGTTCGCGTTCGAATTTCTTGGTGGCGCGGATGGTGATGGAGATTTTGTTGTTGGTGGTGGAGTTGAAGAGAGCGGCGAAGCCGGCGTCGTCGTTGGAGCCTGCAGAGGTGGAGAGGACGAGGAGGTCATCGCCGAGGATGCGGCGGATGTCGTCTTCCATGTGGCGGGCGGTCTTGAGGGTTTCCTCGATGCGGGTGCCGCGCTGCAGCTCGGCACTGACGGAGATCTGGCCGTTGTCCTGCTCTTTCATGAAGTCCATGCCAATGGAACCACGAATGACGGGGATGAGCGAGACGACAAAGAGGATGAAGAAGGTGACGAGGGTGACGATTTTGTGGCGGAGGCACCAGCGGAGGAGGTTGGCGTAGCCGCGTTCGATGGCGCTGAAGGCGCGGCCGATGGTCTTGTCGAAGGAGAGTTTCTTGCGCGCTTTCTTGGCCTCGGCTTCTTCGCGAGCCTCACGGGTGAGGTAGAAGGGTTTCTCCTTGAGCATCTTGGAGGAGAGCATGGGGATGAGTGTGATGGCGGCGGTGGTTGAGACGCAGACGACGATGGTGACAATCCAGCCGAGCTCTTTCATGAAGATTCCTATCATGCCGGGGAGCATGGTGAGAGGCACGAAGACGGCCACGAGGACGAGGGTGGTGGCGATGACAGAGGTCCAGACCTCGTTGGTGGCGCAGATGGCCGCTTCGCGCGGGTTCTCGCCGCGGTCGATGTGCTTGGAGATGTTCTCGAGGACGACGATGGCGTCGTCGACGACCATGCCGATGGCGACGGTGAGTGAGGCCAGGGAGATGATGTTGATGGAGGAGTCGGCGAGGAGGAGGTAGATGAAGGAGGTGACGAGTGAGATGGGGATGGTAAGGCCGATGATGATGGTGGCGCGCCAGTTGCCTAGGAAGATGAGCACGACGAGGATGACGAAGAGGAGAGCGTAGAAGATGGATTCGGCGAGGCCGTTGATGGCGTTGACGATTTCTTCGGAGCCGTCGCGGACAAGGGTGATTTCAATGTCAGGCGGCAGGGTTTTCTGGATTCGGGCCATCTGTGCGCGTACCTGGCGAGCGATTTCGACGGTGTTGGCGCCGGTCTGCTTGGTGATGATGAGACGTGCGCCGTCGAGGGAGTTGATTTTCTCGTCGAGGGAGAGGTCCTTGATGGTGTCGCGCACGGTGGCGAGGTCGCGGACGAAGACCTGCTTGCCGGTGAGGGTGGTGGAGACGGCGATGTCGGCAATCTCGGAGCTTTCGACATATTCGCCTTTGACGCGCATCTGATACTGCTCCTTGCCCATCTTGACGGTACCGGAGGCGAGGTCGAGGTTGTTGGCGGAGATGGCGTTGCCGACCTGCTCGAGGCTTATGCCGTAGGCGTCGAGCTGTTTGGGGTCGAGGTCGATGTAGACGTAGCGCTCGGGGGCGCCAGAGACGGTGATGTTGCCGATGCCGTCGATGCGGTTGAGCTCGTTCTGCACGTTGTCCTCAAGGATGCGTTTGAGGCCTGAGTAGGACTCCTTGGCGGTGAAGCCGTAGATCATGACGGGCATGGCCGAGGAGTTGAGCTTGAGGATCATGGGGCGCGACACGCCGTCGGGCAGGTTGTCGTAGATGAGGTCGACGTAGGAGCGTATGTCATTGAGCGCCTCGTCGATGTTGGAGCCCCACTCGAACTCGAGGGTGACGACGGAGATGTTGTCCTTGGAGGTGGAAGTGATGTTTTTGAGTCCATCAACGGAGTTGAGGGTGTTTTCGAGAATCTTGGTGATGTTGGTCTCGATGTCGCTGGCGTTGGCGCCGGCGTAGGTGGTCATCACGGTGACGTAGGGGGGGTCCATCTCGGGCATCTGGTCAATGGGCAGACGCGTGAGGGAGAAGAGGCCTAGGATGATGACGGCCACAAATATCAAGCCTGTGGTGATGGGCTTGTTGATAGCGGTTTTGTAAATAGCCATTTTCTAAATTGAAAATTGAAAATTGAAAATTGAAATTTTTGCTTCCAAGTTTTCATTTATTCTACAATCTCTAACTTGTCGCCGTCGACGAGGCGGGCTTGTCCGGTGACGACGAGCTGGTCGCCGGCTTTGATGGCTCCGGCTTCGACGGGGATGACTTCGATGCGGTCGTCGTAGCGCTGGCCGAGGGTGACGGCGACGCGACGGGCAGTGCCTTCATCGTTAACGAAGACATATCGGTCGTTGCTGCCAGTGAGCTTGAGGACGCTCTGGTAGGGGACCACGATGGCGTCAACCTGGCCGATGGCGAGGTGGGTGCGGACGTACATGCCGGGACGGATTTTCTCAGCGGCGTTGGGGATGTTGAGTTTGGCCTGGAAGGTGTGGGAGGCGGGGTCGACGGTGGGGTAGACAATCTCGATGGTGGCGGGGAAGGTCTGACCCGGGTAGATGTCGCTCTCGATGTCAACCTTCATGCCGGTCTTGACGAGTGGGAAGTAGGTCTCGGGGATATTGATGATGGCTTTGAGGCGCGAAATCTGGGTGAGGGTGAGGATTGGGGCGCCGGTGTACATCTCGCCGTCCTCGAAGTTCTTGGCACTGATGACGCCGGCGAACTGGGCGCGGACGAAGGTGTTCTCGTTCTGGAAGCGTTCTGCTTCGACGAGCTGGTCGTAGGCGGCCTTGGTCTGGTCGTAGACCTGCTCGCTGACGGAGCCGGAGGCCTTGAGGGCGGTGACGCGGTCGAGCTCGGTCTTGGTGGAGGCAAGGTTGATGCGTGTGGTGTTGAGCTGGGTCTGGTCCATGCGGACGAGCATGGAGCCTTTCTGCACGCGGGTGCCCACCTCGGCGTAGATGTGCTCGATGTGGCCGGTGATGGAAGGCGAGATGTTCATGGTCTCGTAGCCTTCGAGGGTTGCGGAGAGTTCGAGGGTCTTGGCGATGCGCTCGCTCTGGAGGGTGAGGACCTGGACTTTCTCGGCTTCTTTCTTGGTGGTGGTGGCGGCTTTCTTGTCGTCTTGCTTGCTGCCACCGCAGGCGGCGAGGCCGAAAAGGGCCAACGCGACGGTTGCGATTCTGATGGTCTTGTTCATATTGTGTGTTTATTTATTCAAAAGGTTTTCCAATGCAGTCTGTGCGGAGATGACGTTGAGGGCGGCCTGGATGTAGTTGCTCTGGGCGGCGATGATGTCGTTGGAAGCTGTGGTGACCTCGAGGCTGGAGGCGCGGCCGTATTTGTATTTCTCGCTGACGCTGGTGAAGACGCGCTGGGTGACGTCGAGGTTACGGCGCTGGATGTCGTAGGTCTCGAGGGCGGAGGCGAGGTCGTAGCGCAGCTGGTTGTATTGCACACGGAGGCCGTCCTCGGCCTGCTTGCGTGTGTTTTGGTTTTCCTGGAGGGCGATCTCGGCACTCTTGATGTTGGCGTAGCGGGTGCCGGAGGTGAGCAGGGGGAGGCTGATGGAGACGCCTATCATGTTCGGCGGGGTCATATTCATGCCTTCGTCGCCGAAGTAGACCTTCTTGCTGTATTGGTAGTAGGCCGTAAGGGTGGGGGTGAAGTCCATCCAGGCCATGGTGACGTTCTTCTCGGCGAGTTTCTCGTTCTGCTCAAGGAGGCGGTAGGTGTAGTTGTCTTCGGGATGGAAGGCTTCGCCGAGGAGCTGTGCGGCGTTGTTGACGCTGAGGATGTTGTCGACGGGAGTGGTGAGTACGACGGTGGCGTCGACATCGGCGCCGAGTTGGAGAAGGAGGGAGTTGCGGAGCATTTGGAGCGAACGGTTGGTGGTGTTGATGGAGCTGCGCAGGGTGGCCACCTGAACCTGGAGCTTGTCGGCATCGACCTGCTCGGCGGCACCCACATCGACGGCGCTCTGGCTAGTGGCGGCGAGGCGTTCGATGTTGGCTAGCGAGGAGTCGAGGAGGGAGACGGTCTGCTCCATGACGAGGATGGAGACGTAAACGTTCTTGACCTGCGAGCGGGTCTCCTGCTCGGTCTGCTGACGCGAGATGTCGGTCATCTCCTGTGCGATGTCCTGCAACATGACGCCGACAATCTGGGAGCCTGTAATGGCCACGGCGGCGGTGATGCTGAAGGTGCCGTTGGGGTCCATGGGGATGTTGAAGCCCGCCATGGACATCTCGTAGCCACACATGTTCTGGTAGTCGAAGCCTGCTTTGACGGTGGGGAGCATGGTGGAGAGGGTCTTCCAGCGGTCGAGCTCGGCCTTCTTGATGTCGAGGTCGGCGTTGCGCATGGCGGCGTTGTGCTCGACGGCATACTGCTGGGCTTCAGCCAGGGAAAGGCGCAGAGTCTGCTGTGCCGTGGCTGGCAATGCCAGTGCTATCAGTCCCAATGCTAATGTCAGTTTTTTCAGTGTCATTTTTATATTAATTCATTTTATGTTATTATCATTTGGAGGATTCCTGTTTCGCAAGTTCTTCGAGTAGTTGGCGGAAGTGAGGCTCAGACTTCTCATAGCGCTCGATGGTTTCAACGGTCATGAGCCCGCGCAGGTATGTGAAGCATATCTCGTTGAGTTGCTGGGCATAGGAGGAGGGATCGGTAACCTCCGACATGCGTCGTTGCTGGATGAGGTCGCAGAGGAAATCGACAGCCACTTCGCTGTTGGCGTCAGGGCGCAAGTAGTTGTGCTCGTGGAGGTAGTCCATACCATGCTGTATGAAGGTGCGCATGGTTCCAGTGTGGATTTTGAAGAAGCGGTCGTGTATTTCGGGATAGTACCGTTCGGCTTCTTCAATGAGTCGGTGGTAGCGATGGTTGCTGTAGGCATTAGCGCGAAGCATGTACATGGCCACCAGCAGCGGCTCGTCAACTCGGCTGTGAGCTTGGCGGTGCATTTCGTTGATTTTGTCGTGTACCCGCATCAGGCATTCTGCCAGTAACTCCTCCTTGTTGGCAAAGGTCTCGTAGAGGGTGCGTTTCGATATATGAAGCGACTGGGCGATGTCGTCCATCGTCACACCGCGGCAACCACGCTGAGTGAACATCTGCAATGCCGTTTCTACGATTTTTTCTTTGTTTTCTTCCGCTGTCATTTTTTATAATATATTGTCTATCAATGGATGATAGGCGAAAACGCTCTTCAGAAAATCGAAAAAAGCGAGTGCAAAGATACAAAGAAAACTTGAAAAACCATGATAGTTTTCCAAGTTTTCTGTTAAATAATCTTAATTACTATAATCTATAGAAAAATATATTCTTTGTTATAGCACCCCAGCCCTTTTCATCATTTCTTTTATTTCATCATAATGTTCATCATAATGGTTTTTACGAGCGGAAGGTCTTTTCGGTAGCCTTTTTTTCGCGTTCGGGGATGGGCTGGAGGGTGCCGATTTGCACCTTCATACGGGTGCCGGGGGCGGCTTCGACGGTGGCCATACCGCCTTCGCGGCTGACGAAGGTGACGTGGATGCCGCCGGCGGTCATGACCTGGTCGCCTTTCTGGAGGCTGTCGCGGTAGGCCTTCTCTTTCTTGGCTTTCTGGGTCTGGGGCCGGATGAGGAAGAAGTAGAAGACAACAATCATGGCGACGACCATGATGATGGTTTTCCAGGTGTTGTCCGGAGCGTTGGTGGCGGCGTTGGTGGCGGCGTCGAGGAGGATGAATAGGGGGCTCATTGTGAATGATTGTTTTAATTGTTTTGTCTGTTTTAACGAGGAGAGAGTTTTTTTATTGTGTGGGGACAATATTTTTTTGAAAGAAGAGTTATAAAGAGTATTATGAATGACAGAAACGAAAGGTACAGGGATCTGCGCGAGCGGTATCCCGAGTTTGTATATGAGGCTTACCATCACGAGGTGACGGAGAAGGGACTGAAGGTGTGGTTCGACTGCAGAATGGGTGACGTGGTGTTTCATCCCGAGGCGCTCTTCGAGGCGCGTCCATTCCTCAATATGGATGCCGAGGACATCGACCGTATGGTGTTCGACATCGGCATGATAGAGCTGATAAGCTACTGGAAATGTGCTTGTCCGCCGACGGTGAAGGTGGAATGTGGGTCGCTCGACGACGGGCAGGTGGCGTTCTGGAAAAAGCTCTACTGGAACGGCCTCGGTGAGTTCTTCTATACCAATGGCATCGCAGAAACGCAAGACTCGTTTCTGCAAGTGTGTAGTGGGGAGTGTGTAGTGGATAGCATACGGGACCATGTGCTACCCACTACCGACTATCCACTACCCACTCAATATCTGGTGCCGATTGGAGGAGGAAAGGACTCGGTGGTGACGTTGGAACTGTTGCGTCGGGCAGGGAAGCAGATACGGCCGCTGATTATGAATCCACGCGGGGCCACAATCGAATGTGCCCGTATTGCGGGATTCCCGATGGAGGAGGTGCTGGTGATTCGCCGCAAGATTGACCCCACGCTGCTGGACCTGAACGGTGAAACTGAATGCGACCAAACGGGAGCGAACGTTCACCGTTACCTGAACGGACATACGCCCTTCTCGGCGATGCTGGCGTTCTACACACGGTTGGCGTCAACTTTGAGTGGAGTGCCCAATGTGGCCCTCAGCAACGAGAACTCGGCCAACGAGAGCACGGTGATAGGCACTACTGTCAACCACCAATACTCCAAGAGCCTCGAATTCGAGGATGATTTCCGTCGCTATTGCCCAGGCTTCAATTACTTCAGTTTCCTGCGGCCGTTGAGTGAGTTGCAGATTGCCATGCTGTTCAGTCGCTTCACGGCCTACCACGATGTGTTCAGGAGCTGCAATGTGGGCAGCAAGGAGGACATCTGGTGTGGCCACTGCGCCAAGTGCCTCTTCGCCTATATCATCCTGTCGCCTTTCATAGAGCCCGTGAGACTGAACCAGATTTTTGGCAAGGCGATGCTCGACGACATGACGCTGGAGCACGAGTTCCGACAGTTGATAGGTGAAGCCGAGACAAAGCCTTTCGAATGTGTAGGGACGGTGAACGAGGTGCGGCAGGCGCTGGGCATGACACTCAAGAGGTGGTATCCCGATGAACGTCCGGCGCTTCTAAGAGATTTAAAAGATGACGGTAAGGACATAAAAGACCTTAAGACCCTTTCTCCCATGGGGAATCTCACGGAGGAAGAACGAAATATTCTGCAAGAAGCATGTACAGAGAAGAACAACTGAAAGCCCTGCTGGAGGGACGCAGGATTTTGATTGCGGGTTATGGTCGTGAGGGCAAGAGTGCCGAACGGCTGATACAGCGGCTGGTGCCCGAGGCCGAGTATGTTATTGCTGACGGTAACGAGCAAATTGCCGCCGAAGCTGCCAAAGGCTACGACCTGATAATCAAAAGTCCCGGTGTGCCGATGAGGGTCATGGGTGGCGTGGAGTGCTCATCGCTGACGGATATCTTCTTACAAGTATATGGCGATACGACCATCGGTGTGACTGGCACCAAGGGCAAGAGTACCACGGCCTCGCTGATACATCACTTGCTCCCAAGTAGTATATTGGCAGGCAATATCGGTATCCCGCTGTTCGATATCCTCGACGAGCTGAAGGAAGGAAGCGTGGTGGTAGCGGAGTTGAGCTGTCACCAGCTGGAGAACATCCATCGCGGGCCTCATATCGCAGTTCTGCTCAACCTCTTCCAGGAACACCTCGACCATTACGAGAACTATATGGGCTACAAGATGGCGAAGATGCAGATAGGGTTGAAACAGCGTGAGGGCGACCATTTCTTCTGGTGTAGCGATGCAACAGAACTTGACGAACTTGTCAGGTCGCAAGCCATGCCCGGCGTGCTACATCCGTATTCCTTAAATGATATCACCGAAGAGGAGAAGAGTCTGCTCGCCGCCTGCCCGTTGGAGGGCGAGCACAACAGGAGCAACGCTTTGGTGGCCTGCCGTGTGGTGAGAACTATGAAGGAAGAACTAAGAACTAAGAATGGATTGCCGGCTGATTCTCTTAGTTCTTACCGCTTACTTCTTGGTTCGTTCCAAGGGTTGCGGCATAGGATGGAGAAGGTGGGAGAAGTGGCAGGCATCACATGGTATGACGACAGCATTTCGACCATTCCTGCCGCCGCTATCGCCGCCGTGAAGGCACTGGGTAGGGTGGATACGCTGATCCTTGGTGGCTTCGACCGTGGCATCGACTATACGCCGCTGGTCGACTTCCTCAAAGAGAACCCGATATCGAACCTTGTCTTCGTCGGACAGGCGGGTCGCCGCATACATTCTCAATTCTCAATTCTCAATTCTCAATTCCTCGAAGAGGACGATTACACCAAGATTGTTCCTTGGTGCGCCGAGCACACGCCGGAGGGTGGGGTGGTGCTGCTGTCGCCGGCGGCAGCTAGCTACGACGCTTTCAAGAACTTCGAGGTTCGCGGCGATTTCTTCAGAGAACAGATCATGAAACTTAAGGTTTAAGGGAAATGACTGATTATATTGATATTCGTCATCAACTCCATGAGCATCCGCAGACGGCAGGCAACGAGCAGTTTGCGCACGACAGGATTGTCGAGCACCTGCAGGGATTGCATCCCGACAAGGTGTATACCCACGTGGGAGGCTACGGTATCATCGCGGTATGGGGCAAGGAGGCTTCCGCTCCAACGATAGCTTTCAGGGCCGATACCGATGCGTTGCCGATAGGACACCGCTGCGGGCACGACGGCCATACGACCATTCTCCTCCGCCTCGCCGAACTCATCGACGAGGCTAATGACTCACGCACTAACACATTCACACATTCACGCATTCTTCTCCTCTGGCAGCCTGCCGAGGAGACGGGCACGGGTTCGCGTGCTGTTCTCGATACGGGTATCCTGCAGCAGTATAACATCAAGGCGTTCTATGCCTTGCATAACCTGCCTGGCTATCCGCTGGGTACCGTGGTGCTCTGTCCGAGGACTTTTGCCGCCGCTTCGACGGGTGTCGTCTACCGCCTCGACGGGCGCGAGACGCATGCCTCGACGCCGGAGATGGGCATTAATCCTGGAATTGCTGTCAGTGAGATAATTAATAGATTTAATGGGTTTAATGGGGCGAGCGGAGAGTTCCGGCAGTCGACGCTGATTTGTGTGAGGGTGGGACAGCCAGCTTTCGGCACCTCGGCGGGGCACGGCGAGGTGATGTTCACCCTCAGGGCCTTCACCAACAGCGCGATGGAGCGCCTCCTTGCCGACGCCAATTGGACCGTTGACGAGGTTGCCGAGCGCTATGGTCTGACAGTCAACCGCTCCTTAGTGGAACCCTTCCGCGCTACGGAGAACCACCCTGACAGCGTGAAAGCCATAGAAAAAGCGGCAAAAGAATTGCCGCTAAATATTCAGTATCAGGAAAATCCCAACCGCTGGAGCGAGGATTTCGCCGAATATCTCTTGGAGTTTCCCGGCGCCATGTTCGGTCTCGGCAGTGGTGAGAAACACGCCGAGCTCCACCACCCCGACTACGACTTCCCCGACGAGCTCATCGAACCCGCCGCCCAGTTGTTCTTTAGGATTTTCCTGTCTTTTTCTCGAGCTTGATGTAGTTGGGGAAGGGAACTTGCGAACCGCCAACGTTCATGCTGGGGCGGACGCGGAGGCCGACCTTGGAGGAGGTGCCGTCGTTGGAGAAGCTGGAGGCGAAGTTCTTGAGGGCATCGACGCCTTTGGAGGAGAAGAGTTTGCCGAGGTCGGTGTTGACGCCCAGGGGCACGGTAGTGGTGGTGCTGGGGCGTATGGTGTAGGTGCGACGGCTGGCACCGTTAGCCACGTCGGTGCCGTCGATGGCAAGAATCCAGTCCATAGCGGTCATCGAGGCCTGCTGCTGCGTGGGGTTCTTGATGTTGACATTGAGGTCCATGCTCAGGGGCACCTGCTTGCTCTGGTAGGCGGCCACAAGCTTCACCACATCAGTGGGGTCGAGGTTGCCGGAGGTGATGTTTTTCAGGTTGACGCCGGCGATGGAGATGTTGTCGACGTTCTTGAGGCTGAAGTCACAATTGGCCAGGTTGGCGACACTGGCGACCTGCGAGGTGAGCTGGGTGAGGATGTCGCAAGAGGCGAAGACGAGACCGCCGGCGAGTAGGATGGCTAAAACTATCTTTTTCATTGTATTTGATGTTTTTTTGTTTCAATTCGATGGTGCAAAAATACAAAAAATATTTCATTTCGTCCCATTAATATCAAATTTTTTCGTATTTTTGCTGATTGTTTTAATATAAGTATACATAATAAAAATAATATATATCAAGTCATTATGGAAGAGACCAATGCTGCCGAGAGGCAACTGAATTTTCTTGAAGAGATAATTGAACAGGGACTGAAGGACGGCACCTACACCGCTATCCAGACCCGTTTTCCGCCGGAACCCAACGGCTACCTGCACATCGGCCATGCCAAGTCGATCTGCATTAATTTCGGACTGGCAAAGAAGTACGGCGGCAAGACCAACCTGCGTTTCGACGACACCAACCCCGTGAAGGAAGACACAGAGTATGTAGACTCCATCCAGGAAGACATCCACTGGCTGGGCTTCGACTGGGCCGAGAAGCACTATGCCTCCGACTATTTCGAGCAGCTCTACGAGTGGGCCGAGCTTCTGATTCAGAAAGGACTGGCATATGTCGACGACCAGACCCTCGACGAGATCCGCGAGGGCCGCGGTACTGTTACCACACCGGGCAAGAACAGCCCCTACCGCGACCGCAGCGTCGAGGAGAACCTCGACCTCTTCCGCCGCATGCGCGCCGGCGAGTTCCCCGACGGCAGCAAGGTGCTGCGCGCCAAGATCGATATGGCACACCCCAACATGATGTTCCGCGACCCCATCATGTACCGCATCCTCCATGCCCACCACCACCGCACGGGCGACAAATGGTGCATCTACCCGATGTACGACTATGCCCACGGACAGAGCGACAGCATCGAGCATATCACCCACAGTATCTGCACGCTGGAGTTCGATATCCACCGTCCGCTCTACGACTGGTTCATCGAGCAGCTGGGCATCTGGCCGAGCCATCAGTACGAGTTCGCCCGCCTGAACATCAACTACACGGTGATGAGCAAGCGCAAGTTGCTGCAGCTGGTCAAGGAGAACTACGTCAGCGGCTGGGACGACCCCCGCATGCCGACCATCTGCGGCTTCCGCCGTCGCGGCTACACGCCCGAGAGCATCAAGGCCTTCTGCGAGCGCATCGGCGTGGCCAAGCGTGACAACATCATCGACTACAGCCTGCTGGAGTTCTCGCTGCGCGAGCACCTCAACAAAGTGGCCCAGCGCCGCATGGCTGTCCTTGACCCCGTGAAGGTGGTTATCGACAACTACCCCGAGGGACAGACTGAGATGCTGACGGCCGTGAACAACCCCGAGTGCGAGGCCGACGGCACCCGACAGGTGCCCTTCGGTCGCGAGCTCTGGATCGAGCGCGAGGACTTCATGGAGGTGGCCCCCAAGAAATACTTCCGCATGGCCATCGGCCAGGAGGTGCGTCTGCGCTATGCCTACTTCGTCACGGCGCAGAGCGTCGAGAAGGATGCCGAGGGCAACATCACCTGCATCCACTGCACCTACGACCCCGCCACGCGCGGCGGCGACGCCCCCGACGGCCGCAAGGTGAAGGGCACCATCCACTGGGTCAGTGCGCAGCACGCCATCGACGCCGAG
Source organism: uncultured Bacteroidota bacterium (assembly GCA_902776365.1). GTDB lineage: Bacteria > Bacteroidota > Bacteroidia > Bacteroidales > P3 > Colimorpha. The sequence goes on along the minus strand of CACYPU010000003.1, from coordinate 148,892 downwards.
GTGCGCTTGTTTGATAGGTTGTTTGCCGTCGAGGCTCCCGACGATGTCGAAGAAGGCCACACCTTCCTCGAGAACCTCAACCCCAACAGCCTGCGTGTGGTCACCGCCAAGTGTGAGCCTGCGCTTGGAGAGTGGAAAGTGGAAAGTGGAAAGTGGAAAGATGGCATCGCCCGTTACCAGTTCGAGCGCATGGGCTATTTCTGCACCGACCGCGACTCGACTCCCGAGCACCTGGTCTTCAACCGCACCTGCACATTAAAAGATAGTTGGGCAAAAATTAAATAAACTATGAATATTTCTTTCGATTGGCTTAAAGAGTATGTGGATATTGAGGATATGACTCCTCAGGAACTGGACGACCTGCTGACTTTCTCCGGCTTGGAGGTGGACAGCATGGAGAAGGTGGAGACCATTAAAGGTGGTCTGGAGCATGTGGTGATTGCGCAGGTGCTGACCTGCGAGCCGCATCCCGACAGCGACCACCTGCATCTGACGACCGTTGATGTGGGTGGTGAGCGTCCGCTGAATATCGTATGCGGCGCCCCCAATGTGGCCGCCGGACAGAAGGTGGTGTGTGCCCAGATTGGCACCAAGATCTACACCTCGGACACCGAATACTACGAGATTAAGAAAGGCAAGCTGCGCGGCGCCGTCAGCGAGGGTATGCTCTGCGCTGCCGACGAGCTGCAACTCGGCACCGACCACGCCGGCATCATGGTGCTGCCCGACGACGCCCCCGTGGGAATGCCCGCTAAGGAGTACTTCCACGTGAAGGACGACTGCCTGCTGGAGGTGGCCATCACCGCCAACCGCATGGATGCCATCTCGCACATCGGCGTGGCCCGCGACGTGGTGGCTGTCGGTTTCTGAATGCGTTAATGCGTCAACGTGTAAATGCGTTAGTGCTGACGCGCCAGCCACTAACACAATAACGCAATCACACAATAACGCAATTAGAGTAACCGTCGAGGAGCCGGACCTCTGCCCGCGCTATACCGGCATCACGCTGCGTGGTGTGAAGGTAGGGGAGAGCCCCGAGTGGCTGCAGAACCGCCTGCGCACCGTGGGCCTGCGTCCCATCAACAATGTGGTGGATGTTACCAACTTCGTCATGATGGAGGTGGGCCAGCCGCTGCACGCCTTCGATGCCGACAAGATTGAGGGCGGCCACGTCATCGTGAAGCGCCTGCCGCAGGGCACCAAGTTCGTCACCCTCGACGGCGTGGAGCGCACCCTCGACGCCCGCGACCTGATGATATGCAACGAAAAAGAAGGCATGTGCATCGCAGGTGTCTTCGGCGGCCTGAAGAGCGGCACCACCATGGAAACCAAGAACGTCTTCCTCGAGAGTGCTTTCTTCAACCCCGTGAGCATCCGCAAGACCAGCCAGCGCCACACACTGAAGACCGACGCCAGCTACCGCTACGAGCGCACCTGCGACCCCAACATCACCGAGTGGGCCCTGCGCCGCGCCGTGAAGCTCATCCAGGAGCTCGCCGGCGGCGAGATTTGTGGCCAGATGGTGGACCTCTACCCGAAACCCATTGAACGCCCGACGGTGGAGGTGAACTTCCGCCGCATGTTCGACCTTGTGGGTCAGGACATCCCGCTGGAGGCCGTCCGCACCGCCCTCACCTCGCTCGACATAGAGATTGTCAACGAGACCGCCGAGGGCATGACCCTGAAGGTGCCCACCTGCAAGGCCGACGTCACCCGCGAGTGCGACATTGTGGAGGAAATCATGCGCATCTACGGCTACAACAACATCCACATCGGTGAGACGGTCAACAGCTGCCTCTCCTACGGCAAGAAGCCCGACCCGCGCAAGCTCAAGAACGCCGTCAGCGACTACCTCACCGACAACGGCTTCAGCGAGATAATGAACAACTCGCTGACCAAGAGCGAATATTATGAGGAGAATCCCGACTTCCCGGCCGACCGCTGCATCCCCATCATTAACCCCCTCTCGAAGGAACTCAACGTCATGCGCCAGACACTGCTTTACAGCGGCCTCGAGTGCATCGCCCGCAATATCAACTTCCGCATCCTCGACCAGAAACTCTATGAGTTTGGCCGGAGCTATTGCGTTAATGCGTCAATGTGTAAATGCGTTAGTGATGACGCGCCAGCCACTAACGCACTAACGCAATCACACGATAACGCAATCACTGATGTCACCAAGCGTTTCAACGAGACCGAGCATGTCAGCATCTTCATGACCGGCAACATGACGCCCGAGAGTTGGAAGATGAAGTCCGCCGAGACCGACTTCTTCTACCTCAAGGCCTACGTCATGGACATCTTGCACCGCATGCGCGTCAACATGGGCCGCATCGAGATGGTGCCCACCACCGCCAAGTACTTCTCCGAAGGCCTCGACATCATCCAGCGCGACAGCAAGAAGCTGCTCGGCACCATCGGACGCATCGGCCGCGAGACGTTGAAGAAGATGGACATCAAGCAGCCCGTCTATTATGCCGACCTCAACTGGACGCTGCTGCTAAAGCAGTACCCCACCAAGGAGGTGCTGTATCAGGAGGTGGCCAAGTTCCCCGAGGTGCGGCGCGACTTGGCCCTCATCCTGCGCAAGGACGTCACCTTCGCTCAGGTCGAGCAGGCCGCCCTGCAGTGCGAGAAGAAGCTGCTCAAGAGCGTCAGCCTCTTCGACGTCTATGAGGGCAAAGGCATCGCCGACGGCTTCAAGTCGTATGCCGTCAGCTTCATCCTGCAGGACAAGGACAAAACCCTCGCCGACAAGCAAATCGAGGCCACCATGTCCAAAATCCAGAAGACCCTCGAGACCCAGCTGGGTGCGAAGATCAGAGGATAATACACCAACGCAGAAACCATGAGGCCCGCGGCATTCGCCGCGGGCCTTTGTTATTGTCTCATTATTAGTTTTTTCTACCTCTGTTCTTTCATTGTTCTTTCATTGTTCTTTCATTTAAATGGTAAAACAATGGTAAAACAATGGTAAAACAATGGTTAAACAGAGGGCGTTTTACCTATTTAGGGTATCAAAAAGTCCTCAGGTGGGCGAATGCCTGGGTGTTAAAGTATTATTTCTTTTGATGTATAAATAGTCTGAGAAAGAAATAGCCAACGCCACAATAGGCACAGAAATAGAGAATTGGAAATACATAACCGAGAATGTCCATGTATTCTCCATACTCTATGATATTGTATATGAGGTTGTACAATTGCATCAGTGACATTAATGCCACTGAAATGAAGGCGATAAGAGAGGCGTGTTTCATAATCTTATTTTTTTGAACGTGTATTATATTCTATTTTGCACAGGAGGATGATTTGCGAGAAGAAAACCAGTACACCAAGCACGGATGCTATCGCAACCACGGCATCTTTGTTTTTGACGCCGAGAGCAATGCCACCAATACATCCGATAAACATCATAATGATGGCGAAGTAGTACAAACCACTCATTTCTTCTTTGGATTCAGTTTTGGGTTTGTCTTTCTTTGGGACATATTTCAACAATTCTGCATAGTCCTCTTCGCTCAAATTGTCTGCAGCGTCTATTCTATAGGCTTTATTATTTAAATCATATTCGTAATACAAAGGAAACTCTAACGTGCGTTTATTACTGTCAGAGTATATCTTGTTTCCAATAGATAGGTTTTCCAGCAGTTGATGTTTTTCTCTTTCGTGTTCAAGAGCTATTTCTTCTTTCCGCTTGTCAATGTAGTTTTGAATCATTTCGTTCATGCTGTTATGCCATTTACTGTTGGCTCGTCAGTTTTTTTTGCTTATCCGTACTCCAACAAGCATCCATGAAATTGAAGCGTAGTACCGTACACCGGCAAGAATGGTGTAACGCTTCGTGATTTTTTTCGAATCGACTGCAAAGATACAACTTTTCTTTGATGTGGCAAAATTTATTTTGCAGAAGCAATAAAGCAATGGTTTTCGCGTTAATAAAAAACATGAAAGGCTTGGAGCAATATGACGTGAAGATTCTGCTGGCGCTGGTGAAGAGTGTCAGCGGGCGGACGGATTTCTTCAAGGTGCTGGTGGAGGGGCCGCACCCCGAGCTGGCGGCTTTCAGCAATGCTATCCGCGGCGACGACGACGCGATGGTGTGGCTTTTCAAGCACGACTTTGCCTGGCTGGCCATCCTCAGCAACGCCTGCGACGGCGACGAGAAGGCCATCGACTGGGTGCGCAACGGCCTCACGCCCGTGAATCTCCGCTTCGCTCTGGCTTGCCAGCACGACGTGGATTCGCTGAAGTGGCTCTACAAGAACAAGCTGGGTGTGCTGCTGATGCTGGTGCGCGAGGTGGAGAAGTTTCTGAAATACCAGCAGAAGGAGTACGACTGGCCTTATGTGCTCCATTTCGGAGGACATCACCGGGCGATTATGGAACTGGAAGAGTGGCAGAAGGGTAATGATTAACGGTTAAGGGTTAATGGTTAACGTTGAAATGGGACGATATTTTATACATCTGGCGTATAACGGGGCGAACTATTGCGGCTGGCAGACGCAGCCGGGGTTGCCCACGGTGCAGCAGACCCTCGAGGAGGCGTTGAGCACGCTGCTGCGGCAGAAGGTTGCCGTGGTGGGCTGCGGCCGGACGGACACGGGGGTGCATGCGAGCGACTTCTACGCTCATTTTGACCTTAAGGTGGATAGTGGGGAGTGGGTGGTGGATAGCACACGGGAACAAATACTACCCACTACCCGCTATCCACTACCCACTAATATCGTTTTCAAGCTCAACTCCTTCCTACCGCCCGATATCGCCATCTTCGACATCTTCCCGGTGGCGGACAACGCCCATGCGCGGTTTGACGCTACGGCGAGGACCTACCAATACCATGTGAGCGACCGACGGCTGCCGTTCCGCCAGGGACAGTACTGCCGCATTTATTTCAAGCCCGACATTGACAAGATGAACGAGGCCGCACGGGTGCTGATGGAGTACGACGACTTCACCTCCTTTGCTAAGCTTCACACGCAGGTGAAGACGAATATTTGCCATCTCAGCGAGGCTCATTGGGACGAGGTGGGGGAGGAGTGGATTTTTACGATAAGGAGCAACCGCTTCCTTAGAAATATGGTGCGGAGCGTCACCGGCACGCTGCTCGACGTGGGACGTGGCAAGCTCAGCATCGAAGGCCTCCGCGAGATTATCGAGAAGAAAGACCGCTGCGCCGCCGGCGTGAGCATGCCGGCCTGCGGCCTATTCCTTACCAAGGTGGAATACCTGGACAGTTAAGAGTTAAGAGTTAAAAGTTATGAAGTATATCGAGGTTAGTTTTACGATGGACGACACCGGCATGTTCCGCGACCTGCTGGTGGACACCCTTGGCAACGAAGGCCCCTACGAGAGCTTCGTGGAGACGAAAGAGGGGCTGAAGGCCTACGTGCCTGTCGACAAATACGATCGTCATTTCCTTGAGGTGACGGTGGAGACCTTCCCTGTGCCGCTGAAATACGAGGTGACGGAGATGCCCGATAAGAACTGGAATGAGGAGTGGGAAAGAGAGCATAAAGCGGTGTTGGTGGAATACAACGGCGGCTGCGTCTGGGTGCGTGCGCCGTTCCATCCCCATCGCGAGGATGTGAACTATGAGCTGATTATCGAGCCCAAGATGAGTTTCGGCACCGCCCATCATCCTACCACCTACATGATGCTCAGCTATGTGGCCGAGCTCGACATGCAGGGCAAGCGGGTGCTCGACATGGGCTGTGGCACCGCCGTGCTAGGTATCTTGGCCAAGATGCGCGGTGCCAGCTATGTGGAAGGCGTGGATATCGACGAGTGGGCTTTTAACAATGCCCGCGAGAATGCCGCCACCAACAACGTGGAGATTGCCCTCAAGCTGGGCGATGCCACCACGTTGCAGGGCCACTTCGACATCATCATCGCCAATATCAACCGGAATATTCTGTTGGCCGACATGGAACGTTATGCCGCCGTGCTCAACGCAGGAGGCACGCTGCTCCTCAGTGGCTTCTACGAGGCCGACGAGGCGGCGCTGGTAGTCCGCGCCAAGGAACTCGGCATGACTCTGAAGAGCAAAAAGAACCGCGACGGCTGGTCGTCATTACAATTGGTGAAATGATTGTTTGTATCGCAGAGAAGCCTAGTGTGGCGCGTGAGATCGCCAAGGTGCTGGGGGCCAACAGCAAGTATGACGGCTACCTGGAGGGCAACGGCTATCAGGTGACGTGGACCTATGGACACCTCTGTACCCTCAAGGAGCCGCACGACTATACCGACTACTGGAAGCAATGGACCTTGTCGTCGCTGCCGATGATACCGCCGCGTTTCGGCATCAAACTCATAGAGAACGACACCTATAAGAAGCAGTTCGCCGTCATCGAGCGACTGATGCAGGCTGCCGACGGCATCATCAACTGCGGCGATGCCGGACAGGAGGGCGAGCTCATCCAGCGCTGGGTGATGCAGAAAGCCCGTGCCAAGTGTCCCGTGCAGCGCCTGTGGGTGTCGTCGCTGACGGAGGAGGCCATCCGCGAGGCTTTTGCACAGCTGAAGCCGCAGGACGAATACCAGAGCCTCTACGAGGCTGCCCTCTGCCGCGCTATCGGCGACTGGCTGCTGGGGATGAACGCCACGCGACTCTACACCCTCCGCTTCCGTCAAGAGCCCAAGCAGGTGCTCAGCATCGGCCGTGTGCAGACCCCCACGCTGGCGATGATAGTGAAGCGTCACTTCGAGATAAAGAACTTCAAGCCTGAGAAATACTGGATACTCTCCACCCTCTACCGGGGTGTGACTTTCAATTCCACCAAGGGTAAGATGAAAAACCTCGAGGAGGGACAGAAAGCCATGGAGGTCATCAAAGGCAAGGACTTCGAGGTGACCTCCGTGGAGCAAAAGGCCGGCATCGAGGCGCCGCCGAGGCTCTTCGACCTCACGAGCCTGCAGGTGGAGTGCAACAAGAAATACTCCTTCTCGGCCGACGACACGCTGAAACACATCCAGAGCCTCTACGAGAAGAAACTCACCACCTATCCGCGTGTCGACACCACCTTCCTCTCCGACGACATCTACGCCAAGTGCCCCGCCATCTTGCAGGGTATCAAACCCTATGCGCCGCTCATCCAGCCGCTGATGGGCAAAAAGCTGAAGAAGAGCAAGAAGGTCTTCGACAGTTCGAAGGTCACCGACCATCACGCCATCATTCCCACGGGCACCGACCCCTCGACGGTGGCCATCTCGCTCGACGAGAAGCGCGTCTACGACATGGTGGCTCGCCGCTTCATCGCCGTCTTCTACCCCGACTGCAAATTCTCGACCACGACCGTGATAGGCGAGGTGGAGAAAGTGGAGTTCAAGGCCACCGGCAAACAGATTCTTGAAGAGGGCTGGCGACTGGTGTTTGGCGGAAAGTCGGACCAGAATGATGAGTCCGACAAGTCCGACGACAAGGAGCAAACCCTGCCGGCCTTCGAGAAAGGTGAGCATGGTCCCCATGAGCCCTCGCTCACTGAGAAGCAGACCACGCCCCCCAAGCCCTACACCGAAGCCACACTGCTCCGCGCTATGGAGACCGCCGGCAAGATGGTGGAGGACGAGGAGTTGCGCGATGCCATGAAAGCCAACGGCATAGGGCGGCCCTCGACGCGTGCCGCCATCATCGAGACACTCTATAAGCGCAACTATATCAGCAAGGTGCGCAAAAGTCTAGAACCTACGCCCACTGGCATCGCCCTCATCGGCGTCATTCAGGAGGAACTGCTGAAGAGTGCCGAGCTTACGGGTCAGTGGGAGAAGAAGCTTCGCGATATCGAAGCCCATAAGTACGACTCGCGCCAGTTCATCGACGAGCTCAAGCAGATGGTGATGCAGGTAGTGCAGCAGGTGATGGCTGACGGCACGAGGAGGATGGAGTACAGTTAAGAGTTAAAAGTTAAGAAAATATAATAAACAGATATTTGTTGCGTTATTATAAATTATGATTGCAGAGAACATAGAAAAGATTCGTGCGGAATTGCCCGAGGGAGTGAAGCTCATCGCTGTGAGCAAGTTGAAACCCGTGGAGGACATCCAGGAGGCCTACAACGCCGGTCAGCGTGCTTTCGGCGAGAACTACGCCACCGAGTTGCGTGACAAAGCCGCCGTGCTGCCCAAGGATATCGAGTGGCATTTCATCGGTCACCTTCAGGGCAAACAGCTGAAATACTACATTCCCTTTGTGAGCATGATTCACGGCGTGGACAGCATCGAGCACCTTCAAGAGGTTGAGAAGGCCGCCGCCAAGGTGGGCCGCAAGGTTGACGTGCTGCTGCAGGTGCATGTGGCGCAGGAGGAGACCAAATTCGGTTTTGCCCCCGAGGAACTGGATAATTTTCAATTTTCAATTCTAAATTTTCAATTTACAAGGGTTTGTGGCATCATGGGTATGGCCAGCAACACCCCTGACGAGGAGCGTGTCCGTGCCGACTTCCGCCGCATCCGCGAAATCTTCGACTGCCTCAAAGCAGGTCCCTTCGCCGACCGTCCCGAGTTCAAGGAGGTCTCCATGGGCATGAGTCACGACTGGCGCATCGCCGTGGAAGAGGGTAGCACCATGATTCGCCTTGGAACGAGCATTTTCGGTCAACGTGATTATAGTAAACTAAAAATATGAAAACCAAGAATATAAAACACGAGATCCTTGCCTATGTCGTAATCACATTTGGCATCCTGATTTATACTTTTGCATGGTCGGCATTCATGCTTCCCGCGCAGATTGTGGGCGGTGGCGTCAGCGGTATCTCTTCGGTGCTTAACATTGCTGCAGGGATTCCGTTGCCCATTGGTGTGCTCAACTTCATCATTAACGGAGTCTTGTTGGCCATAGGCTTCAAAGTGTTGGGCCCCAGGTTCGGCGCCAACACCATCGTCGGAATTATCTTGAGTTCTCTTTGCTTCATTCTCTGGCAGCAGGTGCTGCATGTGGAGACCCTCTTCTTCGAGAATGGCAAGATGGCCTTCGATCCCTTCATGTGTGCCATTATCGGCGGTGCCCTTTGTGGTGGCGGCATCGGCCTCACCTTCACCATGGGTGGCAATTCCGGCGGTACCGACATCATTGCGCTTATTCTCAGTAAATTCTACAACGTGTCGCCAGGCAAAGTCATCATGTACCTCGACATCTTTATCATCGGAAGTTCTTACTTTGTCTCCCACTTGCTCCCCAACGTTATCTATGGTTACATCGTGATGGTGACTATGACCTACGTCCTCGACATGGTGCTCGACGGCAACAAGCAGTCCTACCAGATTATGGTTTTCTCGCAGAAGAACGAGGAAATTGGCGAGGCGGTGACCAAAGAGGTGGGCCGTGGCGCCACGCTGCTCGACGCCGAGGGCTGCTACACCAAGCAGGGACAGAAGGTGCTCCTCATGATGGTGCATCGTACCGACAAGCCTCATGTCATGCAGATTATCCACCGCATCGACGAGAACGCCTTCATCTCCGTCAGCAAGGCCCAGGGCGTCTATGGTAAAAACTTCGAAAAACTGAAACTGTAAGCGTATCAACGTATAAACGTATCAACATTTCAACATGAAACTAATATCACCTTCTTTGTTAAGTGCCGACTTCGGCAACCTCCAGCGCGACATCGAGATGCTCAACGCCAGCGAATGCGACTGGCTTCATGTCGACGTGATGGACGGCCTCTTCGTGCCCAACATCTCCTTCGGCCAGCCGATAGTCAAGCACATCAAGCGTCACGCCAAGAAACCCCTCGACGTGCACCTGATGATTATGGACCCCGGCCGCTATGTTGAGGATTTTAAGAATGCCGGCGCCGACATCCTCACCGTCCACTACGAGGCATGTACCCACCTCGACCGTGTGCTGCACAGCATCCACGACCACGGCATGAAGGGTGGGGTAGTGCTCAACCCGCACACCGCCGTCTGCCTGCTCGAGGACATCATCCAGGAGTGCGACCTCGTGCTGTTGATGAGCGTCAACCCCGGCTTCGGCGGACAGAAGTTCATTGAGAACACCTACAACAAGGTGCGCCAGCTGAAAGAGCTGTGTCTGAGGAAGCACCCCGAGTGCCTCATCGAGGTCGACGGTGGCGTCAACCTCCAGAACGCCCCCTTGCTCTTCGAGGCCGGTGCCGACGTCCTCGTGGCCGGCAACGCCGTCTTCAAGAGCGACGACCCCGCCGCCACCATCCAGCAGATGAAACAATGAACCGCCCCAAGCTCATCATAGCCCCAGGCAAGGAGAAGGCCATCCTCCGCCGTCACCCGTGGATATTCTCGGGTGCCGTAAAACGTATCGACGGCGAACCGCAGGAGGGCGACCTCGTCAATGTCGTCGACGCCCACGGCCAGTGGCTCGCCACGGGACACTATCAGAACGAGAGCATCATCTGCAAAGTGCTTTCTTTCGACACTCCGCAGATTGACGAAGATTTCTTCCGCCAGCGCCTCCGCTCCGCCATTGCTTACCGTGCAAACCTCGGCTTTTTTAATAACCTTTCACTTCTCACCTCTCACCTTTCACCTACAAACGTCTTCCGGATGGTCCATGCCGAGGGCGACTACCTCCCTGGCCTCGTCGCCGACTGGTACAACGGAGTCCTCGTCCTTCAGGCGCACTCCGTGGGCATGCACAAGTTATTTCCCATGCTTGTGAAAATACTGAAGGAGGAACTGAAACCCTACGGCCTCCAGTCCATCTTCGACAAGAGCTCTTCCACTGTGCCCGGTGGCGGCAATGACGGCTATTTGTGGGGTATAGAACCTCAAGAGTGGGAAATCACAGAGCACGGCAACCGTCTGCTCATCAACTTCTTCGAAGGGCAGAAGACAGGTTTCTTTGTCGACCAGCGCGAAAACCGCAAGCTGGTGCAGGACCTCGCCCGTGGCCACCGCCTCCTCAACTGCTTCGGCTACACTGGCGGATTCTCCCTCGCCGCCCTCCGTGGCGGTGCCGAGTATGTGGAGACTGTGGATATCTCCAAGAAAGCCATCGACCTCTGCAACCGCAATGTGGAGATGAACTTCGGCCCCGACGCCCCCCACCAGGGCACCGTCGCCGATGTGTTAAAGTATTTAGTGGGTAGTGGACAGTGTGTAGTGGATAGCACACGAGGACAAATGCTACCCACTACCCACTCCACACTACCCACTCCTTTCACCTTCATTATCCTCGACCCTCCCGCCTTCGCCAAGAATCACCGCTCGCTCCAGCAAGGCCTTAAAGGCTACCGCGCCATCAACCAGCGTGCTATGGAGGCGCTGCCCGCCGGAGGCTTCCTGATGACCTTCTCCTGTAGCCAGGCCGTCAGCAAAGAGGATTTCCAGACCATGGTCTTCACCGCCGCCATGAACGCCCACCGTCGTGTCCGCATCGTCCGTCAGCTCCCTCACGCCATGGACCATCCCGTCTCCATCCATCACCCGGAAGGCGAATACCTCAAGGGTCTTCTTTTAGAAATAGAATAATCCAAGATGAAGAAGTATATATTTTTCATAGTTATTAGTTCATACTTCTTCCTTCTTTCGGCGCAGCAGCACCGCGAACGTTGGGAAGCCACCGATTATTTCCCAAAGCATTACTTCGTGCATATCTTTGACGACGGTGATACCCTTAGTTACGATCATCTTGCCGGCGAAGTGGCTTTCTACATGCGCTTGGCAGGACTAAAGTCTTGGAAAGACACCGTTGTTGATGAGGACGAAACCTGGCTTCGTCTCTCCGTCTTGCCCGAATATTCCCACCCACTGTTCATCGAGGTGGCCATCTCCGCCGACACCGATGTCTATCTTCGTTTCAGCCGCGGCACCGCCATCTGTGGTTATGTGGAGCACTCCACCTATTATGAAATGAGCGACACTGGCTTTTATGACGCCACCGAGAAGCGCTACCATGGCAACCAATGGACGGAAGGAGCAAATATCGCCCTGGAGGATATGCTCTCCCTCACCGAACAGGACTCCCTGAAGCGTCTCCTCGCCGAGGTCGACATGCCGAATCAACCCCACATCACCCGCTGTACCGGCTTTCAACCAAATTATATCTTGGAATACCGCCATGGAAAGACTTACAACGCCGTCTATGACGAGTGCTATGGAAAGCCCCTCGGAACCTTGGTGAACTACCTCCTCTTCCTGGCCGACTCCTCTTGTGTCGATATGGTGATCCACACTCCCAACAAGCGCAACGGCATCGTCCCGGCGCAGTTTCCTGGCGGCGACTCCGCACTCAATGCCTTCCTTGCCGCCAATCTGCATTATCCCCAACGTGCCCTCGCCGACCTTGAGGAGAGTTCAGAGTCGATACGTTTTGTTGTCGAGCGCGACAGCAGCTTGTACCTTATCGAAGGCTGTCAAGAGGATGGCTATGGCTTCTGTGCCGAGGCTCAGCGTCTCTTCTCCCTCATGCCTCCTTGGCAGCCTGCCACGAAAAACGGCAAGGCCGTGCGCTCCGAGGCTCGCTTCTCCGTGCGCTTCCATCTGCCCGACAGTTTGCAGCCCGTCTACGGCAACAACCCGCGCCTCGAGACCATGCGCGACACCAACAAATGGAATACCATCCTGATGTTCAACCGCAGTCTGATACGCAATCCGCAGGACCAGAGCAATCTTTACAGAATGGGCGTGAACTATTATCACGAATTCCTGCTGCCCCATGAACCTCAGCGTCCCCTCAACTCCCTCGACACCTTTTTGGTAGAAGAATTATCTGAAAGTTGGGATGCCATCCGCGACCGCACTCCCGTCGTCGAGGGTGCTGCCGACAGCGCGCTGCATTATTTCTACCGCGCCCTCACGGCTACCGACAGCATTGACCTCGAGAATTTTATATCGATGTATCTGCCCATCCGTCAATTGGAACAGTATCTCGGCCTCCCTTACAATCCACTCAACCAACTGCCCTACGACACCCTGCCGGAAATGTACTACCCCTGTGCCTATTTTGTCGACCTCCCTGTCGACGGAATTCTCGACACCACCGTGGACTATTCCGATTATGACGTTCTCCTGTCGTCCTACTTTTGGGTCAAAGCCATGTCCCATACACTCACCGAGATGTACGAGCCGGTGCTTTTCGACAAAGACCTCCCTTCCGGCGATACCCTCTTCCGCTGCGCCTTTTATCCCTCGTTTCACCCTCCGCTCTCTTTCCGCATCGAACACACCGCTTCCGGCAACATGCTCTATTGGAAAAAACTGGATTTTACTGTCGACGAGCATACATGGAAAACAACCTATCAACCCCATGAGGGACAGCGAAAGCTGAACAAGAAAGAATACCGACAGTTCTTGAATTTGTTGAATGCCATGGATTTCGAGCATATCTGCCGTATGCACCACGTCACCATGCTCGACGGCGCCCAGTGGTGTATCGAACGTCGCACCGCCGACTCCTTCAAGGCCCATTTCACCAACATGGCTGGTCAAAAGTACGACGACCTCTATTCCTACCTCATCCGTCTGGCTGGAATCGAGGCCGATTATGCCTCCGGATATTGCCATTAATAAAAAAACATAAATAACATATACTTTTTGCAAGATTTTAGCGTTAACAAATACTAAAAGAATCGAATCACCATGGAATTAGGATACCAGAAAATAGACAAATACGATGAAGCCTGTGTCGCCGAGATGGCTGAGCACTACAAGGCAATTCTGAAGTTGCTGGGCGAGAACCCCGAACGTGAAGGCCTGCTGAAAAGCCCTGAACGTATCGCAAAAGCCATGCTGTTCTTCACCAACGGCTATGACCTTAACCCCGAGGAAATCCTCCGCTCGGCCATGTTCCACGAGGACTACAAGCAGATGGTCGTCGTCAAGGACATCGAGCTCTACTCGCTCTGCGAACACCACATGGTGCCCTTCGTGGGCAAGGCACATGTGGCCTACATACCCAACGGCACCATCGTGGGCCTCAGCAAGATACCGCGTGTGGTCGACGCCTTCGCCCGCCGCCTCCAGGTGCAGGAACGTCTCACCAAGCAGATTAAAGACTGCATCCAGAAGGTCCTCAACCCCCTCGGCGTGGCCGTGGTCATCGAGGCGCAGCACATGTGCATGTCCATGCGCGGCGTGCAGAAGCAGAACTCCGTCACCACCACCTCTGACTTCACCGGCGCTTTCATGAAAGACCCCAAGACCCGCGAGGAATTCATGAACCTCATCGGAAAGAATCTGCATTGATAAAGACAAATGAATGACGAAATGCTTAATAAAAGAAATTCCCTACGGGAAATAGAATTATGCCGTAGGCATTGCCTCTCAATAGCTATTAAAAGTAATCCCCTCCGGGGAATACTCCGTAGGAGTTTTCTTTTAATTATATTATTCACCTTTCACCTTTCACCTTTCACCTTGAATGCCCAGATTACCCACAACTCGCAGGGGCGCCTCGACGAGAACGCCACAGCGGTGCTGAAGAAGGCTATCAAAAAGCTTGACAATGCCAGCTTCACGGTGAAGATGACGGCCCTCGACAGCCAGAAGAAGAAGACCTTCGAGCGCGAGGCCGAGGTGAAGTACGTGGGCAACAGTTACGATGTGGTGACCTCCGAGGAGGAAATCCACAGCGACGGCAAGACCATCTGGTACTGGAATAAGAAGGCTAAAGAACTGACAATCAACGATGTCGATGAAGATAACGGCATGAACCTACTGAACCCCGGCAGCCTCATGAGGCACTACCAGGACAACTTCCGCGCCAAGTACATCCGCACCGAGGACGACGGTACGGCGGTCATTGACCTCCAGCCGCGCTCCGCACAGAGTTTCCACAAGATACGCCTCTTCGTCAACGAGGATAGTGGCGAACTCAAGCGCATCGAGGTCCACAAATATGACTCCAGCCGCGAGATATACACCTTCTCGAAACAGAAATACGGCAAAGTAAAGGGAACATTCTCCTTCGACACCAAAGCACATCCCGACGTCGAAGTAATTGATATGAGATGAATATACTGCTGATAGAAACTGCCACACAGATATGCTCCGTGGTGCTGGCCGCCGACGGTAAAGTGCTCGCGCGCCGCGAGAGCGACACTCCCAATGCCCACTCCACCAGCCTCTCGGTGTTCATCGACGAGGTGCTGAAAGAGAGCCACCTGACGCCCCGCGACCTCAATGCCGTCTGCGTCTCCGCCGGTCCTGGCAGCTACACTGGCCTCCGCATCGGCGTCAGCACCGCCAAGGGTTTCTGCTACGCCCTCGGCATCCCGCTGCTCTCCGTGCCCACGCTGCTCTCCATGGCCGCCCTCTACTACCGTCAGCACCCCGACTACCACGGTCTTGTGTGCCCCATGATCGACGCCCGCCGCATGGAATGCTACACGATGATGGTGAAAGGTGAAAGGTTAAAGGTGAAAGGTGAAATGGAAATACTCCGCGACACATCAGCCGATGTTATCGAGGCGGGATGCTTCGACGAGTGGCTGGATAGTGGAGAAGTGATGTTCATCGGCGACGGCGCCGAGAAGACAAAAGAGTTGCTTGGCACACACCACAACGCCCGCTATGACAATGGCTTCCGTCTGTCGGCTGATGGGATGCTGGAACTGGCGGAATCCCGTCTCCGCGATGGCAAGACAGAGGATGTGGCCTACTTCGAACCCTTCTACCTCAAAGACTTTGTAGCCAAGAAAAGTGTTGTCCACGGACTCCGTGAGAATTAGGAGTTAAGAGTTAAGAATTAAAAATTAAGAATTTAGGGCGAATGCTTCGCTATGTTGGTAAAAGACTCATTTATGGCTTCCTGGTTTTGCTGGGAGTTGTCACCCTTGTCTTTTTCCTCTTCAACGTGCTCCCCGGCGACCCCGCCCGCATGATGCTCGGCCAACGTGCCGACGCCGAAAGCATCGAGGCCATCAACCGCGACCTCGGCCGCGACAAACCTATAGCAACACAATACATAAACTACCTTAACGACCTGTCACCCATATCGCTGCACAACAACCAAGACTCCACCAGCTTCTTCTATCTCTCGTCCGACAAATACAACTACGCCACCCTCCTGCGCTTTGGCACCACCTCGCTGGTGGTCAAGACTCCCTACCTGCGGCGCTCCTACCAGAGCCAGCGCAAGGTCTCCGAAATCATCTCAACGGCCTTCCCCCAGACAGCCGTCCTCGCCCTCACGGCCATGCTCTTCGCCCTGCTGGTGGGCATCACCCTGGGCGTCGTCTCGGCGCTGCACAAGGACTCCTGGATCGACCGCCTCTCGCTGGTGCTTTCCACCCTCGGCATGTCGCTGCCTAGCTTCTTCGCCGCCATCCTTATCGCCTGGCTCTTCGCCTATGTGCTGGCCGATTGGACGGGACTCAACATGTTCGGCAACCTCTTCTCCGTCGACGACTATGGCGATGGGGAATACATTGACCTAAAGAATCTGATACTTCCAGCCCTCACCCTCGGCATCCGTCCCTTGGCCACCCTCACGCAGCTCACGCGCAACTCCATGCTCGAAGCCCTCTCGCAGGACTATATCCGCACCGCCCGCGCCAAAGGTCTCAGCCATCGCCGCGTGGTGGTGCATCATGCGCTCCGCAACGCCCTCAACCCCGTGGTCACCTCGGCTTCCGGGTGGCTGGCGTCGCTGCTCGCCGGTGCTGTCTTCGTGGAATATGTGTTCGACTGGAAAGGCATGGGTGTCGTCATCGTCGACGCCCTCGACAAGTACGACTTCCCCGTGGTCATGGGCGCCATCCTCTTCATCTGCGTCATCCTGGTGATAATCAATATCCTCACCGACCTCCTCTACGCCGTCCTCGACCCAAGAATCCGCCTAACGTAACTCTTAGTTCTTAATTCTTAACTCTTAATTCTTAACTCTCCGATGGCTTCGGTCATCTTGTCCCAACCGTATTTTTGTTTTTCCTCGCGGACACCTTCGGTCAGGCGCTCCTGCCAGTCTTCGGTGAAGTAGCGCACGATGGCGTCGGCGATGGCTTGGGCCTCGGGCGCCACCACGAAGCCGCACTTGCCGTCGGGCACTATCTCGGGCAGGCCGCCCACGTGGGTCACCAGCATGGGCTTCTCGAAGTGGTAGGAAATCTGGCTCACGCCGCTCTGCGTGGCGTTCTTGTAGGGCTGCGCCACCAGGTCGGCGGCACAGAAGTAGCGGTTCACCTCGTGGTCGGGGATGAATTCGGTGTGCAGCACCACACGGTCGCTGATGTCCAGACGCTTGATCTGCTCCATATAGGGCTTGGGGTCGCCGTAGAACTCGCCAGCCACGATGAGCTTCACGCCCAGCTGCGCCATCCGCTCGTCGGCCATAGCGTCGAACAGCAGGTCCAACCCCTTGTATTCGCGGATGAAGCCGAAGAAGAGCACATAGCGCTGATTCTCACGCAGCCCTATGAGGTCGAGGGCCTCCTTGCGCGAGAGAGTGTCGCCATAGTGGTCGTAGAGGGGGTGGGGGCTGTAGGTGCGGGGCTTCAGCTGCTTGGGGTCGAAGAGGTTGAGGTCGTCGAGCACCGAGCGGCTCAGGGTGATGAAGGCGTCGTTGGAGTTCACGAACCAGCGCGAGAACTGCTTGTCGCCCGGTCGGTGCTCGTGGGGGATGAGGTTGTGGAGGATGGCCACACGCTTCATGCCCTTGCGCTTGGCGCAGCGGCAGGCGCTGCCCAGGGCCGGCGCCATGAAGGGCAGCCAGTAGGGCGTGATGAGCAGGTCGGCCTGCTGCTTCTTGATGTAGCGGCCGGTGCGCCACCAGCTGAAGGGGTTGATGGCGTTGAGTTTGCGGGTGATTTTCAGCCCCTTGGGGGCGGGCTCCTCGCTGTACTGCGTCTTGCCGGGGAAGAGGAACGAGGGGTACTGCAGCGTGAAGGTGATGACCTCCACCTCGTGCCCTTCGGCCTGGTATTGGCGTGCCAGCCGCTCGCTGAAGGCTGCGATGCCGCCCCGATAGGGCCACGACGGGCCTAGTATGATGACTTTCATATAGTTAACGTAATGTAAAATTTACAGGTAGATTGAATCGCACTCGCACGGGCACACCGTTTACGAGGCCAGGTTTCCATTTGGGCATCAGTCCTACAACACGCAGGGCCTCCTCGCCAAAAGTACAGCAGCTGGGACAGAGGTCGCGGAGAATCTCGCCATTGGTTAGGCTACCGTCTTCCTCAATAATGAAGGTGACGTAGACCTTTCCGAAACAGTCGCAGTCGTTTTTGCAGGGCCATTTGAGGTTGCGGGCCAGGAAACTGTAAAGCGAATCCATGCCGCCGGGGAATTCGGGGTCCTGCTCCACCTCGATGAAGATGGGATTGCCACCCGTAGTGTCTTCCACGGATTTGGGTGTCTGAGCAGAGACAATTCCTCCCACGGCCAAAGCCAATGCCAGTGTCAAAATGTGTTTCATCATTTTTCTTATTTAACGAGTTTTTCGAAAAAATATTGTATTTATAGCCCTATTTTTGTACTCAAGTATAACTAATGTTCGATTGTTGTTCGCGAACAACAAATGAACAAATACCGAACAAATGAACTTCTGGAGGGTGTCGGAGTGTTAAAATAGGGTGGGGGATGAATTTTTTTTGCAGAGAATGGATTTTTTTTGTATTTTTGTACTCTTCAATTCCGCAAGGAAAAGTTAAAATTAATTAATAATCAAAAAAATAAACCTTATTATTATGCAGAAAAAAGGCAACAAGTACGGTACCCACCGCGTCATCGAGCCGAAGGGTGTTCTCCCTCAGCCCGCCAACAAGCTTGACAACAACATGGATGAAATCTGGGACAACGAGATTCTTATCGACGTCCAGACGCTGAACATCGACAGCGCTTCGTTCACTGACATCCACAACTATGCCAAGCAGCAGGCCGGCGAAGGCGCCAGCCAGGAGAAGATCCTCGAAGAGGTGAAGAAAGAGATGTTCCTCAATGTGGAGCTCCAGGGCAAGCACCGCAATCGTCGCACCGGTTCCGGCGGCATGCTCCTCGGCAAGGTCGAGAAGATTGGCGACGCCCTGAAGGGCAAGATCGACCTCAAGGAGGGCGACCGCATCGCCACCCTCGTGAGCCTGAGCCTCACTCCTCTCCGCATCGACGAGATTCTGGAGATCCGTCCCGAGGTCGACCAGGTCGACATCAAGGGTAAGGCCATCCTCTTCGAGAGCGGCATCTATGCCAAGATTCCGACCGATATGCCCGAGAAGCTCGCCCTGAGCGCACTCGACGTGGCCGGTGCTCCCGCCCAGACCGCCAAGTTGTGCCAGTATGGCCAGACCGTCGTCATCCTCGGCGCCGGCGGCAAGAGCGGCATGCTCTGCTGCTATGAGGCCAAGAAGCGCGTCGGCGTGACCGGCAAGGTTATCGGTATCGCCAACAGCCCCAAGAGCACCCAGCGCATCAAGGACCTCGGCTTCTGCGACATCGTGGAGAGTGCCGCCGGCATGACTCCCGTGCAGGTCTATGAGCTCGTCGAGCGCCTCACCAACGGCAAGATGGCCGACGTCACCATCAACTGCGTCAACGTTCCCGACCAGGAGATGACCGCTGTGCTCTGCACCAAGGACGACGGTATCGTCTACTTCTTCAGCATGGCCACCAGCTTCACCAAGGCCAGCCTCGGTGCCGAGGGTATCGGCAGCGACGTGAACATGATCATGGGCAATGGCTACACCAAGGGCCACGCCGAGTTCACGCTGCAGGAGCTCCGCGAGAGCCCCGAACTCCGCAAGATCTTCGAAGAGCTCTACGCTTAAAGAGAACTAAGAAGTAAGAGCTAAGAACTAAGAATTAGGCTGGCGCATCAAGATAATCGCGCCAGCCTTCTTAGTTTTTGGTTCTTAGTTCAGAGTTTCCTAGAAGCGTGAGAATGGGTGCTTGCGCCACCAGAGGATGATGAGGAGGCCGATGAGCATGCCGCCGAGGTGGGCGAAATGGGCGATGCCGTCGATAATGAAGATGCCCATGAAGAGCTCGATGGCCGTCATGATGACTATAAACCAACGGTTCTGTATGGGCACAAGGCCCTTGCCGTTCTGGCCGAGGAAGAAGATGAGGAGGAAAAGGAAGACGGAGTATTCGTCGATAAGGGCTCCGATGCGTTGCAGGGCAGGGATTTGGACGCCGTTGAGCACGAGCGAGGCGGCCATGAGGACGAACATCCAGATAAAGATATAGACGCGGTCCTTGGGGAAATACATGGCGAAAGCCAGCAGGAGGCCGTAGATGGCTCCCGAGGCGCCGATGGTGACATGCATGCCGGGCACGAGGAGGTAGAGCAGTCCTGCGCCGATGCCGCAAGCGAAATAGTAGAAGAGGAAGCGGCGGGTGCCCCAGTGGTTCTCCATCACGGTGCCGAAGATCCAGAGTGCATACATATTAAAGAAAATATGTGTGAAATTGCCGTGCATGAACATGTAGGTCAGCGGCTGCCAGGGTTTGAAAAAGCCAGAGGAAAGGCTCCAGAGGCCTAACTGTTCAGCTAAGAAGGTGTCGCGCATCTGCAGTACAAAGTCGGCGACGAAAAGGATGATATTGATAATCAGCAGGTGCTTGACTGCCGGTGAGATTTTTCTCATTTTAGTATTTCTTCAGGTTTGACAATGGTGATGATTTTTTTGCCCGAGGGGGCGGTGTCGGCCATGGGGCAGGCGAAGAGGTCGGCCACCAGTTGCTGCATTTCCTCCTGCATGAGCGCTTTTCCGGGCTTGATGGCCATCTGGCGGGCCAGCGAGGCGCAGAGGCTCTGCGAGCGGTTGCTGAAGCGCTGCATGACGGCCCCCTTATAGTCGGCGAGCATCTGGTCGAAGCAGGCCTGGAGGTCGCCTTCCTTGAGGTCGGCGGGGGTGGCGGTGACCACAAAGGTACACTGGCTCAGGGGCTCCACAGCGAAGCCGTAGGAACGCAGATCGGGCAGCATCTCGTTGAAGAGGTCGGCATCGGCGGGGGAGAACTGGCAGTTGACGGGGAAGAGGAGCGTCTGGGAATGCGTTATTGCGTTATTGCTTGATTGCGTGAGTTTGTCGAAGAGGATGCGCTCGTGGGCGCGCTGCTGGTCGATGACGGCCAGACCGGAGGAGAGGGGGGTGACAATATAGCGGTTTTGCACTTGAAGGCAGCTCATTTTGGGGGAGTTCAAGGAGTTCTGGGAGTCCATGGAATCCAAGGAGTTCAAGGAGTTCAGGACAATAGCGTCGTCTTGTGCACTTGTCTTGCATTCCCTCGCACTCCCTCGCACTCCTTGCACTCCTAATCCTTTTGCCCCTGCAAAGGGATTATAGTCGGGGTTGTAGCTGATTCTTGGCGTCGGGGGAGTGTAGCCCTTGGGTGCCGGAGGAATGTTGAATTCCGGCGGCGTGTCGAAGGAGAGCTCTGTGGCCAGGGTGAACTGGCCGAGGGCTTTCTTCACCGCCGAGCGCAGGATGGCGAACAACGCGTGGTCGTCGACGAACTTCACCTCCGTCTTCGTGGGGTGGATGTTCACGTCGATGCGCGAGGGGTCGACCTGCAGGCCGATGAAGTAGGAAGGGTAGGAGTGCTCCGGCAGCAGGTCGGTATAGGCCTTCTCCACGGCGGCGCTGAGGGCCGGGTGCTTGATGAAGCGGCCGTTGACGAAGAGGTACTGCTCGCCGCGCGTTTTGCGTGCAAACTCGGGTTTCCCTACGAAGCCTTTGATGCGCACAATGTCGGTCTCCTCCTCGACGGCGAAGAAGCGCTCCTTGTAGGCGTTGCCGAAGAGCTGGCTGATGCGCTGCAGCAGGCTGCCGGCCTTGAGGTCGTAGAGCAGGCGGCCGTTGGAGGTGAGGGTGAAGGCGATGTCGTAGTGTATGAGCGTGATGCGACGGAAGACCTCCTCGATGTGTGAGAACTCCACGCTGTCTTTCTTCAAAAAGTTGCGTCGTGCCGGCACATTGAAGAAGAGGTTCTTCACGGCCATCGAGGTGCCCGTGGGGCAGGCCGTGGGCTCCTGGCTGACGATGTGGGAGCCCTCGATGACGATGGCGGTGCCTAGCTCGCTGTCGTGCAGGCGGGTGCGCAGCTCCACCTGCGCAATGGCGGCAATGGAGGCCAGCGCCTCGCCGCGAAAGCCCATGGTGTGGATGGCGAAGAGGTCGTCCGACTTGTGTATCTTCGAGGTGGCGTGACGCTCGAAGCAGAGGCGGGCGTCGCTGTCGCTCATGCCGCTGCCGTTGTCCACCACCTGGATGAGGGTGCGCCCGGCGTCCTTGACGATGAGGTCTATCTGCGTCGCACCGGCGTCCATGGCGTTCTCCAGCAACTCCTTCACGGCGCTGGCGGGACGGTCCACCACCTCGCCGGCGGCAATCTGATTGGCTACGCTATCGGGCAATATATTAATCAAATCCATCCCAACCTTAAACTTTAAACTTTAATCATTAACCTTTAAACGTTAACCTTTAAACGTTAACCGTTACTTTTTCTTCTTCTCGTAATCCTCGAGGAATTTGAGCAAGTTCTTGGCGGGGATGACCTTGTTCATAATGATATCGCGCTTCTCGTTGAGGATTATCATTGTCGGTGCCCCGTGGATATTGTAGGCTTCCTGGTAGTCGATGTTCACGTTGGGGCCGCCGACGTTCACCCAGCGGAAGTCGTGCTCGCGCACATACTTCTTCCATTTCGCCACGTCGCTCTCATAGCCCACAGCGTAGACTTCGAAGGGTCGGTAGGGGGCGGTGAGCAGCGAGTCGTAGAGCACCTTCAGCTCCGCGCTCTGCTCCTGACAATGGTGGCAGTCGGGGTCCCAGAACCACAGGATGACGTACTTCTGCGGGAATCGGTGGCTGCTTATCCATTCGTCGGGATTGCTGCTCTGGTTCGTGTCGGCCATCCACAACTCCTGGCCGTGGACGCCTATCAGGCTCTGGCGGATACGCAGGTAGTTTTGGCGCATATTGTAGACCGTGCCCTCCGAAGCCCACGGACACCGCCCCTTCAGGTAGTAGTTCTCGGCCAGGTGGCACCACACGGCGTCCCACCCGATATTGCGTGTCGAACGGTAGTAGCGCGGCTCGATGTGGTCGAAGACATAGCGCAGCATTGCCGTGTCGTCCCCGATACGGGCCGCCAGCCGGTCGATCTCCGCCTTGATGGTGTCGCTGTCGGCATAGTAGAGCACTCCGTAGAAGAAATAGTTCATCTTGCTGAAGAGGTTGGGAGTGTAGAGCAGATCCGCGGTCTTCCATTTGCCGCGGTTTTCGGGGCTGAACAGGCAATCCCAGAAGTGCGCGCGGAAGTAGCGCGCTTTGTCCTCCACGCTGTCGGGAATGGGCTCGTCATAGAAAAGGTTGGCGAGGTCGAAGAAGAGCGTCGACTTCTTCGGGTGGCGTGCGGCGTTGTCATAGGCCTCCATCTCGTCGAGCAGCGCCTGCTCCTCCTTCTCGGCCTGCTCCTTCGTGGCGGCATTCTTCTTGCGCTTCTCGATGTCGGCCCTGCGCTGCTTCGCGTCGTCCCACTTGGCTATGTAGGCAAACATCTGGCTGTTGGCGTCGCTGCCCTTCACCTTCACCGAGGAGGCCGTCAGCTTGGCATCGGCGCTGATGGTGAACTGCTGGCTGTCGTCGATGGCAAAGTCGCCCACTGCCTTCTCACCGCCCTGGTGCACGAGGGCGTAGATGCCGCGAGGCCATTTCTTCTTCCCCTGGAACGTATAGCTGCCGTCGTTGGCTTTCCGCGCCGAATCCTGCAGCTGCAGCTGGTCGCGGAAATGACGGCCGATATACAGCATCGTGTCCGTCGAACCCTCGAGCTTGAACACTATCTTGTACGACTGAGCCTCAGCCACTCCCGCGAGAGCCAGCATCAGCACCATACCCAAACAAAATCTTTTCATATCAATCTTTTATCTATATTCTTTAACTCTTTACTATTATCTCTTATCTCTTAACTTTTCAAATAACGTGCCAAAAAACCTTTTTATTGTCAAAATAATAATATTTAACTCTTAATTCTTAACTCTTAACTCTTAATTCCCTAAAGGTCCAGTTTCGCCGTGAACACGAAGACCAGGTTGTCACTCCTCTCGGGCAGGTGGTAGGCCGCCGACTCCGGCGTTAGACGGTAGATTACGGCGCCTCCCCATCTGATTGCGCTCCACACCACCAGGCCGTCCACGCCCGCACCCACCTCGGCGATGCCCTTGTCCGGCACACTCGGCCCCGTGTAATCACCCATCATGCCCCAGGCGGCGTTGCACAGCACGAACGGCGACGGGGCGGTACCGATGGCCATCACCTTGTTCTCCAGTCGGAAAAGCGGCTCCCGGGTCGTCAACTTCAAATTCACGAGGGTGAAGAGATTGGTGGTGAACTCATTGGGTCGCGCCGTATACAGCGAGCGCTCCAACGCAATCGTGCTGCCCCACGTCCCTCCCAGGTCGAAGAGGCGGCTGTAGGGCGCCTCGCTGTTCGCAAAACCTGCTTGGCCGAAAAGGTCCAGCTCGAAAGCTGAGAAATAAAACGCGTTGTCGTACTGCATCAGCACCCGGCAGAATGGGGTCATTTTCTCGTCGAGATCAGCCAAGTCGCCGTGGATGCCCCCCAGCACCTCGAAGCGGAAACCCGCGCCAGCCGACACAAACACCCGACCCTCGGCAAAATCCCTGTACGGCAGCCCCTTCAAATCGGAATAGCTGGGAGGATAGAGCAATGTCGTGCCATAATGCAGCCCTCGCTCGCGCGACAGCCGCAGTTCGAAGCACTCGGCACGACCTCCGCTAGCTTGACGCGAGAAACCCAGCGTGAGGCGCCAGGTGTCGCTGAACAGGCGCGTCATAAAGAATCCCGTCGAGTTGAAGTCGAGAATATTATAAGGATTCAGGTATCGCGGCGCGTCAGGTGTGATGTCGTGGAAAAAATCTACATAGGTGTGTGTCTGGTATTTCTGCAGGCTTTGCAGGTCCACCCTCGCTCCCCACTTGAAACGCTGGTCAGCATAGCCATAGGCACCGTAGCCGCTCAGCGAAAGCATATTGAAACTCCTGCCCCCAAGGCTGATGTCATACTGCAGCCCCAGACCCCAGCGCGACTTCTCATACTGGTTGTAGCTGTACACCCGGCTCAGGTCCAGGTACAAATCATTCTTCGTCACACCCGGAAACAACGGCACCATCTGCCCCATGCCATTGGAACATAACGCAATAAACACCAATATGAAGAGTAAAATCTTTTTCATTTCAGGGTGCAAAAATACCAAATTTTTTCCATTTTTTAACCTTTATTCTTTAATCTTTAAACTTTATTTTGTATATTTGCAAAATATTTATACTTTAAAATAATTAAACAACTAACAGATATGCAGAGAGATAACGAGATTTTTGGCCTCATCCAGAAAGAGCGTGAGCGCCAGACCAAAGGCATCGAGCTGATTGCCTCCGAAAACTTCGTCAGCGACCAGGTCATGGAAGCCATGGGTTCCGTCATGACCAACAAGTACGCCGAGGGCTACCCCGGCAAGCGCTACTACGGCGGCTGCCAGGTCGTCGACCAGAGCGAGACCATCGCCATCGAGCGCGCCAAGAAGCTCTACGGCGCCTGCTGGGCCAACGTCCAGCCCCACAGCGGCGCACAGGCCAACATGGCTGTGTTCCTGGCCTGCCTCAACAGCGGCGACACCTTCATGGGCATGGACCTCAACCACGGCGGCCACCTCTCGCACGGCAGCCCCGTCAACTTCTCCGGCATCAACTACAAGGTCGTTGGCTACCAGGTGAAGGAAGAGACCGGCATGGTCGACTATGAGGACATGGAGAAGAAGGCCCTCGAGCACCACCCGAAGCTCATCATCGGCGGCGGCAGCGCCTACAGCCGTGACTGGGACTGGGCCCGCATGCGCGAAATCGCCGACCGTATCGGCGCCATCCTCATGGGCGACATCAGCCACCCCTCCGGCATGATTGCCAAAGGCTACCTCAACAACGCCGTCAAGTACTGCCACATCGTCACCACCACCACCCACAAAACCCTCCGCGGTCCCCGCGGCGGCATGATCCTCATGGGTCAGGACTTCGACAACCCTTGGGGCAAGACCACCCCGAAGGGTGAGATCAAGAAGATGAGCGCCCTCCTCGACAGCGCCGTGTTCCCCGGCACACAGGGCGGTCCTCTGGAGCACGTCATCGCCGCCAAGGCCGTCGCCTTCGGAGAGGCTCTGACTGACAGCTACGACCAGTACATCCAGCAGGTGATGAAGAACGCCAAGGTGATGTGCGAAGCCTTCGTCAACAAGGGCTACAAGGTCATCTCCGGCGGCACCGACAACCACCTGATGCTCATCGACCTCCGCACCAAGTTCCCCGAACTCACCGGTAAGGAAGCCGAGAACGCCCTCGTGGCCGCCGACATCACCGTCAACAAGAACATGGTGCCCTTCGACAGCCGCAGCGCCTTCAAGACCAGCGGTCTGCGCGTCGGAACGCCCGCTATCACCACCCGCGGCCTCAAGGAAACCGACATGCAGGTCATTGTCGACATGATCGACACCGTCCTCTGCAACCCCACCGACGAAGCCGTCCGCGCCAAAATCACCGGACAGGTCAATGAGATGATGCAGAACCGTCCGCTCTTCGCCTGGTAAAAAAAAATTGATAAGATCGTCCGACTTGTCTGACTAGTCTGACTAGTCCGATAAGTCGGACTCTTTTTAAAAAAGATATGAAAGTACACTTTATAGCCATTGGCGGCAGCGCCATGCACAACCTCGCCATAGCCCTCTGCCAGAAAGGCATCTCCGTCACCGGTTCCGACGACGAGATCTTCGACCCGGCGAAGAGTCGGCTGGAAAAATACGGCCTGCTCCCCCAATCGTTCGGCTGGCACCCCGAGCGCATCACCCCCGACCTCGACGCCGTAGTGCTCGGTATGCATGCACGAATTGACAATCCGGAGTTGTTAAGGGCACAGGAACTGGGACTGAAGATTTACAGTTACCCCGAGTACCTCTACGAGCAGTCGAAGGACAAGCTGCGCATCGTGGTGGGCGGCTCGCACGGCAAGACGACCACCACGGCGATGATACTGCATGTGCTGGCGCACTGCGGCATCGAGGCCGACTATATGGTGGGCGCACAACTCAAAGGCTTCGAGGTGATGGTGCGCCTTTCCCACACCGCCAAGGTAATGGTCATCGAGGGCGACGAGTACCTCACCTCACCCATTGACCGCCGCCCCAAGTTCCACCTCTACCACCCCAACGTCGCCATCATCACCGGCATCGAGTGGGACCATATCAACGTCTTCCCGACCTTCGACATCTACCGCGACCAGTTCGCCCAGTTCATCAACCTCATCGAGCCCAATGGCACCTCCCCGCACACGGCCGGTCTGTCGAACTCCACTGGAGTTCTCATATATTGTGATGAGGACAACGAGGTGCACCGCGTGGCAGTGGAGAACAAGCGCACCGACATCCAGAAGCTGCCGTATGTCTGTCCGGAGCACCGTGTCGTGAACGGCATTACCTATATTGGCAATACCCCGTTGCAGGTGTTTGGCCACCACAACCTCCTCAACCTTACCGCCGCCCGTCTCGCTTGCCGCCAGGTAGGCGTCACCGACGAACAGTTCGACGAGGCCATCTCCACCTTCGAAGGCGCTAGCAAACGCCTTGAGTTGGTGAAGAAAAGCGACAGCTGCGCTGTCTATAAGGACTTCGCCCATGCGCCCTCCAAACTCCGCGCCACCATCCACGCCATGCGCGAGCAATACCCCGGTCGCAAGCTGGTGGCTTGCATGGAGCTCCACACCTTCAGCTCCTTGACGCAGGAGTTCCTGCAACAGTACCGTGGCACGATGGACGAGGCCGACGTGCGCTGCGTCTACTTCAGCCAGCACGCCCTCCAGCTCAAGAAGCTGCCCCCCCTCGACCCCGAAGAGGTGAAAGCGGCTTTTGGCGGAAATGTGGAAGTGTATACCGACAGCAAAAAGCTGGTGGAATGCGTGATTGCGTTAATGCGTAAATGCGTTAGTGCTGACGCGCCAGCCACTGACGCAATAACGCAATCCCACAATAACGCAATCAATCTCCTGATGATGTCCAGCGGCAACTTCGACGGCATCGACTTCAACCAGTTGGCAGAGGAGGTATTGGGATGAAAAAGATACTGATGGCAGGCGTGATGGCGCTCGTATTTACCGCTTGTGTGGGACCGATGCATGTGACATCGGTGCCGGCATACAATAGCACCATCGATAAAGTTGTTGCGGGTATCGAGAGTGAGGGCTACAATTATGTCGGTATGAATCACGACACTCGGAACGAACGCCGTCACGAGGTTGCCCACATGGAAGGCGACTACACCTATTCCGCCTGGATACCCAACGACAAAGTCAACCTCAACACCTACAGCTTCGCCGACGGTATGGGCAACACTATGAGTTTCACCGTCCAATACAAGGGAGGACTTGACCATACAAACAGCACCTTCTACATCAACGAGGTGAGTGTGGTCGGATGCAGCACATCGAACAACAAAGACTATGAGCGCCTCTGTGGCAAACAATCGCCCGTATGGAAGCTCGACACCATACAGAAAGATATGACCGTAAAACCGTAAAGAATATGGCACAATTTGAAATAGGCGACAAAGTGAAGTTTCTCAACGCCATCGGTGGGGGTGTGGTTAAAAAGATTCAGGGTGGCATGGTGTATGTCGAGGACGAGAGCGGCTTCGACATGCCGTTTGCGCCCAGCGAGCTTATCCGCATGGCGGAGCAGCAGGGCGTCGGCAAGGTCTTTAATGACGAGACTATCGGCCAGAGCGTCGAGCAGCGCGCCAAAGAGGAGCACCGCGAGCCCACGCAGCTGGAGCTGATAGAGGAGAATCGCCGTCTTCGCAGCCAGAACGCCAACCTGCAGGACCAGATAAAGCAGCTCAAGAGCCAAGTGCTGAGCTTGCAACGGACTATTGCACGCATATCGTAATTGTACGGATGCTTCTATAATCGTTAATGATATGAAAAAAGCAATCTTGACACTCGTCGTGCTGTGCGGTATCAGTTTCAGTGCCGCGGCGCAAAGCGTGGACACAACAGAGACGGGTGTTCGGATGATAGACGTGGATTTACAACGTCCCAGTGTGGTATTCAAGGGTACCGTGATTGATAGCACAAATGGAGGTGCCATACCATTTGCCAAGGTAAATGTGCGCGACCGATGCTATATATACTGGGTTGATACAACTGACATCAACGGGAACTTTGAGATATCAATGCAAACTGGAATATATGACATCGAGGTGGCATACACTGGTTTTGAACATTATTGGCAGCGTGTTAAAGTAACCAATGCGAAGCCATACACGATAAAACTGCAACCCAAGCGTCATGTCTTCCCTGGGGTTAAAATAGTGGAGACCGATTGGGACAAAGACGTTGAGATTGAAGCAAATGCTCCAACTCAAAAAATGGAAATCAATGGAGTGAAGATTTCCGTAAGATAAACCCCTTGTAATTAGAGGCCGTTATGATTTTGTAAAAATAAACAAGCAATGAGCAGACAGATACATATAGGCAACTTGACACTGGGCGGGGGAGCGCCCGTCCGCGTGCAGAGCATGACGAACACCGACACGATGGACACCCGCGCCACCGTGGAGCAGGCACTCCGCATGGTGGAGGCGGGATGCGAGCTGGTGCGCATCACGGCGCCCGACGTGAAGGCCGCCGAGAACCTCGGCCGCATCAAGGAGGAACTGCTGAAGCGCGGCTGCGAGGTGCCGCTGGTGGCCGACATACACTTCAACCCCAAGGCCGCCGAAGTGGCCGCCACGCTGGTGGAGAAGGTGCGCGTCAACCCAGGCAACTACACCGACCGCAATACCGGCAAGCTGGAGTTCACCGAGCAGGAATACAACGACGAGCTGAAGCGGATAGGGGAGAGGATGGCCTCTCTCATCGACATCTGCAAGGTGCACCACACCGCCATGCGCATCGGCACCAATCACGGCTCGCTCTCCGAGCGCATCATGAGCCGCTACGGCAACACGCCCGAGGGCATGGCGCAGTCGGCCATCGAGTTCGCCCGCGTCTGCGAGGAGCAGGACTACCATGACCTCGTCTTCTCGATGAAAGCCAGCAACGTGAAGGTGATGGTGGATAGTACGCGTCTCTTCGTACAGAAGATGCACGCCCTCGGTATGGACTATCCGATACACCTCGGCGTCACCGAGGCGGGCGACGGCATGCAGGGCCGCCTCAAGAGCGCCGCCGGCATTGGAGCCCTGTTGCTCGACGGCATCGGCGACACCGTACGCGTCAGTCTCACCGAAGATCCCGAGCGCGAGATGCCCATCGCCTACGACATTCTGCAGGCCGTCGGCGCCCGCATCACGCAGCCCGAGTACATCGCTTGCCCCTCCTGCGGCCGCACGCAGTACGACATCCAGCGCGCCCTGAAGGAGATTAAGGAGAAGACCAAGCACCTGGTGGGCGTGAAGATAGGCGTGATGGGCTGCATCGTCAACGGCCCCGGCGAGATGGCCGACGCCGACTACGGCTATGTCGGCTCCGGTCACGGCAAGATTACACTCTACAAAGGCAAGGAGGTGGTCAAGCGCGACATCGACCAAAAGGACGCAGTTAATGAATTAGTCAAATTTATAGAAAACGACAGAAAGTTATGAAGTGGAGTTACATCTTATACTTGCCGGCGTTTGTTTCGGCAGTGTGGGCGCTGATCATCGTGATGGGGCGTCGTCGCCCCACAAGGTCGCAGGTGATATTGAGCCTGATGCTTTTTATAGAGGCTGTCGCCATGACAGTCTTCGGTGTCTTTTTCCGGGGACAGGAAGAGCATATCTTCATTTATACCTATACATGGGAGGTGCTGGCCGTGGTTTGTGGTCCGATGTTCTATATCGGCATTTGTGCCCATACCGAGGCCCGTGGCGCCACCCTCGAGCAGAGACGCGTTTTTTTGATTCCGCTTCTGTTTATCATAGGTCTCACCGTCGCGGTGTTCTGGCTGGGACCCCGACGCTACGAGGAGATGTGCCTTTTTTACCGTGAGAATGGCATCTCTTGGAATAAAGAAGACCCGGCATGGAATTTCATGACGATATGGAAATATGGGGTCTTCCCTGTAGTACTCATCGTTTATTCGTTCATACTGGTACTTATTGCCACGCGGAAAATTCGCCGCTTCCAACAACGGTACAACAGCTATTATGCCGAGGATATGAACCTGCCGTTCTTCAATATGCGGGACCTCAATACTATCGTTTGGATATTCATTCCGCTAGCCGGATTGATATACTATGCATGCTATTTCAGACCGCCATACTATAAATACTGGCTCATCGTTAGTGTGACGCTGCTGGCGGTGGTGCAGTTTCTAACTGGCCTTTTGGCATACCGCATGAAATACGATGCCCGTTATCTTGCTGAATATATACGTAATAAAAACTTCGAATCATGACACCGATAGCATTGATATATTTCCTCATGGGCCTCTCGGCGCTCTATTGGCCTTTTGTGACGCTCTTTTTCAAGCGTCGTGTGCTTGGTGCACAGTGGCTCATTATGGCTGCATTGTTGACGATGGGGCTGTCAGTCATCATTTACAGTACCTTCTTCAATAGTTTCCTCAAGGGTGAGTATCTGCTTGTAATCCTGTTCATGATACTTTCCATGTTCACTCCGCCGCTCATCCAGTCAGCTGTCTCCGATTTGACCGACGTTGGCGAGAAACGTCCCCTGCTGTCGCGACTTAATGTGCTCATCATACCGGCGGTGGTGGTGGTGGCCCTCATGGCGGCATCGGTAATCATTGGTGGTGCCGACATGTACCGCCTGTGGATACATCGTGGCAGCGAAGGCCACGCCCACATCTTCTTTGAGAACAGTTGGCGCTATAACCTTATCGTCGCCGTTCACTTCTATCTCTACTGGTTCCTTATTATTATAGAGGCGACCTTCGTCGGTGTCTACAGCATCATTCGCATCAACCGTTTCAGCCGTCTGCTCGACGAATACTATTCCGCCAACCGCGTCCACCGCGCCGACCTGCTGGGCACCTACCTCTTCGTGGCCCTCAACTGCTTCTTCGTGGTCTTCAGCTACGTCATGTATCCCTTCAACGCTCCGCGACCCGTTTTGGGTACAGCCCTCGGCGCCGCCATGCAGGCGGTGGTCATGTTCTTCATCGGCTACTGCGCTTTCCGCACCCCTGTCGGCGTCGAGACACTCAACGTGAGTCGGCAGCGCCTGGCCCCGCGTTCGCGGCGCGACCTGACGCTCCTCGGCCGCCAGTTGTCCGAATACATCGAAGACACCAAGGCCTACCTCAACCCCGACCTCTCGGTCTTCCTCCTTGCCGACCATTTCCGTGTCTCCGAGGACGATATCATCGACGCAGTCCACAAGCAACTGGGAACCTCCTTTGCCGACTATATCGACTCCCTCCGCATCGAGCATGCCGTCCGTCTGCTCAACGAGCAGAAGTCGCTCTACCACCTCGATGAGCCCGACGATCTGACGTGCCTCGCCCACCAGTGTGGATACCTCAGTGCCAACGATTTACGTCATGCCTACATCTCTGTCATGCACACCACTTTTCCAAATTAACATAAAAAATTTAACTTAAAATACAATAAAATGCAATTTTCTCAGTTATTAGGGTACTAAATGGGTAGTAAAACACCTTAATTGTTGAAAAAAAAAGCATAAACCGTTTGTATTATGAATCTTGGAATTAAACTTTTGGTCGCTGAAGACGATCCCAACCTGGGAACCATCCTCAAAGCCTATCTCACCCAGAAGGGCTATACCGTCGTATGGGCTAAAGACGGCGACGATGCCACCGCGCAGTTCGACGCCGAGGATGTCGATGCTTGCATCCTTGATGTCATGATGCCACAGAAAGACGGCTTTGCCGTGGCCAAGGAAATACGAAAAGTGGACAAGAAAATCCCCATTATCTTCCTCACAGCCAAGAATCTCGAGGAAGACAAGCTCAAAGGCTTCGAGGTGGGTGCCGACGACTATATCACCAAGCCCTTCTCCATGGAGGAACTCTTGGCACGTCTCAATGCCACCATGCGCCGCAGCTTCAACGAGGACCGTCCCGACAAGAATGTCTTCAAGATTGGCGGCTTCACCTTCGACTATATCCACCAGACCCTCACCATCGGCGACGATGTGCAGCGCCTGACGGCCAAAGAATGCGACCTCCTTCGCATCTTTGCGGTGAATTTCAACCAACTTGTCGACCGCAACACCACCCTCCAGAAAATCTGGAAGGACGACAGCTATTTCGCCGCCCGAAGCATGGATGTCTATATCACCAAACTGCGCAAATACCTCAAGGCCGACCCGACGGTGGAAATCGTCAACGTGCATGGTGTCGGATTCAAGCTGACGCATAAAGAACAGTGAAACTGACCTTTCTGGGTACGGGAACGTCGCAGGGTGTGCCGGTCATCGCCTGCCATTGCAATGTGTGCCGCTCGTCTGACGAGCGGGACACTCGTCTTCGTACCTCCGCTCTCCTCCAACTATCCTCTACCAACTACCAACTACCCACTAACATCCTCTTCGACATCGGTCCCGACTTCCGTCAGCAGATGCTGCGCCACCGTGTCGACCACCTTGATGCCATCCTCATCACCCACGCCCACCGTGACCATGTGGGGGGCATCGACGACATTCGCTCGTTCAACTACGTGCAGCACAGCAAGATGGATATCTACCTCAATGCCGAAGCCCAGACGGCGCTCCTGCGCGACTATAAATATATCTTCGAACACCACCAGTACCCCGGACTTCCAGAGGCCGAGCTCCATCAAGTGGATAACTCCCCATTCTCCATTCATCATTCTCAACCTGAGGTCGTTCCCATCCACGTCATGCACAAGGACCTCCCCATCCTGGGTTTCCGCATCCAGAACTTCGCCTATATTACCGACGCCAACTACATTCCCGACAGCGAACTGGAAAAGCTGAAGGGATTGAAGGTGTTGGTTATTAACGCACTGCGTAAAGAGAAGCACTTCTCGCACTTTTGCCTCCCCGAAGCCTTGGACATCATTGCACGGCTCAAGCCCGAGCAAGCCTACCTTACGCATATTAGCCATGAACTGGGTAGACATGCCGAGGTGGAAGCCGAACTCCCCTCCGGCGTCCACCTAGCCTACGACAACCTAACCCTTGACTTTTAATTATTTTAATTCTTAACTCTAAACTTTCAAACTGATGGCACGCGAGATGCATATGGTGGCTTTCAATGTGCCGTGGCCGGCCGACTACGGAGGCGTGATAGATATGTACTATCGGCTCAAGGCCCTGCATGATGCCGATATCGCCGTCCATCTGCATTGCTTCTCCTACGGCCGTCCGGTGGCGCCGCAGCTGGAGTCTCTGTGCGAGAGCGTCTCCTATTATCGTCGCGACATGTCGCCGTTGCGCCATCTCTCACGTCGTCCGTTCATAGTCACCTCGCGTGACAATGCCGAGCTTCGCTGCAAACTGCTTGCCGACCGGCTACCAATACTCTTGGAGGGCGTCCACTGCTGTTCGCTGCTCGAAGACAAGGAATTATTCCGTGACCGTTGTGTCATCGTCCGCGCCCATAATATCGAGACCGACTACTATTCCATGCTCGCCGTCGCCGAGCACAACCTCTTCCGAAAGGCCTACCTCACGTTGGAATCCAAAAAACTGCGCCGTTACGAACCTCTGATTGCCAAGGCCGATGCCGTGCTGGCAGTGTCGGAGGCCGACCGCGACAGCCTGCAGGCCATGGGATGCCGCAACGTCCATGTGGTGCCCTGCGGTCATCCGTATGGCGAGGTCGTGTCGCAGTTGGGGCGTGGCGACTATGCGCTATATCATGGCAACCTCTCCGTGCCGGAAAACGAAATGGCTGCCATCAACCTCATACAGAACGTGTTCTGTGGCCTCCGACACCGATTGGTGGTGGCCGGCCATACCCCCACACCACGCCTGTGCGCCGTTGCCGAACGTTGCGCAAATGTGACCGTGGTCGATTCTCCGGATGACGCCACTATGGCCAGGCTTATCGCTGACGCACAGGTGAATGTGCTAATCACAGGCCAGCCTACAGGCTTGAAGCTCAAGCTCCTCTATGCCTTGTTTGCTGGGCGCCACTGTATTGTCAATAGCAACATGATGGTGGGTACGGCTCTCGACAACCTCTGCACCATCGCCGACGATGCGGAGGCTTTGCGCAAGGCTGTCGACGGCGTGATGGATATCGAGTTTGGTCCGGAGCAACTGAAACGCCGTTCTGAAGAGCTGCTTCCCTATATCACCTCCAATGCCATCAAACCCCTCCTCGACATCATCGCCGACGCATAACTCTGCCAGTGTAATTTTTATTTTTACTTTTTACTTTTTTTTGTATCTTTGCAAATAAAATAATCGCATGTTCATGGCATTGTGATTTGTTTATGTCATTGAACCTGCGATAGATAAATGAACTACGATGAAGATACACAACATTATCATTGTGGCGGCAATGCTGCTATTGTCGGGTTGCGGTAGCGGCCGTTTCGTCTCGGCCGACCCCGACCTCGAGCAAATCTATATGGGCAAGTCGTACTACGACGTCGTCAGCGACTTCGGCTATCCCGACGCCTCGGCGCGCGACAACGAGGGCGGCACCCGCATAGCCTACAACGCCGTCTCCCTCGAGGGTACCCGTGCCGCTGTCCTCCTCAGCCGCCACACCGTGCGCAACGCCCACACTCATGAGGAAGGCTGCCCACAGGGAGGCATCGTCTTCTACTTCAACCCCTCCATGAAGTGCTACGCCGTCAACTCCGCCTTCGAGCGCGTCAGCGACAAGGCCGAGGCCGCCGAGCGTATCCCCGAGCCTACCTATGTTGTAAAACCCCGTGTGCCACGCTCTTTCGACTTCCCCTTCGTCAAGAGCCGCTCGCCCTTTGCCAAGGTCGTCAGCATCGAAAAGATAGAGATTGAGCGCGACAAGACCGTCGTCTACTTCTCCTACTGCGACCGCACTCCGGCCCACCGCCCCCTCTACGACAAGGGCCTCTCTATCAACCGCGACGTCTACATCTGCGACCTCGCCACCGACAAGCACTACCACCTGCAGGCCACCGAGGGCATCACGCTCTATCCCGAATACACACCCTTCGCCCACAACCGCGGCGGCTATGATATGCTCGTCTACTCCCTCACCTTCGAGGCCCTGCCTCCCGATGTCGAGGCTATCGACATTGTCGAGCCCGGTGCCGAAGGCTTCAATTTCTACGGCATCGACGTCCGCTCGCCCATGAGCTTCCGCGAGATGAAGAAACTCGAACAAGAGAACAATAAATAAACATGTACTTTATGAAAAAGAATTTTTCACTTTTCGCTTTCCACTCTTCACTGTTCCTGGCAGCATCGCTGCTGGTGGCTTCCTGTGGCACTAAAGAGGCCGAAGACCAGGTGATTGGCAAGCCTGATGTTCCCGTCGTCGACGGACGCTTCACTCCCGAGGTGATGTGGAGCCTCGGCGTCATGAGCGAATATGCGGTCAGCCCCGACGGTAGCCAGGTGCTCTACACTCTCCGCTACACCGACATGGAGCAGAACAAGAACAACACCGAACTCTATGTGATGCCCGTGGCCGGTGGCGAAGCCCAGCGCCTCACCACCACCGCCTCCTCCGAGTTCAACCCCGCCTGGAAGGACAACGACAACATCCTTTTCTGCCGCGATACCACCATCGTCGCCATGAACATCAAGTCGGGCAGCGAGAGCGTCGTGGCCGAGTGCAGCAATGGCTTTGAAGGCTTCAAGCTGGCCCCCGACGGCAAGTCGCTGGTCTATATCAGCACCATCCCCGTCAAGCGTCCCGAGCACATAGAGAAACTCTTCGCCGGACTCGACAAGACCACCGGCCGCATCAACGAGGACCTCATGTATCGCCACTGGGACAACTGGGTGGACGAAATCCCCCATATCTACTATGTCCCCTTCGACGGCAGCAAGGCCCAGATGGACAAGGCTGTCGACATCCTCGACGGCGAGCCCTATGAGAGCCCCATGCGTCCTTGGGGCGGCACCGAGCAGTACAACTACAGCCCCGACAGCAAGACCATCGCCTATACCTGCCGCAAGAAGACCGGTTACGACTACGCCGTCTCCACCAACAGCGACATCTACCTCTATGACATCGCCACCGGCGAGACCAGCAATATCTCCGAGGGTATGATGGGCTACGACCAGAACCCCGTCTTCTCCCACGACGGCAAATACATCGCCTGGGAGAGCATGGAACGCGACGGCTACGAGGCCGACAAGCAGCGCCTTATCGTCATGGACCTCGTCACCAAGGAGAAGTCCGACCTCACCGAGGATTTCGACTATGGCGTCAGCAACATCTGCTGGACCAATGACGACAAGGAACTCGTCGCAGTCATCATGTTCCGCGGCACCCTCGAAGTCTTCGCTTTTAACCGCGAGAACAAATCCCTCCGTCAGCTCACCGAAGGCCAGCACGACATCAACAGCTTCCAGCTCAACGGCAACACCATCGTGGCCTCGCAGGTCTCCATGCAGTATCCCGCCACCCTCTATACCTATAACCTCAACGAAAACCAGTCCGAGGGCAAGAAACTCTCCACCTTCAACGACGAGACCCTCAATCAGGTACGCATGGGCAAGGTGGAACCCCACTGGATTAAGACCGTCGACGGCAAGGATATGCTCACCTGGCTCATCTATCCCTACGACTACGACTCCACCAAGACCTATCCCGCACTCCTCTTCTGCGAGGGCGGTCCCCAGAGCATCGTCAGCCAGTTCTGGAGCACCCGCTGGAACTTCGAGGTGATGTCCGGCGCCGGCTACTTCGTCATCGCCCCCAACCGTCGCGGTGTCCCCGGCTTCGGCCAGGAATGGCTCGAGGAAATCAGTGGCGACTACGGTGGACTCTGCATGCAGGACTACATGAGCGCCACCGACTGGGCTGCCGACAACATCAAGCAGATTGACCGTGAGCGCATCGGCGCCTGTGGCGCCTCTTTCGGCGGCTACAGCGTCTACTGGCTTGCCGGACACAACCACGACGTCAAGGGCTACAACGAGGGCCGCCGCTTCAAGGCCTTCCTCGCCCACAACGGCATGTTCAACTTCGAGCAGCAGTACCTCGAGACCGAGGAGATGTGGTTCGAAAACTGGGAGATTGGCGGACCCTACTGGGAGCGCGACAAGAACCCCAAAATCAAGAAAGGTTTCTCTAACTCGCCCCACCTCTTCGTCGGTGAATGGAACACCCCCATCTGTGTCATCCACAGCGAGTTCGACTTCCGCATCGTGGCCTCGCAGGGTATGGCCGCCTACAACGCCGCCCAGCTGCGCCGCATCCCCAGCCGCTACCTCTACTTCCCCGATGAGACCCACTGGGTCCTTCGCCCCCAGAACAGCCTCCTCTGGCACCGCAATTTCATCGACTGGTTCGACCAGTGGCTGAAGAAATGACTTAAGCATTAACGCGTTAACACATTAACACATTAACGCATTAACACATTAACGCATTAACACATTAACGCATTAACACATTAACGCATTAACACATTAACGCACTAACGCACTAACGCATTAACGCACTAACACATTAACACATTAACGCATTAACACATTAACGCATTAACACATTAACGCATTAACACATTAACGCATTAACGCATTAACACATTAACGCATTAACGCATTAACACATTAACACATTAACGCATTAACGCATTCATATTTCGGCCCCCGTCAATAGGCCAAGCCCGCCCCTCACGGCGGGCTTTTTCTTATCCTGTTTCAGGCCATATCTACTTACCATCAAATCAATCCGTTGTACGATTGTTGTCCGATAGTTGTACGATACTTGTACGATAAATCATCGTACAAGTATCGTACAACTATCGGACAAGTAACGGACAAATGCACTACCTGACTGGTAGTTTACAAGCCGTAGAGCACAAGCCCTGCCGCCCCCGATAGCACGATGAGTAGGATAGGGGAGACCCTCCTTCGGAGAGAGAGGAGGAACACGGCGGCGAAGATAAGCAAGTTGAAAATGGAAAATGGGAAATTGAAAAGGGTGACGGTTCCCGTAGGGGTGGGAGAGAAGGCCGTGGGCATGAGCGAGAGGGCTGCGGCGGCGATGAGGCCTATGACGGTGAGTCGCAGTACTTTGAATATGATGTCGAACGGTGCCTGGTCTTTGTGCTTCAGCAGCCAGCGTCCTACGACGAGGATGAGCGTCAGGGGCAGGATGAGTACCGCCAGCGAGGCCACTACCGCTCCCGCCACAGCCATCCATTCGGGATAGCCCTCGGCGAGGACGGCCGAGTAGCCGGCATAGGTGGCGGTGTTGATGCCCACGGGTCCCGGGGTGATTTGGCTGATGGCGAGGATGTCGGCGAACTCCTGCCCGGTGAGCCATCCGTGATGCGTCACCACCTCGTCCTGTATCAGCGCAATCATCGAGTACCCCCCACCGAATGTGAAAAGCCCGATAATCAGGAAGGTGCAGAATAATTCCAATAGTATCATTATAGTGGGTAGTTGTTAGTGGGTAGTGGGTAGTTTTTTTATCTTAGAGTAGAGCCAGCCGAGCAATAGTGCGGCGAGGATGACGAGCACGGGGCTCACGCCCAGCGCCCATATCAGCCCTGCCGCCACCACGGGTATCCACACGGTCTTCAGCGTCACCCCGGCCTTGCGTGCCAGGTTGAACACCGGCGCCACTATCAGCGCCACCACCGCCGGACGGATGCCCATGAAGATGGCCTCCACCGTGGGGTTGTCTTTGAACTGACGGAAAAACAATGCGATGAGCAGTATGAAGACGATGGGCATCAGTATGTTGCCCAGCACCGCTAGCAACGCTCCGCGGGTGCCACGCAGCCGCTGCCCCACCAGGGCCGCGATGTTCGCCGCCAGGATGCCCGGCATGGTTTGCGACAGGGCGATGGCATCCAGCATCTCCTCCTCGCTAAGCCACCGCCGCCGCTCCACCACCTCGCGCTGGATGAGCGGTATCATCGCATACCCTCCGCCGATGGTGAAGGTGCCTATCTTGAAAAAAGTTGCAAACAGCTCGCAATATTTTACCATTTACTTCGTTTACTAACACATTAACAAATTAACGCGTTAACGCTTTTATTATTGTATATGAACGGATTGTTTTTTGGAATCTTCATGGTCTTCGTGGTCGTCATGCTGATGCTCGACCTTTTTGTGTTCCATAAGAAGGATAAGGTGGTGAGCGTGAAGGAGGCATCCTTGTGGACCGCTATCTGGGTCGGCCTGGCTATGGCTTTCGCTGTGCTGGTCTACTTCTTCGGCGACTGGATGATGCCGCCTGATGACTCGGCGACCGACCTCGCTGCCTATCGTGGCGAGATGGTCGAGGAGTTCCTTGCAGGCTATTTCCTCGAGGAGAGCCTCTCGATAGACAATATCTTCGTGATGATAATGATTTTCGTCTCCTTCGG
The DNA here is from genome assembly GCA_902776365.1 of uncultured Bacteroidota bacterium. Taxonomy (GTDB): domain Bacteria; phylum Bacteroidota; class Bacteroidia; order Bacteroidales; family P3; genus Colimorpha. The sequence continues at coordinate 108,490 of CACYPU010000003.1, read as the reverse complement.
CATCAAGAAGGAGTACTATCATAGGGTGCTCTTCTGGGGCATCTTCGGAGCTATCGTGCTCAGGTTTATCTTCATCTTTGTCCTTGCCGGCCTCATCAGCCAGTTCGCTTGGCTGTTGGCCGTCTTTGGTGTGATACTGATTTACAGCGGCGTGAAGATGTTCCTCGACAAGGGCGACGAGCAGATAGACACGGCAAACCATCCAATAGTGAAATTCGCCTCCAAGCACTTCCCAGTGAGCTCCAAAAGCCACGGCCACGACTTCTTCATCCGCGAAAATGGCAAATGGCTGATAACGCCGCTTTTCCTCGTGTTGCTGGTCATCGAATTCTCCGACATCATCTTCGCCGTCGACTCCATTCCGGCCGTCTTCTCGGTGACCAAGAATCCGGTCATTGTCTATACCTCCAATATCTTCGCTATCATGGGATTGCGCTCGCTCTTCTTCCTTTTGAGCGATGTGGCCGACCGCTTCTGGATGCTCCACTACGGCCTCGGTGTGCTGCTCACCTTCATCGGCATCAAGATGATTGGCGGCGAGTTCTTCGACTGGCATATCCCCACCTTGGCATCTCTCGCCGTCATCCTCGGCATCCTAGTCTTCAGCGTACTCCTCTCCATGCTCATCAAGAAGCCCGTACCTGCCAAAGACTAAGGGGTTTTCACATTTCAAAGCCGCCAATGTGGCGAAATGGGTCCTCGGACCTCTCCTTGTCAGACGAAAAATGAAAGAATAAATGAAATCGTAAACGTCTGATATATGCTATTTTAATGCAGTTATCAACATCTATATAGAATATTATATTTAAAATAAATTTGGTTATTTTAAAAACAAATTGTATTTTTGCAATTCAATAGCAGTGCTATGTCACCTCTCCAAGGTACAAAGTGCAAAGGCGGTTTGCGAAGCCTCCTAAAGCGCCAAAGTACATGTGACTGAGGGTGCTTTAGCCGTGCTATTATGTAAACAAACCTTTAACCGTTAACCTTTAACCGTTAACCTTTACCAATGAAAATTTCTGTTGCAGGTACCGGCTATGTCGGTCTCAGTATTGCCACCCTCTTGGCGCAGCACAACGAGGTCACCGCAGTCGACGTGGTCCAGAGCCGCGTGGATATGGTGAATGCTCGACGCTCGCCCATACAGGATGACTATATCGAGGACTACCTAGCCAACAAGCCTCTGCAACTCACAGCTACCACTGACTGGCAACAGGGCTATGCCGGCGCCGAATTTGTGGTCATCGCTGCTCCCACCAACTACGATTCTGTCAAGAATTACTTTGATACCTCTGCCGTAGAGGATGTAATTACCAAGGTGTTACAAGTTAACCCACAGGCTACGATGGTTATAAAAAGTACCATTCCGGTGGGTTACACTGCATCGGTTCGCGAGAAATTCAACGCCAAGAACATCATCTTTGCACCAGAGTTCTTACGCGAGAGCAAAGCCCTCTACGACAATCTATATCCCAGTCGCATCATTGTTGGCTATGACCAGAGTGACGCTCATCTCGAGGAACGTGCCCACCGTTTCGCCGAACTGATAGTCCAAGGAGCCCTCGGTCCCTCCAAAGATTCACTCACACAGTCACACATTAACGAATTAACACAATCAAGTAAGGGTATCCCTTGTTTGTTCATGGGTTCTACCGAGGCTGAGGCTGTGAAACTTTTCGCCAACACCTACCTAGCATTGCGTGTCAGTTTCTTCAATGAGCTCGATACCTATGCCGAGATGAAAGGTATTGACACGAGGTCCATCATCGATGGCGTCTGCCTCGATCCTCGCATTGGCACCCACTATAATAACCCGTCGTTCGGCTACGGTGGTTACTGCCTCCCCAAGGACACCAAGCAGCTGCTGGCCAACTACGAAGACGTTCCGCAGAATATGATGTCCGCCATCGTCGAGAGCAACCGCACCCGCAAGGACTTTATTGCCGACCAAGTCCTCAAGATGGCTGGCTACTACGCTTACACCGAGAATAACGAGTACAAGCCAGGCACTAACGCATTAACGCATTCACACATTAACTCATTACCTGTGCCGACGATAGGCGTGTACAGGTTAACGATGAAGTCCAACAGCGACAACTTCCGCCAATCTGCCATCCAAGGCGTGATGAAGCGCATCAAAGCCAAAGGCGCCCAGATTATTATTTTCGAGCCTACTCTAGAAGATGGAGCTACTTTTTTCGGAAGTAGAATTGTCAATGACTTTGACGACTTTAAACGTCAAAGTCAGGCCATCATAGCAAATCGCTATGACTCCTGCCTCGACGATGTAATCGATAAAGTGTATACAAGAGACATCTTTCGCAGAGATTAGCTAATATCTATTGTCATTATTTATGACCAATTGTGCAAGTCAAATGAGCAGAAGCGGAAAGCTTGCTTTCAGATTATGCCATGACGTAGCCAATTGCGGACGAAGTCAGCCCACCCTCGAGGACGGCTCCACCTTCTTCGGAAGCCTCGTAGTCAATGACTTGAAGAAATTCAAAGAAATGTCGCAGGCGATTATAGCAAATAGGTACGACTCCTGTTTGGACGATGTCCAAGAAAAAGTGTATACAAGAGATATATTTAAGAGAGATTAATGTCTTTCTGCCTGACCTCCGGTCACGGCCTTGAGCACCTTAGTGAAAAATTAAATCTAGCGAAAAAACCTTTAACCGTTAACCTTTAACCTTTATTGGTCTACACCCGCGACATATTTAAAAGAGACTGAATCATGAGGTCATGAACTGAAAGTCGCGAGCACCTATGAATCAAAGTTGACGCAGCGAGTCAGCACCTTGAAAGATAATCAAATGGAAGCGAATAACCGCTACGATTCAGTCTTGGATGATGTCAAAAAGAGAGTTTATACCAGGGACATTTCACACATTCTTCATTCTTCACTCTTAATTCTATCCATAACAAGGCCAGCCGCAATAACGCGACTGGCCCATCGAAAAACCTACGCCGAATACGACCCCACATACTCCGACCGCATCCACTCATAACGCCCGGCATTGTACGACTTCGCCTCCGACGAGTACGACGATGCCTCCTCTCCCAGCGCAGCCACCTCACTCGTGTAGTTTACGCCACTGAACTGACTGCTGATTTTGATGGGGATGGCGTAGAGGTTCACCACGTGGAACTCATCGTCAGGAATGGGGATTGTCACCTCGCCACTCTCTGAGATTACCGTTGACTGCGCAGCCAGGAACCCACCGCTGCGGCTGTCGGCATAGAGAGCCACGAATACCACACGGTCGATACTGTCTGGGAACGTGGCGGAGGTCTTGATGCTACCATCGGCTATGGTCACGGCTCCGATGGTGACACCTGCGGAGAAGCCTCCTTCAGAGAGAATGAGATCACTGGGCGCCAGAACGGCTTGGATGGTTCCGTTGGCCGATGTCGTGGTCATACGCTTCATGATTTCATGCATCCACCGCTGACGACGGCCACGGTTGCCGTTGCCCGTCATGCCGTAGATGATGTCTGCCTTAATGAGTTTGGATAGTGATCCTGCCAGCGCCATTTTGGCGCGCACGGCCATCTGCTCCTCGCTGTTGGCATTCCTTACATGAGGCTGGTGTTTTCGGATGATGACTTTGCCGTCCTGCCCCTTGGCGCCGACGAGGTTACCGGTACGACCGGTGAATTCGATTACTGAACTAAATGTACCCATAATACTTTAAAATTTAAAAAGTTAATAAAATTGTTTATACACGTTATCGTCCTCGAGGTTGACTGAAACGTTTCGATAATAATATAAGGCCAAATAGTGTTACCCCCTAAAAAGTAAACGTGTTTTCACAAATAGTAGCGAATAGCAACAAATGGTAACAAGCCGACTTCCGCAGCTTCCGTGAGCGCAGCGAGCAGGCCAATAAAGACCACGTCAGCCCCTCTGCAAGCGTAGCAACGTAGAGAAATCTATGATATCTGTGCTGTCTGTGTGACCTAGCTCTCCGCGAGCGCAGCCATGCGGAGAATTTACAAGATCAACAAGCAGGATGCATGTCATCGAGCGGAGCGGATTTCGAGCGGATTTAGACCGGAGTTAGAGCGGACCTAGAGCGTAGAAAGACCGAGCGAAGGAAATAGGAACCGCAGACATCAGACCCCTCCCCCTATTGCGGCCCTAGACCACAGCACTTTACGCGCAGGTTGCTGGCTCCTGATTGACGACGGGTCGTTATTTCATTCGCTTGTCTTTGGGAAATGTTTCTAAGCCATTAAGATATGCGATTCGTGTTCGAGACCCAAGCAAAATCTAACGGAGATCCCACGGAGATGAGAGGGAAATCCGCGCTTTTGACATTTGACAATTAACAAGGTAACAGTTAACATTGCGGGTAAGCGAGAGCAATAATAAGTTCGCTTGATTACCCACGAGCGTGAGCTGGCTCGACACGGTCAATACGAGAACGAACCGACGATCGAAGCAAGAGCAGAGATAAGCTTGTTTAATCTATGCCTTGCAAGGAGGAGGAAGACGACAGTCAACCGACGAACGAAGCTCAACATGAGGCACGAATGAGAGAGCAACAGCTCCACGGATGGAGCAGAGCCAAGAAAGAAGCCCTCATACGTGGTGATATAGAAACGTTAAAACAACTATCAAAGAAGAAGGATTTATCCTGAGCTTGTCGAAGGAAGATAGTGGTAAGATAGTGATAAGATAGTGGTAAGGTCGATGGTTCGACGGGCTCACCATAAATGGCCGATGAGCGAGAGAGACTTGGAACATGAATCATGAATCTTGAATCTTGAAACGGGCGATAGCCCTATGGAACTTGAAACTAACAGTGGCCGATGAGCAACCGCTCCAGGCACAAATGTCTGCAAGCAGCCATTAGAGCCTTCCGCTAAGGAAAGCGGTACAGCCCAATGGTCGCTGGCGCGTCAATCCGGCTGTGAGACTTTTAGAGCGGCTTGTGGCCGCACAAGCGCGAAACGCAAAAGAATTTAATTGAAACAAGGTAGGATTAACAATAAGAATAGAGGAGTATGGGTTATAATAAATCTACATCATTGGCAGACAAACTCTTTCCAGATACCAAGGTGGAGGATGTTGATATACTCAATATACCGCCTGCTGAGCGTCGGTTGAGGACAGAGACTTATGACTTTACAGTTTCTACTTTGGTAGAGTATTTGAAGCAAGGACATATTTCTATCCCAAAGTTTCAGCGTGGGTACGTATGGAATAAGACTCAAGCTTCTCGGCTTATTGAGTCATTAATTATCAATTGCCCAATCCCGGTGATTTATTTGAGTCAAAACAATGATGAGACTCTTTCTGTAATAGATGGAAATCAGAGGGTGAACAGTATCAAGTTGTTTTTGAACGATGAATTTGACCTGAAAGGACTTTCCGCTTATCCTGAACTTGAAGGATTATTTTATTCTGATTTGGATCCTAGATTTCAGCGTCATATTCTAAATAGAACATTACGGTGTATTTGTATTCTTAAAGATACTCATCCACAGATCAAGTTTGATGTATTCGAACGTTTGAATACAGGGTCAGTAAAATTGAGTGCTCACGAATTACGGCATGGTCTTTATATGGGAACTCTTATGAAGAAGATAGAAGCTATGTCGAGCAACTTGGTGTTTAAAAAGCTAACAATGACTGAAAATGATAAACGCATGAAAGCAGATGAACTTATTCTTCGTTTTTTTGCTTTTTCTTCTGGGTGGCAAGATTATTCAAAACCCCTTGCGGATTTTCTTAATAAATACTGTGAACAAAATAAGAATCTTGCAGATGCAGAACTATTAATGTTGGAATCAAAGTTCATTTCTGCCCTAAATATAGTGAATGAAGTATTGGGTAATAAGTCTTTTAGGACATTTGACCAAGCACGCAAGAGTCCGAAATTCAATGCGGCCCTTTTTGATGCTCAAATGGTCGCATTTGCGGAGTTGAACATAATTCAGGAACAAATAGATAAATTGAGACGAGAGAATTTTGAAGAACTTAACTATGGTTTTATAACTACCGAACCTTTCGTTAAGTACATATCATCGGGAACAACTGATAAGAATTCTGTCACAGGAAGGATTAATGCGTATAAGGACTTTATTACATCAGTGCTACAGCGATGAGTTATTCAAAGAGTAACGCTAGAATAGTTTATGATGGTTTCTCAGGGCAGTTGCTTTCACTTGCGAAATCAACTAATGCAATACCGGCAGCAATATTGACTTATAATCATAAAGACTTGATTTATAAATCACTTGTAGTTCTATTATGTTCTTCAATTGAAGAGTATTATAAGACGTTTATTGAAGATTGGTTCTACAAGCTTCGTTCTTCAGGAGTTAATATGAATAAGATCCCTGTAAACGCAAGGATGTTGGGATTTCTCCATAACACAGAGCACCATTATAAGAATTTTCTATATGATCGTGACAGTGAAAAGGACATTATTGAAAAGTTGGTGAAGAACAAGAGTGTGTTGAAGAAATATGTTGATGATACTGAGCCATTTGATATGAGTTGGCTTGCTAAGAATATATGGAGTAATAAGAAATATCCAAGCACGAAGAATATAACAACACTGTATAACCGCTTAGGAATTTCAAATATATTTGGAGTACTATCCTTATTGAAGCATAAGGACTATAAAGTTCAACTTGATTCATTTTTGAGCGTAAGGGAGTCTATAGCTCATGCTGGCGCAGGCGCAGTTACGTTCGATGACGTGAAAGCGCACATCGAATTCATTAATGAACTAATATACTTGTTAGACAAAGAGCTTTTTAAGCATTGTTGCCGAGTTGCTGGCTCTGCTTATTGGCCAAAGTAATATACAAAGCATAAGCAGGGAAATGTGAGAGGAAAGAATCACATCATCTGCCAAACATTGAACAATTAACAATTAACAAGTTAACACCAAATTGCGGCACAGAGCCTACAGGCCTTTACGCGCAGCCTGAGGCTCAATAGATCCCTCTAAAGCAGGACATGACACTTGCCAAGCATAAGATAACAAATTAAAATGACCAGCACAGAAGCCATACAACAGCAGATTGACGGCGTGTCACCAATTCTAAAGCGCCTTGCATGTCTCAATTCCAAACCGACACGCCCGGTTTATGGAGATTTCAGGTCTGCCGATGGCATCCATTGCTACGATAAGATTACCGTTTCGCAGCTTGAGGAAGATATCAACCGCTGGCAGTATGCGACCAAGACTGTACTGGCAACCTGTTTTGGAGCTGAGAGCGATCATTACAGGACATTCGAGCATACCATCGTCGACCAACGCATGTTTTTCGATGCAAAAGATGACTTATATAAAGAAGTCAACAGCGGGCGTAATGCCCTCAGTGCTATCATCGAGGCTGAAACTCTGAAATTACATCTGGCGAACCCCGTTATCGCCCCATCTCCAGCAAAGAAGACGCCCAAAGTCTTCATCAGTCACAAAAAAGAAGACAAACCCTATGCCGATGCATTGGTCAATTTAATTAACTTTATATTGGGAGCCGATGGCGACAAGATATTCTGCAGTTCTATTCCTGGGTATGGAATTAGGCTGTCAAGGGATATTTTAGAAGAATTAAAACGCCAATTCGACCAATACGAGGTTTACATGGTGATAATACATTCGCCCCGCTATTATCAGAGTGCAATTTGCTTGAATGAAATGGGTGCATCATGGGCTTTAGGCACCAAGTTTAGCTCTTTCATGACAAATGATTGTAAACTAGACCATCTGCATGGTGTAATCAACAAAGAGAAGATATGTATTGATTTGAATGATGATGCAGATATACTCAACGGTCATCTAAACGATTTTAAGGACGACCTCATAGAATTCTTCCACTCCAATGCGATTGACCAAAACAAGTGGGAAAACGCTCGTGGTCGATTTGTTAGTGAGGTAAAAACACTTACATATGCCACAGTGCCGAAAAACGATGTCGATTTATTCGAGTCGCTTTACATGTCTGATTTTGAGCATATATTTGAGTTACTCGACATTAATCATTTCCAAAGTTGGGCTTATCCATGTGCCATAGCTGGTGATACGGTTTTAAAGAAAGATATCCTCGACAATCTTGAATTGGTGGTGGACTACATTAAAAGCCGTCCCAAACACAATGAATATTCTCTGTGGGATTCTTTGATGCATAATCTCGGCCTGCTCGTCAGTGATTTCAATTATGTCTTTATGCAACATGCTGTTCAATATGGTGAACGTGGATATTGTGTCGACAGGTTTTATAGATATACGCGGGCATATTCAGATAACCAAGTTGACCTTGAGGCATATACTCAACATGTATGGTTAGTGTCCGATATGTTGTTCGAACTGGCACGACTTTGCAATCTTATTATTGGCAAGATTCGTGAGCAATATCCTGAGTACAAAAAAGAACTTGGACTATTACAGATAGACAAAAAGTTTTCAACTCCCAATCTTGTGTATCGTGACGAAGAGATATCCAATGCTCCCTATCCGGGTTTGGGAGAGTTCATTAAAGTGCGGCTAACTAGGGAGACTCATTATGGAGATAACCCAAATATTGATGTTAGTGGTTATGAGCGTAAAAAATAACTTCAGAAAATAAATGTATATTATGAATAGTAATAGCGAATAGTAATGTAAAATTGATAAAAAAAGTTGGATTAATCCACGGATATATTGAAATTAATACAATGAATTAATTATTATTTGTGAAATTAAAAGTTATTAATATTAGAAATGCCGGTGAGGAGAAAGAACGGCTATTAATTCGCGTGTTAGAAGACTGCAACCTAAAGGGTTATATGGTCGTTGACAATTCCTATGATGACAATGGGGTAATCTCCAATGTGCATCGTCATATTTATGTATTTCCTAGCATAGATGTTACAAAAGGCAATATTGTCCGTCTTTATACGAAGAAAGGCGACAATAGTGTTTTTGATGCGAACTATGGCAAAGAGAAGGTTACCTACTATAATTTCTATTGGGGATTTGAAAGCGATGTCACAGTTTGGAATCAGGATGGAGACACTCCATACATTCTTCATTTTGATAAAGTGACTCCTGAAAATTTTGAATAACCATCTTGTTTATGGAAGCATTCTTATCCAATTATGTCAACCAGATAACTTTTTGGGGATTTGTTGTAACCATTGTTGGCTTTGGGTTGACAATTTGGCAATTGCTTTCTGTGGGGACAAAAGTTAAGGCAGTAGAGAATGCTACGAGAACGAGGATAGAGAATACGCTTACTTTGGTTGTTGTGGTGGAAATAATACAATTAATTAGTTCAATACACGACAATCTGCAGTCTGAAGAGTGGGAAAAAGCAACCTATAAATTATCTAATCTACATATGTCATTGTCTGGAATCACGTCGCATCCCATTGTGAAGGGAAATGCCAGAGATGATTTCTATAAATGTGTTACCCAAATATCATTAGATTTGGGAATCTTACGTAATTATAAGCACGATAAACCATCAGCGAAACAGGTACAGTCGATGAATCGAAATCTGGATGTTTTGTTAGAAAATCTAAAGTTAGTAGAACAAAAATTGAAATAATATGACAAACGCAATGGAACAATCCTTTTTTAGCCGTCTCGTTGAGAAAACAAAAGAAGGCGAATGTTTTTGGGAGGAGATGGGAACTGGGTCATACCGTCTGATTCTAAAAAAAGGAGGTGTTGTCTTTGAGTATGGTTATGATAGTATGGTAGAGAATTATCACTATTCTATCAAACTTTATGACACCACAGAAAACTTTGCATCATATTCCGTTGATTATGAAGATAATTATGATGAGGGCTTATTTCACGTGTTAAATGAACTTCGAGAAACTATAGAAAGCCGTAAGAAAGCGATTATTGATGCGAAGATTAAGCTATTGTATGATGAATTAGCGTAAAAATCCGTACGATTCGTGTCATTCGTGTTCAAAAAAATAAGAGCAACTTTTAATTTTTAATTTTTCACTTTTAACTGAAAAATAGCTTTCAACTTTCAATTTTCAATTGAATCCGTAAACCGTAAACTGTAACCGTTGCGCAAAGCGAGAGCAGAGCAAACTCGTTTGCTCTGCCGAGCCGAAGCAACGTGAATGAACGAAGTGAATTAACGGTAAACTGTAAACGGTCTGCCTGACCTTTGGTCACGGCTGTGCCCCCTAGAACCTCTTGAACAATGCGCAAAGCGCCTTAAACCCCTTGAACCTCTTGAACATTTATTTATATGAAAAAAGCATTAATTACAGGCATAACGGGCCAGGACGGCTCGTATCTGGCAGAATTCCTGCTGGAGAAAGGTTATGACGTACACGGTATGATCCGTCGTAATTCCTCGGATTATCGTGAGCGCATTGCACATCTCGAAGGCACTCCCCACTTCCATCTGCATTTCGGACATATGGGCGATTCTATGTCCCTCATCCAGATTATCAACAAGGTGCGGCCCGACGAGATCTACAACCTGGCCGCCCAGAGCCACGTGCAGGTGAGCTTCGACTCGCCCGAGTTCACCGCCGACGTAGATGCCACCGGCGTGCTCCGCGTGCTCGAGGCCGTGCGCGCCTGCCACTTGGAGAAGACCTGCCGCATCTATCAGGCCAGCACCTCCGAGCTCTATGGCAAGGTAGAGGAGGTTCCCCAGAACGAGAACACCCCCTTCCATCCCTACAGCCCCTATGCCGTGGCCAAGCTCTACGGCTTCTGGATTGTCAAGGAGTACCGTGAGGCCTACAATATGTTCTGCTGCAGCGGCATCCTCTTCAACCACGAGAGCGAGCGCCGTGGCGAGACCTTCGTCACCCGTAAGATCACCCTTGCTGCCGCCCGCATCAGCCAGGGCCTGCAAGACTGCCTCTACCTGGGCAATATGGACAGCCTCCGCGACTGGGGCTATGCCAAGGACTATGTAGAGTGCATGTGGTTGATTCTCCAGAATGATAAACCTGAAGACTTTGTGATTGCAACAGGCGTTCAGCATTCAGTACGCGAGTTCACGGAACTGGCATTCAAACATGCAGGTATTGAGCTGAAGTTTGAAGGCAAAGGCATTGATGAGAAGGGTATTGTTGTGAAAGGCCCCGAGAAGCTTATTGGTAAGACAGTTGTGGCCGTAAGCGAGGATTTCTACAGACCGACGGATGTTGTCAACCTCTGGGGCGACCCCACCAAGGCCAAGGCCCGTCTGGGCTGGAATCCCGCCAAGACCAGCTTCGAGCAGCTTGTCAAGCTGATGGTGGAGCACGACATTGCCAAGGTGGCTGCCGAAGGAGCTGCCGCCAAAGTGAGAACCAACTTAGCTGAATACTTGGAGAAAGGTATTGTAAAGTAATGGCACTTGATAAGAATTCTAAAATCTACGTAGCAGGCCACAACGGCTTGGTTGGTTCTGCCATTTGGAACAACCTGTTGCATCGTGGTTACACCAATCTGGTAGGTCGCAGCCACAAGGAGCTGGACTTGACCGACCAGTATGCTGTCAAGAAGTTCTTTGATGAAGAACAGCCGGATGCGGTGGTGCTGGCCGCTGCCTTTGTGGGCGGCATCATGGCCAATATGCTCTATAGGGCAGACTTCATCATGATGAACATGAAGATTCAGTGCAATGTCATCAGTGAGTCCTACGCCCACGGGGTGAAAAAGTTGTTGTTCCTGGGCTCGACGTGCATCTATCCCAAGAACGCACCTCAGCCTATGAAGGAGGACTGCCTGCTGACCAGTTCGCTGGAATACACCAACGAGGAGTATGCCATTGCTAAGATAGCAGGTCTGAAGATGTGCGAGAGCTACAATCTGCAGTACGGCACCAACTACATTGCCGTGATGCCCACCAACCTGTATGGTCCCAACGACAACTTCCACTTGGAGAACAGTCACGTGATGCCCGCTATGATGCGTAAGATATACTTGGCTAAGCTGCTGCACGAGGGTGATTGGCAGAAGATCCGTCGCGACCTGACCATCCGTCCCGTGGGTGCCAACATGAAAGAGAATGGAGAGCAGGTGCGCTATGTGATAGATGGCAATAGCGATGAGGCACTCATCCGCAAGATCCTGGCCTGGTACGGCATAGAAGAGAATAAGGTGACCCTCTGGGGTACTGGCACACCCCTCCGCGAGTTCCTGTGGAGCGAGGATATGGCAGATGCTAGTGTGCATGTGCTTTTGAATGTGGACTTCAGTGACATCATTGGTATAGAGAAATACTCCAGCGTGCACTATGGTGTAGCTGCTGACGGAGTAGTGGACCGCAACCACAGTACCGGTCGTGGCGGCTATATCCCCAGCCTGGGCGAAATCCGCAACTGCCACATCAATGTGGGCACCGGCAAGGAACTCACCATCCGTGAACTCTCCCAGCTTGTTGTCAAGGCCGTAGGCTTTGAGGGCGAAGTAGCCTTTGATGCCAGCAAGCCCGATGGCACTATGCGCAAGCTCATTGACGTGAGCAAGCTGCACTCGCTGGGTTGGACGCACAAGGTAGAGATAGAGGATGGCGTCCAGAAACTGTTTGATTGGTATAAAAAGTCTTTGCAAGACTAACATTGGCTGTTGGCCGTTAGCCGTTGGCCGCCAATAACCCCAAGCCCCCCAATTATGTAATGGAAAAAGAAGCCAATAGCCAAAAGCCAAGAGCCAAAGTTTTTGTATCCGGTTGCTACGACCTCCTTCACTCCGGTCACGTGGAGTTTTTCCGTCAGGCGGCACAGTATGGCGACCTGTACGTGGGTATAGGTTCCGACAAGACCTACCTGGGCTACAAGCACCGTAAGACCATCTATTCCGAGCAGGAGCGCCTGTTTATGGTCAAGAGCATCCGCTATGTCAAGGATGCCTATATCAATGCTGGCAGTGGGGTGATGGACTTTGTGCCCACGCTGGACATTGTCAAACCCGACGTGTTTGTGGTCAACAGCGACGGTGGCAGTGATGAGAAACGCCAATGCTGCCGGGAGCGGGGCATTGAGTACATTGAGTTGCAGCGTGACCCCCACGAGGGACTCACTGCCCGCAGCAGTACCGACCTCAAGAAGACTGAGAGCCAGATACCCACCCGCCTGGATTTGGCAGGTACGTGGATTGACCAGCCCTATGTCTCGCAGTACGCCCCCGGTTGGGCCATCACCATCAGTCTGGAGCCCACCTTTGAGGTGCGTGAGCGTTGCGGCCTCTCCACCAGCACCCGCAATATGATCCGTAAAATTTGGCCGTACCAACTGCCCAATATGGACCCTGAGACCCTGGCCAAGCTGGTGTTCTGCTTTGAGAACGACCCTGAACGGAGCGATGGCATTATCTCCGGTGCACAGGATAGCATTGGCATCTGTATCCCCGGCCTCTGCCGTCACTATTACAACAACCGCTTCTGGCCCGAGAAGATAGAGACCTGCTATGACGAGGACATCCTCCTTTGGTTGGAGGAGCATCTGGTGATGATTCCTATGGACCCCCGCAAACCCGGATGCTCCGTGGTAGAGGGGAAGGATATCACCGAGGCTAAGGTGAAAGCCTTGGCCAAGGCTGCAGATGTTTGCTGGCAGGCCATTATGCAGAAAGACCTCACCACCTTTGCCCGTGCTTATAAGGACAGTTTTAATGCCCAGACCGCCATGTTCCCTGCTATGATTCAGGGCTGTGTGCAGAGCTATATTGATGCTTACAGGGATAAGGTATTAGCCTGGAAGATGCCTGGTGCCGGTGGCGGTGGATACTTGGCTTGTGTGGTGGAGGATGCGGAAGCGTTTGTGCAGGCTAATCCTGAGGCCATCCGCCTCACGATTCACCGTCCGGGGATGTAGATAATTCTCGAATTCTCAAATTCTTGATAATGAAAGTCATTGAGAAGAAATATCTGCTGCCGTTCATACTTGTTACGAGCCTGTTTGCCCTTTGGGGCCTGGCCAACAATATGACGGATACGTTGCTGGCTGCATTCAAGAAGATAATGCAGATGAGCGACACGCAGACCAGCTTCATTCAGATGGCTTTCTATGGTGCTTACTTCTGTGTGGCCCTGCCTGCGGCACTGTTCATACGCAAGTACAGCTATAAGAAAGGAGTCGTACTGGGATTGCTACTTTATGCGGCAGGAGCCATACTCTTCCTGCCAGCTGCCAGTACCGCCAGCTATGCCTTTTATCTGGTAGCCATCTATATTATGGCGTCAGGCTGCTCCGTGCTGGAGACCACGGCCAATCCCTACATTATGAGTATGGGAAGCCCTGAAACCGCCACAAGGCGACTCAACATTGCACAGAGTTTCAACCCCATAGGTTCCATCCTTGGAATCCTGGTGAGCAAGTACTTCATCCTGCAGGACATCTCGCTCTATTCAGTAAGCGGGACGTATGCGGGCCTTGGCGTTGTACTGCTGGCCATTATGGTGGTAATGCTGTTTGCCCGTATGCCGGAAGGGAAACCAATAGCCAATAGCCAACAGCCAATAGCCGCGACGTTCAAGCGTTTAGCGAAGAACAAGCGTTACGCCTGGGGTGTAGTAGCTCAGTTCTTTTATGTGGGCGCACAGATTGGTGTATGGAGCTTTACCATCAGGCTGGTGATGAAAGAACTGGGATATGTTGAGACGCAAGCCGCTACACTGTATCTGATTTCCATTATCGGATTCTGCGCTTCGAGGTTTGTATATACCTGGTTAATGAAGTATGTGGCTCCCGTGAGACTGTTGGCGGCAGGCAGTGTGTTGAGTGCCGTTTGTGCGCTGGTGGTAGTGCTGGCTGGCGGATGGGTGGCTGTGATTGCCTTGGTGCTTATCAGTGCCTTTATGAGTCTGATGTTCCCCACCATCTATGGTATTGCGCTTGGAAGTTTGAACGAAAACGATAACGAAAAGGGGGATGTGAAGATTGGAGCCAGTGGACTGATTATGGCCATTTTGGGCGGTGCACTGATTACTCCTATTCAAGGGATGGTAAGCGATGCCACGGGAAGTATCAATGTTTCGTATTTAGTGCCCTTTGGCTGCTTTGTAGTAGTTATGATGTATGCGATTATGTGTTTGCGCAAGCATTCTTTAACCGTTAACCATTAACCTTTAAACTTTACAAAGTGAAACGATACTGCCAAACCCTGACTCTGGTAGATAATCCGGAGATGATTGAGAAATATTGCGAAGCTCACAAGCACGTGTGGCCAGAGATTATCCAAGGCCAACGTGAAGTTGGCATCCTTGATATGCAGATTTACCGTCACGGACGCCAGCTTTTTATGATTTGCGACACTGTGGATGAATTTGATTGGGAGCGTGATATGGCTCGTTTGGCAACCCTTCCCAGACAAGCAGAATGGGAGGCTTACGTTAGTCAGTTCCAGGGCTGCAAGGCAGATGCACGGAGCGATGAGAAATGGCAAATGATGGAAAGAATTTTTTAATATAATTATAAACGGCTTCCGGTCTTACGCGCAACCGGAGCCGTGATGGGGCAGCAGGGACATCCACACAGCCTAACTGCCAAATGAGAAATAACAAAATCAATAATATATGAAAGGAATTGTACTTGCCGGTGGTTCCGGTACCAGACTTTATCCAATTACCAAGGGTGTTAGCAAGCAATTGCTCCCTATTTATGACAAACCAATGGTTTATTATCCTATCAGTGCCTTGATGCTGGCGGGAGTTAGAGATATACTCATTATCTCTACCCCTTACGACCTTCCAGGTTTTAAGCGCCTTCTTGGTGATGGTTCTGACTATGGAGTACACTTTGAGTATGCAGAGCAGCCTAGTCCTGATGGTTTGGCTCAGGCCTTCATTATTGGAGAAAAGTTCATAGGTAATGATTCTGCTTGTTTAGTTCTTGGTGATAATATTTTCTATGGCAGTGGTTTTACAAGACTTCTTACAAATGCAGTAAGGGACGCTGAAGAGAATAAAAAGGCAACAGTATTTGGCTATTGGGTAAGTGATCCGGAGCGATACGGAGTTGCTGAGTTTGATAAAGAAGGCAACTGCTTAAGTATAGAGGAAAAGCCTACTAATCCAAAATCAAACTATGCTGTAGTGGGCTTGTATTTCTATCCAAACAAGGTGGTAGATGTAGCAAAGCATATCAAACCTAGCGCAAGGGGAGAACTAGAGATTACTACAGTCAATCAAGAATTCTTGAAGGATGGGGAATTGAAGGTTCAGGTCTTTGGCCGTGGTTTTGCTTGGTTAGATACCGGTACACATGATTCCTTATCTGAGGCTTCTTCATTTGTTGAAACAATTGAGAAGCGCCAGGGGCTGAAAATAGCATGTCTTGAAGGTATTGCATATCGTAGAGGCTGGATCTCTGAAGATCGTATGCGTGAACTAGCTAAACCTATGCTTAAGAATCAATACGGACAATACTTATTGAGGGTAATTGACGAGAAGAAAGAAGAGATTGATTCTGACTCTTTCCGCAACATGTTTTAGATTGTGGCGTTGATGATGGTTAAAGACAAAAAGGTGTCGGTAATAGGTGCAAACGGTTTTATTGGAAAGCACCTAGTCTATTACCTGCGTAATAAAGGTTGCGCATCCATTGATTGTTATGATGTGGTTCCATGTGCAGAACTACCTAATTACCATTGTGTGGATTTGACGGATAGAGAAGCTGTTGAGACAATCAATTTAGATGTTGATTACATCTTTATGTTTGCCGGTCTGACAGGAACTTATGCTGGTTTTGAAGCTTACGAGAAATATATAAACATCAATGAGTTGGCTCTACTTAATTTACTTGACGCAATCAGAAGGTCTGAATATAGGCCTAAGGTAATATTCCCTTCTACAAGACTTGTTTACAAAGGGTATGACAAACCTCTTAAGGAAGAAGATGAAAAAGAATCTAAGACTATTTATGCGGCAAATAAGTTAGCCTGTGAGGGTTACTTACAAGCGTATCACGAAAGTTTTGACATTCCGTACACGGTGTTCCGTATTTGCATTCCTTATGGGAACTTGTTATCGTCCGATTATTCCTTTGGAACCGTTGGTTTTTTTATTAAACAGGCAAAAGCAGGAAACGATATAACACTATATGGGGGAGGAACCATTAAGCGAACCTTTACTCACATGGAAGACCTCTGTTATCAGATAGTAGAAGGTGCCATAAAGAAGGAAAGCAACGGTCAAATCTACAATGTTGGTGGTGAAACTCTTTCACTCAGGCAGGCTGCAGAAACAGTGGCCAAAAAGCTTGGGACAAATGTGGTTAGCGTGTCCTGGCCAGAAAGAGATTTGAGGATAGAGAGTGACCACACTTTTTTTGATGATACAAAGATTCAGGCCTTGCTTGGTGGGATGACTTACAAGCGGCTTGAAGATTTCTCAAAAGATATTTAGTTTATGAGAACAAGAAACGTTGAAGACGCTCAGTTAGATTTCTTAGTATCTGCATTAAGCCATGGCAATTTTAAACCCACTGAGGAAATTTTGGCTTGGATGAAGCAGCAGAATGAAGAGGTTGTATCTAACATTAAACAGATACCTATCAGCGAACTGAAAGGGTGGTCATACAGAGATGATAGAATCCGTCATGATTCTGGTAAGTTTTTCAGTATAGACGGTATTCACATTGAGACCAATTATCGAGATGTGTCTCAATGGGATCAGCCTATCATCAATCAGCCGGAAATAGGATTTCTTGGTTTTATTGTCAAGAAGTTCAATGGCGTGCTGCACTTCCTGATGCAAGCTAAGATAGAACCCGGAAATCTGAATGTGGTGCAGCTTTCTCCAACGCTTCAGGCCACCCGAAGTAACTATACGAGAGTCCATGGAGGTAAGTCACCTACCTATCTGGAGTACTTCAATGGTGAAAAGGATGTGACAGTTCTTGTGGACCAATTGCAATCTGAACAGGGTGCACGTTTCCTTCATAAAAGAAACCGCAATATCATTGTAGAGGTTGATGAGAATGAAGAGTTGGAAGTAAAGCCAAACTTCTTGTGGGTATCACTTGGCCAGATTAAGGAACTGCTTCGCTATCCTAATGTGGTAAATATGGATAGCCGTACCGTTATTTCCTGTATCAAATTTGGTAGTTATTCAGAGCATTCATTGAAATTGATGGATAGGGTGAAGAGAATGGCTGGTGCACATTCATCTAAGCCGGATTCCTTCCTTTACTCTGTTCTAAGTGCTGATAACCATCTGCACGAATTACAGGATATCATCCAGTGGATAACGGCCTTGAAGTTTAAATATGAACTTTCCGTTTCGCCTATTGGTATATCTAATATGCAGCATTGGATATATGACGGTAACACCATTCATCATGAGGCTAATAAGTACTTTGATGTGATGGGTGTACGTGTAGAAATCGGAAACCGTGAGGTTGTTTCTTGGGATCAGCCTATGGTACGTTCTGCCCAGGAAGGATTGATGGGATTCATTGTAAAAAAAATCAATGGAATATATCACTTCTTGGTTCAGGCAAAGCTAGAATCAGGAAACTTCGATGTCGTTGAAATGGCACCAACCGTACAGTGTCTGACAGGTAACTATCGCAAAGGTGAAAATGAATATACGATTCCATACCTTGAGACCGTTTTGAATGCCCCCAAGGATAAGATTTGGTATAGCAGTTACCAAAGTGAAGAAGGTGGCCGTTTCTTCCAGGAACAGAACCTTAATATTATTGTTGAGGTCGGTGATGAGTTCCCTATTGATATTGATGAAAACTATTGCTGGTTGACGCTCAATCAGATGCTCAGTTTTGTAACTTATAATAATTATCTGAATATTGCGGCAAGAAGTCTTCTTTCTGCTATTAGCTTTTATTGATTATGATTAGAATCGGAATTATATGTCCTTCGGAAATAGCTTTCCGTAGGTTTATGCCAGCATTAAAGAAGGCTGAAAATGAAATAGTATTCGCTGGTATTGGATATGCAAGCCCCGAAGAATGGTTTGGGGATATAAGTAAAATATCATCAGAATCTATTAAGGAACAACAGGAAAGAGAATGTGCAAAGGCTCAGACTTTTATTGATGCTTATGGAGGTAAGGTATATCCAGGATATAAAACATTGATAGAATCGAAGGATGTCGATGCTATATATCTTCCTTTGCCTCCAGCACTTCATTATAAATGGGCTAAACTGGCTTTAGAGAATGGAAAACATGTGTTTGTGGAGAAGCCATCAACGACAAGTTTGGCAGATACAGATTCACTAATAGATATTGCCTCCAAGAAGGGTCTTGCTCTTCATGAGAATTATATGTTTATATTCCATGACCAGTTGAAAGCACTTGATGATGTAGTGAAAAGTGGTGAGATTGGTGATGTTCGCCTATATCGTATTAGTTTTGGATTCCCGTTAAGGGCCAAGAACGATTTCCGTTATAATAAGGCTTTAGGAGGTGGAGCATTACTGGATGCCGGTGGTTACACCATGAAGTATGCCAATTATTTGCTTGGTGATACTGCAAAAGTGGTAACAGCACAAGTGAATAACATTGATGATTTTGAGGTTGAAATGTTTGGTTCCTGTACTATGGTAAATGATGAGGGCGTTACTGCACAATTGGCCTTTGGTATGGATAACGATTACAAGTGCGAAGTAGAAATATGGGGTAGTAAAGGAACGATTACGTCTAATCGAATTTTGACAGCACCTGAAGGGTTTGTACCTAATTATTTAATTAAGAAAAATCAGGAATTTGAAACACGTAATCTTCCTGCTGATGATGCCTTCAAAAAATCTGTCTTTCATTTTTTGTCTTGTATTAAAGATGATTATTTGAGGAACATGAACTACAAAATTATTTCTCGACAAGAATCTTATGTAGAAGAATTTAGAAACTTAATAAAAAAGAATAAGAATTAGAAAATCTTAATATTAATTGCAGAATGGTTTTCTGGTTATATATTATGTAATATAAAGAAAGTTGTAGACAGAGTTTTCCCTCAAATAGAGATTTCGACTTTGGAGCGACATTATACTTAGTCCATTATGTCAAAAAAATATAAGGCATTATTCATAGGATACAATGATAATAAGTTATATGGTCATGCTTATTATGCATATTCATCTTTTTCAGACGAGTTATTTGAAAAAAAACTTGTCGTTGTATATCCTTCATCTGAGGACAGACAGTACTGTATCAAACGTTCCCCTTTAAGACTTAATGCTTTTTCACGTGCATTACGGCATTTATTGCGAGCCGTTAAGAGTTTTTTTAAATATGGGCATTTCCCGATAATTGATTATACCAATGCAGGATATAGGTTTTATGATTTTGAGGCGGAACGTTTGCCATTGAAGATATTTAATGAGAAAATAGGTCCGTTTCGTCCAGATATTATTTTATTCTATTGGACTGATGGTAGAATATCATCGTCGGTTATTAAAGAGTTAGCGGATTTCTATAAGTGCATGGTGTCCTTGGTTTTTGTTGACCAGCAATATATAACAGGGGGCTGCCATTTTCCGACAGACTGTAATAATCACCGCAGTGGTTGTAAATTATGCCCGGCTCTTAAAACAGGAAAGAAGATAGCGTCGATACAATATGCAGAGAAAAAAAACAATTTTACTCCGTTAAAAAAGATTATTATTGCACCACCCGCAGATTTACAAATGGCGAAAGAATCGGATTTGTTAGGAGCCCCTATAGCGTATGTTAATTGGGTGTTAAATCCAGATGTACATTTTTACTCACGTGTGGAATCTAGGATGTTCCTTAAAATACCAAAAGATTCATTTGTTGTAATGATAGGTGCCGCCTCTTTGTCAGATAAAAGAAAAGGTATAAAATATGCGATTGATGCTATTAATTTGGTCAGCGATAAAATAAATAATGTAACGCTGATTTGTGTGGGTAATTCTACAAATCAGATATCAATTAATAACAACATTAATGTTGTTTATACAGGTTGGTTAAGTAGAAACGATTTATTTAAAGCTTTTTGTGCTTCCGATTGCTTTATATCGTCTTCTTTGGCTGATAGTGGCCCTATAATGGTTAATTACGCTGTTGCTCTGGGCGTTCCTGTTATCTCATTTAATATAGGAACAGCTGTTGCATTAGTCGAACATAAAAAGACTGGGTATATTGCGAAATACCGTGATTATGAGGATATTGCTAACGGGATTTGTTTTATATACAACCTTTCTGGAAAAGAGAAAGAAGAATTTAGCGGAAGAGCTAAAGAATTAATTAAAAATAAATCATCGGTAAGGGTTGATGAAGAATTATATCGAATTCTTCAGGAGAGTGAAGATGGCATCATTTAATATCAAAATGGTATTATATGGCCCATACATATTTTTAGAAGGGAATAAGATTATACTTTGTCGTTTTATTTTTTGTTTTAAAATATAATATACAGATATGATTAACGTTGGAATTATCGGATGTGGCTTCGTAGGAGGGGCCCTCAAAGATTGGTTGGAACACAACAACCCCGAGTGTAAACTTTTCATCAGTGACCCTCCTAAGGGTTACAATGATGACTTGAGTACCCATATTGAAGACTTCAAGAAGCAGACGATGGTGTTCACTGGTGCTCATGAACTACTCACAAAGATTTTCGTAGGCAAGAAGTTTACTGTGATGACCCCTCTGGAGGCAGAGTTGACAAAGTACATGCACAATGTGTTTGGAGCCTATAAGGTGACGTACTTCAATGCTTGCCGTGAGTATTGCGAGCAGATGGGTGCAGACTGGCGTAAAGTACACACTGGTGTGCTTCTTTCAGGCTATATCAACGACACCCACACATACGTGCCAGGTCCTGATGGTAAGTTCGGTTATGGTGGTAAGTGCTTCCCCAAGGATGTTAACGCCTTCGCAAAGATGACCGCAGGCACTCCTCTTGGTACTCTTCTTGAGCATCTCCATGAACTGAATGTACACTTCCGAGGATTTGAGGAGCATATTTAAATGAAAATATTAAAGCACAATATATTATGTCAGTATTTAAAGACAAAGTCCTGCTGATTACAGGCGGAACGGGTTCATTTGGCAATGCCGTTCTTCGTAGGTTCCTTACGAGTGATATTAAGGAGATTCGTATTTTCTCACGTGATGAAAAGAAGCAGGACGAGATGCGTCATCGTCTGCAGGCACAGCATCCAAAAGAGGCATCAAAGGTGCACTTCATTATTGGTAATGTACGTGATTTGGATGCCATAGATGCTGCTATGCACGGAGTGGATTACGTGTTCAGTGCAGCTGCTTTAAAGCAGGTTCCTGCATGTGAATTTTATCCTATGCAGGCTGTCCGTACCAACATCTTCGGTTCTGAGAATGTACTGGAGGCAGCTGTACGCAACAAAGTTTCACGTGTAGTTGTGCTTTCTACTGACAAGGCAGCTTATCCTATCAATACGATGGGAATGACCAAAGCATTGATGGAGAAGCTTGCCATCAACAAGAGCCGTGATCCTCGTACTCGCGAGAGCGGTACCGTGATATGTGCTACTCGATATGGTAATGTGATGTGCAGTCGTGGCTCTATCATTCCGCTGTTTATTGAACAGATTAAGACTGGTAAGCCTATGACAGTGACCGTACCTGAGATGACTCGTTTTATGATGTCATTGGATGAGGCTGTTGATTTGGTAATCTTTGCTTTCACTCATGCTAACCCGGGCGACCTGTTCGTACAGAAGGCACCTGCTGCTACCATTGAAATTCTGGCTCAGGCTGTGAAGGAAATCTTCCATGCAGATAATGAGATTCAGGTGATTGGTGCCCGTCACGGTGAGAAGATGTACGAGACCCTTTGCACCAGCGAGGAAATGGCCAAGGCAGAGGATATGGGTGACTTTTACCGTGTGCCTGCTGATATGCGTGACCTGAACTATGACCAGTATATTGATAACTTTGGCCACCGTGTTGATTTTGACCAGTACAATTCTGACAACACCCGCCGTCTTGATCTGGAAGGCATGAAGAAGATGCTGCTTTCTCTTGACTATGTTCAGGAGCAGCTGAAAGAGTATGAAGCAGAGTTGGCAAAAAAGAACGCTAAATAATATAGAATATGATACCTCTCGTTAAACCATATTTCCCTCCCCGTGAGGAATTGATGCCTGCTCTGGAGGAAATCCTCTATAGCGGCTATGTAGCTACAGGGCAACCCGTCTTTGATTTTGAGGATAGGTTCAAAGTATATATTGGGAATGACAATATCATTTCCCTCCACTCTGGTACTGATGCCCTACACCTTGCTTACATCCTTGCAGGTGTAAAACCCGGTGATGAGATTATCAGCACTCCGATGACTGCTGAACCTACCAATACTTCTATTGCAATGATTGGTGCTAAGGTGGTTTGGGGTGATGTGGATCCTACCAATGGTCTGCTTGACCCGAAGAGTGTTCGCAGCCTGATTACGGAAAAGACCAAAGCCATTGTGATGGTTCACTATGCCGGTATGGTCTGCGATATGGACGAGTTCACCAAGATTTCTAAAGAGTATAATATTCCTATCATTGAGGATGCCGCTCATGCTATGGGCAGCAAATACAATGGCAAGATGACAGGTTGCAATTCTGCATATACAATTTTCTCACTTCAGGCCATTAAACACATGACCACCGTTGATGGTGGTTTCCTTGCAATGCGCGATGGAAGCCAGATGGATAGGGCAAGAAAGCTTCGCTGGTTTGGTCTTTCAAAAGATAAGAGCCGTCTGGATAACGATATTACAGAGGTTGGCTATAAGTACGCCATGAACAATGTGAATGCCACCATTGGTCTTTGCCAGATGAAGCATCTTGATGAAGTGATTGGTACCTATATCGCTAACGGCAAGTATTATGATGAGGCATTGAAGAATGTTCCTGGCATCCAGATGGTACGCTACAACAACAATACAGAGTGTTCCTATTGGCTCTATACGATGAAGGTAGAACGTCGCGATGACTTCTGCAAGATGATGGAGGCTAATGGCATTATGGCTTCACAGCTGCATCACCGTAGCGATACCCACAGTATCTTCAAAGAGTCTAAGCGTGATCTACCCGGAATGGAAGAGTGGTATGCCAATTTTGTACACATTCCTTGTGGCTGGTGGGTTAATGAAGAAACAAGAGCAAAGATTGTTGAAGTAATCAAGAAAGGCTGGTAAAAATGGCAACCCGAAATCTCACAGCCGTCGAGGGCTTGAGATTCCTCCTCTTCCTTGGAGTATTCGTCTTTCATTGTGTAAGTCGTTGGCTCCCAATTGGATGGGGGGGGGTAGAAGCGTTCCTCGTTATTGCATCATACTTCCTGACGCGCAAGTATCTTAATCATAAGAATGAAACAATAGCTATAGGGAATACATTCCAACATCGCATTAAGAGACTGTATCCCGTATATATGACAATAGTCTTGTTCTTTACAGTGGCTTATTTGTTATATTCTGGTATACTGAAAACAGATGTATTTTGGTATATATTCTCTGCTCAGAACTTCAGATGTTTGTTTGAAAATGCAAGTTGGTCGTTAGATTGTTTCCTTGGTCATTTTTGGTACATTAGCCTTGATGTGTGGCTATTCTTGTTTTGGTTGATAATATTAAGGCTTGTTCCTAGAAAAAATCTTAAAACAGCTTTTGTTGTTTCGCTGTTGATAGGAATCTTTTGGAGAACGTTTTTCATAATCTACGTGCCAGAAAACATATCCATAGCATATATGATACCAGTAGGGATGTTAGACAGCTGGGCATTAGGTGGACTCGTCGCATTGAATATGCAGGAAAAAGGCGAGAACAAGAAAGTGATGTGGATGGAGTTAGCAATAGGACTTCTTGGAATAGTTTTGCTCACTTTGTATAATGCCTCCTTGCACAAGTGTGGCTTTGGAGAATCATATCAATTGTATAGTACAGCAAAAGGATATATGCACAATCCATTAACCGGAAATACATATTTCTTCGTTGCGTTGTTATCTGCTGGACTGCTACGCTATTGTTCGGATACTAGTTTCAAGCATCCTATTTTGTCTGCAGGACCACTGGTAGTGTTAGGAGGAATGACATACGAACTATATTGCTTCCATTTTCCAGTTCGTTATGCAGCAAAACATTTCATTCAAAATGATGTATTGATGGTTACTGTTGCCTTGATAGCAACTTATATGGTTACAGTGCTATGGAACAAACTGGCAATGCCCGTTGTACATAAAATCATTAAATAGTGGCAGAATTAGAAATAATAAAACATGACGACATCCTTTTCCGTGACCTTCTGAGAGCGGTTGCGGTGAAGAATGTTGCCTGGCCGCACTCTGTGGAGAGTCAGGTGAAATGGATTATTAACAATATGCAGCCAGACGATTTACACGTATTCTTAAAAGAAAACGGAGAGGATAAGGCCTATATGACCTTATCCCCCGTTACTGCTTTTGTGAATGGAGTTGATACTCCGTTTAAGGGAGTAGGTTGCGTTTGCTCTGCAAAGCATGGCGTGGGTTTAGGGAAGCAGTTAATGGAAAGTGTTAATAAATGGCTAAGCGATAATAATCATAAAGGATTATTATTCTGCAAAAAAGAGCTTGTTCAGTTTTACAAAAAATATGGATGGAATTTAATTGAGCCGTCAAGTGTAATTTTCACTACACCACATGATGGGGTTTACACGATGTCATATAACTGCGAGGGGATAAAAAAGATAGAATATAAAGACCGCTTATTTTAAATATACATAGTATATGATTCCATTATATAAGCCCTATATGCCAGAGTTGCCAGAGCTGGATAATATCCTGCATTCTGGTGCATTGGCGTATGGAAAGTGGGGAAGAGAGTTTGAGAAAAGGTTAGCAGAGTACTTAGGTGTTAAGCATGTACTCCTTACTAACACGTATGGCTTGGCATGGCAGGTTTTGTTCAGAACCCTTGAACTAGAGCCTGGAGAAGAGGTGATTGCTACTCCGATGTCATGCCTTCAGTCCACTATGCCTATGGCACAGTATGGCTTGAAAACTGTATGGGCTGACATTGATCCCAAATATGGTGTGCTTGACCCTGATAGCGTGAAAAGTAAGATTACAGTCAAGACAAAAGTCATTATCAATTACCATTTCTGTGGTTATCCTGGTTATGTGGATGAGATTAACGCTATTGGCAAAGAAAAGGGTATGATAGTGATCGATGACTGTATCGAGGCTTTTGGTGCGAAATACAAGGGAAAGAGACTTGGTAATGTAGGAACACCTATTTCAATCTTTAACTTTCAGACAGTTCGTCTGCCAAACACTATTGAAGGTGGTGCTATTGTCTTTGAGGATGAGAAACTATATAAGAAAGCCATTGTTATTCGTGACCTTGGTATCGATAGATCTATCTTCCGTGATGCTAACGGAGAGATATCCAAAGATTGTGATATTGCTATCCCCAGTGTAAATGCCACTCCAAGCGACGTGAATAGTTATATTGGTTGCTGCCAGATGGAACATATTGATGAATTACTTGAGAAACAGGCTGCCAATGCTAAACAGTGGGAGAACGGACTGTTTGATATGCCATCATTGATAAACTTTATTCAAAGAGAGGGGACAGACCCCAATTATTGGGTGTGTGGCATTCTGTCAAGCAATAAAGAGGAAGATATGAAGATGTTCAAGGAGCAAGGCTATGCTTGTTCTGCTGTTCATCTTCCAAATACGTACTATTCAGTATTTGGAAAGCAAGATATGCCGAAAGGCGTTGCTGAGTTTTATAATAAGTTTATTGCACTGCCCAGCGGGTGGTGGATGTAATCTGCATTAAGGGTTCTGCAAATGGAAGAACAAAAACAGGGCGGTACATCATACGGCAACATTTTCAAGACGACTTTCCTTTTCGGATTTGTACAGGTTTTCAAGGCTGTTATTGCAATAGTCAAGAATAAACTTGTGGCAATACTTATCGGACCGGAAGGGATGGGGTTATTGGGTATATTCAGCTCGACCATCCAAATGGTTCAGACTGGAGCAGGTCTTGGAATCAATCAAAGTGCAGTTAGGGATGTGGCAGAAGCAAAAGGTTCTGGTAATCATGAAAGGATATCAAAGATCATAAAGGTTACGAATAAGGTCGTAATCTTTACGGGTCTTTTGGGGTGTCTTGTTACTTTAATTCTTTCTCATTACTTAAGCATCTGGACCCTTGGTGATACAACATACACCATTTCTTATTGCATTTTAGCACTTGTAGTTGCCTTAAATATTATTAATGAAGGGAAACAAGCTCTACTAAAGGGTGTTCGACATCTTAGAGCTCTTGCATATGCGAGTATGCTTGGTACAGTAGTAGGACTCGTGACAGCAATTCCACTTTACTACTTCTTTGGGAAGGAAGGTATCGTTCCAGAATTACTTATTGCATCAATATTAGCTTTATTAGTCTCTCAATACTTCGTTAATAGAATTCCAGTAGAAAATATAGCTCTTTCTATTAGGGAAACAATATATGAATCTAGACCAATGGTCAAAATGGGTGTGGCTCTCATGTTTGTCACACTTTTACAATCCATAACCGCTTTTGCAATCAATGCGTTCATAAGAAATCGAGGAGGACTATCAGATGTGGGGTATTTTAGCGCTGGCAGTAATATTTTAAGTGCATATTTTGGGATGATTATTACAGCGCTCATGACTGATTACTATCCAAGAATTGCTGCGGTAAATCACGATAATTCTGAGATACAGAATGAATTGAATAAGCAATCAATGGTGAGTGTAGTTCTATGCTGTCCCCTTATTGTGCTATTTATTGCTCTTATGCCTTTATTTGTTACAATTCTGTATAGTGAAGAGTTTATGCCGACTTTAGACTATTTAAGGTTTGGTATCTTTTGGACCGTAATAACAATTTGCTCCAATCAGGTTGATATGATTCTTATTGCCAAAAATAATTCACGAGTATTTATAGCAATCTCTGTTATAGTACGTGCCATACAATTAGTATTATGTGTTATTCTTTATAATTATTTTGGCATTTTAGGTCTTGGTATATCGTATGGTCTACTAGGAGTATTGCATATGGTCATAATGACAACTGTAGTTCAGAGATTATATGGTATCCACTTCACGAAGGAATTTGTTAATATTGGAGTGGTTGTATTGTTGTTTACAATTATTGCTACTATAATAGGTTCCGTACAAGACGGCGTCTATAGATATGTAGCAGCACTATCTTTAGTGGTTATTGCTTCGTATTATTCATACATTGTATCCAAGAGAAAACTAGGTATTGATGCTGTTCAATTTATAAGAAACAAAATAAAGAAATAAAAATGGGATATTTATTAAGTATACTAGTCCCTACGAAGAACAGATATCCCTATCTGTTTAAGTTGATGGAGGTAATAGAGAGTTTTCAATCAAATGATATTGAGCTTGTTATACAAGACAATAATGAGGATAATTCGACGATTCTAGAGTATTTTGAAAAAAATGGCAAGAGGGATTATATAGTATATGATTGGCATAAAGAATCATTGCCTATTTATAAGAACTCAGACTTCGCTGTCCGTAATTCTTCTGGGGAATATGTCTGTTTTATTGGGGATGATGATGGCGTTTCCAAATATATCATCGATTGTTGTAAATGGATGCGGGAGAGTGAAATAGAAGCTGTATACCCCCGCGGCTATTACTATTTTTGGCCAGATGCACATGTCTCAGAACGTTATAAGGGTTCTATTAAGTGGTCAGAATTAGAATGCAAAATGGTCATTAGAGATTCCAAACAAGAATTAGACAAATTATTGTCTGAAGGAATCACTACAGATGGAACATTACCTCGACTCTATCACGGGATAGTTAAACGAAGCGCATTAGATTGTGTATGGGAAAAATGCGGCTCTTATTTTCCGGGAGCCTCACCTGATATTGCGAATGGCGTTGCGTTGGCTTTCGTCGTAGATAAGTTTGCTACAATACAGTTTCCTTTTTGTTATAGTGGGGCTAGTAAGCATCTTGGTGGTGGTGCAGTTGCGATGAAGCATCAAGGCACAACTGATTTTAAGAGTCTGCCTTTTCTCCCCGATAATATAGAAGATATTTGGTATAGTAAAATACCAAAAGTTTGGACGGCTCCTACTATCTATTGTGAGAGTGCAATTGAATCTATCCGCAACATGTGCCACGAAGATTTGATTGAAAAAGTTGAATTTGAAAAGCTATATGTTTATTTTGTGGCACATTTTGGCTATTTCAAATCCTTGGCTTACGCGCTTTCAAAGAAAAAGGCGTCTCTATTTCTGGGTAGTTTGTGGATAAAACTTAAGTACTACTGGGAAGGCGCTATAAGAATAACTAAGCGTAAGTTACTACACATTAATCCAGATAAAGGTTATTATTTTGTACACGGCCTAGATGATATTGTAGCCGTAAACAATTATATTGAAAAACAATGTGAAAATATGGAAATTAGATTCCATGCCTAAACTTTATCTTCATTTTATCCGTTTTATCGTAAAAATAGATCCTACTATTACTGTACCAGAGGAGCCAATTTTTATATAGTTCTCATTTTTAATTACAACAATGGAGTTGTCGTATAATATCCTAACGAAGCGAGAAAAGTATGCACTTATATCTCTAATTCTGTGCATATTCATTCCTTCGTATAATTACTATATCAATGAGATTTATATGTTGAATTTCGGAAGAGGTTCAATCAGTGCAGTATCTTATGTGTTTCTGGCGGGCGTCGGCTTATATTCATATAAATACTTTTCACGTATAAGTGGTAAAGTGATTGCATTGATTGGGTTGGTACTTGCTGGAATGTTTGTAAGTTATCTAATATATCCTGGAATTAGGGAGGCTTTTATTGATAAGAGTTATAACCCCTTGACGAGTACATTGCTATACCTCCCGTTGATTGCTTTCCCTATGATGATATTGACGAATTATCTAGGAAACCGTTTGTCACACCTATTCGACTTCGTACGTGTTCCTTCAATGATTCTTATTGCTCTTGCAATCTTTGACTATTATTGGACGGTTATTATTAACGGTCATTATTTCGATGTCCAGTACATGCCTTTTTCGTATAATATGTTGCCCGCAACTTGTTTATCATTTTCATACGGGTTGATAAATAGAAAGTGGTTGGATACCGTTGCTGCAATTGCTGGTCTTTTGGTGATTCTTATTGTTGGATCAAGAGGATGTTTTGTTTGCGGAATTATTTTTATTGCGATGGTGTGTATTAAGCGTTATTCTCTGTCATTAGGCAAGATATTGGGGTTCTTCGCAGTACTAGCTGCTGTTGTTATTGCACTTTCATATACTTTCACTTCTTTTTCGGATAGTGTTGTTTCTTTTATGGATGAACATGGAGCGACCTCACGAACACTGATGATGATAAACGACGGGACGGTTGAAGAGTCAAATAGTAGGGATAATATCTATAAGATGATGACTAATGCAATTTCTGATAATCCTTTAGGATATGGTCTTATGGGAGATAGATACATACTTTTTCAACATGGGAACCAAGGTTATTGTCATTCAGTTATTTATGAATTTTTGGTGGATTATGGCATTATTTTGGGGCCAATATTGCTTGTACTTCTTGTGCGCATTCTTTTTATAAAACTCAAAAAATATATAAAATTGGATATATATTATATACTTGCATTGTTTGCAGTTGTAGGGTTTGTAAAACTCTTTTTCTCTGGAAGTTACTTGGGGGAGTCATATTTCTGGGGGATGATAGGCCTATTGATAAGTAACAAAAATAATCGAAATATTTTTTCAAATGGAGAATAAAACAGACATTTGTTGTATATTTAATTATTATGCCATATACAGAGCTCCGATTTACCAGTTGATGGATAAGGAGTTGGGATGTGATTTCTATTTCGGCGATAATCCCGGTAGTAAAATCAAGGCGGCAAATTATGAGGCTTTAAAAGGCTTCAAGGGATTTCTTAAACCAACGTTTGGCTTGTTCCACCGTCTCAAAGGGACTCATACTGCAGTGATGAATCCGCAATACAAAAAATATATTGCTATTGGTGATCCTTATTGCCTATCTATTTGGTGGCTACTAATTTGGTCAAGATTGAGCGGAAAAAAAACAATTCTTTGGACGCATGGGTGGTATCGTGACGGGAAATGGATTCAGAATATAATTAATGCATTATTCTGGAGACTGCCTAATCACATTATGCCATATGGTAATTACGCCCGCAACTATATGATAGAGAAAGGTATCAACCCCAATAAGATGACGTGTATTTATAATTCGCTTGATTATGATGCTGAGCTGAAGCGAAGAAGTATTGTTTCTGAGGATTTGATGAGAAATCATTTCGGGAATGATTATCCGGTTCTCTTCTTTATCGGTAGGCTGATTCATAGTAAAAGACTGGATCTTATCATCACTGCGATGAAGATATTGGAACAGAAGTATGAAATGAAAGTAAATTGCGTCCTTATTGGCGATGGCCCGGCTAAAGAAGATTTGATCACTTTGATAATTGAAAATAATCTCAATGAAAGAGTTTGGCTCTATGGAGCCTGTTACGATGAGGATGAGATTAGTCAGCTGATAAACCATAGTGACTTGTGCGTGTCACCCGGGAATATTGGTCTTACCGCTATCCACTCACTGACTTATGGCTCTCCTATAATAACGGGCGATGACTTCTCACATCAGGGGCCCGAGTTTGAGGTGATACAGCCTGGCGTTACAGGAAATTTCTATAAACAAGACGACGTAGAGGATTTGGCAAAGACCATAAAAGAATGGTTGTCAAATGTTGCCGACCGTGAAACCTTGCGGAAAACATGTTACAAGGTGATAGACGACAAGTGGAATCCATATTACCAGATAGGAGTTCTAAAGACCATTATGGCAACAAAGATCTAATATAATTCTGTATTCATTATTTAATTCCAAATTGGATGATTAGAGCATTTGGTTTTATTGTTTTACCTTTATTTCTCGTTTGTACAGCGAATGCACAAATAGTTGTTCGTACTTCCAAAGAATTACAAGATGTTTTGGCTTTAGAAAAAGAAGTTGGTCTCGTTTTACTTGATGGTGACTGGTTCCATATAGATGGTGCTATTGTTAACATGGGGGGAGTGATTAAACCGTACGGCAACAGAAAACCTGTTTTGATAGGATTTCAACAGACGGTTAATAAAAGGAAAGAGACGACAGTACGGGGGGGGTACTGGACGGCACAAATCACAGGTTATGGTTCTGCAAATTACATATTTCTGGATGATTCTTTTGAATCTATTGAACGGGCTACAAAGGTGGATGGCAAAGAGTATATGCATATTAAGGCTTCCGACCTGCAACGTATAGATAAATCTACTCGAGCCGTAAGAATTAAAGTTCCTCAAGAATATTCATCGTTGCTAAATAAAAGCGAGGGCACTTTAAAAAATGCAATGCTTAAGGTTGGACACTGGTTTGTTCAGATGAATATATATAATCTAAAATCAGATGGCAATTATTTATACGGACAAATTGATAATGAATATAATTATAATCTTTTAGATATACGATCTTCTTCATTAGTGAAAGTTAGTTTTTTTAATTTCCCTTTTGAAGACGGTGGCATTTTCATCGATGGCAACGATGTTTTACATGTTCCTGCTAATTACTCGACTGCAAGAATGTGCTGCTCAAATAATATATTAACACTTAAAACTTACAGGAAATTAAAAATAGAAGGTATTACGTTTGTCGGTTCTATGATACCGATTGAAATCCAAGGGGGTAATAAATATATATCTAATTGTATTTTCAAGAACTGTGGCAGTGGTGTTCATTGTGACTTTGGAGTAACCAATAGAGCGAGTGGATGCTCCGTTACGAACTGTAGCTTTGAAAACTTATATAATAACAATGCTATAACTTTTGTCGGATGTGATAATGTCGTTGTGGCCAATAATAACACACACAATACGGGGACTGTTAATAAAGCAGGTTGTGTGATACAGGTGGGTGGCGATAATTTTAGGGTCGAGAACAATATTGTAAAGGGTTATAGCTATATAGGAATATATGCAGGTATTTCAAGAGAATACGCTGCGGCAACAATGACGGGGTATATTAAAAATAATCTTGTTGATAATTTGGAAAACTGGGGGAAGGCAGATAAACAATTAACCGATGGAGGAGGAATTTATGTGATTGCTCATACAGATGGCGTTATTATCGAGAATAACATAGTACGTAATATCGGTTATGAGGGTTGTGAATTGTGGGGGATTTATCTTGATGGTGGTGCCTATAATTGTACAGTTCGTCGTAACTTAGTTTATAATCTTTGGCCAGGTCAAGTCGTTGTTGCTTCCGTTCGTTTTGATGAATGCGAACGGAGTTGCATGAATAATATTTTTGAAAATAATATTTTCATCGGTTCGTGCAAAATATCAGGAAATAGTCAAGGATTTGGTGATAAAACAATAATTCGAAACAATTATATAGTCGGGGACTTAATTACACGAGGGGATGAATATGTATATCTTAGCGGTAATAAATATGTGTCTGCTACTGTAAGGGAAGATATATTCTGGTAAGGGTAAAAGAATAAAGAAAAAAGGGTTTACACGAAGTATCAAGAAATTGATTAAATAATTATGAGGTTTTCAATAATAACAATAGCATTCAACAGCGAAAAGACTATTGAACGCACAATAAAGTCTGTACTTGCTCAGACATGCAAGGACTATGAGTATGTTATTGTGGATGGAGCATCAAAAGATGGTACTATTGATATTGTGAGGAATTATGAGCCATTGTTTGACGGTCGATTAAAGTGGAAAAGCGAACCGGACAAGGGTATTTATAATGCGATGAATAAGGGTATCGAGCGTTCCACTGGGGATATCATAGGTATTGTGAACAGTGACGACTGGCTGGAGCCGGATGCGTTAGATATAGTGGCTAAGTCTTTTGAAAATAATGGACGCAATACTAATGCTCTGTATTGTGGGGGGATTATGTTTCATACAGAAAATGGAATCCTTCGTCATTTAAAAGCAGACAAAGAGGTGTTCCTAAGAAAGAGTCGCAATTATGTTCTTGCCGGAATACGACATCCTGCGACCTTTGTTCCTAAGCAAGTTTATAGTAATGTGGGTCTATTTGATGAGACAATAAAGATAGCGGCAGACGCGGATTTCATTTTGAGGTGTAAGTTTAATGGAGTGAACATTATTACGATAAACTCATATCTTTCTAATATGGCAGATGGAGGTCTATCTAATAGGAAGGGTATTTATAGAATCGGGAAAAATGATAGACGAATTATTCTCAAAAAAAATGGAGTCACGGGGTTCCATTATTGTTACCAAATGACTTATTGGATTCTCAAAAACAAGTTTAAATTATTGCTTATTAAATTGTCCTTATTTAGGATCAGTTGATACAACAATCCTTCTGAAAAAATAAATTGAAACAGATATGATTAACGTTGGAATTATTGGATGTGGCTTCGTAGGTGGAGCCCTCAAAGATTGGTTGGAGCACAACAACCTACCCATATTGAAGACTTCAAGAAGCAGACGATGGTGTTCACTGGTGCTCATGAACTACTCACAAAGATTTTCGTAGGCAAGAAGTTTACTGTGATGACTCCTTTGGAGGCAGAACTTACCAAGTATATGCACAATGTGTTTGGAGCATATAAGGTAACTTATTTCAACGCTTGTCGTGAGTATTGCGAGCAGATGGGTGCTGATTGGCGCAAGGTTCATACTGGCGTGTTGCTTTCTGGTTACATCAACGACACCCATACTTATGTTCCTGGTCCTGATGGTAAATTTGGATATGGTGGTAAGTGCTTCCCTAAAGATGTTAATGCCTTTGCTAAGATGACAGCAGGTACACCACTTGGAACACTTCTGGAGCATCTCCATGAACTCAACGTTCATTTCCGTGGTTTTGAGGAACATATCTAGGGGTATTAGTATCATGTTATTATGATAGTCTTCACTGGCGACATAAACCTAACAGACTGGGACTTCAATTTTGGATTCGGTATTGGAACCCGGATTGGCAATGGCTTCAATCCTTTTTCAAAGTTGACAAGAAACAATAATGACCTGTGGATAGGAAACTTTGAGGGAGTGACATCTAATGTTACTAACAGAAGCGGTATGGCTTCAAAGGTGTTCCGTGTTGTTCCTGATGCATTGAAGAATCTGTCGCATTTTGACATATATGGTTTTGCCAACAATCATGCTATGCAGCATGGTGCCGAAGCGTATCAACAAACATGGGAAACTTTGCAATCCTTCGGGTGCAAGACATTTGGGAAAAGCGATTGCCATTCTTTGATTCTTGAGCATCAAGGATGCAAGGTGTCATTGACGGGATGTTGCTTCCGTGTAGATGAGTTTACTGACAAACCATCCTACTGGTATATTCCAGAGTATTCTGAAATTGAAGACGAATTAACAACACTCCCTAAAGATGCCTTCAAGGTCCTCTTCGTACATTGGGGGAATGAGTATATCAACCGGCCATCGACACAACAAAAAAAGTTTGCCCATTGGTTGATTGATGCTGGTTTTGATCTTATTATAGGTATGCATCCTCACGTGTTGCAAGGTTATGAGGAATATAAAGGTAAGAGGATTTATTATTCTCTTGGTAACTTTGTTTTTGATATGGCATGGGAGCCTTGTAAATATGGCGCTATCGTATCGGTAGATTTGTCGAAAGATACACCTGAGTTTCATGAAGAATATGTCTATATTGATAAAACCTGCACGCCATACTGTATCAGCGAGAACAAAGTGCCCCAGAAGTATCGTTTTGATTATTTGAATAAGCAGTTACAGATTGAAGACAATTCAGAATCATATCACAAAGAAATAAATAGGCTGTATAAATACTATAGTAAGGCAAATAGGAAATATGTGATTGGTAATATTCTGCATCACCCGAAATTTGGTTTTGATGTGGTTAGTGATTTCATTAAACGTAGATTTTAATTAATATAATAATATGTTTCATCCGACAATGAGTAAGTCGGGCAGAATACTGTTCTTCCCGTTGATTAAGTTTTGTGAGTGGATGGGAGAGAATCATCCTGCCCCTCTGGTAAAAATGCGTTATTACGCCTATTTCCATAGGTTCCCAGATTTAAAGAATCCAAAAGACATGAATGAGAAGATTCTCTACATGAAACTATATACGGATACTTCAAAGTGGACGGAACTGGCGGACAAATACAATGTGCGTAATTATGTGGAGGAATGCGGACTAGGCGAGTACCTTATTCCTTTAGTGGGAGCTTGGTATGATGTTAACGATATTGACTTCGATAAACTGCCGCAGTCGTTTATCTTCAAGGCTAACAATGGCGTGGGGAAGAGTGAACTGCTAATGGTAAAGGATAAGAGCAAATTGAACCCCGAAGAGACAAAGAAGTTTCTTGAAGAGCTGCTGAAGCGCAAGCATGTAGGCGTGTTATCGGGTGAGCCCCACTATAGGACAATGAAGCCTTGTATCATTGCAGAAGAACTATTGCCATCGGAGGAAGGAGAAAAATCACCTGCAGATTACAAGATCTATTGTGCCAATGGTAAAGCCCGTTATATTTGGATGTGTAGCGGACGTGACAGTACCGGCACAGATGTGATGACGTATGATTGCAACTGGAACCCTAGGCCAGATTTGTGTGTTTTTGATTCGCGCTATAGGGAGGGCAAAGTCCGCCCCAAGCCGCAGAATCTTGAAGAGATGATTAAGGTGGCAGAGACTCTTGTGAAACCATTCCCGTTTGTCCGTCTAGACTTATACAACATCAATGGGAAAATCTATTTTGGAGAGATGACCTTTACTCCGCTTGGCGGTATGGTTAACTTCCACCCCCAAAGCTTCCTTGATGAGTTAGGAAGAGAAATAGACTTGAATTATCCAAACAATAAATAAACTATGCTGTCAGTTCTTTGTCCGATTTACAACGAAGAGAAATATATAGCTCAGTTTTTAGAGTCGCTATTGCAACAGGATTTTCCTAAGGATGATTTGGAGATTCTGTTGATTGACGGCATGAGTAAAGATAAAACGAGGGAAATTGTAGCTGATTATATAGCCCAGTATCCTTTTATACGCCTAATTGATAACCCTGATAAGATTGTTCCTTGTGCCATGAATAGAGGTATAGAAGCAGCTAAAGGGAATGTCATCATGCGATTAGATGCTCATGCTTCATATCAGCCGGATTATTTCTCAGTTCTTGTAAATAGCCTAAATAGGCTTCATGCAGACAATGTGGGAACTGTCTGTAAGACAGATGTCCTAAATAAGACTTCAAAGACGATTGCGATACGCGAGGTATTGGGCAATAAGTTTGGTGTTGGTAATAGTACATTTCGAACCGGCATAGACCACGAACAGGAAGTGGAAACTGTACCTTTTGGGTGTTGGCCCAAAGACGTGTTTGAGAAGTATGGTAAGTATGATGTACGCTTGGTAAGGAATCAAGATATTGAGCTAAACAAGCGTATTCTTCGTGGGGGAGGTAAGATATATATCCTTCCGGATACTTATTGTACTTATCTCGCACGTGAAACTTGGAATGCTTTGGCAAAGAATAACTATGGAAATGGTAAGTGGAACATCCTGACCGTGTATTATACCAAGACATTATCATCGTTATCGTTAAGGCATTTCATTCCATTGCTGTTCGTGCTATCTCTAATAGTGCCGTTGCTTTTAGCTTTAATTTGGTGGCCATTTGCATTGGTATCTGCGGCCTCTTTGCTGGCATATACAGGGCTTCTGTCAATAGTAAGTCTCAAGCTAGCCGTGAATAAGAAGTTAAACTTCTTATATTTACTCGCAACGTTTTATGTGCTACATCTGTCATACGGATGGGGTTCTTTGATTGGAATCATTTCACTCCCTTTTATGAAACGATAAATTTTATACACAATCATTTTTTAAGCAGAAAAATGAAAATTATTAATTATGCATTTGGGGGTTCTTTAAAGTTTATGTTTAGGCCATTATTTATATGGTGGAATAGAATTAAACTACGCACGACTGGCGCTAAATTGGGGAAGCATTGCGTTATTTTTAATAGGTTGTACTATTTCCTTCATCCTAAAGGGAAATTAAAAATAGGAAACAATTGTATTATTTCTAGTGGCAGCAATTTCAACCAGTTAAGTAGAAATCTAAAAGGCTCTATTTATGTGGGGGAGAATGCCACGCTGCTTATTGGGGATAATGTGGGTATTTCCTCGAGTTGTTTATGGGTTACAGAATCAGTAATTATTGGTAATCATGTAACTATTGGGGCGGATACTCTTATACTGGACACTGATGCACATCCTCTTGACTGGCGCGATCGTAGAAAGAATGGACCCCGTAATAGTAAACCAATTGTAATTGAAGATGATGTATTTATAGGAACCAGAAGTATAATACTGAAAGGTGTGACAATTGGTGCGAGAAGTGTGATTGGAGCAGGCAGTGTGGTTGCTAAAAGTATTCCGCCCGATTGTGTTGTTGCTGGGAATCCTTGTGAAATAATCAGAAGAGTTAATCTAGAATAAGTATTGGAAAAGTATATTATAACCGAGATAACTGAATTATGGCAGAAAGAAAAACTATTTACCTCTGTCTCGCTCACATGAGCGAAGAAGGCTGGGAACAAAAATATGTCAAAGAAGCCTTTGACACCAATTGGGTGGTTCCAATGGGACCTAACGTTAACGAATTCGAGAAAAGTCTCGAAACATTCGTTAACGATGTAAGATGTCAGAAGGAAGATGTAAGATGTGAACCCCTTGACAGGAAGGTGGTGTGCCTGAGTGCAGGAACAGCAGCAGTACATCTGGCGTTGATAGACTGTGGCGTGAAGGCGGGGGACGAGGTGCTGGTGCAGAGTTATACGTTCTGCGCAAGTTCGCATCCTATTACATACCTTGGAGCTAAACCGGTGTTCGTGGGTTCTGAGAGCGAGACGTGGAATATGGATCCCGTGTTGCTGGAGGAGGCTATCAAAGACCGTATCGCCAAAACGGGCAAAAAGCCCGTCCCACCTGGAAACCTATGCACAAACAGCCTGTATACGCTGGTGCTCCGGTATATACCAATGGCATAGAAGAAGAACTTTTCAAAGTTGGCTTCTGCTTGCCTGCTGGCCCTTACGTGACCGACGAGGATGTTAAATATATAGTTGAGTCTATCAAGAGTGCAATTGTCAAATAATCAACAGGCATTCCTTGCTTTGGTGAGAGCTGGACTTTGGGAAAAAGATGTCCAGCTTGCACCATTTGGTCATATAGATTGCAATGAAGTGTACCGGCTTGCAGAGGAGCAGGCTGTAATCGGGCTCGTTGCTGCCGGTATAGAGCACGTCAAGGATGTGAAGTTACCCAAAGAAGAAGTCTTGCAGTTTGTGGGACAAACTTTGCAGTTGGAACAGCAAAATCAAGCGATGAATGCCTTTATCGGGAAGTTGGTTGACAAGTTACGTGCTGCAGGTATCTATACACTTCTGATTAAAGGACAAGGTGTGGCGCAATGTTACGAGAAACCATTGTGGCGCTCGTGTGGAGATGTGGACTTATTTTTGAGTGATGACAATTATAAAAGAACAAAAGAACTATTAGTACCTATTGCTTCCTCGGCCGAAAAAGAGTATATTATAGAGAAGCATCTGGGAATGACTATAGACGGCTTTGTAGTAGAACTGCATGGGAAATTGTATTGCGGGTTATCATCAAAAATTGAAAAAGGTTTAGATGATATTAAGAAAGCTGTTTTTTATGAAGGGAAGGTGCGCTCTTGGATGAACGGTAAGACACAAGTATTCCTGCCAAATGCTGACGAAGATGCGATTTATGTATTTGCACACATGCTACAACACTTCTTTAGGGAGGGTTTGGGATTGAGACAGATTTGTGATTGGTGCAGATTGCTTTGGACATATAAGGATTCACTGAATCGTGGATTGTTGGAATCTCGGTTAAGAAAAATGGGACTGATTACTGAATGGAAGGCATTTGAGGCCTTTGCTGTTGATTATCTCGGAATGCCCGCAGAAGCTATGCCATTCTATTCTCATTCGAAGAAATGGAGTCGCAAGTCAAAGAAGATTTGCAAGTTTGTAATGGAAGTGGGTAATATGGGTCATAACAGAGATAATAGCCATTTCGAAAAACCCTACTTGGCGAGAAAATTATATTCGTTCGGCCGTAGATGTGGTGATTTGATGCGACACGCTTATCTTTTCCCTATGGACTCTCTAAGATTCTTTTCCGCTATTGTCTTTAAAGGCTTGCGAAGTGCCGCAAATGGGGAGTAGTATGTTAATGGTAATAGAACAGAATCTGCTTGATAAGGTCTCAGCTCAGGCGAAGGATTCTCCCCGTCTAAGGATGAACTATAACTTTCATCAGAGCCTTGAAGATAAGTGTCATCGATTCTTGAATGCCGTGGAGCCAGGGACTGTGGTTCCCATCCATCGGCACCCAACGAAGGATGAGTCTTTCGTTATCCTGCGAGGCAAGGTTAGAGTGACTACTCACAACGATGATGGCTCTATCATAGAAGATGTGGTGTTGAGTCAAGAGAGTGGCAATTGTGGAGTTGACATCCCTAAGAATGTGTGGCATAAGCTGGAGTCGCTAGAGTCAGGGAGTGTAATCTTTGAGTGTAAGGAAGGGCCGTTTGTGGAGCATGAAGTTGAAGGCGTTTTGCGCCTTCAACGATAACGTTAACCTTGACCTTGACTGGTTATGTAGCTGAGAAAATATTAACGAGAAACAAATAAACTAATATATTATGTCTGAAAGAAAACGTATTTATCTGTGCCTTGCGCACATGTCTGATGAAGGTTTAGAACAGAAATACATCAAGGAGGCGTTTGATACC
Organism: uncultured Bacteroidota bacterium; assembly: GCA_902776365.1. Classification (GTDB taxonomy): domain Bacteria; phylum Bacteroidota; class Bacteroidia; order Bacteroidales; family P3; genus Colimorpha. Next base: position 67,710 of record CACYPU010000003.1, on the reverse strand, counting down.
AACTGGGTGGTTCCCCTGGGCCCTAACGTTAACGGCTTTGAAAAGGATTTGGAGGGTTTTGTTGGTGAAAACAAACGTGTAGTGGCTTTGAGTGCAGGTACAGCTGCAGTGCATCTGGGACTGCTGGCGGCTGGTGTGAAAGCGGGTGATGAGGTGATTGTGCAGAGCTTTACGTTCTGTGCGTCAAGTCACCCAATAACGTATCTGGGCGCTACACCGGTGTTCGTGGATTCGGAGATGGATTCGTGGAATATGGATCCAGAACTGATGGAGGAGGCTATCAAAGACCGCATTGCCAAGACGGGCAAGAAGCCTGCGGCCATTGTGCCGGTGGCTCTGTATGGTATGCCATACCAGATTGACCGTATCATGGAGATTGCCAACCGCTACGACATCCCTGTAGTAGAGGATGCTGCTGAGGGTTTCGGTAGTCGCTGGAATGGGCAGGTGTTGGGTACGTACGGTAAATATGGTGTGCTGTCGTTCAATGGCAACAAGATGATAACCACCTCTGGTGGTGGTGCCCTGATTACTGCCAATGAGGATGAATGGCGCGAGATTATGATGTACGCTACTCAGTATCGTGAGAGCTATCCGTACTACCAGCACGAGAAGATAGGGTATAACTACCGTATGAGTAATATTTGTGCCGGTATTGGCCGTGGTCAGATGACTGTTGTGAATGACCATATTGCACACCATAAGCACGTGCAGGCTCTGTATGAGGAACTACTGAAGGATGTGAAGGGCATCAAGGTGCACGGCAATCCTGACAGTCGCTATGACTCCAACTTCTGGCTGTGTACCATCACGCTGGATGAGAACCTGAAGATTAAGGGGCAGGAGAATGCATACAAGACCATCGTGACGGGTGCCGTGGGTGGTGCTGCCGGTGTGATTCATGCTGCAACCAGTGCACATACAGACTGTGAGCCTAACGCCAATGTGGAGGCTCTGCGTGTGCTGATGGATCAGGCACAGATTGAGGCCCGTCCGCTGTGGAAACCAATGCACAAGCAGCCGTGCTATAAGGATGCGCCTGCATACGTGAATGGCGTCAGCGAAGCGTTGTTTAAGGTGGGAATGTGCCTACCTGCTGGACCGTATGTTTCAGATGAAGACGTGCGGTATATTGTAGATACCATTAAGGCGGCAATCGTATGATACTAAAGTGGCTATTTGACAGGATAGTGGCATTTTTAGGACTGGCTGTATTATGGCCAGTTCTTGTTATTGTGGCTATTCTGGTGAAGGTGAAGATGCCGGGAGGTCCTGCTTTTTTTGTGCAGAAGAGGGTGGGCAAGGGAGGCAAGTTGTTCAAGTGCCATAAGTTCCGCACCATGACGGTGAAGCATAATGGCAGCACGGTGAGTGTGGCGGGAGATAGCCGCATTACACCACTGGGCGCCAAACTGAGGCACTGGAAGCTTGATGAGCTGCCCGGGCTGTGGGATGTGCTCATTGGGAATATGAGTTTTGTAGGACCTCGTCCTGATGTGCCTGGCTATGCGGATAAACTCGTGGGGGATGACAGAGATGTGCTGAAGTTGAGACCGGGGATTACGGGACCGGCAACGCTGAAATATCGTCTGGAAGATGAGATGATTTCTGAGTATGTGGCTAAGAAGCAGAAGGATGGTGATACACGACCTATGCAAGAAATTGCAGTGGAGTATAACGACAATGTAATCTACCCTGATAAGGTCAGACTGAACTGCTACTACTACAGGCATTATTCTTTCATCAAGGATATACAGATGATATTCTGTACAGTGTTGGGGAAGAATATGAAGTATGCTGGGGAAACTATTTAGCTTCACAGGTAAGAGTGAATAATGAAGAGTGAAAAGTTGAAATCAATACTAAAATGTCTTTGGGCTTTTTGCTCGTATGTCTTTGTGCCGCAAAGGAGACCTAAGGATGATAGTGCGGCAGGATAGACAGAAGAGGCGGCCGCTGGAGTAGGATCAGGGGGACAGGAACTTTCATACACTGACTATACACCAATAAACACAATATAATCCCTCAGGAATCGTTATCTAAATGTAGCTTAAGCTAAGAATTGTTGTCAATACCATATAATTACCATGCCTCGGAGTGCCAGGAAGGAAAGCGGGTATGGCATCTATCATGTGATGATGCGTGGGATAAACCGGCAGGCAATATTCGACGTCAGGGGACAAGGGACAGGTACCTGTCCCAAGCTTCATTTCCAGCAAGTTGCATAAAAATACCCCTATTTCAACAGAACAGGGGGCAAGAAGCGTAAATAAACAAAGATTTGCTATAGCCGCGTGAGGAAGCCTCGGCTGAGGCCGGTGAGACGCTCCAACTGACGCCAACTGGCTCCCTGCTTGCGGAAGATGTGGATGAACTCAGCCTGACGGGAACGCTCCAGACGCTGGAACTCGGTGGCGTTGGCGCAATGTGAGTAAATTTTGATTAGCTCTTTGACCTGCTCGTCTGAAAGACGATGGCGCGTAATCTCATCCTCGATGTCCATTACGTGAAGATTCTCCGGCAACGGGGTGCAGACTAACTCCTGCAACACCTCGAAGGGGATGCGACGCAGGACGGCTTCGACATGGCAGATGCGGGCCTGGGAATAGACCTCGCCGCTGTACTCTGCCCAACTGCTGTAGGCATAATCTGCGACATTGTCCACGATACCGGCCTTCACGGGGTTCTGGTGAATGTAGCATAGTAGGGTAGTGAAGTACTCCATGTCGTCTACCGGCTCGGAGCGGAAACGCTCCTTGAAAAGATGACCACTGCGCTTGTACTTGCGGTTGAAGTAGTAGGCGTAGGCATCGGCAATGCGTTTGAGCGTCTGGTCGATTGTCTCCTCGCGCTCACGGATGAGCAGGTGGAAGTGGTTGCCCATAAGGCAGTAGGCATAGTAGGTACAGCCTTGCGCGATGGGTGTGCCGTCAACGTCGTTGATGAATCCCATGCGCTCTTTTGAATATGATGTTGTGGAAGGGAAATTGGTGAGCAGTAAGGGTTAAAAAAGAATAAATGTTGCTAACAAATGCAATTCAATTGCTGATAAATCGTTAATTTTGTAAAATGAAGAAAGAAAAAAAAATTATATATGAGACTGACAGTAAGAGACTTTAAATCTGTGTCGCAAGTTGATGGCTTCAGCTTTTCGCCATTGACTATGTTGGCAGGCGTAAACAGCAGTGGTAAGACATCTCTGGTGCAGGCATTACTTCTGTTGAAACAGACATTAGGCAGCGACAGCAAGAAACCCTTGCAGCTGCAAGGGCCATTTTTATTTGCAGACTCTCTGGCTGATTTGATATTCAAGAAGTACTACAAAGGTACAATCGTATTCGCGTTAGAGCTGGACGGAGATGAGATTGAGAATCGAGCAGACTTTATCAAGTATTCACTATTAGATGATGAACCGCTAACGGGTATTTCGCTTCAGGTATCTTTTAATGCCAATGGCGACATACATGTGAAGGAACTTGCATGTACGTTGTCATTTGGCGACGCTGGAATTGAGACATTCCAAGTGAAACGCCGCAATAGTCTTTACGATGTCTCATTCAGTAATACGATACTTCTTGGTGGAAATCTGGAATTACCTGTTATGAGACGTAGGTTGGAAGCTTGTGAACTGGAATTCACCAATTTCATCCCGCTCTACGTGGATACATCTGAGAAAGACGGTAGTCGTACCTATTCCATTCCCGTGATGAAGGATTTACTCACGGCATTGACGGCATGGTTTGAGAAGATGGAGTATCTTGGCCCCAGCAGGGTAGAACCTGTGCTAGCTAAAAGCTATGGTAGTCTGTCGTTTGAAGACGTAGGTATTCATGGAGAAAACACGCGGTTTTTGCTTAATCAATGGAAGAATAAACAGGTGGAAGGCTATGATGGGACTTTGACACAAGTTGTAAGCCGTTGGGTTTGCGACCATATGGGAATGGCACAATCGTTTGAGGTGTTGAAGGATTCCAATATGTTATATCGGACTGTCGTGATTAATACGATGGGCGCGAAGGTGGATTTGATACATATGGGATATGGTTTAAGTCAGATTCTTCCCATTGTGGTCCAAGGGTTGCTGACGCCCAAAGGTGGAACATTTGTGGTCGTTGATCCTGAAGCACATTTGCATCCGCAAATTCAGGGTATGCTGGTGGATTTCTTTATTGAATTGACAGAGAAAGGACGTAAGGTAGTGGTGGAAACTCATAGCGACCATATTGTGACACGACTACGTCGTAGGATTGCCGAGGGCAAGGTTTCGCCAGAAAAAGATGTAAATCTGTGCTATGTGGAGAATATGAACGGACAAAGCTTGTATGTAAGCTGCAAGATAGATAACCAAGGTACTTTTACTTCTTCGCTGCCAAAAGGATTCCTGGACTCTCAGGACGAGGATTTCAAAGCAATTGTTAAAGCAAAACTGGCTGAGAAGTGATGAAGTGTGTGGTGGCCATAGATTTGCCTTTGCTGACGGCAGTGGATTGTTCTTCTCCAGACCTCGCTTATTGGAGGTTGGAGGAAACTACTGATATTATTCGCGAGGTCAGCGCCGGGAAGGGATTCATCTTGTTCAGAGATGCATTGTATGAAATGCTTTTTGGGCATAGCCGTCTCCCGGAATTGTTCTGGAAAGAGATTTCTAATGTGAACTTCGAATCCTATCAAGATGATGGGGACGCTGCTATAGTTTTGACAACTCCTAATGTCGTTGATGATGGATTGTCCGCAAAGGTTAAAACGGAAATGAAGACCCAGTTGGTGGCCATGCATAAACAGGAAGAATCATCGGATACGGCATATATTATTGAATCGACTCGGGGGTTTGGAGAAAATGACTTACTGGAAACCGCAATCAAGACTTCGACAAGGAAGCATGATTTGCTTAACGTATCTGGTGGGAATGCAGTAAAAGAATATTTCCAAAAGTTTCATCCAGTTCTTATTCAATTGAAACATCATCAGTTTGCTTACAAGATTGATGGCAAGGATGTTTCTCCTTTTTCTGCTTATGACCCGAACGACACGAAAGAAGCAGAAGCTCTGCTGGCCAAGGCAATGGATGATTTTGAAGGGGATTATACACATAGCAACCCTCCCGAATCTCTTTATACATGGGATGCTGTGAATAGATGTTATGTTTGCTTTCATCATTCAGGCAATTGGGAGTATCATGGCTATGATTTACAATCTCCCTATACTGAGGTTCCTCAGTATATTAAACAAAAGTATCATATCGAGAAATAATTATTGTATCATCGACAAGCCCAACGAGTGCTCGTCACACTATGATGGCTTGGCATAGCATTCAGGTGTACGAGCCCAGCATCATCTTTGAAGCTAAAGACGGGGTGTATGCTCCGTTGGGGCCAGAGGAGGTTAGGGTGAAGTAAACAATGGGAAGTATGAAGAGCAAAAAGATCATAGCTTTGGCAAAAGGAGTTTGGGCTTTTTGCTCTTATTTGTTTTGGCCGCAGAGAAGGGCGAAAGATACTGAATGAACTATATGGTGACGATTTCAAAATCTGTCATACAGGAGGCTTTTGATGGAAGAAACTATTATATCCCTTCTTTTTTTAGGATAAAACTAGGGGTGTTAGCCAATTTCCATGATGTTCCAAATATTCCATTTGGGGCTTTTTCTTTTTTCTTCCACGAATATGTACATTACTTACAAGATGTAACCACATTATATGGGTTAATGAACCTTAGTGTTACTACTTACTTTGTAAGATCTGTCGCAGCTAGTGTGGGAAAGATGGAAAAAGGTACTTTTAGAGTACCGCAAGAGATACAAGATAATAGAGGAGATTTCGGTTTTAGAAACTTATTGTTGAGAAAATACTATGTTGGTTCTCCGATTAATCCAAAGCATCAACAGGTCGAAATTGTATCATATGAAGTTAGACAAACAGATGTACAAGGAGAAACTATAGAATATGTTCATTTAGTATATAAAGATACCCAAACAAACGAAGAACACTGTTCCATTTTCGGTGGTAATATTTTGACCGAAGGTATGGCATACATGATAGAAAGGCGCTGCTTTCAATCTGTGTTCACTCAGAATGGTTTCCCATATAAAGATGCGTCTGATTATCCATATATGATTAATTGGATGCTGGCAGAACTGATTTATCCGGATTTGGCAAAATATCTTGAATTTGTTGTTGGAGTTGCAGATTTATCTTTATTGACTTTTAACCCCGGTTTAACGTTTGTAAAGCTTCTGGAACATTTGCGAGATATCGGTTTTGTAAAACGAGTTCAAGTGAATAATGATGAAGATGTTATTAATATATGTGATGAATTATATAGAATCGGGCACGAGTTTATTCACTTTACAATTGAACGCTTTGCAAATATTCAATCATACGTATATGACGAAATTAAAGAGTATTTCAAGATGCCAATTGCTTCGGAGCTTAATGATTGGATTAATGTAGTTTGGAAGAAGGCAAAGGAATTAAGAGATATTGCTCCACATTATTTCCTGGATGTTTTACTCTGTAATCAAGGTGATGTGAGGAGCAATCCGGCATTCTGCTCCATTTATTTAGGTTTAGGGACACCATTGGTTATCAACTCGGATAATGAAGGCTCTATAGTCCCCCCTCAAGGTTTCAAGCCTTCTGAGAGTTTTATGCCAGGTTTATATTGGGCAATTGATGAAATAAGAAGGATATTTGGCGGCGACTATAGGGCGAAAGAATGCCTATTGAAAGATTATTGTAAATGGAGTTCCACTCAGTCGGGTTCTCAAATAACTGTGAATGAACGTTGTGATAATGCACCTTGGAAAAGGGCGCAAGAAGATACAGATTATTGTCCAGTTGCGGCTATCTGGCGTCACTGGAATCTGACTGGACATGAACCTATTTTCGAAACAGGACAATAGTCTTATTGACTTTTTATATGGAAGATTTTGAAATAACAAGAGAAGGTATTGTCATTATTCAATGGTTGAAGGATACAGATCCTCAACTTGGAGAAGAGTTGTACAATATGATTAGGTGCAAAGAAGGAGAACGTGCTAATTACTTTGTTGAATATCATAAAGTCAATTCAAAAGGAGAGTTTATCGCAGTTCTTAAGGACCTTATCAATAGAACCGAAAAGGGTACAATATTTACTCTCCATATTGTTGCTCATGGATATGAGGATGGGATTGGTACTATGATGGGGACGAACGAGGTTCAGTGGGCTGAACTTTTCTATTATACCCGCCAGCTAAATGTGATAATGGGCAATAACTTGCTTTTGGTTCTATCTTCATGTGTGGGAGGAGGGATTCTATCCCATATTGAACCAGAACAAAGGGCACCATATAGAGCAATCATAGCGAATACTAGAACAGTAATGATGCCTGATGCCCAGAAGGGCTTTGAGGCTTTTTATTCTGACTATTATAACATATTAGATTTTCACAGAGCCATAAAGGCACTGAATAGTGAAATTGATTTTTCGAAAGATCTCCCTGACGGCAAGAAAAAAACCGAATTCTTTATTATGACGGCTGAGCATTCTTTTGATGAGGTATTCAATCCTGATAGAGACCCAGCCCATTTTGAGAAAGTTGTAAATAAACTACTACCTCCCAATCCCCAAGTCCCTCAAGAACTGAGAATCGCAATAGCAAAAGAGCTGTTCAGAAAGAGAGGGGAGGAGTTAAGACCTTATTTTACTTTTCAGGTTTAAGCTGATGACACAAGATGAATTGTGGATGAATAAATACCAAGAGGTAGTAAAGTTTATTGAGACCAATAAGCGAAATCCGAGCAAGCATAGTGATGAAGAGCGAGGACGGTATTTGAATTGGTTGAAGCATACTAAGAAGTTGTATGCAGCGGGGAAGATGAAAGAAGACCGGGTTGATGCTTTCAAGAAGTTAATGGAACTTAGTGAGCAATACAGACGTAAAAATCAATACGAGTAGTGCGGTGATTTCTGAAACCACATTGAAACTATGCCACGTATAATGGTAATCAAGGCCCCAGATGGCAGTTTATACAAGACTGTTTCTACAATAGAGGATGTTATTGAGAAACAATCTCCGGCAATGTGGTTCGGTGCATACGCATTTTTTAAGGCAACCCAACTACATGGCTTACCAAATGATAAAGCCAAGGAGTTGTCTTTTGCCGTATTGGAGGAATGGGTGAACAAACCTTGTCCGGATTTTCTTCTCGCATTGTTTGATACCAACAACAAGAAAAAGCAAGAGAGTCTACTGCGGAACAAATCGATGACACCGGAAGATCTGATGTGTTGGATACTTCAAAGTGGGCGTAAAGGTGGGTTGTTTAGTCAGTATTCATATGACGGTGGTGTCCCAGATGAACAAAAAGGACGAACTCCAATAATGATTGACGCTACCAATTCTGAGAAGATTAAAGCTATAGGGAAAACGGATTTGTCTGATGCGGCCCTTTTGCATTTGGTTGAGAATCAAAAGAAGGTAATAGCACAATTTGTGGATTTACCAGATGGCCGTTGGTATTGTTTCTATAGAACGTATAGAGGCTTAGCTGGAAAGGAGTCAGGCAATCAGGGACAGCACATGCACTTTGTCTCTTCATCATACGGTATTGATAGGGATAAGCTTGTAGAGGGGTTCAAGAATGGTGATTGTCCGACAAATGGTTTTCATGTGCATTTAAGCGGTTACTAGGAGGAGGAGCATTAAGATTTGGTAAAGGTAAATGGACATTTTTTCGCAAAGTAAAATGGATAATTCCCCTTTAGCGCGGGAGGCTTAGGCAGGCGGTGCTGACGCTTGCGGCTGCACGGCCTGCGCGGGGAGCGGAAGGCTCTAATGGCTGCCAGGCCATTTGTGCCTGAAGCGGGTGGATTGGTAACAACAGTGCAGCACAGAATTCCGGCGCAAGTTTGGTCAGGGGCGGTAATTAATGCAGTAGAATTAAGATGATTGCTTTCAAATACAGAGCATGTAAAGAGGAAGATGGTGGCAAGTGCAGGGACATAGATATGTTGCTTGCAGATCAAATATACGCATCGCCTTTAGAAAAGCTTAACGACTGTTTTGAAGGGCGGTATACAGATAGTGTTGATGAACAGTTGGACGTGATTGCTGCTACCTTCCATTATGACGTGAGCTCTATTAGGGCACAGTGGAAGGAATTGAAAAAGACTGTTGGGGGTGTTGGCGTTTATTCTCTAGCTTTATCGGATGTAGGTTATCCTAATAATAAACTGCTATGGTCGCTTTATGCTGGAGAATATACAGGTTTCTGTGCTGCATACGATGTAGATAAGTTGGTACAGAATGAGCAGTTTCCTTGGTTAGTTAATAGGGTAACTGTAAACTATCAGGAAAATGTCCCAATAGTAGACGCGACGGACTTCTCGTCAGAAGCCCTATTGTTACAAAAGATGCTTGGTACCAAGGAATCGGATTGGAAACGTGAAAAAGAGTTTAGATTGGTATATGATAAGCCAGGAGTAAAGACCTTTAATAAGGCCGCGCTGAAGGCTGTATTTCTGTGGTTTAGGATGAATGATTCGCACAGGAAACGAATTATTGATGGTCTGCAGGGGAGGGATGTTGATATCTACGAGATGGCCCCAATGGCAGGTTCATATGATTTCAATGCTGACTTGAAGTTTTCATTGCGGCGCAAGATAGAGAATGCTTTGCGAGAAGATGAATATGAGATCATTGACACGAATCACCAACAGAAGGTTGAGAACTTCTATGTGCTATACAAGGGAACGGACAGGTCTGATGAGAAACTGGCGGCATTTGTGAAAAAATTTAGGGAGATGCATGCCACAATGAATGCAAATGTAGAGTTATATGATTCAGTTGTTGTTAAGCCGTTTTTAAAGAAATACCCTCTCAATGATGCAGAAATAAAGATTATGAAGGAGCATTCCATCGGAATGTCCACTTTTGATACCCCAGATTTCATTATGCGAGGTGTTTATGATTGATGAGGTTGTTTGTACTATTCTACTGATGCAAGTTGAACGCTGTTTGAGACCTCAAGTTTCGTAATAATTTAATGGAAAGTGAAGTACAATAGGATAACCAATGGTCTAATTGTGGTCAAATATATAATTTGGTTTAAAATAATAATTTAAAATGACTACGCTTGAAGCTTTGGCAAGGGAAATTAAAGAGACAAACTGCCCTAAGAAAATTACCCCAAGAACACTTGTGGCCGCCGTGGGCTATGAAAAGCGTTCTCCAGGGGCGTGTGATTTGATTGACAACTTCTTGAAAGAAAATGACCTAGAAGTGGAACCTCATTATTTTGAGGTGTGGATAGATAGTGAGATAGAGTTACGACCCAAACCTAAAGCAAAGAAAAGGCGAAGAGAAGACCCGATTAAACGCATTGGCTTGTTGAAGGCAGCAAATACCAAGCCGGCAGTTGTGGATAATAGCGACTGCTTGGACAAGGCAATCACACTCATGATGATGAATAACTATTCACAGTTGCCAGTTATGGGTGGTCCTCGTAAAATAGTCGGGTTTATCTCATGGGAAACAATTGGGGAGGCGAGATCGAAAGGAGTGGACTCAAATGAAGTAAAGGACTATAAACGGGAGAATATTAAGGTGTATAAACGTGATACGCCACTAATGCTTGCAATTAGGGAGATATATTGTAATGATTTCATCGTTGTTATTGAAAATGACGGAACCCCTTGTGGAATAGTTACTACTGCTGATGTTTCATCGCAGTTCCTGACATGGACAGAGCCATTTGTAATACTTGAACAAATAGAAAATCAGGTTCGTCATTTGCTCGATGAGAAAATTTTGATGGAGGATTTGCAGAAAGTATGTCAAGAGGAGGGTCGTAAAGTGAATGCTATTGACGACTTGACATTTGGAGAATATCAGTGTTTATTTGAAAATCCAAAACATTGGGAGCGAATAGGGTTGAAATCGGTAGACCGTTCTCTTTTTGTCCAGATGTTTGATGATGTACGTAACATTCGTAACGATGTGATGCATTTCGATCCAGAAGGAATAGACGAGGCTTCACGTGAGAAGTTGAAGTCAATGGCTAATTTCTTGAATAAGCTGACGGTTTTTAGGTAGATTGAGCAGAATGAATGAAGATTCCTGAAGACATAGTAATCCGTTTAAACGAACTGTCCATTGAGCCCGTAGCTGAAAAGTTGGGGTTGGAAGTGAAGCGGCATAAGGCTCATTGCTTTATGCATAACGACCATACGCCCAGTTTGAAGTTCAGCACAGTGAAGAATTTGTTCTTCTGCTTTGTCTGTGACAAAGGAGGCGGACCCATTCAACTTGTGATGGAACATGAGGGATGGAGCTTTCAAGAAGCCTGTCTTTGGCTGGCGAAGGAGTTTAATGTCATTATTCCTGAGAATCAAGGCCATGCAAAACCTGCCAAGAAGACCGTCCGCAAAACCTACTTGACAAAGAAAGATGATCAAGTTTATGCTCTTGATGAGGAAATACTTTTGTGGCTGATTGATAATGCGAGATTGTCGAGAATTGCACAGAAGTTCTTGTTTGATGAGCGCTGTTTCAGGAAAGATGTTATCCAGGGCCTCAACATCAAATCGGTAACGGACTCAAAGAAGGCAAAGGATTCACTTATATTAAAATTTGGAGAAGATAGATGTGTGAAGTCAGGGATTGTCAGACGAGGAGAATATGGGACTTACTTCTATTTCTACACACCTTGCCTGCTTTTCCCCTATTATGAAGAGGACGGTAAAATAGCTGGAATTCAATCGAGATACTTAGGAGAAAAGAAAGATGCTCCAAGATTCCAGTTTTTGGCTGCACAGAAAACCAGATTGTTTAACCTCCCTATTTTGAACACCCTAAATAGAGGTGATAAGCTTTATATTAGTGAAGGGATAACGGATTGTCTGGCAATGATGTCTTCTGGTTTAAAGGCAGTGGCAATACCTAGTGCCACCATTCAACCTTTAGAAGACTTATTACTGCTGAAGAATTATGATTTGCACATGTATCCAGACCAGGATGAAGCAGGTCAGAAGGCTTTCATGGAACTGAGGCGTTTCTTTGTTAATAACTATTCCATGGTGAAAGCAGAAAAGTTGCCCGACGGCATGAAAGATTATTGCGATTATTATATTTCAACACAGGTTGCTGATGGCAAATAATGAAAAGGCACTGGCGGTAGCGCCTAATGAAGTATATACTTTCCAGATGCTGCTGGATGATATACAGGAAAGTGTTGTCATAAATGATGAAGACGCACAGACTGATGATAAGGCATCACGAGAACGGCAATCCAAGCTGATTGTCTTGCAAATGTTGATAGACAGAGCCAATGAGTATAACGATGAAAGCCATCGTGATGACGAGAAGTTGAGGAATGCCATAGATGTCAAAGTGAATAATGACGTTCATTTGGCTGGATTCATCTTCTATATCTCCCAGAATCCACAGTTTGACTATTCGTGGAATTATTTAAGAAAGCGAGAAAGCAGCTACAAAGAGTTTCTTATAGAGGGTATCCGTTTTCTGGATAATGTTCTTTCAGATATTAATATGCTCGCGAGAAAGACAGGAACAACGAAAGATGTTCATGTGGTAATGAACGACATTATTGATGTCTCTTTGACAGGGGAAAAGCCTTTTGTGAAAGCGAGTGTTCTATGGGAAAACTTTCATCGGATAGCTACAGTGAAGAGGGATTATAACTTTACGGTGAAATCCAAAGAGTGTATCCTGATGGCAGGAAGACGGAAAAAAGCATCTGATGCTGAGAAGATTATTGATGCAGCTCTTGCTATGCTCAATAAAAAAGAGGGGAGTACAGAATGAACGGGAAACTAAAGTTGATAGATAAAATACTGGATGAACGGAATATCTTCAACTCGATATTCTGTATGGAATCGTATGTATTCGACAAGGGGTTGTTGGATACAGAGAGGCCTGTTGTCCCGTTTGATGATGATGGCGTTGTCAGTGAACCTATAGCGGCCAATGACCTTGAACTATACTTTGCCCTTGCCGACAAGCACAATGTTGAGCTGATAGAGAAGGTTATAGGTTTATGCCAGCAAAAGTTGAAGTGGGTGTTAGCGGAAAAGGAACATCTCTTTGACGCAACGGTCTATTTCAAACTCAAGAATTATGATGATGGAAAACTGAAGTTCCGCCCGATGCATACGGCAAGGCTGATTGACTTGATATGTATGGTAAGCATCATGAATTGTCTGATGTTTGATGATGACTTTGAGAAGGGCGAAAGGAAACTTTCTGACCTTTCTAAACTGCTCCCTCATAATTTCTATGGCAACATACCCAGCACGGATGTTCAATTCCTTTTCCACAAGTGGCAGACAAAATATAAGGAGTATACTGAAGAGGTAATTGAACATTGTCGAACTTATCAGCAGAACCACAGTTATCTGACGGAAGTGAGTCTTGACATCAAGAATTTCTTTCCGTCAATATCGCCAAAGATGCTGTATGACTATATCATCAGCAAAATGTCAAAGACATATGAGCATGATAAGGAGGATTTGAGCAAAGCGGTAGCGAAGCTCTTGTATTTCAAGATTGATAAGGAAAATATTGAGCCTTGGAAAGAGTATTACTATCCGGAGGAGGCTGACTTGACTGGAGCTGAATTCTATATGAACTGTGGGATCCCGCAAGGTTTGCCTCAGTCGTATTTCTTTGGCAATCTCTGTATGATAGAGGTGAAGCGGCTACTGATGAAGAAAGAATACTTTGAGGGTGATGCTTATTTCTATGTGGATGATTCTGTCATTTACATCCAAGCGAAGTTGGATGACGAGACGTTTAAGGGTAAGATTGGCAAACTAAATACGAGTCTTGCTAGCTGGTGTGAAGATAAGATAAATGCTGGTAGCTCGTTAAGTGATTATATTGGGACAGATTGTCTAGACTTTCAGAAGAAGTTGATCTATGAGATACGATTCCACGAAGACGGTAAAAGTGTCTTTACGCATATTGATGATGCAGACAACCAGTATGGTCCAATATCCAACATCACACGTGAAACCTCTATGCATTCAAAGCTTGCATACAATCTGGATGAGGTAGACGACCATGTGTCTCTCAAGAAGTTACAGGCTTTGGATAGAGTTATCTCACGGGAAATCGATGAACTGACCAAAAAGCAGAAAGCTGCGGCAGATAGTAACAAAAACGGTGATGCACTTGCTTCAAGGCTTAAGCTACTACGCAGATTCAAGAAATTCTTTCTCTACAGGAACCGTCTTCTGAGAATCAGGGAGGAAGGTGGCCCCAGCGAAGAAATGTTGAACGACTTCAGTAAGCGATTCCTTGATAAAGCGACCAAAGCAGAAGAATTCTTCGAACAGTTTGATGAAGATATATTTCAGTCGGAGTATCGGTTGCTAATCCAGAAGCTATCAAAGAAGGGAGCGGGACGCATTATAGAGGAAATTGAACGATTTGAGAAACTGATGTTGGAGTCGTGTGGAATGAAAACGGAAGGTCGTTTGTCTTACCTCTTTTATACGAAGGATGTAAAGGCTGCCTTCAAGATTAAATCTCTGACCCAAGACATCTATACATCTTTGGTTCGCTGGTCAAAAGAAAACTTCAGTGGTCTGAAGAGCATGGATCCTGACAAGCAGATGGTGAAGTTCAGAAACTTCCTAGAGCCTGTAAATGAAAAGCAAGAAATAAACCTACACAGCATCTATGGTATGCTGGAGGGAGGCTTCGAAGGTAAGACGTTCACGTTATTTGTGATGAGTGCCTCTGCTGAATACCAACGAAGAATACTGAATGTGTATTTCTCAGAAATAATGGATGTTGTGCCGTCGGATGCTCTCGCCTTTACGAAGATGAATGCAAGAAGGCTTCGCTATTCTGAACTGAGAATTCTTGCTTATCTAAGGAATCAAAACTTTGATTTGGAGAATTTTGAGGAGTTTATCGAGCATATCAAGGAGAAAGACATATCCAATCAGATGGGAATTGATATGGGTGTCCTGGAAGTGCTTAATATCTTTATCAGAAACGTAAGGAAACCAGAATGGGTGGATTCTTTGATTGTCACCCACAGATTGACGAAAGGTTTGTGGTATAACGGCTCGAAGTTCCTAAATTCATATACACTACACAATGAGGAACATGCGGTTACGCTCATAACTAAGTCGTTGGAACTGACAAACCGTATTGACTATTTCGTCCTTAAGGATATTGACTTCTATATTTTGTTCTTAGCATGTTATCTGCACGATATCAGTATGGTGATACACCCTGATATGGGCAGGTTGAGTTCTGAAAACGGGAAGAATCTTGTTCTGATTTCAGACCTTATGACCCAGATGCAGACGGAGTTAGATAAGTTTTGGGATATAGATCTTAACGACAAGAAGAATTCGAGATATAAAAATGCGGGTAAATTCCTTGTAGATGTTTTCAATCAAGTATATGGCTATTTTGAAGCATTAGTCAGGGACAACCATGCGAAGGACAGTGCGAAGTTTATTCGTGACCGTTCCAATTCACTATTGAACTATCTGGAACCGACACTGCTTTCTTTCGTGGCCAAGGTGTCTGAGAGTCACGGCTATGATGTGCTGGATGTTTATGGGCTTAAATCCAGGGCTAAGGATGATACTATCAGTCTGAAGTATCTGATGATACTTATCAGGATGGCAGATTTGCTGGATGTGGCAAATGACCGAGTAAACTATCATCTGTTGAGGCAGAATTTGAAGAATTTATCACCAACGTCAAAGTTCCATTGGATTTCGCATTTGATAACTGATAAGATAGAACTGGATACAGACTACATTACCGACGAGCATGCTGGGATGGGAGAAAAACCCATCACAGAAATTATCAATTTGAAGCTCTATTTGAATTTCAAACAGCTGACTGTGGCTGGAAAGAAAATGAAGTGCCAAGGCTGTCAGTTGGTAAAGGGGAACGATTGTTTAACTATCAGAATCAAGGGTGGTAACGACCGTACGCTTGTATGCACAGAAAATCAGTGTATGGTGCTTTGTTGCTGGATGATGAAGAAACACGACTGGTTGGTGAAAGAGTTGAGTGCCTTGAATGACTATCTCTTTTCTGTGAATAACTCCCTGTTCAAAACAGAGATTAATTTCATTATCAGTTATCGGGATGAGATGAGACTTGACGCTGATATGTTTGATAGTGTACAAGAGTATTTGGATGCATAATAGGTGAATACGGCTATGGGCTGGGTAAAAAATCATTTGATGGAGATACAGGAAATGGGAGACTGGCCTGGCGGCTTGTCAGATAAAATGGTTTGTAACCACCATTTCCATGATCACTATCTGAATGATATTATCTTGGAAAAGAGTGAGGGAAATGGAAAATGTTCCTATTGTGGGCGGCATACAAAGGTTTGTTCCCTCCAGAAACTGATGGAAGATGTAACATGGAAGATACATCTTTACTATACAAAACCCGAGAATGCCTCTCTTTATCTGGCTCACTCGTTTTACGACGATGATGAAGAGGAAATCAAGGGTTTTAGGAGATTTGGAGAATTCATTGTTCCAAACGAGGCGGAGTGCTATGATAGTACAGAGCTGCTGTTGGAGGCGCTTGATGCTATTCCAGATAATCAGGAATTGTATAATGATGTTTTAAGCGTTTTTGAGACAGAGTCGTGGATCAGTGTTGATTTGCTTCGCGAAGATTATAAAAGTGAGAGGTTATTAGACCAATGGAAGAAGTTCTGTATGATTGTTACTTCACAGAAAAGATATACTTTCCTCGCAAATCCGGATTTCCTTCCTGTACTGACCAATAAAGGCGAGAAGCGAGATATTCTAACAGGTCTATCCTCGATAATCACAGGACAGAAGATTTGTAGGATTTTGCCAACAGGAACCAAGGTGTATAGGGCAAGGCGAGTTAGACAAGACGAGTTGGATAAGGGGATTGATTTCAATAACATTACTTCACCTCCTAATGAGAAAGCAACTCCAAACAGGATGAGTCCGGCAGGGATTTCCATGTTCTATGCGTCGTATCTGAAGAAAACCGCAGAGATGGAGTGCGTTGGCGACAAATCTTTGACAATGATAGTGGGGACTTTCAAAACAATTAAGCCCTTGATGGTTTTAGATTTGACACGCATTCCTGAAAACTCATTCTGGATGACTGGATGGCAGGAGAATATGTTCCTGCACCAGTTCAATAAGGAGATAACAAAACCCGTCTCAGAGGATGATGACAATCTCTTACTATATATACCGACACAGGTGTTGACAGAATACCTGCGTTATATGTACGCAATAAATGGGCAGCATTTGGACGGTATTGTTTATGGCAGTTCAAAAGACCGTAATAAGAATCTTGTGCTGTTCTATAATCAAGAACGGAGTTCTGATGTTTTGGCATTGGATGGTAAAATAGAAATAAAAAAAGCATAATAAAGATATGGCAAGTTTCAATGATTTATGTTTCTGCACCAAGCAAGAATCAGAGCAGTTTACATCTGCTAATATACTAAAGGCTACTGTTGCAACAAACGGTTATCAAGGGGGTGATAGCGGCCACGGTTCAAGAACATATTTCTCCTTAGAGGATTTAGCATCAACGGATATGGATATTAGAGCAGGTCGTGGCAAGGTGGAGATTATGCTTGGAGGCGACTGTGAGTTTCAGACCTTCATAGATTCCTTGCGCTGGGCAGCAGATAAATTGGAAGAAATGTCTAAAGAAGGCTAAATCAGAGCCTGAAGCTGGAACCATATTAATCAAGGTATTCATGACACAGGACGAAAGATGGCTTACGAAATACAACGAGGTGATGGATTTCATGGAAACAAACCATCGGAATCCGTCACGTCACCGTTTAGAGGAGCATGATATGCTTAACTGGGTTAAGCAGCAAAGAAAATTGAAAAATAAGGGAGAATTGAAGGCGGAGAGAGCGGAGATGTTTGAGAAATTGCTAGATTAGTGGGAGGAGTATAAGAGAGTGAATCAATATGAATAAATGGTGGTATAAGACCGGATTATATTTACTGTCAATGGTATTCTTCCTAATAATCGTTATGATATTAGGAACAAGTATTCCTGTATATTTTGGTCCCGACTGGGTGTTTCTAGGTTGGGATATAGTTTTCAGCAAAGGTGTGATCATACCGGTTATTTGTATCATCCTTTTTTTAATTACAAGCGTTTTCTGTTTTCGGTTGTATAAATGGAGTAAAGGAAGCCGTTTAGGTGTTGTTACGGACACTAAGTATGAAAATGTTAGTAGTGACGTTATGTCGTTCGTCGCATCTTATTTCTTCCCTCTTGTCAGCTTTAACCTTGGTACGACCTGGAGACATGTAGCAGTATTGGGGCTACTTTTCATATTGATAGGAGTTATTTATGTGAAGGCAGATATTTATTATTGCAATCCAACATTACTACTTCTAGGCTTTAGAGCTTATAAAGTTGCTGGTAGGCATGAAAAACCAAATGACTTCAATAAAACTATTATTGTTTGGGGACGTATGAAAGACGGTGACAAGTTCAAGTACGTCCCTATAGACGAAAACACCTGCTTTGCATATAAGATATGATAAGAGAAGAATTGATTTCAGAACTGCAGTTTGTAATTAAAGAAGATGTTGAAAAGACTCTTAATATTTTTGTTACAACTGACACCACGGGGCTTCAGCTTTTTAATATAGTTGATAGAGATTTGAATGAGTTGACGGGAATGTTTTCACTGTCAATTAATACTGTCGCTATTGAAAAGGAATATGTTATAGAGGACTATTCAACCTCTCTGAAACGCGAAGGCGTTTTGCATATTTATGACTTGGATGACCAGCAGACGGAAGAAATGGTAAGGATGGCGGAGGTGGTAGGCATCCAAGAACCAGAATACTTTGACAAAAGTGTCACACATATAGAGAGAATTAACGGTATCTACGTTGTAATCAAGGATGTTGATAATCAGCACTCTCTCACGTTATTTAAGAAGATAACCAATGTAGATAAAGCATACGCATCATCCGCGTTTTTTATTTTTGGCAAGGAAAACAGGCTATTTGAAAGACAGAAGGAAAATATGTTGAGGATTTCCCCCTCTTTCCAAATGATGCGTATTAATGAAAAGATTATCATAACTGATTTGGATAAACTGGAAAAGCCATTACATTTGGATGCCATTCTTCAAAAAGAGACAGAACGGGATGTGAAGACTCTTGGCAAAGGATTGATTACAAATAATGAGCACTTGATGAGTGTATGCCAGAAGCCAAAGAATTGCCAGAAATTGCGTCACGCTTTACAGAAAAGTAAGGTGGTTGTGAAGTTGAAAGATGGATCCTTGGATGTCAGGAAGATAATTGACTTCGTTAAGAATAAAACAACGCTTAAATTTCATTATAACCGTGATGGCAGTAAATTTGAATTGAAGAGTGAGGCAGAGGCAATAAGATTCATAAAGTTGATGGATGATGATTATCTACTTTCTGAATTGACGGGAGAAAAATACGATTCCGGACTTAAGGACTCAATGATGGGCAGGTAAAAAAGACGTGGTGCACGCCCTCGGCGGGTGGCCGGTCAGTGTGGGGAACAGAAGGCTCTGTGGCGCGAATGCGACACTGTGCCTGCAGGGGAGGCGGATGTCTTAAAAAAGAATAATAATACATAAGGAATGCAATAAAATACGGAGAGAATCGTTAATTTTGCAGACAAAAGCATTTTATAAAAGTGCAAGAATTGCAAAAATATTAAATGGATAACAATGGAGATTAGGCGCGACAGGTATCTGGAAAGGCTGATTGCACACAAGGGCAACGGGCGTGTGAAGATAGTGACCGGCATCAGACGATGCGGGAAGTCATACTTGTTGTTTCAACTCTTCAAAAGGCATCTGATAGAGACGGGCGTTAAACCGAATCACATCATAGAGATACAGTTGGAGGATCGTTCCAATAAGGAACTACGTAACCCGGATGCTTGTCTGGCTTTCATTAAGAAGCAGATTAAGGACCAGAAGCCTTATTATTTGCTGATAGATGAGGTACAGTTGATGGATGAGTTTGAAGATGTGTTAAACAGCTGTTTGCATATAGAGAACCTTGACACTTACGTGACAGGCTCCAACTCAAAATTCCTATCGAAAGATATTATTACTGAATTCAGGGGGCGCGGTGACGAGATGTATCTGCGTCCGTTGAGTTTCAAGGAATACAGAACCATTCAGCCAGACAAACCCTTTGATGATGTGTGGACTGAATATATGACCTTTGGAGGTCTGCCTTATTGTGCCTTGCTGCCATCGAGGGAGGAGAAGGCAGATTATTTGAAACACCTGTTTGACGAGGTGTTCCTGCGGGATATCATTGAGCGAAACCGGGTGCAGAATGATGCTCAGCTGGAGAGCTTGCTGAATGTGATATCATCGGCAGTTGGCTCGCTGACGAATCCTAAGAAACTGGAGGATACTTTTACAAGTTCCGGTACGGGAAAGTTGTCGGCTGTCACGATAAAGCAGTATTTGGATTACCTGTGCGATGCTTTCATGATAGAACAAGCAGAGCGTTATGACATTAAAGGGAAACGGTATATTTCAACGCCGTATAAGTATTATTTCACAGACACAGGGTTGAGGAATGCTCGGCTGAACTTCCGTCAGCTTGAGGAGACTCACCTGATGGAAAATGTGATGTATAACGAGTTGTGTCTGCGTGGGTATTCTGTTGACGTGGGGGTGGTGGAGATTAATGAGCGCCTGGAGGATGGCAAGTATGTGCGTAAGCAGATAGAGGTGGATTTTGTTTGCAACAAGGCTGATGAGCGAGTGTATGTACAGTCGGCATTCTCGATACCCACTACAGAAAAACGGCAGCAGGAGGAGCGTCCGCTGGTGAATGTGGGTGACGGGTTCAGGAAGGTTGTTGTGACCAAGGATAATGTGATACGGCACAATGATGAGAATGGAATTCTGATTATGAGCCTCCAGGAGTTTTTGATGGATGAGAGGGCGTTGGAGAAATAGAAAGGTGTAATGAATATCTGGGGGACGGGGGACAGGCACCTGTCCCAAACTTCATGATCAACGATTTATTTTGATTTGATGCTGATAGTGCCTGTTGTTAGAGTACAAGTCATGGATTGAAGATGTATGAGGGCCTAGTCAAGGTTGAAAAAGGTAAGGGTAAATGTTTTTAATGCAGTTTGCGAAAGTAGGCTGCATTTTTTTTGGTTGTTGCTGTTGTTGTTGTTCTCTCATGGTGTTGATAATCAATAATAAATGAATATATATTCGCGAAAATTTGTAGTTTTACAGTCGAAACACACCCCTTCAACGACGGCAACGGCCGTACGGCCCGCGTGATGATGAATGTCGAGTTGCTCATGGCGGGAGAGGCCTACGCCATTGCGGACACGTTCAGCCCCAAAGCTGGCGATACCTTCTTCCTGCTTCTTTGCCAGCAGGATGCCGACAAATTCGACCCCGATGTGCCGACGACTATTGGATTACTGCTACGCCCATACTAATGGCCAGACCTCCTTCGGTACAATCGTTTTTCTGGCTAAGAAGGCTGGTTATTCCCCCGACAAAGTCGAGCGTGTAAAATCGGGAAAAACACAGAAAAAAATACAATCATGACTCTTAAAAATGATCTTATCACCATCGAGGTGAACGAACATGGTGCCGAACTTGTGAGCCTCATGAAGGACGGGCGCGAGTACCTCTGGACAGGCGATGCGCTGTACTGGAACCGGCACGCACCAATACTCTTCCCCGCCGTGGGGAAGCCCTTCAACAATGAGCTGCATGTGGACGGGAAGACATACCCGATGAAGCAACACGGGTTTGCACGCGACAGCAGATTTGAATGTGTAAATGCGGTAATGGGGGAGTGTGTTAGTATGAGGATGATACCACCAGAGAACCAATATCCTTACCGCTTGGGGCTGGAGGTGTGCTATCGTCTTGAAGACAGCAAAGTGGAGGTTGTCTGGACGGTAGAGAACCGTGACGATAAGGATGCCTACTTCCAGATTGGCGCCCATCCCGGATTTTTGCTGCCCGATTACAACGCTGCCGACGAGGTATACGGATACATACGCTATCGCGACTGCAATGGACAACCGGTGAATCCTGTCGCTGTATCGGCCCTCAAAGATGGCAACCGTGTGCCGCTAACCACTCTACAAAACATTCCGTTCGAGATGCCGCTAAAAGCCGACACCTTCGCCCACGATGTCCTGATGTTCGAGGACGGTCAGGTGACAGAAGCGATATTATGTAACAAAGAGGGTGTTCCGGTGCTTGGTGTCAGTTGTCCTCAAGCGGAGGCGTACGGCATATGGGCGCCTCACAAGGAGGGCTGCCCCTTCGTCTGCCTCGAGCCCTGGTGCGGCATTTGCGACCCCTACGGCTTCACGGGCGACATCAGCACCCGTCAGTATATCCACCGCCTCGCTCCACGCGAGCAATACAGCTTCACCTACACCATCGAAATCTATATGTAGCTAGTCAAAGAAATGCCAAGTGAGGCCCCAGAAAAGACCGAATTTCTGGCCGGGGTAGTGGGGGAGGAGGAAGTAGCGCGGACGGTTTTCCCATAGGGCGTTGAGGTGGCCGGCCTTGAGGTAGATGCTGGCACGTTTCACCTGCAAATTCAAGAAGACATCGGCCCAGATATAGTCGCCGACATCGGTATCCTGCATATAGAACACTCCTGTTGCAGGATCATAACCATCGGGATGGAAAGCGGTGAAATAGCGCACGTCGGCTCCCACTTGCATCCTGAGTGCGCGGCCAAAGAGTGTGAAGTCGCCATAGATGGAGTTCTTGCTGGTCCACAGCGGCACCTCTACCTGTTCCTTGTCGGTGGAATGCTGCAGCAGTTGCTGCATGTCGAGATGGAACCACCCCCAAGCCAGGCGCAGGGTGAGCGCCGCCTGGGCAAGCCAGAGGTCCTGTCCTCCAACACATACCGACAAGGTGCTGTCGTACCACACATTGTGGTCCAGGTGTGTGGCATGAAGGTCGAGGTCCAGAAGACGGAGACAGCATGCGGTATCCCTGCTGTAGAACAGGTGAACCCCATAACGTTCCGTGCGGATGGGCTCCATATTAGCTCCCGTGGTCATCAGCATCCTCACCTCCGGCATCTGACGCTGCAGCGTTGCCGAAAACTCAATGCCGGAGAGTCGTGCGCTGTCGAAAGGGTAGGAGAGGAGTGCACTCGCGCGGTAGTCATGAATAGAGATTCTTGTGTTGGGAGTTTCCAATTCCACATTGTCAAGCTCGCCTTCGAGGGCAAGCTCACCTCGCCAGAGTTGGAGGTTGGCCTTGATGAAGGGCGAAAGAGTGGGCTTCGATGTGATGGTATAGATTGATTCAATAGCGTAGCGTGTCGAGGAA
Organism: uncultured Bacteroidota bacterium; assembly: GCA_902776365.1. GTDB lineage: Bacteria > Bacteroidota > Bacteroidia > Bacteroidales > P3 > Colimorpha. The sequence continues at coordinate 44,335 of CACYPU010000003.1, read as the reverse complement.
AGCGTGACCCCTAGGTTGATCTTCAGTGGGTTGCGCCAGCGGTAGTCGGGATAGGCATCATTAGTCCAGAACAGGGTGGCGTCGGTCTCGCTCCACAATGTGGAATCGGCAAGGCCTGTCATGTATGCCGCTCTCTTCTGCCGGTGGTAGCGAGCCTCTGCACCGAAAACGCCGGCGTTAATCACTCGTGGAGTGCCCACTTGGAGTGTGTCGGTGACTACGAGGGTGTCGAGAATCAAGCTGTCGCCCACCTGTCGCGCCACCAGCGAGTCGCGTTCGCGGTAGCGCTCTACCTGCCTCACGAGGTTGTAGGTGATGCGTCCGAAGACATCGTGCCGCAAGTGTTTGGAGCCCGAGTTGTTGTATCTCACCGGCAGGCCTGCGAAGTTGCTCATGAGGTTCTCCGTGAAGAGGCTGTCATAGGCCAAACCGCCGTTCTCGTCGATGGCGAAGTTTTGCCAGATGAATCCCGCCTGAATCTGCAGCCGTGAGTCGGGCGAGAAATAATTGGTGGTGAAGTCGAGGAAGTGATTCTTCGCTGCCGAGCTGGCAAGGACTCCTTCGGGACACATCAGCTGGTAGTCGAACGACAGGTTCCATCCCGGCACGACATTCTGTGTATGTGCCACATGTACCAGATAGTCTTTCTTCAGCGAACTGTTATACGACAGCACCGTATAAGGCGTCATCGTTTGATAGAGGCGTATATTCTCAGGTGTCTTCGCATAGCCTTCCATCTCGTCGCCCTGCAGGCCGTGTGATAACCCGTCGGCAAAAGAGGAGAAGAGTGCGGTGTGTGGATGTCCAATGATGCCTTTGCCGAGATAGTAGTTCCCGTTGAGGCCGTCGAGGGGGTCGCTGAACTGTTCCCCTGTGGGGTCGAGTGTGGGGTTCCACACTTCGTCGATTTTCACCCCACGGGGCGTGTAGTGGAAGAAGAACACCCTGTTGCGGAGCACCGAGTCGGGAATCTCCTCGTGGTATTCCAGCCCTTTGGTGGCCGAGGTGTCGGGATTGGCTATGCTGTCGTTTCCCGTACGTCTGTTCTGCTGCTGGCTTCGCGTAGTGGCACCCATACTTCCGCCGCTACTCCCGATGGAACCTCTGGGAACGCGAATCTGTGCCTGGCAAGGTGAAAGGTGAAAGGTGAAAGGTAAAAGGAAGAAGAGGAGGCTTGCGCAAATTATTTTGCACAAAGGGACTGCGACAGCAGAATCCTTCATCCTTGATCCCTCCTTCTTCATTCTTACTTCTTCTTAATTCTTAATTTTAATTATTCTGCAAGAATCTTTCCACATCCATAGCGGCCACGCAGCCTTTTCCGGCGGCCACGATGGCCTGGCGGTAGTTGGGGTCGCACACGTCGCCGGCAGCGAAGACGCCCGGCACGCTGGTGGCTGCCGAGGGATTCTGCACTTTGATGTAGCCTTGCTCGTCGAGCTCCACCTGACCGCCCAGGAAGTCGGTATTGGGTTTGTGGCCGATGGCTACGAAGACGCCAGTCACCTCGATGGTGCGTTTGGCACCCGTCTTGGTGTCCTCGAGTTCGAGGCCGGTGACGCCGTCGAGGTCGGTGCCCAGTATCTGTGCGGGACGGCTGTTCCAGCACATCTCAATCTTGGGGTTGGTGAGCACGCGGTGCTGCATGGCCTTCGAGGCACGCAGCTCGTCGCGGCGGTGCACCAGATAGACTTTCGAGCAGAGGGTGCTCAGGTAGTTGGCCTCTTCGCAGGCGGTATCGCCGCCGCCAATCACGGCCACCTCCTGGTTCTTGTAGAAATAGCCGTCGCAGGTGGCGCAGGCCGAAACGCCCTGGCCGTAGAACTGCTTCTCGCTCTCCAGACCTATCCATTTGGCGCTGGCGCCGGTAGCTATAACCACCGTCTCGGCCTCGATCTCCACACCGTGGTCGTCTTTGGCGTGGAAGGGGCGCTGGCTGAGGTCAATCTCGCGGATATAACCCGTGCGCACATCAGTGCCGAAGCGCAGGGCCTGCTTCTTGAGGTCCTCCATCATCGCTGTGCCGCTGATACCCTCGGGATAGCCGGGGAAGTTTTCAATCTCGGTGGTGATGGTCAGCTGGCCGCCGGGTTGCTCGCCCTCGTAGAGGATGGGCTTCAGGTCGGCGCGACCGGTATAGATGCCTGTGGTATAGCCGGCAGGGCCGGAACCAATGATTAAGCAACGAGTCTTTTCCATATAATAACGTTTAAAGTTTAACGTTTAAAGTTTAACGATTAACGGGTTCTCCGTCTCTTCTTCACACTAAAATAAATCATATAGGCAGCGCCCACGACGATGACGGCGGCTTGCTGCGAGCCCCAGAGCATCCATCCGCAGGCGGTACTCACCGCCGGGTCGATGTTGTAGATTCCAAGTCCTCCTGCCGCCGTAGTGGTCAGGGCCATCATCACCAGCGCCGGGTAGACGCCTATGCCGCCCTGCGAAAAGGTCATCCCCACGGTGCCGGCCAGATACACCACGAAGGCGGCACGGAGGCCAAGCCACGAGGTCTCGCCGAAGGCTTGGAAGATGATGAGGCCGCCGAGGATATAGAGCAGATAGATGACGGCGCTGTAGAGCAGGAAGAGCACGGTGTTCTTGCGACCCATGTGGAAAACGCTCTTCACGCCGTCCACCATTCCGTGTATCAGCTCGTCGACCTTGGCGAAGAGTTTGATATGCAGGAGTTTCTTCCAGAGGAATTTGTAGAAGACGAAAGCTAGAATCGCCAGCACTACCAGCGCGCCGATAATCATGGCCATATTGGGAAGTGCCGTGAACTTCTCAGAGAGGGTGTCGTAGAGCCAGTCTTTGGCCTTGCCGAGCATCACCACCATGCCGATGAGCACGATGGCGCCGAAGGCTAGCAGGTCGATGATGCGTTCCGTCACTACGGTACCCAGCGACTTCTCGATGGCAATGCCCTCGGAGGTGCGCAGCGTGGCGCAGCGCATCACCTCGCCGGCACGTGGGAACGCCAGGTTGCCCATGTAGGCGATGACCACCGACCCGAAGGTGTGGTTCACGGTAGGGGAGAGGTTGAGCGGTTTGAAGAGCAGACGCCAGCGCAGTGCACGCACGAAATGGCTCAGCAGGCAGCATCCCATCGCCAGTGCCACCCACCAGTAGTCGGCCTCGCGGAACGAATTCCAGATGGCAGCCTTCTCCTCGGCGTCGAGCTTCAGCAGGAACCACCAAATGAAGAAGAAGCCGATGCCCAGGAAGATGACCATCCGCACCACATCTTTCACTCTCTGACCACTCATAACCTGTTGTTCTTTGGGAAGATAACCGTGGGATGCCATTCTTTCGCCTCCTCGGGCGACATCTGGGCGTAGGCGGCGATTATCAGCAGATGGCCCACCATCGCCTTGTGGGCGGCGGCACCGTTGATGCCGATGACGCCCGTGCCGCGCTCGCCGCGGATGGCATAGGTGGCAAAACGCTCGCCGTTGGTGATGTTGTATATCTCCACCTTCTCGTTCTCGATGATGCCGGCGGCATCCATCAGGTCCTCGTCGATGGTGATGCTGCCGATATAGTCGAGGTCGGCCTCTGTCACCGTCACACGGTGGATTTTCGATTTCAAAACTTCAATAAACATTCTCTATCTTTTAAAAGAAAAAATTATAGATGCCGCGAATTATCACGTCGTGGTAGCGGTACAGGAAGAATCCGCAGATGACCACCACCGCCACCACCACACCGATGCGTCGGCGTTCGCGGGTGAAATCCTTGTGGAAGTCCAGGCGGCGTTTGATGCGCGTATGCTCCTCCTTGAACTGCCTCACACGCTCGGTGGCTGTGTCAGGCCCCCCTTCCATAGCCTCCTGTTCGGTCAGGAAGCGCGACTTGTACTCGAACTTCGGCATCTTCCGCTTGCGGAACATATCCTTCCAGGTCAGCTTGCCGCCTCTGCTCTTGTCCTCGTTGTCCAGCTCGCGCACCTTCTGCTCGAAATATTCCACCTCCTCCTGGCTGGCGCCCTCGGGATTGGCGGCATACTTCCGCTTCAACTCCTCCAATCGCTCCTTGCGGGAATCGTAGAAACGCGGTCGGTAGTTGAACTGGCGCGGCTTCGGAACATAGAACATCGGCATAATGACTACTGTTTACTGATTACTGATTACTGACCACTAATTACTGCTCGCTGACCACTAAATTCATTTTCACATCGTGTGGCTCCACGGGGACGCTTTCTATCATCTGGAAGTCGTAGGCCACGCCTACCTTCACCGCGTTGGGGGTGGATTTCAGCAGGCGGTCGTAGAATCCTCTGCCGCGCCCCATGCGGTTGCCCGTGCGGTCGAACGCCACACCCGGAACCACAATCATCTCCACACGCTCGAGCTCCGTGAAGACGGGCAGCGTGGCGGCGGGCTCGCCGATGCCGAACTGCTCGCCGGCCACCAGGCACTCGGGCCCTGTGTACTGCCGCAGCAGCAGGTCGTCGCCCTCCACACAGGGGAGCAGCAGCACCTTCTTGTCGTACCAGCGGTTCACGAAATCGTGCGTCTGCACCTCGTCGGCCATCGACCAGTAGAGCAGCACCACCCGTGCCTTCTCGAACTCGGGCAGCGCCTCTACTCTCCGCATGACGGCCTCCGACCGGCGGAGCTTCTCCTCCGCCGACACAGCACGCTTCAGTTCGCGAATCTTTTTCCTTAGTTCAGTCTTGTTGTTGAGCATAACTACCCACTACCAACTATCAACTTTTTAGAACGGCAAATCGTCGTCCGTAGAAGCCATCTGGGGAGCAGCGGCGAAATTGGCCGGTTGGGCGGCGGGAGCGGCCTGCTGTGCGGGAGCCGCGGGAGCAGCTCCTTGTGCGGCGGCAGGGGCGGGGGCACCGGCCCAATTGTAGCCACCGGCGGCGGGAGGCATCTGTCCCGGCACGAAAGGCTGGATGCGCGAAGCACGCAGGTCCGTGTACCAGCGCTCGTTGAACTCCCTCGACTCGGGATTGAAGTTCACCTGCACGAGCGTGCCCAGCGGAATGCTCTTGGCCATAGCCACACGCTCCTCGCCGAAGGTCACGAAAGCCACCTTGCGCGGATAGTCACCCTCGGTCTCGATAACAAAACCACCCTTCACCCACGGACCGCGGGCCGATTCACCCGACACATCGGGCAACAACTGAATTAACTTGCCTGTAATTTCCATATTATTTATTTATTTAAATTATTATCAATAATCTATACTCCGGCTACCAGCCGGAATCAAACTGCAAAGATAAGCAAAAAATCCGACCCCACCAAATATTTTTTTTCACCTTCGTACCATGTTGGTAATCTGTCTTTTCTACCTCTGTTTAACCATTGTTTAACCATTGTTTAACCATTTTAATGGTAGAACAATGGTGGAAAAGTCTATGTACAAGAGTTTTACGATACTTTTTGATGAGTTTTTTGCTTTTTGTTTTTGTTTCTTGATTTTTATTCGTATCTTTGCAATTTGAACCAAAACAGTTACTCGAATGTAGAATATTGATTTCCAAGGAGGTGTATTATGATTGAGACTATCCAGTACAAGTCAATCCGGTGGCTCGACATCACCAATCCGAGCGAAGACGACTACCGTCTGCTCCTTGACGAATATCATTTCCACCCCTTGGATATCGAGGACTGCCGCGGGACGAACCAGCGTCCGAAAATCGACGAGTACGACGATTATTATTTCCTCATCCTTCATTTCCCCTATTTCGACAAGGGCAACAAGTTTATCCGCATCCGTGAGGTGAAGATTTTCTGGGGCAAGGATTATATCATCACCGTGGGCAAGGCCCACTGGGTGGTGAAGAAGTTCTTCGACGAAATTCTGGAGGACCTCAACGAGGGCGACGAGGAGACGCAGGAGATGCTGGCCACGAGCGATCAGCTGCTGTATCATATCCTGAACCGTCTGATGCTGGAGACCAACACGCTGGTGCAGCGCGTGGGTGCGGAGGTGGACCTTATCAACTATGATATCTTCAACAAGCGTGCGCGGAGCATCATCGAGCAGATCTCAGTTACGCGGAGGAACACCATCCTGCTGAACACCACGTTCAAGCCCCAGCTGAGGGTGCTGCACATGTTTGAGAGTGGCGGCATCAAGGGCTTTGTCGACCCGGAGCTGATTGACATGGAGGACTACTGGGGCAATATCCTCGACCAGTACCAGAAGATGTTCGACTCTATCGAGGATTATGGCGAGTTGGTGGAGGGTTTGTCGCAGACGTTCGATTCGTTGCTGACGAACCGCACGAACGAGATTATGCGTGTGCTGACCTATTTCTCGACGATTATGCTGCCGCTGACGGTGGTGACGGGTTTCTTCGGCATGAATGTGGATTTCCCGTTCCTGGCGAATACAACGGCTTTCTGGATTATCCTCGGGGCGTTGGCCATCCTCACGGCTATCCTGATTATCTTCTTTAGGAGGATGACGGGACGGTAATTTGGAATGATGAATGATGAATTAGGAATTAAGAGGGGAGTGCTAGGAGTGCAAGGAGTGTAAGACAAATGATTTCTTTTTTGGGGAGTGAGGGGGGAGAACTAAGAATTAAGAATTAAGAGGTTAGAACTAAGAGGTAAATTTATAAGGAAAAGAAAAAGATTCGCTGTTTGGGCGAATCTTTTTCTTTTATGGGGTTTTGTGTAGAGTTACATCTATTGTTGCTGCTGTTTGCGTTTGGCGTCTTCAGCGGCGTTGTAGAAGATGCGGAGGGCACCAGCCTGACGGAGTTCCTGCTTGACCTCGTTGATGAGGCCCATGGGGACGGTTTTGTCAGACTTGATGATCGTGGTGAGCTGGTCGGCGGCGTTGGAGCCGTCTTCCATCAATCTGCTGTGCTGGCTGCGCTGCATCTCGATGAAGGGGATGATATCGTCCTTCTTGGAGAGCTGGTCGTTGACCTGGATACGGGGGTTGCTACCAAACTTCTGCTTGTCTTCGGGGATACCGATGTAGACGGTGCAGGAGTTGCTGGGGTCGTCGAGTTTGGCGACTTCAGTACCCATAGGGACGTTGGTGGCCACGAGGGTGTTTTCGCGCATGGAGGTAATGACCATGAAGAAGAACAGCAGCATGAAGATGATATCACTCATGGAGCCCATGTTCAAGCCGGGCGTTTCTTTTGCTTTTTTACCGGTGAATCTTGCCATTAGTTGGTTCCTCCCATGTTTGAAGGTTTAGCCTCGGAGATAGCCATAGGTACGGCTTTCTCGACAGCTTTACGCAGGTTGTTTTCTTTCACGTTCGGAAGGTCCATGTAGTTGGAGCGTCCGAATCTGTTGGACGAGAGTTCGTTGCGGAGCTCGGTGATGGCAGCGGTAAGCTCGTTTTGTACCTGGAAGTATTTGTCGTAGGAGGTGCTGTTGTGGCATTGCAGCGAAATCACACCCTTTGAGACGTTGATTCTTCCAAGGCCTTCGATGTCGGTGGGTTCCAGTTCCGGCAGCAGCGGGTTTTCGCCGCGGTTGCTGTTGAGGAACTTTTTCACACGGTCTTTCAGCTGGTCGATAGAGCAGGGCTCGAGGCCACCGGTGGTGGTGGTGGTCAGAATCCTGTCGTCGGCGTTGACGAGCACTGTGAAGATATTGCGCTGGTGGATTTCGGGCTTCTCGGCATTCTCTTTGGGGATGGGAGGAAGCACGCGGGCAATACCCTTGTCAGTCTTGATGTCGGAGACCATCAGGAAAAAGGCCAGAAGCAAAAACGAGATGTCGGCCATCGAACTTGTGTTCAATCCTGGAGTCTTACGTGCCATAATTTATCTCTTTTTAAAGGTTTTGACAACCTCGGTGACGAGGATGCTGACGATGGTGCCGGCGGCGAGGATGTAAACCATCCAGCAGGCGGCGCCAATGAGTTTGGAGGTACCCTCAGAGGTCTCGTTCTTCTCGAGGAATTCGGTGGGCACGTCATTACCGCTGGACAGCACAAAATAGGAAATAAGGATCACAGCAGCGCAGATGGCGGTGATGGTGAGGAATTTGACCCAATATTTGCTGTCGCTCATGAAGCGGTTGGCCAGTTTGAGGACGAGGAAGACGACAATACCGATGATGGAGATTCCGACAAGGCACATGAGGATGATGTAGGCGAGGTCGAAGAAGGAGCCACCGGTTTCGATGCCTTCGAGGCTGTCCTTGTCGCCGTTGTGGATGGCGAACAGCACAGCGAAGACTGTTGCCACGATAGCCACGGCGAGCATGACAAGTGTTAATATTTTATCTGATTTTTCTTTCATAATGGTTCGTTTTAATAGTTTAGAGTTTTAAGTTTAAAGTTTAAAGTAAACACTTCAACTTATAAGGAACCATTATTTCTGGTATTTCACGAGGATGTCCATGAAGGAGATGCTGCCGTCTTCCATCTGGTCGACGAGGCTCTCGATCTTGGTGAGGAGGTAGTTGTAGAAGATCTGGAGGATGATGGCGACGATAAGACCGAAGATAGTGGTCAACAGAGCCATCTTCATACCGTGAGCCACGATGATGGGGCTGATGTTACCCTGCTCTTCGATAGCGTCGAAGGCTTCGACCATACCGACCACAGTGCCGAGGAATCCGAAGGAGGGAGCCAGGGCGATGAAGAGGCTGATCCAGGTCATGTTGTTCTCGAGGCGAGCCATCTGAACGCCGCCGTAGCTGGTGATGGATTTCTCCACGTTCTCGAGGCCCTGGTCGATGCGATCGAGACCCTGATAGAAGATGCTGGCGACGGGGCCGCGGGTGTTGCGGCAGAGTTCCTTGGCGCCTTCATAGTTGCCGCTCTTGACGTTGTCCTCAATGCCACCGAGGAGTTTCTTCACGTTGGTGGTAGCCATGTTGAGGTAGAGGATGCGCTCGATGACGAGGGCCATACCGAAAATCAAGCAGACGAGCACGGGGGTCATCCAGCCGGCACCACCTTCGATGTATTTCTCTTTCAGCATCACATGGAAGGAAGCTTCTTCGGCAGGAGCCTCGATGGCGGTGGTCTCTTCAGTGGTGGCCTCAGTGGCGACAGCAGCGCTGTCCTGAGTGGCCTGGTCGGTAGCGACCTGCTCGGTGTTCGCAGCCGGTTTGGCTTCCTGAGCCATAGCGACGTTGATGTTAGCAAATGTCAATAATCCAGCTATTGACAGCAAGGCAAATACTTTTTTCATAATGTGTTAATTGTTGATTATTAATTTATTGTTTGTTTTTTACCTATTATGATTCGTAGTGCAAATATACACCTTTTTTCTAAACCGACCAAAAATATTTTATTTTTTTCTTCCGTTGAGGCTCTCGAGCATCTCGCGGAGTGGTGTCTTGAGGTCTTCCGGGGCTTGGATGTCATCGAGTTGGCGGGAGGCTTTGGCGAACTCGTCGGCGATGGCTTTTTCTATTTTGGGGCGAAGGTCGACGGTATTGTAGAGGTTCATCACGCGGCGCACTTTTTCCTCCTCGTCGAGGGGGTTCTGTGGGGCGAAGAGTGAGGCGAGTTCGTTTTTCTGTTCCGGAGAGCAGAGTGCGAGGGCGGTGAGGGGGAGGAAAGTCTTTTTATTGTCGCGGATGTCCTGTCCTGTTTTCTTGCCGAAGACGGCGGTGTCACCATAACCGTCGAGGAGGTCGTCCTGGAGTTGGAAGGCGAGGCCCAGATGGATGCCGAACTGCCAGAGTTTGTCGACTTCCCCGGAGGGCGCGCCGGCGTAGAGGGCGCCGATTTTGAGGGCGGCGGCCAGCAGTACGGCGGTCTTCTGCCGGATCATGTCCAGATAGTCGTCGAGGGACACCTTGTCGAGGGTACAGCTTTCGAAGTTCATGTCTTTCTGCTGTCCTTCGCAGACCTCGATGGCGGTCTCGTTGAAGCACTGGAGTATCTCCTGCAGGTGCGGTGTGGGTTGGCGGAGGAAGTAGCGCCAGGCGAGGGCGAACATGGTGTCGCCACTGAGGATGGCTGTATTTTCGTCCCATTTGCAGAAGACGGTGGGTTGTCCGCGGCGCAGGGGAGAGCGGTCCATGAGGTCGTCGTGGAGAAGGGTGAAGTTATGGAATGTCTCGATGCCGAGGGCGGCGTTGCGGGCCTCCTCCTCGCGTCCACCGAAGAGGGCGTTGGCGGCAAGCAGCAGGGTGGGGCGGATACGCTTGCCACCCAGGCGCAGCGTGTAGTCGATGGGCTCGTAGAGCTCGCGAGGCTCGGCAAGGAAGGTCTCCTGGTCGAAGATTTCCGAGACGCGTGTGAGGTAATATTTTATACTATTCATTAATATAATATTATAGGTCTTTGTTTTTTTAGTATGCGACGCCGTGCTGGGTGCACCATTTCTGGGCGCCGGTATGGCCGAGCTTGGCAGCACGCTTGTAGTTGGCCTGCTCCTGCTTGGGTTTCTTCTGTTTGGCGTAGAGTTCGGCGATGCGGCAGTAGGTCTCTGCATCCTTTTTGTTGATTTCCACAGCTTTCTGGTAGTTGCGGATGGCTTTGCCGTAGTCGTTCTGCTCGGCGTAGGTGCGGCCGATGAGGCGATAGGCTTCGCTCTGTTTGGGGGCGATGCGTGTGGCAGTGCGGTAGAGCGCGAGGGCGCGGTTGTATTCGCCGTTGTCGAAGTAGATGTCGCCCAGTCGGTTGTAGGCCGAGACATAGGTGCTGTCGTATTTGATGACGGTCTCCAGACACTCCACAGCATTCTGTTTCTCGCCCTTGAGAAGGTAGGCCCAGCCGAGGCAATAGATGAGCTTGATGGATTTACGCTCTACTTTAAGTCCTTTCTTGAGGGTGCTGATTGCCAAGTCGTAGTGATTCCGGTAGCAGTACATGGTGCCGAGGTTGAAGTAGGCATCGGTGTTCTTCGCGTCGGCGTTGATGGCCTTGCGGAAAGTTTGTGTGGCGTCGTTGTCATTGCCCTTGTAGAACTGGATGATTCCCACTACGTTGAGTACACGTGCCGATGTAGGGTCCTGCTCCTGAGCCTTGTGGGCCCACATAAGGGCGTTGGTGTAGTTCTCGTCGATGCAGTATGTCCAGGCGAGGGTAGCCATTGCCGAAGCGCGGAGGACGCTGTCGGCAGGTGAGGCTAACTCTATGGCTTTCTCGGCTGAGCGCTTGGCGGCCTCCCATTCATGCTGCTCGGCCTGGCAGGCAGCCAGGTGGGTCATCGCTTCGGCGCTGCTGTCGGCACGGGTGAGCCAAGAGGCTGCCTCGCTGAAGTGTTCGTGGCGTTCGAGGAGGAGGCCCAGTTGCAGACGGGCTTGGGCGCTGGTGTCCACGGCTTCGCGGAAGTAGCCCTCGGCGAGGTCGTCGAGCCCTTTGCCGACGGCGTTGAGGCCTTTTTCAAGGATACCCTGTGCTGTCGCGTAGAGTGCTGGCAGAAGGAAAGATACGAGTATGAGCGTTTTCCTAATCATATGTTGCATATAACGTTTTGGGACCATTTTTATTGTGCTGTTGAAAACAAATTGCTTTTTTATTTTGTCATGTGACGGAATTGTTGTAATTTTGCAGATTATTTTTCGAGAGGAATGACACATAAACTAACGACCCAAGAGATGAACCGGCTGACGGTGGAGGAGTTCCGCCAAAGCGAGAAACTGCCTTTGACGGTGGTGCTCGACAATGTTCGGAGTCTCAATAATATCGGCTCTGTATTCCGCACAGCCGATGCCTTCCGTGTGGGGCATATCGCCCTCTGTGGCATCACTGCCACGCCTCCGCATCGCGAGATTCACAAGACGGCTCTCGGGGCCGAGGAGAGCGTGGAGTGGAGCTACCATGAGGAAACCGTCGGATGTGTTAAGGATTTGAAAGACAAAGGTTATAGGGTTTATGCGGTAGAGTTAGCCCATGAGAGTTTGAAACTCGACAGAGACACAGTGGAGGTCGACCGGCCAGTGGCGCTGGTGTTCGGCAATGAGATTGAGGGAGTGCAGGAGGAGGTTATGGCGCTTTGCGACGGTTTTTTGGAGATACCGCAGTATGGCACCAAGCATTCGCTGAATGTGAGTTGTGCTGCTGCCATCGTGATATGGGAACTTTTTAAAGAGTTAAAAATTAAGAGTTAAGAATTATGAATAAGGAAGAGCGAATGAATGTTGCGAGACAGTTGCACCGATCGGGTTGCAACTGCTGCCAAGCGGTGGTGATGGCTTATGCCGACAGGTTGCCTATCGACCCGGAGAATGCTAAAAAGGTGGCCGCTCCCTTCGGTCGCGGCCTTGCGGGGTGCAGGGAAGTGTGCGGCTGCGTCAGCGGTATGGCTATGGTTTGCGGTCTCACGGGACACAACGACGATGTACGGCCGCTGATAGAGCGATTTAGAGAGTCGCACAGCGACATTGTCTGCGGACGCCTCTTGCAGATGGGCAAGAAGCCCTGCCCCGAGATGGTGGCCGAGGCTGCCGGATTGCTATCGGAAGTGATTGAGAATTAATGATTAATAATTAAGAATTAAGAATTTCGGGATTAGGTCGGAATTTTTTTGTAATTTTGTAATCTCATTTTGTGAACGAAAAATATGCCAACAACAGCCACAAGACGCAAAGACAGAATAACATACGCCCAGGCATTCGACATCAACGGCAATACGCCGCCACAGGCCATTTCGCTTGAGGAGAGTGTGCTGGGAGCCCTCATGCTTGACCAGACGGCGCTCATCAACGCCATTGAGACCTTGCATGTGGAATATTTCTATAAGCCTGAACATCAGACGGTATATAAAGCCATCCGCAAACTCTTCGAGCAGAGCCAGCCGGTGGACCTGCTGACGGTGGTGGAACGCCTCCGCCTCGACGGCGAACTGGAGGCCGCTGGTGGTGCCTATGCAGTATCGAAACTCACAGAGAATGTTGTCTCTGCAGCACATATTGAGTACCATATCCGTGTGCTCAGCGAGAAATACATCCAGCGCGAGATGATACGTATCTCCACCGAGACCATCACCGAAGCCTACGACGAGACCACCGACGTTGTGAATCTCCTCGACAAAACGGAGCAGCGCCTGATGGACATCAACGACAAGAATTTCCGTTCGGATTACCATCCCATGGGAGACTTCGTCGGTCTGGCCATGGACCAAATCAAAGAGGCTGGCGAGAAGAGCGATGGCTTGAGTGGTTTGGAGAGCGGATTCATTGGATTGGACCGCATGACGGCGGGTTTCCAGCCGGGCACCCTTATCATTCTTGCCGCGCGTCCTGCTATGGGTAAGACGGCTTGCGCCCTTTCCATGGCCCGCAACATCGCTGTCGACTTCAAGAAACCCGTGGCCTTCTTCTCGCTCGAAATGACGGGTCAGGAGTTGGCCATGCGTCTCATTTCCAGCGAATCCAAGCTCCCAGGCGACAAGCTGAAGAAAGGCCATCTGGAGCCCTATGAGAAGGAACAGCTCAAACGTGGCGCCCAGCCGCTGAACAATGCTCCCATCTATATAGACGATACGCCGCAGCTCACCATCTTCGAACTCCGTGCCAAGGCGCGTCGACTGAAGCAGCGTTACGATATACAGATGATTTTCATCGACTACCTGCAGCTCATGTCGAGTGGCAGCAGCGACACCCGCAACGGCAACCGTGAGCAGGAAATCAGTATGATTTCGCGTCAGCTGAAGGCGCTGTCGAAGGAGTTGCAGATTCCTGTGCTTGCGATGTCGCAGCTGAGTCGTGCTGTGGAAAGCCGAGTGGGCAACAAGCCGCAGTTAAGCGACCTCCGTGAGTCGGGTGCCATCGAGCAGGATGCCGATATTGTGATGTTCATCTACCGTCCGGAATACTACGGCATCCAGGAAGACGACCACGGTTCGACGCTGGGCATGGCCGACCTTATCGTGGCCAAGCATCGAAGCGGTGGTACCGGCGACGTGCGCCTGCGCTTTGTCAAAGAGTTCGCCCGCTTCGAGAACCCGCCGCAGCTGGGCCTCGATGGTTTTGGCGGCGGCATGCCTCAGAACAGCAATTTCGAGCAGGGAGGGAGTATGATTGTCGACTCCAAGATGAACGAGGACAATATGGAACCCGATGGGGATGTACCGTTTTGAGTAAAGTTTAAAGTTTAAAGGTTAAAGTTTAACGAGGTGCTAAGCCAAAATTCTTTAACCGTTAACCATTAACCGTTAAACGTTAATATATGGAAGAGAATATCAGAAAGCAGTTGAAAGAGATTATGCAGCAAGAGGTGGTGCTGGCTACGGGCTGTACCGAACCTGGCGCTGTGGCTCTCTGTGTGGCCAAGGCGGTAGAGACACTGGGCTGTGAGCCTGAGGGTATCAGCCTCAAGCTCAGTAAAAATGTCTACAAGAACGCTATGGGTGTGGGTATTCCCGGCACGGGCATGATAGGTCTGCCCATCGCTGTGGCTATGGCTGTGACGCATGGCGACTCTTCGCGCGGTCTTGAAGTGCTGACGCTTCCGGAGGCTGAGGTTGAGGATGCCAAACGGTGGCTTGCAAACAATTCCGACCGCATCAACATCGGTGTCAAAGAGACCTCGGATAAGCTCTATATAGAGTGTTCGGTAGTTAGTGGTCAGCATTCAGCGACAGTGGTCATTGCCAAGCGCCACACCAACTTTGTCTTCGTCAAGAAGGACGATATCGTGCTGATGGATCACAAGATAGGGCTCTTCCAGGAGCAGGATAACGACGACAACCCCGCTGAAGATAACAAGCAGCGGCTGGAACTCACGGCGAGGATGGTCTACGACTACGCCACCACGGCGCCGCTCGACGAACTACAGTGGCTGCTCGATACCGTGGAGTACAACGTGGCCGCCTCCGAATGTGGCCTTGCGGGCATGGGACTCCACACCGGCGAGATTCTCATGGAACAGGCTAGGGGAGACATGGTTCATACTGTCGTGGCGCGCACTGTTGCCGCCTCCGACGCTCGCATGGACGGATGTACCAAGCCCGTCTATTCCAACTCGGGTTCCGGCAATCAAGGTATCACCTGCACGCTGCCTTCCTATTACTATGGCAAGTTGAAGGGCTGTTCCGACGAGCAGATTCTCCGTGCTTTGACGATGAACCACCTGATGTCCATCTACATCAAGCGTGGTATCGGACGCCTCTCGGCTCTCTGCGGCATCGTCAACGCCACTATGGGAGGTGCTGCGGCGCTGACCTACCTGGAAGGTGGTGGCTACGAGCAGGTCTGCTACGCCATGAAGAATATGATCAACACTATTGCCGGCATGGTGTGCGATGGCGCCAAGCCCAGTTGCGCTCTGAAGATGAGTGTGGGACTCTACAGCGCCTTCGTGTGCGCTGAGCTTGCCGTACACAACCGTGTGGTGGACCAGACTGACGGCCTCAGCGAGAGCGACATTGACTGCTCTATCCATAACCTCGGCCGCCTCGGCAAGGACGGCATGAACCAGACCGACGACATGATTCTGGATATCATGACCCACAAGAAGTGAGGATCGCATAGAATTAAAATCAAAAAGCTTATAGGCTTATGGCTTATAGGCTTTTTTCTTTTTTTACCCTTAAATTACACTCTTAGTGAGTTTGGGATTGGCGTATTTTAAATAATGGCATGTCTGTAAGTATTTGTTTCTGTTTTGTTTAGAAAAAATATTTGGAAATTACAAAATAAAATTGTAAGTTTGCACATTATTTTTTTTAAGATATAACTAAAATATTTAATAACATTTAAAACCTCAATTATTATGGCAGAGTACAAACAATGTCCGAACGGTCACTATTATCAGGGTGACCATTGCCCCTACTGCAAGACAGGCGCTTCGCCTGCTAGCAACACGAGTTCGAAGACTGAGGTCTTCGGTGGTTTCGATGGCCAGCAGGCCACTGCCGATATGAACAATTTCGGCGGTGGTGCCGAGAAGACCACCATCCTCGACGGCGCTACTATTGTGAGCAGCCAGGGTATGGCGGGTGGTGCTCCTATGGGTGGTGCCCCAATGGGAGGATCCCGCACTGTCTTTGGCGACGAGGACGAGATGGAAACCGTTGCTACACCCGGTGGTGGCGAGAAGCAGCAGCGTGTCTATCGCGAAGCCCGCAAGCTGGTGGGCTGGCTGGTGAGCTATACCCTCGACTCCATGGGTGTGGACTTCAAACTCTATGAAGGTCGTAACATTATTGGTCGCGACATGGATTGCAACATCACCGTGAACGACAATATGGTCTCCAGCAAGCATGCCGTCCTCCTTTTCCGTGCCAACAAGTATTCTATCACCGACAGTCAGTCGTCGCATGGCACCTTTGTCAACGACGAGGACATAGAGCTTGAACCGAGATACATAAAAGACGGCGACGTCATCAAAGTGGGTCAGACGGTGTTCAAATTCCGCACCTCCTTCTAAAAGGGTGGAAGGTGAGAAAAGTTAACAATTAACAAATAACAGTTAATAGTTAAGGATTAAGAGTTACAAGTTATGAAAAAAATATTTATTTCTTTGTTGCTGGCCTGTGCGATACTTCCGATGTCGGCCCAGGTGCAGCGTGGTCTTAAGGATACCTATATCCTCGATAGTTTCCCGCAGGTTACGTTTGTATGGAACACACCCAACCCCGAGGTCATCAGCCCGGAGAATTTCTCGCTCTTTGAGGAGACTTCCAAGGTTGATTTCACCTGCACGGCGCTGCCAGTGGACGAGACCCCGCTGCAGAAGAGCATCCTCTTCCTTTGGGAGGATATGGCCAGCCATGCAGGGCAGAGCGATTTTGTCCGCAAGGTTTTGCAGAAGTTTTTCAACGAGACTTCCATCTCCACAGGCGACCGCTTTGAGGTTGCTTATTTTGACCGCAACAAGACAGGCTACAGCCTACTGAACGGACTGATTGGGAAATTCTCCACCGACCGCAAGGCGCTGCTGAATGCCGTTACTGCTCATAAGAACAACACGGGCAAGTATAGCTCGCCCCTGGAGACCGACCTCTACCAGGCCATCAACGACGGTATCGACCTTCTGAAGAAGGAAACGGGCCGTATGGGTGTCATCGTGGTCTTCACGAAGGGTAACAACTTCAAGAGTTCCGGAGGTATCCAGATGGAGGCTGTCCGAAAGAAAGCCCAGGAAGCCGGCATCCCCATCTATGCTGTGAAGTACACCAATGCCGCCGACACTCCCGAGATGAACCTCCTCGCAGAGAGCACCTATGGCGAGGTTATTGCCACGACGACCAAGGATTTCAATGGTGCTTACAATTCATTAAAGCAGTGCTATAAGAATCTCGATCGCCGTCTCCACGGACGCGATTACAAATTCAAATTTAAAGCCCTTGCTGAGCGCGACGGCAAGCCGCACCGCATGCGTCTGGAAGTCGACAAGGTGAATCAGATTATACCTCCTTACACCGCTCCCGAGGTAACCTTCTGGATGTGGATTCAGGAGAACCTTATCCTCTGCATTGCCATCTTCATCGCCTTTGTGGCACTGGTGGTGCTGCTGGTGATTCTTTTGGTGAAGAAGCGTAAAGAGCGTGAGAGCGCTATGCAAGGTGCCATGCAGCAGGAGATGGGACGTGTGCGCAGCGAGAGTGCCGAGCAGGTGCGCCGTAGCAACGAGGCCTTGGAGAATATGAGGCGTGAGCAGGCCGAGAAGGAACGTTCGCGCCAAGCTGCCGAGGAGGAACAGCGTCTGATGCAGTTGATGAAGACCAAGAATCTCTATCCGCGTCTGCAGTGCAGGGCCGGTGCTGAGACCTTCTCCTACACCATCGGCAAGCCTCGTGTCACGCTAGGTCGCAACGCCTCTAATGATGTGGCCTTCACCATGAAGAACGCATCGTTTAACAACCAGACCGTCTCGGGCTACCATGCCGATATCGTCTTCAACGGAGCTAACTTCGAGGTGGTGAACAAGAGCACCTCCTACACGCAAGGCATCATCGTCAATGGTCAGTTGCACCAGCGCTGCCCGTTGAAGAACGGCGACATGATTGGCCTTGGCGAAGCCGTGGTGACGTTCTATTTGTAAGCAGTTGTCAGTAGACAGTAGTCAGTAGTCAGTGTGTTGCACGGAATAACAATTGTAGCACACATTGACCACTGACTACTACGCTGACTAACTATATAATCATAATAATTAAATAATATGAGCTTAATTTCAGGAAGCGAAAGTAAGATTTTTGCCAAAGGTGTGATTGGTAATGTGCGCAAGGCGCAGGAAGACAGCCACGGTATGAGGTTGGGGACTCCCAACGGCGACCTCTTCGTGGTGTGCGACGGCATGGGTGGTCATGTGGGTGGCGCTATGGCGTCGAGAATAGCTGTCGACAGTATCGTCGAATACATTGGCAAGGAACATTACGCCACCCCGGTGGCCGCCCTCGACGGCGCCCTGCAGTTCGCCAATATGCAGATCCTCGGCTATGCCAACGAGCATCCCGAATACCGCGGCATGGGCACCACAGCCTGCATCGTCCTTATCCGCGACACCGACGTGTGGATTGCCCATGTGGGCGACAGCCGCATCTACCTATATCTGGGCAAGGAGAAGGAACTGCACCGCATCACCAAGGACCACTCTTTTGTGCAGACACTTGTGGATGCTGGAGAGATCACCGACGAGGAGGCCGAGCACCATCCCAACAAGAACCGTATTCTGAAGGCTCTCGGCATCAAGCCCGAGTTGTATCCCACATTCAACTTCGAGGACAAGCCCATCTTTGTGAAAAACGGCGACATCTTCCTGATATGCAGCGACGGCCTCAGTGGCATGATTCCCGATAGCACTATCGAGCGTGTGCTGGGCGAGAAGTTGACCCTCCAGGAGAGAGGCGACAAGCTCATAGAACTCGCCATGCAGGGCGAGACCGTGCAGCCCGGCGGTCAGGACAACTGCACTGTAGAGCTGATAGAAATTGACCAGGCTGTGGGCAAGGATAGCGTCTTCCACAGCTACGATCCCTACCGAGCCCCGAAGGAGCCTGAGAAGAAAGGTATGAATACGAAGAAGATGATCCGCATCGCATTGATAGCAATGGGAGTTCTGGTGGTAATATTTGGCGCATTGTTATTATTTAAGCCGAACTTCGGCCCATCGAATAATACAAAGCAGCCAGTACCTGGCGATTCAGTGATAGATTCAACAAAATCCGTATCTAGTAAAACCACAGAAAAGCTAATTAAACAAAAGGATATGGATTTTAAAGATATTAAGGATTCAATTGGTGTGTGGAAAGATACTCAAAAGGACTTTGAGGATAGAATAACAAAGTTAAAGAAAGAAAAGGGAGAAATAGAACAGAAAAATAAAAAATCTACGTCAATTGAGACTATTGATTTAAAAAAATTTGACGAATTGATGAAAACTTGGGAGCAAATAGAAAGGGATTTAGATAAGGCAAATGAACAATGGGTACATATCCAAGAAGAAGTAAATAAATTGCAAGGAAAGATTTCTCAAAAAGAATATGAAAAAGCAGAAAAAGACTGTATTTTTATTATTAATAAAATAGATTATCTGAAAAATAATTGTTTGAAGAAAATTACTTTTGAGTAATTATTGAATTATAATACTATGAAAGTTATAACCATAGGACGCAGCGGTGAATGCAGTGTTGTAGTCAACGATGTAAAAGTTAGTCGTGTACATGCACAGTTGGTACAGAGCGATAATGGTAATATTTCTGTTGTGGACCTCGGCAGCACCAACGGTACAATGGTCAACGGCAAACGCATAGTGGGGGAGATGCGGCTGAACCCTGGAGACGAGCTTCGCGTAGGCGACACCGTGTTGCCGTGGCAAAAATACATCGCTACAATGCCCTCTCAGACTTTCCAGCCGATGGCCTCTAACACACAGTCGCCAACTACGGTTGTGGGCGAGAATGCTGTGGGCATGCCAGCAAGTCAGCCTGGAGATAAAAAGTCCAAGAATACTTTGTTGTGGATTATTCTCGCTGTTGTATTGGGACTACTGGTTACTGGTGGTGTGGTATGGCTGCTGCTTGGTCGAGGTCCGGAAGGCAGCAGTACACATGATTCCTTCCCTGATTCCTCATGTATAATAGACACTACAGAGCATTCAAATCCTGCTGATTCATATGATAGTATAAGATTATCTCAATACGAAAAATATCTCCAGAAACTTTTTCGAGAGAAGCAATTGGCATTAAGTCAACAGAACCAACATAATCAGAATAATAACTCTGGAACCAGTAATGTTGGACCTGCCGATAGTCTTGACAATGTCTTTTACAATAAAATTAGTAGTTGTACTCCTCGGCAAATATACTATATTTACAAAGCAATGGTCACTAAGCAGATGCTTACAGCGGATGCCCAGTACGCTTCTTTTGAACATAATGATGAACTTTACAATGGCATGAAAACAGAATGGAGCAAGGAAATAATTGATTGCTACAATGCCCAAGATAAGGATAAAAAGAATGCGATTATTAAAATCGTAAATAGATATTAGTAATAATGAACGACATTCCAAGACTACTGAACTACGATGTTGTCCGCTTGATTGCTGAGGGCGGCACTGCGCGCGTCTTTTGGGGCGTTGACAAGCGCAGTGGTTTTCCTGTGGCTATCAAGGAGCTGAAATTACGCCACATGAGCAATGCCGTTATCCGCGACAAGTTCCGCAACATGGAGACCCAGCTGATGCTCTATGCCCAGCATCCCAATATTCCCAAACTGGTGGAGTTCATTGACCTTCCGGAGAGCAACCAGATGTTCCTCATTATGGAGTATGTCGATGGGCGCAGTCTGGAACACTATATCTACCGCGAGATAGGTCTTATCCCCGAACAGCAGGCTCTGCCCATCTTCCTCCAGGTGCTCGACACCGTGGGCTTTCTCCACAGCGTGAAGATACCCCATCTGGGCATCACCGACGGCGTACTGCACCTCGACATCAAGTCCAACAACGTCATGCTCCAGCCCAACGGCAAGGTGAAGCTCATCGACCTTGGCATCGCCTCACGTATGGGTTCTGACCATAGCACCGGTTTCGGCACCCCCGGCTACATGCCCCCCGAGCAGTCGGGCTCCGGCCGCCTTGGCCGTTTCACCGACATCTTTGCTTTAGGCGTCATGCTCTTCGAGATGCTCACGGGCCACCTGCCTTTTGTCTCCGATAATGCCAGCATGCGCGAGAACCGCCGCGAGGTGAGACAGAAAATCATGTTCGAACCCACGCCTCTGATGAAAGGCTACTATCCCATGATTGGCGACGGACTGCAGCACATCGTCAACAAGGCCACCGCAAAAATTCCCGAGGATCGCTACCAGACCTGCGGCGCCTTCGCCGCCGCCATCAAGAATTATATGAAAACGAGAAAATAGAAATTAAGAGTTAAGAATTGTACAGAATACCTTAAACTCCCTGAAAAAATAATATACAAAATATGAAGCCAGTAAAAGTAATCTCTGTAGGCAGAAGCCATGAAAACGATGTTGTGCTGAGTAACGACAGCAAAGTGTCGCGGCATCATTGCCAGTTGATAAAATACGACGACGGGAGTTGTTCCGTGACCGATATGGGTAGCTCTAATGGTACCTTCGTTAATGGCCAGCGTATCTCCGGTGTGTGCAAGTTGAACCCTCAGGACACTGTGACGGTGGGCACCACCACGCTTCCGTGGCAGAACCATCTGGGCGTTGGCACCTCTGGTGGCGGAGTTCCCCCGAAGAATGGAGGCGCCAGCACAGGACTCATCATTGGCATCATCGTGGCCGGTGTGGCCATCCTTGGACTGGTACTCTTCCTCATCCTCGGCGGCACAGACAAGGATGGCGGCAGCAATGGTTCCGACACCACAGCAGGCAATGGTTCCATCAGCATCCTGGATCCTCTCAATACCGTTATACCTGGCGACAAAACCAATCCTGGCAAGAAAGACACAGCTGAGGCCATCAACCCGGATGCTACTGCATGGTGCGGCAGATGGGAGAATGGCGATTTCGTATTGGAGATAAGGTCTGTTGCTAAAGGCAAACTGATAGGTGGATATATCTATGCCTCTGAGTCTCATACCGATACTGGCGATGAGGAAGACGACTTTTTCAATCCCGTCAGCGGCACCATCAATGCTGACCTGAAGACGGCCGTCGCATCCTTCACCAGCAAGAGTTGGGGAGGCAAGGGCAAGTTTAAACTGACACTGAGAAAAGATGGTAAGATTTACCTGAAAATAATTTCGAGCACAGGACAATTTTTCGTGCCAGATGAGGCTATCCTGTCTAGACAAGGGACTGGCGAGGTGAAAAACAAGACGAATAATAACAATAATACTATTGACACCGTCTCCCAGATTGACTCGCGGACCCGTCGAACCATGCAGATGTAGTTTTCTTTTACCAGATTGAAAAAAAGTTCTAATTGAAAAAGACATGCGACCCATAAAAGTAGTCACCATAGGCAGGAGCTCCGAGAATGATGTGGTTTTGAACGACATCAAAGCCTCGCGTGTCCATTGTCAGATTGTACAGCATGACAATGGGTCGTTCTCTGTTGTGGATTTCGGCAGCACCAACGGTACCTATGTCAACGGAGTCCGCGTCAACGGCACTAAGTTTCTGAATTGGTCCGACCAGGTCGTCGTGGGTGACACCAACCTCCAGTGGCAGCAATATTTCAAAAAAGAGAAATCTTCAACGCTGCCGTTGGTGCTAGGCATTGTCGGAGGAGCTCTTGTCTTGATTGCTGTGGTTCTGTTTTTGGTTTTTCGAAACGGAGGCGAGGCGAATAATACTTTAATCAATGGAGTCTCTCTGGTCTGTACCGAGGAACAACCCCAACGTCAACTCCTAGGAAAGAACGTGCAGGATATCCTCCAGTCGACCGGCAACCATTTAGTTGAGAAACGCCGCACCCCGGGCATTTCGAATCTCTCTGTCAACAACGTTAACCACTACACCCTCAACAGTTACAACTACTATCTGGTGGACAACACCCAGGCTATCTGTTGCGAGGATAACGATATTGTCTACGAGGTATGTGTTTGGAATCCTGATTTCAAGACCGACCGTGGCATCTGTCGAGGCTCCACGCTTGGCAGGGTAGTGGAGGCCTATCCTTCTGTAGTATTCAACTATTTGTACTACTATTTTGACTATGTGAGCAGCAGCTATATCAGCGTCGTTTACCTCTTCGATGAAGCCACATGCACAGGTTTTATGTTCAAGGCCAGCGCCTTCTCCGAGAGCCAGCTACAAGCTATCTATGCCGCTGTCGGTGGGGCGAATGTCAATAAATTTTTCCTCGCCCAATCGCTTGATGTGTCAATATATCAGTCCATGTGTACTTCCGTGACGCTGGAGCAGATAGTCCTCCGTGACTGTGGTCAGGCCTCGGGACAGGTGACCGAGGGACCAGTGGAAGCCACGGAATATGTTGACTTGGGTCTCCCCAGTGGTACACTCTGGAAGTCGCAGAATGAGAGCGGATATTATGACTATGATGAAGCTCTTCAACAATTTGGTAGCAGTCTCCCCACGGATGCTCAGTTGAACGAACTTGTGTCCAAATGCCGCTGGACTTGGGTGGGTAATGGATACCGTGTGGATGGACCTAACGGGAATTCCATCACGATACCTGCCGAAGGAATGGTGGATTGCGAGGGCACTTTTTCAGGCAAAGGTGAGGACGGTGGAATATGGTCGTCTTCAATGGAGGAAAATTTCTGGGCTTGGCCACTCACATTTGACAGGGGCACTGTGAGAATTGTAACAGAGGGTCGTTGCTGCAAGTATTCCGTTCGTTTGGTCAAAGGGGGAACGCCCACGAAAACAGTAGACCCAACACAGTCGCCCCAAGAAAACATATCAGCATTATTGCCTAACTTTTTGATTGGAACTCAATGGAAATGTGAAGGACCCAAAAGTGCCAGTTCGTCAGTTAACATAAGATATCTTGAGTTTACAAGTAGTAACAAAGTTAAAATAACGGATTATAATCATGTGTTTGGTGTTGAGAAAGAGGAAATGAAAGAGTGGTATTATGACCCTCAAGAAAAAACCATAATTATAAGCCATAATGAAGACTATAAGGTGAAATACAAATATGATGGACAATATTTAATAGAGATGCTTGTTGGTGACATTGAATGGGATAAGTATAGTAGAAGACGCTAAAATGAACATCAAATATATAACACTGAACTAATAAAAACAATATAAATTATGGCCCCAGAAAAAGTAATCACCTACGGACGTGGCGAGCAGAATGAACGCTCTTTCCCCGACGACCCCAAGATGTCGCGAGTCCATTGTCAGATTATCAAGTTTGACGATGGTACGTACCAAATTATTGACTTCGGTTCCGCTAACGGCACCGGGGTCAACGGCCGTTATATCAAGCCGAATGAGCCGGTAACTCTACAGCCCACCGACATCGTGAGGATAGGTGAGCGTACCTTACGTTGGATGGATGATTTCTCCGCCACCGAGGGTGATCCAAAACCTGACGCCAATAACCTTCAACCACCGGTTCTGCCTAGCGACAATAAGACTAACAACCTTTTTGCACTATTAACCTTCATAGGTGGCGTCGTCTCCGCAAGCATTTCTTTGTTTATCCTCATTTACTTTTTCTTCGATGGTGGTTCATTTGAAGTAATAAGTTTTTTCCCGCTCTATTTGAAATATGAAGACCCCATGATGATTCTCACCATTGTGGCCATCCTCTTAGGTGTGGGAAGCATAGTGGTCAAAATGATTACCCGTCCCAATAACAGCCTCGCCAAGATTGGTATGTTGCTGGGCATCATTGGCGCAGCACTGGCCTCGGTCTTCTGTATCTTGGGCCTTCTGGCTGATGAAATTGTATCATTTTAATCTAAACACGAATTAATTAACAAAAAAAACAACAATATTATGAAAACCGTCAGAGTAGGCCGCAGCAGCGGTAACGACATCGTCATTCAGGACGATCCCTATGTGGGCAGAACCCATTGCCAGTTTATCCAAGATGACCAGGGCAATTACCGGGTCATAGACCTCGACTCCAAAAATGGCACCTATATCAATGGTGTGCGCCGCAGCGGCGAGACTCGTCTGCATCCCACCGACACCGTCCGTATCGGCAACCAGAACCTGCCGTGGCAGAGCTACTTCCGTGGAGTGGGTACTACCTACACTCCTCCTGAGGCTCCCGCTCCAGTTTACATTGAACCCGTGGATAACAGACCTGGTCCCGGCCTGGCCATCGCTGCCATGATTATGGGCTTCCTTGGACTCTCGCTTCTCGCCATCATCTTCGCCATCATCTCCCTCGCCCGTCGTTCCAGAGGTAAGGGCATGGCCATCACCGGTCTCATCTTCGGTATCCTCGGAATGATTGCTACGATAGTCATCGTGATTATTTTAGTGAATGAGGCATCGTCAATCTCGTCAGTCTATTATTATTGATTATAACAACCATTCGGAATGGAAGAAAACAATATCCAGAATCCTGCCGAACTACAGCCCGGTATGGGGTTGAGTGGCGGCAAATACGTGATAGAGAAGAAAATCGGAGAGGGAGGCTTCGGCATCACTTACCGTGCTATTCAGACGGGTCTCAATCGCGCCGTCTGTATCAAGGAGTATTTCCTTGCTGGTCGCTGTGTGCGTGATGTCCAAGCCCGCACCATCCATGTCCAGGGTACAGGTGAAGACCTCTTCGAGAAATATCGTGCTGCCTTTGTCAAGGAGGCCCAGACTCTCGCGGCACTGCATCATCAGGGTATCGTCGAGGTTATCGACATCTTCAACGAGAACAACACATCCTACATGGTCATGCCCTTCATCGAGGGCCGCAGCCTGCAGGGCATCGTCGAGAAGAACGGCCCGCTGTCATACCCCGAGGCCGTGAACTATATCGCACAGGTGGCCAATGCCGTGGGCTATGTCCACGACCACCATATCCTCCACCGCGACATCAAGCCCGACAACATCATGATTACGGCCGACAACAAGGCTGTGCTTATTGACTTCGGTTCGGCGCGCGAGTTCGAGGAGGACAAGATGCAGGCCCAGACCTCCATGGTCACCCATGGCTATGCCCCTCCCGAGCAGTATTCGCGCAATAGCCGCAAGGGTGCCTACACCGATATCTATGCCATTGGTGCCACCCTCTATTTTGTCCTCACGGGACGGGTGCCCGTCGAGGCCGCCGCGCGTCTTGCTGAACCCATGCCAGAACCTCGGGAACTCAATCCCCAGTTGCCTGAGGAGGCCAACCGTACCATCATGAAGGCCATGCAGATCAAGCCCCAGGACCGCCATCAGAGTATTGCGGAGTTTATGGATGACCTGCTCAACACCGCCCCTTCACAGCCGGTTCCTCCCGCTACGGCGCCTGCTCCCAGTGCTCCCGCCAAGGAGAAGCCTGCTGCCGCTCCCCAACAGACTCAGGCTGCCCCAGCCATGCCTCAGAAGAAAAAATCCCACGCAGCCCTTTGGATTATTCTGGGCCTTGTTCTCCTTGCCGCCCTCGGCGCCGGAGCCTATTTCTTCCTCCTAGGCGATAATTTATCTGCAGTGCAGAGTGAGGCTGCCAATCATGTGGACGAATACAACAAGGCTGTGGCCAAGTGCGAAAGAGTGGCCAATGTCTGGGGCGAAAACACCGACTCGCTGCTCTTTGCCCGCGACCTGATGGACAACACCATACGTCCTCTCGAAGAGAAGTATGCCAAGGAGATGCCCGAGGTTTACAACAAACTGCAGAATATTGCCGACGCCATTTTCCCCAAACTGAAGGTGGCTGCTAAGAAATATGCAGACCATGCGGTGGAACTCATCAGAGAAGACAACGACCCCGAAACGATTATTGGTGAATTGGAATATTCGCTAGAAATTTTCGACGATCCCTCCGTCAGGCAAACGCTGAACGATTACAAGGAGTTACATGGAATAACCGATACCCTGCAGGCTGCCACCGAAGAAGCTGCGACTCCTGCTCGTACTCAGACCGCTCGTTCGCAGCCAGCTCCACAGGCTGCACAGCAGAGACCGACGACAGATGATAATGACTCCTATGAGAGGACAGGAGAAATCGGGAACTCTACCAGTAGACAGAATCAGGTCTATTCCCGAGTCAACAACAATACTGGTTCCATCAATAACGTGAATCAAATTCCTTCCCGTACCAACTCCAATTCCAACGCAAACAGCTCTAACGAGGTAAGGCCGACTTCACGTGCTGTTCCCAAAAGTAACTAACATTGTATTATTATGCGTAAGATATTTTTTTCTCTATTTTTTCTTTCGTTGACCTTTTCAGTTGCGGCGCAGAGAGGAGGAGGCTATAGCTGCGAGAGCAATTATCAGAATAAATACAACGAGGGAAAGTCTCTCTATGGAAGGGGCGACTTCCGTGCCGCCGCTAAGGCTTTCAGTGCTGCCAATTGCCCTGATTTAAGTGCCGCCAAGAAAGTCGATCTTGACAAATGGGCCAAGAAGTGCAGAGACGGAATCAATTCCAGCAACCGCAGACCTGCCTCGACAAGCTCCGGCAACTCTGGAACTTCCGCGAACTCCAGTAATTCCAACAATAATGGTAATTCCTCCGGCAGTGTCAATAGCCGCATCCCACCTGCCAAGCCCAAACCCGCCGTTGAACGTCCCAAGGTGGAAATTCTCTATTCCGGCTACCTCAAGGCTACCTGCGATGAGAACATCCGTGGTGCCGAGCTTCAGCTCCTCATCACCGCTAAGAATGTCAAGCAGGACCGCCTCAGAGTCCGTTGCCTCATCTCCCCACAGGAAGGTAGCGGTCATGTCAATGATGATTCTCCGCTGGCCTACCTGTATACTGTCGACGGCGCCCTCTCCGGACAGGAACAAGTCATCGACTTCTCCAATGAGGAGTGTGCTTCGGTGACGGTCTTCGTTCCCTTCGGTGTAATGGATTTTGGTGGCAACTATACGGCACAAATGATGAAGGTCGACCTATTTCTCTACCAGATGGGTGAGACCTCGCCCATTGCCGAACTCCACGAACTCTATGAAGGCCTCTCGCCCCACACTATCACCCTGGGTGGTAGTATTGACAACTATGACGATGCGGTGGACTTCCGCGGAGGCCTGCTCGACCTCCATCCCGCCGTTTGCTCAGGCAACCAGGTCCTCTATGAGAACCTCCCGTACTGGATCAAGCTCGATGGCGAAGGTCTGCATGTCCTCGACAACACTTCATCCACTCCTCGCTCTGCCACTTTCCAGGTTTCTTCCTCCGGCGGCGGAAATGTGATTAATGTCAACATCTCCCAGGAGGGAAGGCTGAACGCTCACGCCACGGCTACCATTAAAAGAGTATGGTCCGACAAGGCGGTAATCAATGCGGCGCAGAACCTCTACAAGGTTTCTGTCCATCTGAAATGCGAGCTTTCCGGTGTCCGTGATAAGGAAATCACCTATGGTGTCTTCTTCTATAAGCCTGACGGCAACCCACTGCTCGATGTCAATGGCGAGCCTCTGGTGGTTACAGAAAAGGATTATTTTGAAGACTCCGAGATTATCATTGACGACTCTGAGATTCTTCTGCAGCTTCTCCGCACCAACACCGGTCCCAAGCTCTATTACCGCGATGGACGCCAGGCTGCCACCGACATTGGAGACGAGGCAACATATTACCTCAAGATGTCCGACGACGATGGCCAGACCTGGATAACCCAGTCAGGTCCCCACACCATCAGGTGGTAGGTGAAACGCGAAAAGTGAAGACTGACACAAGGACTGCCATTTTGGCAGTCCTTTGCTTTTGGTATGCTTATTGCCTAGGAGGTCCTTGGAAAACCTAGGGTAACCTAGTAATAATAAAGTTAACAATCAAAAATCAAATAATTATGACCTTAGACAAGTTCACAATCAAAGCGCAGGAGGCCGTGCAGAAGGCGCAGGAGATTGCCCTCGGAGGGCAGCACCCTGCTATCGAGACGGCTCACCTGCTCAAAGGGCTCCTCTCGGAAGATGAGAATGTGACGCCCTACCTCCTCAAGAAGATGGAGGTCAACATCCCCCGCCTGACGCAGCAGGTGGATGAAATCCTTAACACTATGCCTCACGTCAGTGGCGGACAGGTGTACCTTTCCAGTGACGCCAACCAGGCCCTCGTGGCCGCCAGCCAGCGCGCCACCAAGATGAACGACGAGTTCGTCAGCGTGGAACACCTCCTGCTTGGTATCCTCAGCGGTAGAGACCGAGTCTCGCAGCTGCTGAAAGATGCCGGCGTCAGCGAGAAGGGCCTCCTCGCCGCCATCGCCGACCTCCGCAAGGGCAGCAAGGTGACCAGCCAAAACCAGGAGCAGACGATGAACGCCCTGGGCAAGTACGCCAAGAACCTCAACCAACTGGCACAGGCCGGCAAACTCGACCCCGTCATCGGACGTGACGAGGAGATACGCCGTGTGCTGCAGATTCTTTCGCGTCGTACGAAGAACAACCCAATCCTCATCGGCGAGCCCGGCGTGGGTAAGACCGCTATCGCCGAAGGTCTGGCACAGCGTATCGTTAGCGGAGACGTGGCTGAGAACCTGAAGTCGAAGACCATATACAGCCTCGATATGGGCGCCCTTATCGCCGGCGCCAAGTATAAGGGCGAGTTCGAGGAGCGCCTGAAGAGCGTCATCCGCGAAATCAATGAGGCCGACGGCGAGATTATCCTCTTCATCGACGAAATCCACACCCTTGTGGGTGCCGGTGGGGGAGAAGGCGCTATGGACGCCGCCAATATCCTCAAGCCCGCACTGGCCCGTGGCGAACTGCGTGCCATCGGCGCCACCACCCTCGCCGAGTACCAGAAATACTTTGAAAAGGACAAGGCTCTAGAGCGTCGTTTCCAGAGCGTGCTCATTGACGAACCTTCGGTGCCTGACACCATCTCCATCCTCCGTGGCTTGAAGGAGCGCTACGAGGTGCACCACCGCGTGAGAATTAAGGACGAGGCCATCATCGCCGCCGCCGAGCTCTCGCACCGCTATATCTCCGACCGATTCCTCCCCGACAAGGCCATCGACCTTATCGACGAGGCTGCCGCCAAGCTGCGTCTAGAAATTGACTCGGTGCCTGAGGAACTCGATGAAATTGAGCGTCGTATCCGTCAGCTGGAGATTGAGCGCGAGGCTATCAAGCGCGAGAATGACCAGGACAAGATTGCCCAGATAGACAAGGAACTGGGTGGTCTTCGCGAGCAGCGCGACCAGATGAAGGCCCGCTGGCAGAACGAGAAGAGCATCGTCGAGGAGATACAGGCCGAGGTGAAGAACATCGAGAGTTACAAATTCGAAGCCGAGCAGGCCGAGCGTGCTGGCGACTACGGCAAGGTGGCGGAGCTGCGCTACGGCCGCATCAAGGAGGCCGAGAAGAAGGTCGAGAACCTAAAAACCCGTCTCAAAGAGATGCAAGCCGACAATGCCATGATTAACGAGGAGGTCGACTCGGAGCAGATCGCCGAGGTGGTCTCCAAGTGGACCGGCATCCCCGTGACGCGCATGCTGCAAAGCGAGCGCGAGCGACTGCTGCACCTCGAGGACGAGCTGCACAAACGTGTGGTGGGTCAAGACGAAGCCATCAGCGTGATATCCAATGCTGTGCGTCGCAGCCGTGCGGGCCTTTCGGACGGCAAACGCCCCATCGGCTCCTTCATCTTCCTAGGCACCACGGGTGTCGGCAAGACCGAGCTGGCGAAGGCCCTCGCCGAAGTGCTTTTCGACGACGAGAACATGATGGTGCGTATCGATATGAGCGAATATCAGGAGCGCCACAGTGTCTCGCGGCTCATTGGAGCGCCTCCAGGGTATGTGGGTTACGACGAGAGCGGCCAGCTCACCGAGGCCGTGCGCCGCAAACCTTACAGTATCGTGCTCTTCGACGAGATAGAGAAGGCACATCCCGATGTGTTCAATATCCTGCTGCAGGTGCTCGAAGATGGCCGCCTGACCGACAACAAGGGCCGTACTTGCGACTTCAAGAACACCATCATCATTATGACCTCGAATATGGGCTCCGACATCATCCGAGAGAAGCTGGAGGGCAGCACAATGCCCACGCAGTATGAGCTCGACGAGACCAAAAATGCCGTCATGGAGTTGCTGAAACAGAGGATTCGCCCCGAGTTCCTGAACCGTATCGACGAGATTATCATGTTCCAGCCGCTCTCGCAAAGTCAGATCCGCGACATCGTCCGTATCCAGCTGCGCTCTGTGGCCAAGATGCTTGAGCAGAACGAGATAACCATCTCCGCTACCGATGAGGCTGTGAACCGTCTGGCCGAAGTGGGCTACGACCCTGCCATGGGCGCCCGACCGGTGAAACGTGTCATCCAGCGCGAGATCCTCAACGAGATGTCCCGCCAACTGCTGGAGGGCAAAATCCACAGTAACGAGACCATCATCATCGATGTTATCGACGGCCAGTTCGTCTTCTACAATCCAAATACGAAGCAGTAACCCTCCGAAAAACAAGGGAAAAGAGACGCATCATGAGGTACGTCTCTTTTTTTTATCTCTATATCGGAATTATTTCGTATCTTTGCACATTTAAAAGTAGTTATTTTTTTGAGATGGATAATTTTGTAGTATCGGCAAGAAAGTATCGTCCCACGACCTTCGCCAGTGTCGTCGGGCAAGAGCATATCACGCGGACGCTGAAGAACGCCATCGCCACCGGACAACTGCCTCAAGCGTTTCTCTTCTGCGGTCCGAGGGGCGTGGGCAAGACGACGTGTGCTCGAATCCTCGCTAAGACAATCAATTGCGAGCACCGCACTGCCGACGGCGAGGCCTGCAACGAGTGTGACAGCTGTCGCTCGTTCAATGAGGGCGCCTCGATGAGCATTTTCGAGCTCGACGCCGCCTCGAACAGCTCGGTGGATAATATGCGTGAGCTTGTAAAACAAGTATATATCCCGCCACAGACTGGCAAGTATAAGGTTTATATCATTGATGAGGTCCACATGCTCAGTCAGGCGGCCTTCAATGCTTTCCTGAAGACCCTCGAGGAACCGCCGGCCTATGCCAAATTCATCCTCGCCACCACAGAGAAACATAAGATAATTCCGACAATCTTAAGCCGTTGCCAGGTATTTGATTTCAAGCGGATTGAGAACGATGATATCGTGCGTCACTTGAAGTATGTGGCCGATAGTGAAGGGGTGAAGTACGAGGAGGGCGCCCTGGAGGTCGTCGCCCGCAAGGCAGAAGGAGGTCTGCGTGATGCC
Organism: uncultured Bacteroidota bacterium; assembly: GCA_902776365.1. GTDB lineage: Bacteria > Bacteroidota > Bacteroidia > Bacteroidales > P3 > Colimorpha. Next base: position 12,262 of record CACYPU010000003.1, on the reverse strand, counting down.
CTTTCCATCTTCGACCAGCTGGTGAACTTTACCCAAGGGAATCTGACCTATCAAGGTGTGCTTGAGAATCTTAATGTGCTTGATTCAGATTATTACTTTAAGCTGATAGACTTCTTCCGTGGGGGTAATATGAGTGGCGCCTTGCTGCTTTACCAGGAGGTGATTGGCAAGGGTTTTGGAGGTCAGCATTTCCTGACGGGTCTTTGCGAGCACCTGCGTAACCTGATGGTAAGTCTCGACCCGCAGACCCTCAGTCTGATAGATGGTGGCGACACCCTGCGTCAACGCTATGGGCAGCAGGCACAGCAGTGCGGTCTGCCGGCGCTGTTGGGGTGGCTCAATATTGCTTCCGATTTTGAATATCGTTTCCGCGAGGCTAACAACAAGAATCTGTTTGTTGAGATATGCCTGATGAAGATGGTTGCCGCCAATGGTCAGCAGCCAGAGGTCGGTAACCAGTCGGCCGCACAAGGATAGATTGCAAGAGGCCGCGAGGCAGGCACGGGGAAAGGTGAAGGGTTAAAGGTGAAAGGTGAAAATTCGGCCGACGCAGTTCGGACGGAGCCTTCTGTGCCTCAACAGGAGGCAAAACCTGTGTCGGATCCTGTGTCTAGACCCACGGCGGGCCAGTCGCGGCCGGCGCCGATACTTGGGGGCATCTCCATTAAGTCGGCGCAGACGAAAGTGGAGCCTGTGCAACATATTGAGGTGGACGTGAGACCTTTGACTGAGGAGGATTTAGCGGCCTACTGGAAAGAGGCGGGAGAAAAACTGGGTTTACAGGAGTTATTGGCGGAAGGCATTCCTCACTTGGGCGAGAAATCAGGCTGCTTCGAGGTGGATGCACAATCGGTGTCGTTCCACGAGGAATTCAAGCCACACAAAATCGACGTGATGGAGTTTCTGCGTGGAAAGACGGGAATGAAGCTACTGGACTGCAAAGTAAACCAGCTTTTTGTGAGCAAGGATGAGGTGGTCTATTCGCCGGACGACAAATACAAGGCAATGGTGGAGAAGAATCCCCAGCTGGCGGAACTCCGCAAGTTGTTTCCAAATATCGACTATTGATTATGAAATTCTATAAATTCGATGGGGCGGGGAATGATTTCGTTGTGATTGACAATCGCGACGGACGTTTCAAGGCGACAGAGGAGGAGGTGGCGAGGATATGCCACCGCCGTTTCGGCGTAGGCTCCGATGGCCTCATGACGCTGGAGCGCTCTGCGCTCGAAGGTTTTGCCTTCGAGATGAAGTACTATAATAGCGACGGACGGCTAGGGTCGATGTGTGGGAATGGCGGTCGCTGTATTTCGGCGTTCGCTTATATGCTTGGATTGGGCAAAGAACTGCATTTTAAGGGTTATGACGGCCCTCATGATGCTGAGATAGTAACGTGGGACGAGGAGCAGAAAGTGGGCATTGTGAAGCTTGGGATGCGGAGTGTGAGTACTAAAGAGGTGAAGAGATGTATGGACGGATGGTTTTTGGATACCGGCTCGCCTCACTATGTGCAGCGTGTAAATGATTTGGAACATTTTGATGTAGTGGGCGAGGGGAGAAGGATTAGAAATATTGTTGAGGAGTTTCCGCAGGGTACGAATGTCAATTTTATCGAGGACCTGCCCGACGGACGTCTCTTTGTGCGCACCTACGAGCGTGGCGTGGAAGACGAGACTTGGGCCTGCGGTACAGGCGTTACGGCTTGCGCTATTGTAACAGGAAACCATAGCATTGTGACGCGCGGTGGCGACTTCAAAGTGACGTTTGATGCTACGGGAGACACCTACGAGAATGTTAACCTCATAGGCCCCGTGGCGCTTAATTTTACTGGAACATGGACTTGTTCAGCGCAATAGATACAGAACCCATCCGCAAGCGCATGGAGCAGCTGGCCGATGAAATTGACCGGCTGAACTATGAGTATTATATGAACGACCGTTCGCTGGTCTCCGATTTTGAGTTTGATGCGATGTTGCGCGAGCTGCAAGACCTCGAACGGCAGTATCCAGACCTCGCGTCGCCACTGTCGCCGACGAAGCGTGTTGGGGGCGAGGTGAACAAGAGTTTTCGCCAGGTAGAGCATCGTTTCCCGATGCTGTCGCTGGGCAACACCTACTCCATAGAAGAAATTGAGGATTTCGAGGCTCGAACGCGTAAGTTGCTTGTCGGTAAGGAGTTCACCTATACCTGCGAACTGAAATACGACGGTGTCGCCATCGGACTGACTTATAAACATGGACGTTTGGTGCAGGCGGTGACGAGGGGTAACGGTTCTGTGGGTGATGATATCACGTTGAATGCAAAGACGATACCCACCATACCGCTGAAGCTGCGGGGAGATTATCCCGACGATTTCGAGGCGCGCGGTGAGGTGGTGTATCCTTTCGAGGCTTTCGAGGCAATGAATAAACAGCGTGAGAACGATGGTGATGAGCCCTTCGCCAATCCTCGCAATGCCGCCAGCGGAAGTCTTAAGCTGCAGGATAGTGCTGAGTGTGCCAAGCGTAAACTCCAGTTCTGCATGTACTTCATGATGGCTCCCGACGGCGTAACGCTGCCCGACACCCATTTTGGCCGCCTGGAGTGGGCGAAGCAGATGGGGTTCAAGGTGCAGCCTTACATCAAAGAATGCAAGGATATCAATGAGATAAAAGCATTCATCGACTATTGGGATAAGGAGCGTTGGAATCTACCGTTCGGCATCGACGGCATCGTCATTAAGGTCAACCAGACGCCGCTGTGGGACAGTTTGGGACTGACGGCGAAGAGTCCGCGCTGGGCTATCGCCTTCAAATTCAAAGCCGAGCGAGTGAGCACTCCGCTGGAAAGCATCAGCTACCAAGTGGGACGCACGGGAGTCATCACACCGGTGGCGAACCTCAAGCCCGTGTGGCTGGGTGGCACCACGGTGAAACGTGCCACGCTGGTGAATGCCGATTTCATCGCCAAGATGGACATCCATATCGGCGACCACCTCTTCATCGAGAAAGGTGGGGAGATTATTCCGAAAGTAGTCGGTGTGGACATGGAACAACGCAAGGAAGGCTCAATGCCGGTGCAGTATATCGTCCGTTGTCCCGAATGTGGTGCAGAGTTGGTACGTGCAGAGGGCGAGGCGGGACATTATTGTCCCAATGCCGACGGCTGCCATCCGCAGATTATCGGTCGACTGGAGCATTTCGTCGGCCGCAAGGCGATGGATATAGAGAGTTTAGGCCCTGAACGCTTGGAACTGCTCTATAAAGCAGGACTGGTGAAGAATATTGCCGATATCTATGACCTGAGACGTGAGCAACTCATCGGCCTCGGAACGGATGCGACGATACAGGACAAGAGCGCCGACAACCTGCTGGCGGCCATCGAGGCTTCGAAGCAGGTGCCGTTCGAGCGGGTATTGTTCGCTTTGGGAATCAGATATGTTGGTGAAGTGGGAGCAAAGAAGTTGGCCCGCTACTTCAAGAGCATGGAAGCCCTGATGGTCGCCTCGGAAGAGGAACTGGCGCAGGTGGAGGATGTGGGCGAGGTGACGGCAAAGGCTGTCTGCGAGTGGTTCATCAATCCTCTGCACCGACAAATTATCGAGCGGCTGCGTGATGCGGGATTGCAGTTTAGTGGAAAGTGGAAAGTGGACAGTGGACAGTTGGAAGGGATGATCTTCGTGGTGAGTGGCGTCTTCGAGCATTTCTCGCGCGAAGAAATCAAGGCCGACATCGAGAACCACGGTGGCAAAGTCTCCGGTTCCATCAGTGGAAAGACCACCTACCTGCTTGCCGGTGAGAAGATGGGACCTGAGAAACAGAAGAAAGCCGAAAAACTTGGGGTGAAAATTCTCTCCGAGAAAGAATATCAAGAAATGATTGCTGAAGGATGAAGCGCCTGACGGTCATAGCATTGTCGTTGCTGACGTTTGCTGTCGGGCGGTCGCAGGAGACATTGCATAGCTGGGATGTCTCCTTGAATGTCGGCTACATGATGCCCAACAACTCGTCCTACAAATCCTTTGCCACCTCCACCTTTGGCGTGGATGCTACCTGGTGGTGCCGCGGTATCGACACATCGTACTGGCGCTACAGGAAACACTATCCATTCTTCGGTCTAAAGTTCTCGTATGCATACATACCCAACTCGATAGCTGGCAACCGTCTAGGTCTCACGGGACAAATTCGGCAACAGCTCTTCGGACTCACTCATTGGGAGTGGAGTGCAGGCGTGGGACTCTCGGCTTACACCAAGCCACGTAGCCTCACTGGCGACACGAAAAACATCTTCATTGGCTCACTCGTTAACTGTCTGATAGATTTGGGCATCACCTACAGGCCTACCGACCGTTTCTTCCTCTCGGCCCGTGTGTTGCATACTAGCAACGGCATGCTGATGTGGCCCAACATGGGGTTGAACTATTTCCAGATGGATATGGGGTACACTTTTGGACAGCGGCAGCCCAGTAGTTTCCCGAATCATATTGCCGAGTGGGAGGTTCCGAAAGGGGAGTTCGGCATCGCCATTTCTCCCGGCATTGTGATGTCGCGCGACCGCGACTTCGACGGTTACTATTTCTGCTACGACATTAACCTCTATTACCAGAAATATACCAGCCCGACGTTTGCTTTCGGCGGCGCTGTGGACCTGTGGTACAACACCAATGACACCAAGCATCTGGAACGAGAGGGTGGTGTCTACAAGATTCCGCTGTATGTGAGTGCAATGGCATTTGCGGAATTGTTCTGGGGACCGGTGAGTCTAAAAGCAGGCATAGGTCCTAACATCGTAGTGTCGCCGCAGGTAACCATCCCGTTCTACGAAAGGGTTGGGGCGTATTACAATTTCGGTAACAATTATGCCGGCGTGGCGGTCAACGCTCACGGAGGCCGCGTGGAGTTCATCGAGTGGACCTACGGGCGCCGCTTTCCTGTCAAATAGGGACTATTCTTCCGATTTATTCAGGATCTCTTCGACGATGCTTGCTTTCCAGGGAGTGCTTATGTCGAAGATTTCGTCAACGGGGCGTGAAAGCATCCCGACGAGCAGGTGCGTGTTGTCCTGGTGTTCCATGTTTTCCAGTTCGGCGGCAACCTGACTCCAGTCGTGATTGGAGTAGAGCAGGGGCGCGAAGTTGGTGAGGTCGAAGTTGCGCACCACCATATTGTCGATGCCTTCGGTCTCGATGCGCGAATGTGCGCGGGCCAGTTTGATTTCGCCCACCTCCTGAAGCACTTGCTGGTATTTCTCGTAGAGCACGTATTCGTTGAGGAGAAAGGCGACGACAGCGTTGGAAAGGGTGTCCCACATTCGGCGGGGGAGCGGTCGGGCAACAAAGCGGCCAAGCATGAAGCTGCCGGCGGTGAGACCCGAGATGTTGCGTTGGCGGCATTGGCGGTAGACGCGTTGGAAGAAGTCCGTCTTGTTGGTGGTATGCAGCATATTGAAGAGGCGGCTTTGGTCGTTGTGGTCTCCCATGCGGCTCAGCAGCACTTGCGAGACATATTCATCCGTGTGCCCTTCGTACCAGTGGTTGACAATCCCAGAGGCAATCTTGGGCTTGTTCTGAAGGTTACAGCGGATGAGGCGCGCCAGCTTGTTGATATCGGTGATGAAGGCTGCCTCCTGAGAGGTGACGATGTTCTGGTATTCTTGATAAGCCACCTTCATGCGTTCGAAGAAGCCCTTCTCGTCATCGTCGATGTTCACATGTCCGCCTTCGATGTATTTGGCGAATCGTGCGGGACGGAAGGCTGCCTGCCCTTTGAAGAGGCTTTGGTTTTTCGAGCTCATGGTAATCATCTCGCCTTCGTGGATGACGAGTCCGTCGCTGTTGACTATCGAATTGCCCTCGATGTGGATGCCGTAGGTATGGAGGTCCATAAGTGCGGGGATGCCGTAGCCGCGACAGGCGGTGACGACATGGATGGCGGCGGGCATGATGGAGAGGATGGCCTGGACTTCGTTGAGGGTGATGGTGTCCTGGGGCGCGAAGTGTTCCTGGCAGAGGCATACATTCTCGCCTTTGGCCTTGAATTCGCGGGCTTTGGAGATTGAGAGGCAGAGGCGTGCCGAGATGGCGGTACTGGGGAGGACGCTGAGCCCATGACCGAAGAGGGTGAGCTGGTTGATGGAGTGGCTGTCGATGGTGTCGGAGATAATCTGGCGGAGATGGTAGGGCTTGATGAGGTCTATGACGTTGGCGTCGCCGACGAGGCCGTCGTTGCGCATGTCGATGGCCGAGATGAGTGCCGCCCGTCCCGTCATTTCGGAGGCGTTGAGCTGCAGTACGGAGAAGAGGCTCAGTTTGTTGGGGTAGGACTCGACGGCGAACTCGATGGTGACGGGGGTCTTGTAGCGCCGCTCGAGTTTTTTCAGCAAGGGGTCGAAATGGTAGACGGCGGGGAACTGGGAGCGTATCTCGTTACGGTCGCGGTAGGCGAGGTCTTCGGTGGTAACATCGCCCGTCATGATTTCCTCGCCGAAAATATTGCGGTAGCTTTCGATTTGCTTACCCTCGCCTGTGCGCGAATGACGGCTGTAGAGGACGCCGGGATAGCTCTCGTTGTTGCCGATGGTCCACACCATGCGCTGAAGGATGAGGCTGGGGGATGCCTGCTTGCCCTGCATGAATGTGAGGATAAGGTCAGAGTTTTCTTCGTAAAATTGGCGCACGAAGAGGGTGAGGCGGTAGACTTGGTGGTGTGCGTCGGTGATAAGCTGTGTGCCGTCGGGAGTGGCGGTGATTTTCGCCTCCAGCTCTTTGATGCGTTGCTGTTGCGCCGGCACCGTCAGCTCGATGTCCGACCGTTCGTCGCGGTGCTCCAGTTCCAACATCTCGCAGAGCGTGTGCAGCGTGCTCAGGTAGACGCGGTTTGCCATTGAGGGTTCGAAGCTCTTCTTCAAGGCTTCATAGGCCCGCCGCGTCACTCCGATGTTGAGCAGCGTGGGCATCAGCCCAGGGATATACTGCGGCATCGCACAGCGGATGGCAAACACCAGGGGATTGTTGTCGTCGCCCAGTTTGCAACTCGTCATCGACTCCAGATTGTCGATAGCCTTGTCCAGCATCTCGCCAAGCCTCTCCGGATGCTCGAACGACCGTGCCGTCAAAATGCAGAAATCCGGCACGGGATAGCAGTTCTTCGTCAGGTCCAGCAGCATATGACCCTTGTAGCTGATGGCTTCGTCGGAGAAATCTCCATGCTCCGTCAATGTGGTGATAAGCTCGTCGCATTCATACAGCGGATGCCTCTCCACAAACTCGCAGCACTGGTGGCGGAAGTCGTCGCGGATGGAGGCAAGCCGCTGCCGGTCTTGGTCGGAAAGAAGTCCGTCGCGCTCGCCCAGCAGCAGCATCAGAAAGTCCTTCTGCTCTTGATCGCGGAGCTTGAGCAAGCGGTACATATCGTACCAGCGGGGAGGAAATTCATAAAGGGCACTGTCGCCCTCCAAATGGTAGATGACAGTGCCCGGTTTGTTGCCTTCCAGCTGGTTCTCGGGGTCCTCGCTATCGTGGTCGAAAATCTCGCGTCCTTCACGGGCGTAGAGGTTTACCATGAAATAGTTGGGGTAACTGGCCCGGATGCGGAAACTTTCGATGGTCATTTACGGCTCTGGTTTTCCATTTTATGGACGGTGGCGAGAAGCTCTTCCTGCGTCATGTTTGCATACTGGAGACGTCCCACGATTTCCTGCGACCTGGGGTCGTCGGGATACTGGGAGATGAAGTCCTGGTAGGCGGCAATGGCCTGCTCGCGGTGCTCGCCGTCCTGGTCGAGGGCTTCGGCCTTCCTCAGCATGCATTCGGGCAGCCCCTCAAAGCCGAGGAATGTGTTGATGACACTGTCGTAGAGGACTATGCCCTTGTCGAAATTGCCTCGGTTCACCTCGATGTCGGCAATGCGCATCATGTAGATGGGGGTGAGGCTGTCTTCGGGGAAATTGTCCACGAAACGGGTGTACATGTTGACCATCATTTCGGCGGTGTCGGCCGAGAAAAGCAGGCTCTGTTCACTGACGGTCTGCTCGATGGCGCTGATGGAATCAATCAGCTCATCGTGGTCGGGAGCCTTCTGCTCGTTGCAGCCACACGCGGCCATAAGGAAAAGGCCGAAACCAAGGATTACAATCTTCTTCATATATTTTATTAATTCTTAAATTCTTTAAACTTTAAACTTTAACCGTTAAACTTTAACCGTTATTTAACTCTCTTCATCTTGTATTTCGTGTGCACGCGGCCGGCGGAAATGTCGCTGAGGCGGCGTTTCAGCATCGTGCGGCGCAGCGGCGAGAGCCGGTCGGTGAAAACCTTGCCGTCGAGATGGTCTATCTCGTGCTGGGCGATGCGGGCAAAGAGGCCGTCGATCTCCTCGGTATGCTCCTCCCAGTTCTCGTCCCACCACTGCAGGACAATGGTGTCGGGGCGCAGCACATCCTCGTGGATGTCGGGCACGCTGAGGCACCCCTCGTTGAAATACTTCTTCTCGCCCTTGAACTCGAGAATCTCTGGATTGATGAGCACATGCACATCGGTAGGCTCACCATAGGTGTCGGTCTTCTCGTCGTAGGGACGCACGCCGATGGTGACGAGGCGGATGGAGAGGTCTATCTGGGGTGCTGCGAGGCCCACGCCGTCGGCGTTGTACATCGTCTCGAACATATTGTCGATAAGCTCCTTCAGGTTCGGGTAGTCTTTCGATACTGGTTGCGCAACCTTGCGCAGCGTAGGATGTCCAAAGCCTATAATTGGTAAAATCATAATTTTTTAAATGAAAAGTGAAAAGTGAAAAGCGAAACTGCGTTTTACTCTCACGTTTAGGGTTATTATTGGTTTATTATTTTTTTGTGTTTCTTTATTAAAGCTGTCAGCATTGCTATAAGTTCACGTACATCTGTGTCAAGTGATTCATATTCTTTTTGATTAATAAATGATGTTCTTTTCAATAAGTCAAACCAGTAGTGTGTTTCGTCAGCTTCTTTCAGTGCAATCGATAGTTTGTTAATATAGTCAGGAGTACTTTGTGCATTGTTGCTTTCGCTAATGTTTGCGCCTATACTTGTTCCACTTCTCATCAATTGTTTGCTCATTATATACTCTCCTCGTTCGCCGGTGAGGGTCTTGTAAAGTGAAACACATCTTACTGCAAAACATATTCCTTTTTCATATAAAAGTTCATTCGCCATCTGTGGTATATTTAAACCGTTTCACTTTTCACTTTTCATTTTTCACTTCGCATAAAGTCTTGCAGCATAATCGTGGCGGAAATCTGGTCGATCATGCCTTTGTCCCGGCGTTGCTTCTTCTTCAGGCCGCTGTCTATCATCGTCTGGAAAGCCATCTTCGAAGTGAAGCGCTCGTCCACGCGGGCCACCTCCTTGTCGGGGAAGGTCTCCTGGAGCTTCTGGACGAAAGGCTCTATCAGCGCCATCGACTCCGACGGGCTGTTGTCCATCTGCTTGGCCTCGCCCACCACGAAGAGGTCCACCTCCTCACGCGCACAATAGTCCTTGATAAACGCCAGCAGGGTAGGGGTCTCCACCGTCGTCAGGGCGGTGGCAATAATGCGCACGGGGTCGGTTACCGCCAACCCCGTGCGCACTTTTCCGTAGTCAATGGCCATTATTCTTCCCATAACTATAAACTCTCAACTCTAAACTCTCAACTATTTATTTTGTGGCCCCTCTCGGGTTCGAACCAAGGACCCGCTGATTATGAGTCAGCTGCTCTAACCAACTGAGCTAAGAGGCCTTTCAGGTTTTTTGACCCCTGAATTCGGCTGCAAAAATACTACTTTTTTCCGACATGGTAAAATTTTTTTTCAAATATCCATATTTTATTCTTATCTTTGTCGGATTGAAATTAATCAAACAAACAACCTAAAAAATTGAATACCATGAATATAGATTGGCAAAACCTCCCCTTCGGTTACGTCAAAACCGACTACAACGTCCGCTGCTACTTCCGTAACGGCGAATGGGGCGAAATCGAGACCTCCAGCTCCGAGCACATCGAAATTCACATGGCCGCCTCCTCCCTCCACTACGGCCAGGAAGCCTTCGAAGGCCTCAAAGCCTACCGCTGCAAAGACGGCAAAATCCGCATCTTCCGCCCCGAAGCCAACGCCGAACGTCTGCAGAGCACCTGCCGCGGCATCATGATGCCCGAGCTGTCCACCGAGAAATTCGTCGAGATGTGCAAGAAGGTCATCAAGCTCAACGAGCGCTTCATTCCTCCCTACGGCACCGGCGCCAGCCTCTACCTCCGTCCCCTGCTCATCGGCACCGGCATCACCGTGGGTGTCAAACCCGCCGACGAGTACCTCTTCGTCATCTTCGTGACCCCCGTGGGACCCTACTTCAAGGGCGGTTTCAAAGCCAACCCCTATGTCATCACCCGCAAGTACGACCGTTCCGCTCCTCTGGGCACCGGCATCTACAAGGTCGGTGGTAACTATGCCGCCAGCCTCAGGGCCCACGTCGAAGCCTGCCACGGTGGCCAGTACGCCTGCGAGTTCTACCTCGACGCCAAGGAGAAGAAATATGTCGACGAAGCCGGCGCTGCCAACTTCTTCGGCATCAAGGACGGTGCCTACATCACCCCGAAGAGCACCTCCATCCTGCCCTCCATCACCAACAAGAGCCTCATGCAGCTCGCCGAGGACATGGGCATGAAAGTCGAGCGTCGCCCCATCGACGTCGAAGAGCTAAGCACCTTCCAGGAAGCCGGCGCCTGCGGCACCGCCGCCGTCATCAGCCCCATCGAGCGCCTCGACGACCCCGAGACCGGCAAGATCTACGTCTTCGGCAAGGAGCCCGGACCCTACAGCACCAAGCTCTACAACGCCCTCCGCGCCATCCAGCTCGGCGAAGCCGAGGATGTCCACAACTGGAACACCATCATGGACTAGGGAGAATTAACAATTAACAATTAATAAAGGAGTGCTGGGAAATTTTTCCCAGCATTCCTTTTTCATTCCCTGCACTCCTTGCACTCCTTTGTACTCCTTTGCACTCCTTTGTACTGTTTTTGTTTAGTTTTTTCCCCATCAACTTAATATCAACTAGTACCCAACTAGTACTTGATGCCTAGTTGGTGTTAACCTGATGGCTACTAGTTACTCGGTCACTTAGTTACTCGTTTCAATATGTCAAAGAGCTCTTTTTTGTGGTTCTTGGTGAGGTCCCGGGTGTCTCGCCTTGAAATCACGATGCAAAGATACGACCTTTTTTATTGGGGTTCGTGCGATTGTGGACGATGGGGTGCGATTACGTGCGATAGCGTGCGATTATGGGGTTTACGGAGGCCCCAGCCACTCGAGAATGGTTTGCACTTGGCGGGGTGTGAAGACCTTGCTGGTGTTTTTGTAGCCTGTTTTCTGGAGTTCGTCCCAGAAGGCGACGTCCGGGCGGGCGGATTTCTCTTTGTTGGCCGATTTGGTTTTCACCTGTTTCTGCCACTCAACGAGCTTCTTAATTCGGCCACGAGGTTGGCCATTTGGCCACAAGTTTCCTTCCAAGTGAGGTCCGGGTACTGAAATTCAGAACCGCTCATATGTGCTCCCAGAGGGGGGAAAAGCATCGGGACGAGGGCTTCGTGCATGTCTTTTGATGCCTGTGAGAGGAGAATTTTGATGCATTCTGTCCCTTTTCCGAGGGTTGGCATCTGGGGTGCCTGGGGTTTTGTGATGTCGTATTTCATTGATTTATAAAGTTTAATGTTTAAAGTTTAAAGTTTAAAGGATTGTTTTCCGACAGTAGACAGTTCCGACAGTTGTTTTTTGAGGGGTACGCTTCTTTCTCTTTCTTATATATCTATCTATATATTAAGTAATTATATAATATAAAGAAGGGGGTATTGTCATTCATTTTTTTATTGTCGTAACTGTCTATTGTCGGATTAGGTTTAAAGAATTAACCGAACTTCTTCTCTACTAGGCCTCTACGATGCTTTTTCGTTTAAGGATTACGCGTGACACTTTCAGGGCGATGGAAAAGGCTTGGTCAAAGAGTTGGCGAGGGAGGGCGTTGACCTGATTCTTGGGCATAGAGAAGACGAAGTAGTAGCGGCCGTCCTGTCCCAGCGAGAACGAGCAGTTGTCTTCGCGGAAGAGGGGTGTGTTGCGCACACGCTTGGGTTTTTCTGTGATGTAGACGTTTCCGTCGCGCGGGCGCGAACAAATATAATTTTGCTATTCCAGAAATATTTCGTATCTTTGCAGTTCGAAAATAGGAATATGGCAACGGCCTAAAAGCTGCTACAAATGAGCAAGAAATCTATACG
>CACYPU010000002.1 GCA_902776365.1 uncultured Bacteroidota bacterium | reverse complement strand
TCCTTTCGTTCTGACCGCCACGTTCGGCGGAAAACGGCTGCAAAAGTACAACCATTTTTTATTCTGACAAAATATTTTTTTCAAAAAATTGCATTTTTTATTGAATCAACTGAAAATCAGTATAGAAATTATTAGAAAAATAATCCACCATGTTCAAAAAAGGTCTTTTTTTCTGCCATAGAATCTGAAAAAAAACAAAAAATCGGCCACTTTTCTTCAAAAAAAACTAAAAAAAAGCAAATATTCAAATAACACACTGGTTACATTATACTTAAGTAATTAAAAACTGTTATTTAACCATTGTTTAACCATTGTTCAACCATTGTTTAACCATTTTTTTGGTTGAAAGATGGTAGAAAGATTATAAATCAAAAATAAAAAATTAGCCATTAAATATAATAAATTATATCTTTTTTAGTTATAGGGGTGTAGTGAAGAAGGTTTGGAAAATAGTACGCCGCGTACTGCTGACACTGGGTCTGGTGATTTATATCATTGTGGCTCTGGTGAATTATTCGGTGGTACAATCGTATCTGGGAGCGCTGGCCGGTAGCTATTTCTCGAAGGAATGGGGTGGCAAGGTATACATAGGCTCGCTTCATGCCATGCCGTTCGACCATGTGATTGCGGACAATCTTCTCTGGGTTTCACCCACGGGCGACACATTGCTGAAAGCAGAGCAACTGAAGGTGAATTTCGACCGGTTCCCTTATAGTGACCGAACCCTCGAATTCGACCGGGTATATCTCAAGAATGCCTATTACCATTTCGCGACGAAAGACCACAAGACCAACCTACAGTTCCTTATTGATTATTACAGGAGCGATAAGAAGAAAAAGAAGAAGGGACCCTTCACGGTAAAGGTCAAGACACTGGAGTTGGATAATGTACATTACCGGATGGACCTGCCTGACCGCAGGAAGAGGGTGTATGCATACGGAGTACAGATTCCTCACATGGAATTTTTTGATATCCACGCGAAGATTAAGGACATCGTGGTGGTGAACGACGATGTATCCTGCAAGATTCTTCAGTTCAGCACCCGAGAAAAAAGCGGGTTCAAACTGGATGATATGAGCGGAAAGATTCACGTGAACCGGAACGAAATCGTGGCTAAAAACCTAAAAGTAGAAACTCCCCAGAGTAATATTATCACCGACACAAGATTGAGTTACAACGGCTGGAAAGGAATGAAAGGCTACGTGAAGACTGTCCAGCACGAAGTGGAGTTGAAACCCGGAACGCGAGTGGCGATGAGCGATGCGGCATACTGGGCCCCGATGCTATGGGGAATAGATGCCTCCGTGGAAGCGCAGGGAACATTTTCGGGGACCATTGACTCGATGGTGACGGATATGGATGTTCATTGGGGAGAATCGTCTCATGCCCTGCTCTCGGGAACAATTGTGGGTCTGCCCAAAATAGACACCTCTGTGTTTGACATTGACATCGAGCATCTGACGACGAACAGAAAGGATATGGCACCTTTGCTCGAGAGAGTAAAAATCGGGAAAACGGCAAACAACATTTTCGCCGCTGTAGACCATATTGACCTTATCGCTACGGTGCAAGGAGGGATTAAAGATTGCGCTGTGGCAAACATGCTGGCAGATTGCGGCCTCGGCCGGCTGGGAGCCAACGTCATGCTACGACGCGCACCTAACGGATACGATGTCTCTATCGATACCCGGAGCGACCGAATGAACCTTACCCCGATAACTGGCGGCAAGGTGTCGGCGGTGAGTGGGTTTGATTTGGCGATTGACAGCAAGATAAATACAAGAAATGGAAAGTGGAGAGTGGAAGGCGGGACTATTGACGGCCACATCACCAACAGCGTGGTGAATGGATACAGGCTCTCAACGGCCTACCTCTCGGGAGAAATGAAAAGGGACCGTTTGGTAGCCAATATCGAATCCTCTGACTCTCTAGCCCACTTCACGGCCCAAGTGAAAGCCGACTTCTCAGATGAAGAGAAACAATACGAGGCCGATATCGACATCGAAAATCTAGACATCGGCCTTCTGCCCCACCCCTTGACGACACACCTGACCGCTTCAGCCTCAGGCAATACTCTCGATGATATGAACGGAGAGTTGTCTGCCTCCAACACCCGCTATGGAGAGATGGCTCTCAACAACATTGACGTGAAAGTTGAATCTAATCCTTCCGGAAAGGAATTGCTTCTCGAAAGCGATCTTGCCGACGCCACAGTCAAAGGCCGATTCAATTATGCAGACCTGCCTCTGATTTTCAATTATTTCAAACATCAATACCTTCCAAGCCTATTCAACAACACCGCTACCCTCGACAGCTCGATGGTTGCGAGACTGAAAAATGATGTTTTTTCCTATCGACTGAAATGGAAAGATGACGGGACATTGCTGCATAAACTGGCAAAAAATGTCTCCATTGCCCAAGGTTCTGTCATCGACGGCTCGTACAATTTCAGTGAACAGCTTAAGTTGGTAATACTGAGCGACTCGCTAAGAATAGGCTCTGTCGTCCTAAAAGATGTCGGTGTGAGCGGCCGTCCCTGGGGCAGCAGATACGAAGTTCAAGCCGACGCCGGAACATTGGACATTGGCAAGATTGAGTTGTTCGAGCGAGTGACCATGAAAATCAACAGCACCCGAGAAGCCTCGAGCCTCGAGTTGAAGTGGGGAAGCAACGAGATGACGACTCGAGGAGACCTGATGTTCGAACTGGAGGGAAGCGACATATCGGTGACAAAACCTTACTTTTATGTCGGGAAGACGCCATGGAAACTCAGCACCGACGAGTTTAAGATATATAGAAGCGATGAAGGGAAATTGATGGTGAACGGAGAGAGATTACGATTGGAAAGCCAGGAACAGCAAATTGACGCCCGACTACAACTCAACGGCCAACCCACCGATTGTCTGGAACTCGATTTCGACCATTTTAACCTCAACTTCCTAAGCGAGGTCTTGCTTCAAAACAGCCCCATCCACTTTGCCGGCGACATCAATGGGCACTTCTCTCTCCACGGAGTTAACCACACCCCCTATTTCAACAGTGACTTGGAGATAGACAGCTGCCAGGTGAATGGACAGCATCTGGGGGCCATGAGAGTGAGCAGCAGCTGGAACTCAGAGCTCAACAACCTCAACCTACGGCTGATGGGCGACCAAATCCAAGCTTTCGGCTGGTTAGGCTTGGGTAAGAAAGACCCTGACTTGAACTTCAAAGTAGATTTTAACAGCCTGGAACTTGCCTTGGTTCAGCCAATGCTGGCCACATTCTCGAGTCACATCGGAGGACAGCTACATGGAGCCATAGACATCAGCGGAACCATTTCCCAGCCGCAGTTTGTAGGTATGGCTATTGTAGAAAATGGGGCATTGCAGGTGGACATCACAAATGTCACCTACCACTTTGCAGACAGCATCCAGCTTAGAAACAACATCATCACGCTGAAAGACTTCGATATTCTAGACCCCCTTAACAATACGGCTTCCGTCAATGGTACTATCGAACTGACCCACGAAAAGAAAGTCCTTCTGGACATTAATTTGAACACTGACAATCTATTGGTTCTGAACAGGAAAAATGGCGAACAATTCTATGGAAAACTGCTAGCTTCGGTCGAAGGGCAAGCCACCGGCAGCATTGACAACCTCGACATCAATATCCGGGCTCGAACCAACCCCGGGTGCGACCTGACAGTTCCCGTCAGTCTGCAGCAGCGAGTGAAATCGCAGAACTACATCACCTTCGTCAGCGACAAAATAAACGACGAGGGCCAAATGCCGACACAGAAGAAAAAGAAGACCAACTACAACCTAGATTTGGATTTAAGCATCACATCCGACGCTAAGATTCACCTTCCGATGGATTTCCGCGAGGTGGCCGTGAATGTTGGCGGCACAGGCAGCGGAGACCTGCACCTGAACCTGAACAGTTCCACACCAGCCCAGGTGCTGGGAAGCTATGAGATATCGTCGGGAACAATGAGGGTTGGCCTGCTGTCGGTATATGAAAAGCGTTTCGCTATCGAAAACGGGAGCAACCTGACATTCCAAGGAAACCTGCCAGATGCACGATTCGACATCCGTGCAGTCTATTCGCAACGTGCCAATCTGTCGACGCTCACGGGCAGCCTGTCGAGTGTCGACAACACCCAAAAATATCTGCAGGTAGAGAATATCATTGCCATCTCCGGCACATTGAAAGACCCCAACATCAGTTTCGATTTGCGATTGCCCAATGCCGACCAAAGCGTCGAAGAGGAGGTATTTGCCTATATCGACCGCAACAGCGAGCGCGACATGCTGAACCAAACCATCTCTCTACTCATCTCCGGAAATTTCTACAATGTCAACAATGAGACCCAAGCTGGAGCAAGCCCTCTAGATATTGTAACATCGTTTGTGGGCAACAGCTTGACAGATATGGTACAGTTTGTCGACGTCAACATCGACTACAAATCCGCCACCGAACAGACCAACCAACAGTTCGACGTCAACATCAGCAAAGACTGGGGGCGGTGGTACCTCGAGAGCACTTTCGGCTATGGTGGCGAAAGCCGCGAGCTTGATGCCAGCACAGTCAACGGAACCATTATCGATGCTCTGATTGGATATCGACTGAGTTCAATGATTCACTTGTATGCATACAACCGCACCAACACGAACGACTATACCCGCATCGACCTACCCTACAAACAAGGAGCCGGACTGAAGCTGACCAAGGAATTCGATAGTTGGAGTGACCTATTCAGAAAAAAGAAGAAGAAATGACACCCCAGATGAAAAAATATTTTTCCGCACTGCTGATTATCCTCCTCGTCAACCTGACGGCCTGCTCGCAGGTCGACTATAGCAATGACTCTTTGCGGGTGGTGAAGGCCGAATGGAGCATCGACAGCCTTGACGGATTTACTCTGAAACGCTACCACTTCGGCGAGGGCGAACTGTTCTGCTCGGCACAGCATCTTTTTGTTATCGAGATTCCCAAAGATTCTCCCCGACGGCTGGCATTCATTCATGACACAGCTTTGACGGAGGTGTCGGTGTTCGCAGAGCACCGAGGAGCCTTGGCGGCCATCAACGGCAGCTACTTCGACATGAAATACGGCAATCCCGTTTGCTATCTCCGCATCAACGGAGAGCAAGTGGGAGAGAACACCCCATCGAAAAGCGATTCAATAAACAGGAAATATTACCAATATGCCACACTGGTGCTGCATGGCGGCCGACCGCACCTGACCGTGCCCGACAGCAACCGGCTTAGCGAGGAGAAGATGACAGAAAGAAACATAATGACCGCCGGTCCCATGCTTATCCGTCGTGGCAAGATGGTTGCGCAGCGCGATGACCGCAGCTTCGTCACAGTGCGCCACAACCGCACCGCACTGGGCATCAAAAAAGACGGAACTACAATTCTGTTAGTGGCCGACGGCCGATTCAAAGACACCGCTGAGGGATTCACCCTCCCTGAACTCGAGCGTATAATGCTCTGGCTCGGTTGCACCGAGGCCATCAACCTCGACGGCGGCGGTTCAAGCACCATGTACATCAAAGACGAGGGAGTAATCAACTTTCCTTCCGACAACAAGCAGCACGACCACGAAGGCGAACGCCCTGTCTCCAACGCCATACTGGTACTCTAATGGTTAATGGTTAACTAACCACTAAACACTACCCTCTATTTAGCAATGTCTTCCGGATCGATGGTACCACGCTCGTTCCGTTCGATACATCCTCGGTTGCCTCTCGACATCGAATTGCACGGGGTGTCCACATCCGTATAAACCTGCGTTTCATGCAGAACGCCATCGGAAGTGCGTTCATAGCAATAGCACAGTTTGTTGTCGCACGAAGACAATGCGAGTAAGGCAATCAAACCTGCGGAAGCCAAAAGAATCTTTTTCATATCGTTACTATTTAATTATTATCTCATCTGCAAAGAGCCAAGCCTGCTCGCCGGCGCTGACATGCCAGTTGGGAAGCGGGCCGAAATTCTTGGCCGTAATCTTTACGTATTTGGCGCGAGCATTGCCGTTGACAGCGAAGGTGTGCGTCACACTCTCCTCCTGACGGGCATGTACAGCAGCGAACTGTGTGTTCTGCACCTCGCCGTAGCGTTTCCAGTTCTTGCCGTCAAGACTATATTCAACCGAAATGCTCTTCGGGAAGAATATCCATGAGCGCATGTTCTCCAGACAATCGAGGCCCACGCTGCGGACGGTCTGCTCGTTGTCGAGTTCCACTGTTGCCACCATGTCTCCCTGCCAACCTTGCCAGCCACCGATGCGGTAGTTAGCGTTGCCAAAAAGGTTGTCGACCATGCCTTCGGGGCCGTTCTCGGTGTACTGGGGAGCGGGCTTCGTGAGGTAGGTGACATGTTTGTCGGTTGAAGAACGGACGATACGCTGGGTGACTGGCTGCGAGACCAGAAGACCTTCAATCTGCGCTGCATAGGTTATCTCAAACTCTTTATCCCGCCTTGAGGGTTGCAGACCTGTTATCTTGGGATATTCATCATCGCCAACCAGCGTATATGGAATACAATTTGTTTTTGCCGGAGCATCGTCCCTGTCCCTTTGACAGACAAATATGGGTCTCAATCCTCCTTTGTCATCAGGGGCAAAAAAATGTACCTCCTTCTGGGTATTCACACACACCTCGCAATCCCTATTTTCGGCCGCCAGCTGCATCCGCCAGTCGTTGAAGACGGGACAGGGGGTGATGCGGAGGGAATCGGGCAAGGTGAAAGGTGAAAGGTGAGAGGTGAAAAGAGAGGATGGACAGGTAAATATGGGTTTGGTTTCGACCCAAATGCCGCTGCCGGGACATACTTCGTAGCGGCCGAGGGCGGCGAGGACATACCAGGCGCTCATCTGGCCGCAGTCCTCGTTGCCGCAAAGGCCGTCGGGCTTGCTGGTATAGAGTTCGTTGAGAATGCGGTGGACATACTTTTCGGTCTTCTCCGGCTGACCAAGGAGGGAATAGAGCCAGGCGGCATGGTGCGACGGCTCGTTGCCGTGGGCGTACATTCCGATAAGGCCAGTGACGTCGGCTTGGTCGCGGCCACTCATGGCGTTGTGGCCCTCGAAGAGACTGTCGAGGAATTCAATGGCCTTGTCTTTTCCTCCCAGATGCTCGACCCACTGATCTATATCGTGGGGCACATAGGTGCTGTACTGCCAAGAGTTGGCCTCGGTGAAGTGGTTGTTCACCTCGGTGGGTTCGAAAGGAGTCAACCAGGCACCGTTGCGCTTCGGATGGGCAAAGCCATTGCCGTCGATGATGTTCTGCCAACTCTGGCTACGAATCCAGTAGGTGCGGGCCATGGCGGTGTCGCCGGCAAATTCGGCCATCTGAGCGATGCACCAGTCGTCATAGGCGTATTCAAGAGTTTTGCTAACGGTCTCGTTGTCAAGCTCCGAGGAGAGGTAACCCTGTGTCCCATAGGCTCTGTGGGCCTCGGTGCGGTTACTGGTAGCCACCATGGCTTCGAGCATCTGCTGTGGCGTGTAACCGGCAAGGGTACCATCCGATTCTGCCAAATGAATATAGGCCTCGAGCATCATCGGCACGGCGTGATAGCCTATCATACAGTGGGTCTCGTGGCTAGCCAGTTCCCACATGGGCAATTCTCCGCCCTGCTCAAAGTTCTTCATGGCGGTATATACGAAGTCGACGGTACGCTCGGGCTCAATCTGCGTTAGCAGCGGGTGCAGGGCGCGGTAGGTGTCCCAGAGGGAGAAAACTGTGTAGACCTCGCGGCCGGGGTCGACGGTGTGAATCTGATTATCGGTACCACGATAACGGCCATCAGCGTCGCTCCAGAGATAAGGCGACGTCATGCAATGATAGAGTGCGGTATAGAAGCAGCGTTTCTGCTCATCGGTGCCGCCTTCTACCTTCAGTTTGCCGAGGGCGGCCTCCCAGGTGCTGTCGGCACCCTTGCGGGCCTCATCAAAATTTTTATATTCAGCAGCGTTGAGGTTGCCTATAGCGCCCTCGATGTCCACACCGCTGATGGCCACCTGTAACTCCACCTGCTCGGTGTGTGGGGGCAAGTGAAGAATAGCCTGTGTCGAATCGTCGCTGTAATGCACAATCTCGAACGGCACACTGCTGCGGATAGCATAGTACAGGTGCTGGTCGGGGTTCCAGGCGTTGCTCTCGCGCCAGCCCACAATCATGCCGTCGCGTTCCATAATCTTGCCACTGAGGAGCACATCGCGATGGCGAAGGTCAAGGACGATACCGTTATCTATCTGCTCGTAAGTGTAGCGATGGTAGGCCACACGCCGGTCGACGGTGAGCTCCACTTGCTTCACCGTGGTAATCCTGCCCTTGCGAGGTTTCACACTGTAATAGCCAGCCTGGGCGACCTCGTCGTTGTGGGAGAACTCGAAACAGTAGTGCATACGCATCGAATCGCCGAACTTCATGTCGAGCATCTGCAACTGGTCCACCGGCATCAGAAGCACGTCTCCGTAGTCCGAGCAACCGGTACCGCTAAGATGGGTGTGGCTGAAGCCATAGATGGTGTCATCGGAGTAGTGGTAACCACTGCAGCCGTCCCAGCCTTCAAGGCGGGTATCGGGAGAAGGCTGTATTTGGCCGAATGGTACGATGGCGCCTGGGAAGGTGTGCCCGTGGCCGTCGGTGCCAACTAAGGGGTTGACATACGAAGTCAGTGTCTTTTCTCCACAGGCAGCAAACAGAAATGCCGAAATTACAAGAAAAAATATTTTTTTCATAATCTATCAATCTTTGGGCATCTTAATCAATGCCGCGGCACCAAGGATGGCCACCTCGTTGGCTTTCAGCTCGCTCATGCGTATCTGACAGCTGCCGGCGTAAATATTCAGCAGGTATTTCTCGAAAGCCTCACGTAGCGGTTTCAGCAGGGGTTCGCCCACTTGGGCGGGACCGCCCATGAGGAAGATAGCCTCGGGAGCCGAGAAAGTGACGCTGTTGGCCATAGCAAGACCAAGCCAGTCGGCGACTTTCTCCCACGTCTTCAACGCCACAGGGTCTCCCTGATGCGCCGCCTCGCCAATAAGCTTGCTCGTCACATCGCCATCGGGCACCTCCTTGAGCATTCGCTCTTGGTCAGGATTCTCACGGCGCAGTTCCAAGTAGGTCTGCACGATACCGCGGGCCGAGGTGTAGGTCTCAAGGCAACCCTCGCGACCGCAGGAACATTTGCGGCCATGGGGAATGAGAATGTTGTGGCCCAGCTCGCCGGCACCGCCAGTGCTTCCGTGCACCAACTTCCCATCGACCACAATACCACTTCCCACGCCAGTACCCAACGTAAACATAATGAAATGCTTCATACCCTTGGCACCTCCGTAGACATACTCACCATAGGCCGCCGCGTTGGCATCGTTGCTAAGCACCACGGGCACAGGAAGGTATTTTCTGATTTCTTTGCCGAAATCCAGCACGCCTTTGATGGTAAGGTTCGGTGCGTTGTCCACACAGCCGGTGTAGAAATTGCCGTTGGGGGCGCCGATGCCGATGCCCTCCAATTCCACAGCCTCACCGTCCTTCCTATGCTGCTCTTCCACCATTGCCTGTATCTCGTGCATCATATCGCGAACATAAGGTTCCAGTTCTGTGTAAGCGTTGGTCGGAATGTTCCGACGCAGAATGATATTACCGTTTTCGGTCACCAAACCCATATCGGTGTTGGTACCGCCCATATCCACTCCAATAGAATACTTCATATTATTTTCTGTTTTTTATTTCTTATTTATAAGTATTTTGAAATGCAAAAATACGAAGAAAAATCCAAATGACGAAAAAAATTATCAGGTGGTAACAAATATCTCATTTTTTTTGTGTAATTTTGCAAATTATTATGAGTATCATTTTAGCTATAGAATCCAGTTGCGACGACACATCGGCGGCAGTGCTCAGGGACGATACACTGCTCTCTAATGTCATTGCCAGCCAGAAAGTTCACGAACAATATGGTGGCGTGGTGCCCGAGTTGGCCTCCCGTGCCCACCAACAAAATATCATCCCTGTGGTCGACGGAGCCATCCGCGAAGCAGGCATCCTCAAAGAGGACATCGACGCCGTCGCCTTCACCCGCGGTCCGGGGCTCATGGGGTCGCTGATGGTGGGTGTCAGCTTCGCCAAAAGCTTCGGCCAAGCATTAGGCAAGCCCCTCATCGAGGTTAACCACCTCCAAGCCCATGTTCTCAGCCACTTCATCCGTAAACCGGAGAATCCAGGATGTCCGGAATTCCCGTTCATCTGTTTACTTGTCTCCGGCGGCCACACGCAGATCCTCCTCCTGCACAGCCACTTCGACATGGAGATCCTCGGACAGACCATCGACGACGCTGCAGGCGAGGCCATCGACAAGGCGGCGAAGATCATGGATCTCGGCTACCCCGGCGGCCCTGTCATCGACCGCCTGGCCCAGGAAGGCAACCCCGACGCCTACCACTTCGCCACACCACAAATCCCTGGCTACAACTACTCCTTCAGCGGCATCAAGACCTCCTTCCTCTACTTCCTCCGCGACAGACTGAAAGAAGACCCTGACTTCATTGAGAAGCACAAGGCCGACCTCTGCGCCTCCATCCAGAAAACCATCGTGGGATTTCTGCTGAAGAAGGTGGAGCGTGCCGCCATCGACCACCACGTACGTCAGGTAGCCATTGCCGGCGGCGTCAGTGCCAACAGCCTGCTGCGAAGCGAACTGCAGCGCATCTGCGACAAGCATCACTGGAAGGCCTTCATCCCTCCCTTCAAGTTCTGCACCGACAATGCCGCCATGGTAGGCATCGCCGGCTATTTCAAGTACCTCAAAGGCGAATTCGCCGACATATCATTGCCACCCTACACACGATGAAAAAGGAGTATAAAGGAGTACAAGGAGTACAGGGAGTGCAAGACAAATGCACCAGCAGGAGGTATTGTCTTGCACTCCTTGCACTCCTTGCACTCCCGGCACTCCTCCCTTTACCGACGAAAGCGCAGGACATCCACTTCTCCTTCCTCGACCTCGACCCGCTGCTCTTCAACCCCGCCTATAGCGGTTTCTTCGATGGTCAGGCACGCTTCGGCGCCGTCTACCGCAACCAGTGGGCCTCAGTCACCACCCCCTTCCAGACCATCAGCGTCACCGGCGAGCTCAGTCTCATGCGCAGCAAACGTAATAAAAACGGCCTCAGTGCCGGCCTCTGGGTCAGCGCCGACCGTGCCGGCGACCTCGACTACGGCTCCACCTCCGCCTCCGCCATCCTCTCCTACTACCAGGCCGTCGGCAACGGCGACAACCTGGTGTCGGTGGCCGCGGAGCTGGGTATCGGACAGACTGGCTTCAACCCACAAAACATCGTCCTCCCCGACGGCACCGAGCCCTTCTCACGCGAGAAAGCCCTCTACCCCACCCTCGGCGCCGGCGTCGCCTGGTTCTGCCAGCATACCGAGACCATCTACACCAAAGTAGGCTTCTCCGTCCGTAACATCAACGAACCCGACATCTCCTACCTAGGCATGAACGACACCCGCCTCAGCCGCAAATGGAACCTCTACGCCCGCGGCGAATGGCGCTGGCTGTCGCAATGGGGCCTGCAACCCGTGGTGGGATTCCAGCACCAGAAGAGCTTCAGCGAACTGGTCTATGGTGCCGACGTGAAATGGTACGTCAACGAGCGCCCCAACGACTACCTCGCCTTCAGCGCCGGACTCCTGGGCCGCCACGGCGACGCACTCTCCATCAACCTCGCCGTCGACTGGCTCTCCTGGACCTTCGCCTTCTCCTACGACGCCAATCTCTCCACCCTCGCCGAAGCCAGCCACACCCTCGGCGCCTTCGAACTCGGCGTCATCTACCGCATCGGCAAGAAAGACAACAAGAAACGCGCACTTCCATGTCCTATCATCTGAGGTCCATACTGCTGTTGTTTGTGTTGCTGGCGAGCTCGATGGCTCGCGGGCAGTACACCGTGACGCACCTTGAGAAGCCCATCAACACCACCGGCAGCGAGACCGGCGCCTTCCGTCTCGGCGACACCGTCCTCGTCTACTCTTCCATGGAGCACGACGCGAGCCTAAACAGCCAGTTCGATGTCGGCGGACCCGTGATGCAAGTCTACCAAGCCCGTATCGCCCGCAATGGCCGCTACGGCAAACCCCACGCCGACCGCTGGGGCCTCAACAGCCGCCGCGACCATACCGGCAACGTCGCCTTCGACCCCTGGACCCTCGACATCTACTTCACCCGCGGCAGTGTCGAGACGCTCAACTGCGAGATATACTTTGCCAAACACAAGAAACGCCGCGGATGGGAAACACCCGTCAAACTGCAAGGACCCGTGAACCTCCCGGGGACAACCTCCACCCATCCCGCCGTTGCCCGACTGGCCGACAGCACCGTCATCCTCTACTTCGTCTCCGACCGTCCCGGCGGCCTCGGCGGCATGGACATCTGGTACAGCCTCATCAAGAACGGCCGCGCACAAGAGTGCGTAAACCTCGGCCCCCAGATCAACTCCGCCCACGACGAACTCACCCCCTTCTACGACCAACGCAACGGCGTCCTCTACTTCAGCAGCAACCGACCCGGAGGCCTCGGCAACCACGACATCTACTGCTCCGTGGGCCAGCGCAACACCTGGCAGCACACCGAGAGTGTATGCGCCTGCCTCAACAGTCCCGAGAACGACCTCTACTTCACCATCACCTCCTACGACAGCACCAACAACCGCCCTCTCGGCGGCTACCTCGCCTCCAACCGCGCCGACAGCTACTACCAGACCGACTCCTCCTGCTGCAACGACCTCTACCGCTGGGCGGTAGACAGTAGCCAGTGGGTAATTGAAGAACCCATTGCATCCTTAGATACCGTCGACACTTCAACCCTTAACTCTAAACTCTTAACTCTTAACTCCTTTATGTTTCCCCTCTTCCTCTACTTCCACAACGACGAGCCCGACCCACAAAGTCGCGACATCAACACTGCCACCACCTACACCCAGTGCCAACGGCGCTACGCCTCCCTTCGCAACGAGTACGTCGCCCGCCAGCACAACGCCGCCGACTCTGCCATGATGGCGCTATTCTTCGACACCTGCGTCGTGGGCAACTACAACCGCGTCGAAGCCCTCTTCGACTATGTCGAAGCCCTGCTCGACGAAGGCCGCAGTGTCACCATCACCATCGCCGGCTATGCAAGCCCTGTCTACAAGACCGATTACAACCTCAACCTCTCGCACCGTCGCATCGCCTCCTTTATCAATATGATACGCGCGTGGCGCGAAGGCATCTTCGAAGAAGCCCTTGACACCCACCGCCTCACCATCGAGCAAAAGCCACACGGTGCCGTGGAACCCACCACCGAAAGCCAGTCCGCCGACCCTGTCTACGGCCTCCCGGCCGCTATGGCACGCCGCATCGAAATCCTTGGTTGCGAGGCAAAATAATTTTTTTTCATTTTTTTGTAAGATTTTGGCAAGTTTTGCGTCATATAGGTGAATCAACAGAAAAACGATGACCCAAAACGAACTCCTCAACACCCTCATCAGCCTGCAGCCCGTCATGCAGCTCACAGCAGAGAAGCTGCTGCCGACGGCTGCCGACGCCGAGGACACCGTGCAGGAGACCGTCATCGAACTCTGGGAACGACGCGACCAGCTGCAGCATGTGCTCAACCTCGAAGGCTACGCCATGCAGGCCGTCAAAAACCGCTGCATCTCCTTCCTGCGCAAACACCACGACATCGCCACCCCGAACCTTGAAGAAGCCCTGAGCAACCTGAGCGACGAAGACCTCAACGCCGAAGCCGCCCTCATCGAGGAACAAGCCGCGCAGCTCGACCACATGATGGAACGCCTGCCCGAAGTGCAGCGCGAGGCGGTGAAGATGAAATACATCGACAACCTGAACCACAACGAGATGCAACACCAACTGGGCATGAGCAGCGCCAACGTCTACACCACCCTCTCGAGGGCTCTCGACAACCTAAGAAAAATGACAAACCATGGAAGATAAAGAATTGCAAGAACTATTCGCTGCCAAGCGCACCGCCGAGGCCAACCGCCGCCGCCAGGAAGAGCTGCGCCGCCTCCTCGAGGCCTCCGCCGCCCCAGAGGCCTCTCCCAAGACCCGCCGTCTCTGGCCCGTATGGGCAAGCGCGGCAGCGGCAGCCATCCTGCTGCTCCTCCTGACCCTGCCTGTCCTCTTCCGCCAGCCCGAGGCAGCACCCCTCCTGATGGCCCGCAACGAGACACCCTCCCCCGCTCCGCAAGAGGAAATCATCGCACCGAAGGAGGAGATGCCGACAGAAAAACAAGGAGTCACGAAAAGAAAGGCGATAGCCAAGACCGTAACGAAAGAGGCCGAATATTACGCAGAAGAAAACACGCCTGAACCCGATACAGTCATAGAACCCGAAACCACAGTGGCGCCCATCGCACAGCCCGAACCCATCGAGACGCCCATCGCATCGAACGACGAGCCCCACATCCACCGCCGCACCAGCAGTCGCATGGTCTGCAGCAACTGCAGCATCACCAACGTCCCGACCCCAAACACCGCCCTCCAAAACTTCCTGGTCGCCACCTTCGGCGCCGAGATCCTCCCCCCGCTCACACTGAAAAACATTGAATTTTAAACATATAAAAACAGCATCGACATGAAACGCATAGCCATCATCCTCCTGACTTTCACCTTTCACCTTTCACCTTTCACCTTGAAAGCGCAGGATCTCTACCAAATAGACCAGAAATTCGACCACAACATCAAGGTCAACCACCTCGAAATCCAGAGCGGCTGGGACGCCCGTCTCATCCAAGTGCCCGAAGGAGAACGCACCCGCGTGATGGTCACCACCCCCTGCGCCCACTTCTTCGAGAATATTGACGAGGAGCCCACCCTGCTGAGCGTGAAGAAATCCGGCAAGCACGACGGTTACTACACACTGCTGCGGAACCAATGGATGCCCCGCACCACGGTGGTGGAAATATTCACTGCGCAGCCCATCGAAGACATCTCCCTCGAAAAGAACGCCCGCCTCACCATCGCCTACTTCGACTTCGACTCCACCGACCTCAGCATTACAGCCGACAGCGGCGCCGTCCTCGTCGTCGACACCCTCCTCAACCGCGGCACGACCGGCATCATGCTCACCAATGCCACCCTCGACCTGCGCCACGTCACGGGCGGCAAGACCAACGTTACCGCCTACGCCCACAGCACTGTCACCAAAGGCGACATCCAGAGTGAATACCATCAGTCCGACTACGAGCGCGCTCCGAAAATGCTCGGCATGACCATCGGTCTCGGCCTCAATATCTCCCTGCCCGTGGCCTTCAGCAGCAACCAGCAGGGCTCGCCCTACAACACCAACCATGCCTTCGAATTCCACATTTTAGGGCAAATCAACGACTTCCCCATCAGCAACCATTGGTCCTGGAACCTCAATATCGACGCCAGCGCCACCTGGATGCAGCTCGACAATGTCGTCGCCGCCCAGAACGACCAGCTGGTGCTCGACCCCTCCTACGGTGCCACGCCGCCGCGCCAGAGCCTCTACTACTGGTCCATCGGCCTGCCCGTCCGTCTGAAATACAACCCTTGGAAGTATGTGCTCCTCTACGCCAGCCTCGCCCCCACCTACAACTTCACCCCACGCCTCAGTTCCACCACCTTCGACGCCGACAACCACCGCCACACCACCCATGAGAAGGTCGACATCCTCAACCACTTCAACCTCCGCGCCTCCATCGGCGTCGGCCTTGGAAACTTGCACAGACTAGAGTTCTTCATCGACCTCCTGCCCACCTTCAAGTCCTCCGCCAACGCTCCCCAGACGCGCATGATGGGCCTCACCTACACCTTCTAAATCAATATCATGTAGTGCATTTGTACGTTAGTTGTACGATACTTGTACGATACTTGTACGATAAAACATCGTACAAATAACGGACAAATAACGTACAACAATCGTACAAGAGGTTTAGTTGGGGGTAAGAAAAAAGCGGTTGGTCTGCCATGCAGCCAACCGCTTTTGTATGCTTTCAAAGGGTTATTTTCCAGCGAAATGGGCCTTCAGCTGGTCGAGCTTGAGCTGTTTCTTACGGTTCCAAATCTCCGTGATGAGCTTCTTGGTGGAGAGGGGGAAGTCGGACTTCATCATCCAGTCGTAGTAGGAAGGTTCCTGCTCAAAGATTTCCTCAACGGTCTTGCCCTTGTGCTTGCCGAAGTTGAACACCTCGCGGTGGCGGGCGTCGTAGCCAATGTGGCCGACGAGGTCGGCCCACTGGCTATTGGCGGTGAAGCGGCTGAGGGCGGCCATATCGTTGACGACGGGCTGTGAGACCTTGCCGGAACGGTCCTTGTAGTCGACGCCTTGGTAGCGGTCGAGCTGTGCCATGAGGACCTCGTAGGTGGCGATGGTGTCGGCGGCGGCGGAATGGGCGTTCTCCAGGTCCTTGCCACAATAGAATTTATAGGCGGCCACGAGGGTGCGCTGTTCCATCTGGTGGAAGATGTTCTGCACATCGACGCAGTGGCGTTCCTTGAGGTCAAAGTCGATGCCCGCGCGGAGGAATTCCTCAACGAGGAGGGGCACGTCGAACTTGTTGGAGTTGTAGCCGGCGAGGTCGGCATCGCCAATGTATTCCTTAAGACTGGAGGCCAGTTCCTTGAACGTGGGCTTATCCTTGACATCGTCGTCGGAGATGCCGTGGATGGCGGTGGTGAATTCGGGGATGTGGACGGTCTTGCCATTTTGGTCGACAGGGCGGACGCGCTCGACGCGGGTGTCGGTGCTGCCGTCGGGCATCACCTTGTGGAGGCAGATTTCGACGATATGGTCGTGTCCGACGACGACGCCGGTAGTTTCGAGGTCGAAGAAGACGATGGGTTTGGTGAGGTGGAGTTGCATTCTTATTTAGGTTTTCCTAGGAAGTCCCAGGCTATCCTAGGTTATCCTAGGTTGATTATTGTTTTTCTAATCGTTGTGAGGTGTTCTAAGAGTTTCTCCGCGAGGTCGAGGCGGAGCATGTTGGCGCCGTCGCTCTTGGCGCGGGCGGGGTCGGGGTGCGTCTCCATGAAGATGCCGTCGGCACCCACGGCGATGGCAGCGCGGCCGATGGTCTCAATCATGTCGGGACGGCCGCCGGTGACGCCGGCACTCTGGTTGGGCTGCTGGAGCGAGTGGGTGATGTCGACCACCACGGGGACATGGTTCTGCTGCATGGTGGGCACACCGCGGAAGTCGACCACGAGGTCCTGATAGCCGAAGGTGGTGCCGCGCTCGGTGAGCATGAAGTTGTCGCAGTCGAAGGCGCGCATCTTGCCTGCCACCTGCTGCATGGCCTCGGGCGAGAGAAACTGGCCCTTCTTGACATTCACGCAGCGGCCTGTGCGGGCAGCGGCGTGGAGCAGCTCGGTCTGGCGGCAGAGGAAGGCGGGAATCTGCAGGATATCGACATAGGAGGCTGCCAGCTCGGCTTCCTCCTCGGAGTGGATGTCGGTGACCACCGGGACATTGAACTGACGCCGGATTTCGCCGAGGAGCTCCAGTCCCTCGCGGTCGCCGATGCCGGTGAAGGAGGTGACGGAGGAGCGGTTGGCCTTGCGGTAGGAGGCTTTGAAGGCGAAAGGTATCTGCAGGCGGTCGGTGATGTCCTTGAGCTGTGCGCAGACCTCGAAGGGGTTCTCGCGGTCCTCTATGACACAAGGACCGGCAATCAGAAAGAAATTGCCGGTCTCAGTGTGTTTTAAATCTGGTAAATTAGGGTACATGTCCTAGTAAGACATTTCTTCGTTGCTAGTGTAGTCGTCGTTTTCCTCGGAGGCCTCGTGGCGGCGCTCGGCGGAGCGCTGGAGGGAGATGATGAGGGCGCCGAGCATGCGGGTGAGTTCCATGAGGAATTCGCGCGACTGGTCGAACTGCTCGTCATTCATCAGACCCAGGTTGTGGGCCACTTCGGTATAGACAACGCATTCGCGGATGGCAGTCTTGGAGATTTTGAGGTAGTGGTCGAACTGGCTCTTGCTGCGGCTGGAACCCTCGGCGATGTTGAGGGCGATGTCGTAGGAGGAGTGGCAGAACGAGTTCACGAGGGCTTTTTCGCTGTCGGTGCGGGGAGCGCCCAGGTTGGAGGCCAGCCATGTGGCATAGTCGGTGGCTTTGGCGTAGACTCGCAGGTCTTCAAAACGGAAGAAGCTGACGATTTTTTCTTCTTGCTGATCCATTGTAATAGGGTTTAAGTTATTAGTTTAAGATTTAAGTTCTATGCATTAAGTTCAGACAATTTCAGCGAAATATTTCATGAACTGGGTGCGCATGGCGATCGAGGCGTTGTCGTTGGGGCGGACGGCAAGTTTGCCACGGAACTGGCTGATTTCTTCGTAGCCTTTTTTCTGCATCCAAGCCTGGAGGCCGTCGTTGAGCTGGCGCAGGGTGCCGATGCCGTTCTTGTAGAGGCAGCTGACAACCTGGACAGTGGTGGCGCCGGCAAGGAGCATCTTGACCACATCGTCGGCGGAGTAGACGCCGGTGGAGGCGGAGATGTCGCAGCGCATCTTCTTGCCCAGGATAGCCACCCAGCGGAGGGTGTTGTAGAGGTCCTCGGGGTTGGAGAGATAGGAGGCGTTGCGGAGGCTCTCGTTCTCGATGTCGATATCGACCTGGACGCTTTTGTTGAACATGGTGACGCCCTGGATGCCCATCCAGCTGAGCTGCTGCATCTGCTTGGCCATGTCGGTGAAGTAGGTGCCCACCTTGATGGAGATGGGGATGGTGATGGATTTGCGCAGGGTGTTGATTATCTGTGTAAAGGTGCGCTCCACATCGTCGGACGAGAGGGAGGTTTCGTAAGGCAGGATGGCCATGTTGAGCTCGATGGCGTCGCAGCCGGCTTCCTGGAACTTAATGGCATAGGTGAGCCAGTTTTCGTAGGAGAAACAGTTGATGGAACCGATGACGGGGATGGTAAGGGCGCTCTTGGCGTCGCGAATCATCTGGAAGTGTTTGCCCAGCGAGTCGTCGGCCACATGGGCGGCGATGTATTCGTAGCTGTCGCCGTAGTTGTCGGTGGGAGCCACAATATGGGTGTTCTTCTTGATATCGTAGATAATCTGTTCCTCGAAGACCGACTTGAGCACCACGGCGCCGGCACCGGCCTTTTCCATTTCGACCATCTTCTGCACGTCGGCAGTAAGGCCACAACTTCCCGCAATAATCGGGCTCTTGAGGTCGAGTCCCAGGTATTTTGTCTGTGTATTCATTTGGACAGTTTTTTTCTGCTGTTTTTTAATCAAATTTTATTCATTAAGGCTCATTGCACACACACTTTTTCAATCTGCAAAGATATGAAAAATATATTTACGAAAAAAAAAATTATTTATCCCACATTCCATTTTTTTTATCATCAACCTCATTAACAATAAGATGAGAAAAATATTTTTTTTTACAAACAGGGTGTGGGAAAAATATTTTTCAATTTTCAATTCCTATTTTTCAATTTTTTCGTACTTTTGCACCTCGAAATTTTTATATTGAAACAAAGAAAAAATACAATCATAATGAAAGAAAAAATCGAAGAAAAGACCCCCGTGATGGAAGAGAACTTCGTGATTCGATTCCAGAAGTTCTTTGAGAAGAACATGAAGATGATTACCATCTGTGGCGGTGCCATTGTCGTCATCGCTGGTTTCCTCTGCCTGCGCAGCTTTGTTTTCACCCCCAATGCGCAGAAGAGCGCCGTCAAAGACGGTTTCTATGCTGAGAACTACTTCATCTCCGGCATCGACAACAACAACCCCGAAGACCTGCAGAAGGCCCTCGACGGCGACGGCAAACATCCCGGATTCAAGAAACTCATCGACAAGCATTCCGGCGGACTGTTCCACAGCACCCCCGATGTCGTGAACACCTATAGATACTATGCCGGCATTTCCGCATTGCGTCTGGGCAAGTTCGACGAGGCCATCAAGTACTTGGATGACTATGATGGTGAAGAATACTATACCGCAGCTATCAAGTTCATGGCCGAAGCCGACGCCTATGTGGAGAAAGGCAACAACAAGAAGGCTCTGGAACTCTATGTGAAGTCGGCCGAGACCAACTCCAACGACATCACCTCTCCCGCCGCCCTCTTCAAGGCTGGCATGTGCTGCCTGGCCCTGAACGACAACGAAGGTGCCATGAAGCATTTCACCACCATCAAGACCAAATATCCCCAGAGTCTTGAATACAACACCATCGACTACTACATCGGCATCGCCGAAGCCAAATAAGCGACTGGCAATTAACAGAAAAGAAGAAGAGGCTTTCGGGCCTCTTCTTCTTTTTTGTTGCTTGTGGTGGACGGCTACAATTCGCTAGCGGGGATGTCGAATCGGACCATCTTGCCCGAGGTGTTTCCCACATAGCGGTAGGACAGGCCCTTGCCAGCCTTTTTGCAATCGGACTGGAACTCAATGACCTCGGCATCGCCTTCGGTGTCTCTCAGCGACTCCATCATCTCGCTTCTATTCGATTCCATGATATCCATATCGTATATCTCCTCATCCATCTCATACTCGTAGACGACATAGTCTTCGTCGAGATAAACCCTCGTGGCCACCATGCCCTCTTCGATAGCCTGGGGACATTCGCGGTTGGCAATGGCCACCTGCATTTCCAGATTCTTCTCAGGGCTTACCAGCGCAGAGGGATTGTTGTAGACCGCTTCAATCTCTTCGATGGACAAATGGATGGTTACCTGCTTGCCTGTCAGCTTGCTGGAATAAACATACGTTATGCCAGCCCCTGCAGGTTTGAGGGCATCAATCATCTCTTTGATATCAGCACTGGGATTGACAAATTCCTGAAGCATGAACTCTTTGGTTTCCTGCTCATTACGAGCCAGGACATCGATATCAACCTCATCGTCATCAACTACAAGCCAATAGACGATATCGGTGCCATTGAATTCAATCTTCTCTGTCGTTCCCACCCCTTCAACAGGGATGGGGCACATCTTGTTCGCCTCCTTGGCAATCAATTCCAGACGACTCTTGGGGCTGCAGGCCACCAAGCCCATGAACAGCATCGCCATGACGGCAAAAACCGACAATATTTTTTTCATGTACTAACTATTAATTTTAAAAATTCGTATTAGCCCAGCATGCGTTCGAGGGCTGCGACAAGGTTTTCGGCACCGTCGAAAATCTCACTGATGCGGGTGGCAGCCATATAAGCCGGGGTGGTGAGGACCTTGTGCTCGGTGTCGACACAGACATCGGAGGGTCCACAGGCGCAAACCTTGCATCCGAACCCTTTGGCCACGCCCGAAGCCTGGTTGTTGTCGGGGCCGAGGGTGAGCTCCACCTCGTAGCGCCCCAGCACCTTGGCCACCACCATGGGAGCGATGCACATGGCCAGGACAGGCTTCTCAGCACGGTAGGTCTCGAGGATGGCATCCTGCACGGTATCGACGACCTCCATGCGAGGACCGTCGAAGGCGAAGGTAGAGAGGTTGCGGGCGGCACCCATGCCGCCGGGAAGAGCCAAGGCATCGTAGTCGGCAGGACGGTATTGCTCCAGCGGCAGGAGGTTGCCACGAGCGATGCGGGCGCTCTCGACGAAGATATCGCGCTGCTCCATGTCGAGCACGGTACCTTCCTCCTCATCGTCCTCGACATCAATGTGGGGCACCACCTCGAAGAAACCTTCAGGTGCGAAACACTGGTATTGCCAGCCTCGGCGGTCGATAGCCAGGAGCAGGGAGATGCTCTCCTGCAGCTCACTGCCATCGCGGTTGCCGCAGCCGGAAAGGATAACTGCTATCTTTTTCATTGTATTATAAGTTGGTAGTGGGTAGTGGATAGTGGGTAGCATTTTCGGCAAGCACTACCCACTACCAACTACCCACTATCCACTAAAAATTTTATTTACTTGTTGAAAGCGTCGACGCTCTCTTTAATCAGCTGGAAGGTGGCTTCGATGTCGTTGTCGAGACCCATAGAGAAGCGGATGAGGCCTTCGCTCATGCCCATCTCTTTCTGGATATCCTCGGGGACCTCGGAGCTGGTGCTTTTGCCGCTATTGCTGAAGAGTGTCTTGAAGTAACCCAGCGAGACGGCGAGGTAGCCGACACCCTTCTGCTGCATGAGCTCCATAATCTTGCTGGCGCGGTCGGCAGTGCCCATGTCGATGCTGATCATGCCGCCGAAGCCGTAGCCCTCGTTCATCATGCTGCAGAACAGCTCGTAGTCAGGATGCTCGGGCAAACCGGGATAGTTGTACTTGAAGCCCACCTCTTTGAAGCGCTTGGCGAGGTACATGGCGTTCTCGCCGTGCTTCTTCATGCGGATATGGAGGGTGTGGAGGTTCTTGTTGATGGAGGCGCTGCGCATGGGATCCAGCACGGGACCGAGGAGCATGCAAGTGCCATTGTTGACATCAATCAGGCTGTTGATATACTCAGCGCTGCCGCAGATTGCACCGGCGACGCAGTCGTTGGTACCGTTGATGTACTTGGTCATCGAGTAGACGGTGACGTCGGCACCCAGACGGCAGGGGCTGAAAATCATGGGGGTGAAGGTGTTGTCGACGATGAGTTTGGCACCGGCGGCATGGGCCATCTTGCTCAGCTCGGGGATGTTGGCGATGCGGAGCAGGGGGTTGTTCATGGTCTCGGTGTAGACAACCTTGGTGTTGGGGTGCTCGGCGAGGGCTTTCTTCACGGCGTCGAGGTTCTGCATGTTCACGAATGTGGTGTTCACGTTGAACTTCTTGAGGTAGTTTGCCATGAAGGCGAAGGTGCCGCCATAGGTAGTCATGCTGGCCACAATGTGGTCGCCGGCGTTGACTTCGTGCAGCAGGGCGCTGGTGATGGCAGCCAGACCAGAACCGGTGACCCATGCCATCTCGGTGCCTTCCATGGCAGCGAGACGCTGGCAGAGGGCGAGGTTGGAGGGGTTCCAGTGGCGGCTGTAGAGGAAGTAACCCTCGGTTTCGCCGTGGAAGGTTTCAGTCATGAGGTGTGCCTCAGGAAAGGTGAAAGTGGCGCTGTCGCAGATTGCGGGGTTCACACCACGGTTGGCATCGCGGCCATCGATACGCTGAATAGCGGTTGCGGGATCAAATTTGCTCATTTGTTATACAATTTTTTAGTTTAATTTTACTCAATTTGAGAGTGCAAAAGTACAAAAAAAATACGACATGGAAAAATAAATTTTGCCATATCGTGCAAAATTTGTATTTTTGCATTTTGAAATAATACATTTTAATAAATGAAACGCACCTGCATACTGCTTTTCGCAGCCTTGATAACTGGGCTTTGCGCCGATGCGCAAAAGCTTGTTTATGAGAGTTCTCTGCAATGCTTCGGATACCAAAATGACAATGGTACATGGAAGATAGCTCCCACGTTCCAACGTGCCGGCGAGTTTGAAGGCGGCACCCGAAAATGGGCGCCGGTGAAGGTCGACGGCGGCTGGGGATGCATCGATGTCGACGGCAACCTGATCTGCCGCAACATCTTTCCCAGCAAGGAGGTTGCCCGCGAGGCAGGCCATGAGTGGGAGATTATGAGTGAACCCGGCAAATGGGTCTATCCCGCCCGCAACCAAAGCGACGGTCTGTGGGGTTTCGTGGACTACTACGGCCGCTGGAAATACCAGCCTGTGTATGAGAAAGCCCTTCCGCACGAAGGCATCGACCCCAAACGCTACGCACCTGTGAAGAAAGAGGGCCGCTGGGGCTGCATCGACGGTCGCGGCGTGCTGGTCATCAACAACATCTTCATGACCCCCGAGCAAGCTCTCGAAGCTGGCGAACAGTGGGCTATCGGACGCAACTACTACAAGTGGCGTACCCCCGTCACCAACCCTCAGACAGGCCTCTGGGGCTTTGTGGATTATCTAGGCCGCTGGGTCATCCAACCCCAATTCTCCGACCAAGTGCCCTTCGGCGAAGACCACTCCTACGAATACACACAGGTAAAACAGGAAGGCCGCTGGGGCAACATCAACCGCGACGGTGAAATCATCTCCACCTTCATCTTCTTCACCAAGGAAGATGCCGCCTACGCCCTGCGCCAGTATGAGCACGGCCGCACCTTGGAAGGCTGGCGCCTACCCGTGTCCAACCCCTCCGACGGTAAATGGGGCTGGGTGGACTGGAGCGGCGAATGGCGCATCCAGCCCATCTATGAAGACGCCTCCCATTTCGCCAACGACACAGGCCTCTTCGCCACAGCGAAATATGACGGCTACTGGATGGTGGTGGGCGACACCGGCGAGGTGCTCTCGCGCAATGTCTTCAACCTCAGCAGCGAAGCATGGCTGGCGGGCAACGAGTGGGACACCCATCAGGAACTCGGCCACTGGCTCTATCCCATCATGGACCCCGGCACTCAGGCTTGGGGCTATGTCAACTACAAGGGCATGTGGGTCATCAAGCCCACCCTTCAGGACGCCAAACTCTTCACCTATGTGTGGAACGACCGCGTGGCCCCCGCCAAGATGGACGGCAAATGGGGTTGCATCGACCACACCGGCCAGTTCGTGGTGAAGAACCAATACAATACCTCGGCAGAAGCCGCCATCGCCGGACGCCGCTGGGCAGAAGGAAAGAAATTTTGATAGAATTAAGAGTTTAGAATTAAGAATTAAGAATTTTGAAAACACTGATTCATAATGCGACCATCGTCAACGAGGGTCGCATTTTTGTCGGTTCCGTCGTCATTGAGGACGACAAAATAGTTGACATCATCGAGAAACCGGATTTCCCAGAATCTTCGGATTTCCCAGGAGAAACCATCGATGCCACTGGCATGATTCTCATGCCGGGTGTCATCGACACACATGTACATTTCCGCGACGGCGGACAAAGCGAGAACCCTGCGGGAACTTTCTATTCTGAATCTCGAGCGGCACGAGCCGGTGGCGTAACTTCCGTCGTCGACATGCCGAACACCAAGCCACAGACCACCACACAGGAAGCTCTGGAGGCCAAGGAAGCCCTCGCGGCACGCGATTCCGCAGTCAACTACGGCTTCATGCTCGGCGCCACCAACGACAATATCGACGACCTGCTGGCCCTAGACCCCACACGCTACGCCGCCATCAAACTCTTCCTCGGCTCCTCGACGGGCAACATGCTGGTGAACAACTCCGAGCAGCTCGACCACCTGTTCCGCGATGCCCAAAAACTCATCGTGGCCCATTGCGAGCAAGAGGAGGTCATCC
This sequence comes from uncultured Bacteroidota bacterium, assembly GCA_902776365.1. Classification (GTDB taxonomy): domain Bacteria; phylum Bacteroidota; class Bacteroidia; order Bacteroidales; family P3; genus Colimorpha. The sequence continues at coordinate 298,373 of CACYPU010000002.1, read as the reverse complement.
AGGCCAACCTATTCAATGCCAAACGCGAATATCAGGACACCCCCGAGGAGACCGCAGCCTTGCACCCCAAGATTCGCAACAGCGAAGCCTGCTTCCTCTCCACCTACCACGCCGTCGAACGCGCCCGCAAGTACGGCACCCGCTTCCATGTGGCGCATATCTCCACCGCCACGGAACTCAGCCTGCTAAGCAATTTCGACCTCGAGAAAAAGCATATCACCGCTGAGGTGACACCCAACCACCTGTGGTTCGACGACCGCGACTATGCCGCTGTGGGCCGCCCTCGAGGACGACCTCATCGACACCATCGCCACCGACCATGCCCCCCACCCTCTCGAAGCCAAGCAGAAGCCCTACTTCGACGCCCCAAGCGGCATCCCCAGCATCCAGCACTCGCTGCAGATGATGTTGGAACCTGCCATAAACAATAATGAATTATTGCTTATGACAGTGCAAAAGATGTGTCACAATCCTGCGCTGCTCTTCGGCATCGAGGGACGTGGATTCATCCGCAAAGGCTACAAGGCCGACCTCGTACTGGTGCGCCCGGGAGTAGAGGAGACCGTCACGCGCGAATCATTATTATATAAGTGCGGCTGGAGCCCCCTTGAAGGACAGACATTCCACACCCACATCGAACACGTGTGGGTGAACGGACAAGACTCCGTCGGAATAGGTAAGCCATTGAAATTCAACAAGTAGACATGAAACGAAGATTGTTTCTGCCACTCCTTGCCGCTCTTTTGGCAACAGCCTGCACAGACACAGAGCTGCACATCGTGTGCGGAACACTTTACACCGACAGCACCCTTACGACACCTTTGGCCGGCGAGGACCTTAAATTCGTGCTCGAGAAAGACTCTCTGGGCACCATCCGCACCGACAACCAAGGACACTTCGGATTTGCCTTCAACGTCGGCATCGACCCCATCGCCCGACGCGACGCCAAGCTCAAAATAGAATACAGCTGGCTTTACATCATCCACACGCTGCTACTCTATCCGGGATGCAATAAAGTAAGGAGGCACAGGAAATGAGACGACTGGTATTGATAGCCCTTTTGCTGGCCTTTATCCCCACTGCACAATCCCAGTCGGAGGATTCCGTTTTTGTCCCCATGAGGACCATCAAAATCAACCCTTATGCATGGACCCATCCAGCCGTGTTCTACGAGCAGGGGCTTGCCAGGCGACACGCCATCGAGGCCTCCATCGGCGGAGCACCGGAAGGACTGCTGCCTCGAGTCCATCCTGCCAACATGCTCTTCGGCACCCTCAGCTATCGCTGGTACTTCGCCCAGTGGTCCCACTTTCATCTGTTCCTCTCGGGAGGCGGATGCTTCATCTACACGTGGGGCACCTACGACCTCTACACCGGCAGCAACGGCTGGGACATCCAGACACGCAGCTACCACTACGATGAGCATCGCATCGCCCCCACTTTCGGCTACGGCTTCCGTATCGTTGCCGGACGGCTGGTCATCGAATGCTCAGGGGCGATACCGCTCTCCAAACAATGGCACCAGACAGAAGACGACAGCGGTCTGATGTCCGACGCCAAGATGGCTTTTGGCCTCACCCAGCAGGTGGCTGTCAAAATCGGACTGGCCTTCTAAACGAAAAGTCCCCGCAGGAATTCCTGCGGGGACTGAAGTTAATCACGTGAGCCCAGGGAGACTCCCAAGCCGGCGAAGAGCGTGCTGCCTTCCCAGGCTTTCTTCACCGACTGCTTGTTCGCCAACGAGAAGTCCTCGCGGTCAATCATATCGACATTGTAGCCAACATAGACCCTGACTATGCTGAACTGGACACCGACACCGATAGTGCCGCCCATATCGCAATGCAGGTCCACCTGATCGGCGACATCCTTGTAGTTGGTCAACTTGGAGAGACCCACATTGAACACCGGACCTCCGAAGACAATCAAATCGGCATGTGCTCCCAGATTCACCTTGAAGTTCAAGAAGAACGGAAGCTTCAGATTGAAGTTGGAGGTGGTGAAGTTCCAGGCCGAGTCTTGGACGATGGTCTTCGCCTGCGCAAAACTGATGTAGGCACCGGGGGCGAGGCCGATATCTCCCAGCAATGGCACATTCAGCGACACCCCCAGTATGCCACCATTCATATAATCAAGATGACCCAACAAACTGTCGAGATTACCATTCTGATAGTTGAAGGTATGCTCCTGGTGGATGTAGCCAGCGTTGATGCTAATCTGGGCTGAGGCCCTGCCGGAAAACAACAAGGCAGCCGAAAGACATACGAAAGACAAGAACCTTTTCATGACGATGGTCTTTTTAAAATTTATTTCTCCAAACGGATACGGGCGTCGACGGCGGTGACGTAGCGCGGGTTACCGAGGAGCGGGTTGAGGTCCATCTCGGCAATCTCGGGAGCGGCCTGCACGAGGGCGCTCACGCGGGCCACCTGGTCGGCATAGAGGTCAAGGTTCACACCCTCCTGACCACGCACACCCTCGAGAATCTTATAGCCCTTGAGCTGTTTGAGCATCTCCTTGGCCTCGGTGGCGGTGATGGGTGCCAGAGCGCTCTGCACGTCCTTCAGCACCTCGATGAAGATACCGCCCAAACCGAAGAATATCTGATGGCCAAACTTCGGGTCGCGGATGGCGCCGATGTAGACGTCGATACCATCGAGCATGGGGTACATCTCCACAGCGTAGGTCTCGGGGATGACGATGAGGCGGTCGAACTCCTTGGCCACAGTGTCGAGGTCCTTCACGCCGAGGGTCACGCCGCCCACGTCGCTCTTGTGCAGCGGGCCGACGACCTTCATCACGAGGGGCACATCCTTCGAGCAGCCCACCTCCTTGGCGAAGGCCAGAGCGTCCTCTTTCTTGCTCACCTCAATGCTCTTCTTGCGGCTGATGCCGGCGGCGTCGAGCAACTCGTTGTAGTCAGCAATCTCCAGGTAGCCGTCCTTGCAGCGGTCAACGGTGGCGCGGATGCGGGCCACGTCAATCTTGGGCTGCTCCACGTTTTCGGGCTGGGGCTTGGGAGTATTGTAGACTTTCACGAGGGCGTTGCCGAGCACGCACTCCTCGGGGAAGTTAATATTGCCTTTGGCGATAAAGTCGTTGATTTCGTCTTTGACGTTGATGATGGAGGGTAGCACGGGGAAGATGGGCTTCTTGCAGGTGCGCATCTTCTGGTCGAGCAGGTCGTAGACCTCCTTGTTGGAAAAGAGTCCGGGCGAGCCGAAGATGACCACCGAGAAGTCGATGTCGGTGTACTCGTTCTCGACGGTGTCGAGGATATAACCCAGCTGCTCGGCGGTGCCGGTAGCGAGGAAGTCGATGGGATTGCCCACCGAGGAGCCCCCGAAGAGCTTCTCCAGCAGGGCGGGGCTGGCGGGATGGTCCTTCAGCGAGGGAACCTCCATACCACCGTTCGACAGCACGTCGGTGAGCATCACAGCGGGACCGCCGGCGTGAGTGACGACGGCACAGCGCTTGCCCTTCAGTTCGGGATACATGAAGACACCGCAGACGGTGGTCAGCTCCTGACGGTTCTGGCAACGCACGATGCCGGCCTTGCGGAACAGGGCATCGACAGCGGCGTCGTTGGTGGCCAGAGCGCCCGTGTGCGACGAAGCAGCGCGGGAGCCTGCGGCGGAACCGCCGCTCTTGATGGCGGCGATATGGCAACCCTTATTGATGAGACTGCGGCTGTGCTTGAGCAGACGCTGCGGGTCGCCGATTTTCTCCATATAAAGCATGATGACGTGCGACGACTTCACGGGGTCGAAGGTCTCGTCGAGGTGCTCGAGGACATCCTCGATACCCAGCTGGGCGCTGTTGCCCACGGCCCACACGCTGTTGAACTTAAGGCCGTTGCTCATGCCGTATTCCTTAATAAACACGGCGGTGGCGCCGCTACCGGTGATGAAGTCCACACCCTTGGGATCCAGCGGAGGAATGGGGGTGTCGAAGCAACCGGCGTAGTTCACATTGAGGAAGCCGGTGCAATTGGGGCCGATGAGCGAGCCGCCGACGCTGTTGATGGTGTCGACGATATGCTTCTCGATTTCGGCGCCCTCGTGGCTCTCCTCCGAGAAACCGGCGCTGACGATGATGAAGCCCTTGCAGCCCTTCTCCTTGGCCAGCACGTCGACCGTCTGGGCGCAGAACTTGGCGGCGATGCAGAGGATGGCGCAGTCGACCTGAGGCAGGTCCTCGACCTTGGTGTAGCACTTCACGCCCTGCACCTCGGTCTCCTTGGGATTCACGGCGTAGACCTGACCCTTGAAGGGGCTCTCCAAGAGGTTCTTCAGCGACTTACCGCCGGGTTTATGAATGTCGGACGAAGCACCGCAGATGACGATGCTACGGGGATTCAGTAATTCTTTTGCAATCATACTATTTATCGTTTTTATTTTTATTTCTAATAAAATGCAAAGATACGAAAAAAAATCCAACTGACAAAATATTTTTTAAAACGCCCCGACAAAATAGAACCAACCCAACAAAAAGTAGTCCCGTTGTACGTCATTTGTACGATACTTGTCCGATACTTGTCCGATGATTTATCGTACAAGTATCGGACAACTAACGGACAACTATCGTACAAGTGCACTAGTTTTCCTTAATTTAACTAGACTCTTTTTCTCTTCAAACTGGGTTAGAGAATGTTCAGGCGGTCGATGGGGTTGGCGTAGATGTCGACGAGTATGTGGCGGGCGGAGGAGGGGGCAGAGGAGATGCGGTCGAGGAGGCTGTTGCGCAGCTCGGGGGTATATTTACCGGCGAAGAAGTCGGAGTTGTGCTTGTAGTCGTAGGCGGCATAGTTGGTGGGGTGGAGAAAGTAGTTGGAGCGGATGCGGCGGTCGATGAGTGCGGCGAGGTTCTCGAATGGGGAGTCGGTATTGGAGCAACTGTCGATTTCGGCAGCGGAGAGAGGGTCGGCGATGGCGAGGTGGACGTGACCTTTGGGTTGGAGGATGCCCGTGAGGACGCTGTTGATGTCTTCGCCGGGAGCCTTGCGGTAGGGTCCTTGGGCGCGGGAGTAGAGCTCGCGGGTTTTGAGAATGTCGCAGGGTTCCCATTCATAGCTGATGGAGACGGGGACGAGGTTGAGGGCTTTGAGCGGCGAGAGGGGGTCCTGCCGGGAGGGACGTCCGCTGAGGGCCAGCATCTTGAGCAGGGAGACCTCGGTGGTGTCGATGCCGTCTTTGGTGCGGCCGTTGCGCTGGGCAATCCAGACGGAGTGGCGGGCGGAGACGATAACATGACGGATATAGGAGGAGACCTGCGTCATGTTGTGGTAGAACTCCTTGGGTGTTCCGCCGCGTTCGACACGGAACATGCGGTTGGCGCGACCCATGAGGCTAATGATGGGGTCCTGCATGAGGTTGGCTCCGAAGGTGATGTAGAGCTCGTTGTGGTGGAAGAGCAGGTATTGGAGCAGGAAAGCGTCGAGGGTGATGTCGCGGTGGTTGGAGATGAAGAGGTAGGGCGCGTGAGGGGAGAGTTTCTCGACGCCGCTATGGGTAAACTGGGTGACGGTCAGCGAGAGGATGCGATTGATGGCGGCGCGCATGACGGTGTCCTGAAGGGTGTGGATGTCGCTGATGGCGCAGAGTTCCTTGGCGAAGAGCGCGGGGTCGCGGTCGGGATAGAGGAATTTCGCGATGGGCGCGAGGAGAGGCGAGGCGGCTATCTGGGCAAGGGCCTGCGGGAGCTCGCTGTCGTTGAGGGGGCGGATATTGTCGTACATATATTACTTTTTGCGGAGGTCGATGAATTTGACGGGTTTGCGGCTTTTGGCGGGATAGATGATGCGCTGGAGTTCGTCGGCAGGGAGGATCTCGACTCGGGGAGCGACACGGAGGCGCGAGCGGAAGGAGTCTTTGAGTTGTTTGACGACGGAGGGGTCGAAGCCCTCGCGGAGGGCTATCTTGACAAGGACATCGTCGGTGCCGGCATCGTTTGTAGAGACCTCGATGAGGTAGGATGCGACGTAGTCGGTGTTGTCGAGAACATCGTTGATGGCAGGCGGATAGAGTGTGGTGCCTTTGAGTTTAATCATATTGTTTTTGCGGCCGACGAGTGGCGTGAGGCGGTAGCTGTTGCGTCCGCAGGGGCAGGGGTCGACGATTTTGGCCGCAATGTCGCCCGTGCGGAAACGGAGGAGCGGCATGCCTTCGACGCCGAGGGTGGTGACGACAATTTCGCCGGGTTGTCCGTCGGGGACAGGGAGGTCGTCGTCGCCGATGATTTCGACGATAATGAGTTCGGGGTGGACGTGACCACCGCAACCGTAGGGGCATTCGCTGAAGGTGGCACCCATCTCGGTAGAGGAATAGGTGGCGAAGAGCTGGACGTCCCATTTCTCCTTGATGCGACGGCCGAGGAGGTTGAGGGAGAGGTCCTGCTCGCGGAGACCTTCGCCTATGCCGATGATGCGGCGGACAGAAGAGGAACGATAGTCGATGTTGTGCTGCTCGGCGTACTCGATGAGCCGGAGGATGAAGGAGGGAACACACATAACGGTGTCGGGGTGGATGCGCTGGATGGTGTCCCACTGGAGTTCGGGGATGCCGTTGCCTACACGGATGATGGAAGCTCCCATCTCGCGGATGCCAAGGAAGTAGGCAAGTCCGGCCATGAAGCGTTTGTCGAGGGTGGTCATGAGTTGGACGATGTTGCCGGGACGGAGGCCTGCGCATTCGAAGCTTTTCTTTTCGTTGTAGGCGAGACGTTGGAGGTCGAGTTCGGTGCATCCGAAAGTGACGGGGTCGCCGAGGGTGCCTGAGGTGGTGATATAGTCGATAATCTTCTCACGAGGGCAGCAGAGGAAGTCGTCGTTGAAGAGTTGCAGGTCTTTCTTCTCGGTAAAGGGGATTTTGACGAGGTCCTCGAGGGATAGGATTTTATTGACGTCGATGCCGTAGCTGCGGAACATGCGCTGATAATAGGGCGAGTGGGCAGCGAGATATTGCAGGGCCTGGTGGAGTTTTTCTTCCTGGAAGGCCTTGATTTCTTCGGGGGATTTGTATTCGATGTCGTTCATTTTATAGTGTTTAGTATTAAGACACTTGTTTGTTTTGTTCTAACGCTCGGAGCCATTGGAGGAATTCGTTGCGCCAAGGGCGGCATTCGGGAGTGCCCTTGGTGTCGGACATGCCGAATCCATGCCCGCCGGTACGATACTGGATGTAGCGGTGAGGGATATGATGATCTGTGAGCGCCTGGTCGAGGATGACGGAGTTGCGATAGTCGACAATGGGGTCGTCGAGGCAGTTGACGAGAAAGACGGGTGGATACTGGGAGGTGATACGGTGCTCGATGGAAAGGCTCTGACAGAGGACTCTTTTGTATTTTCCATATTCCCCGAGAAGGGAGCGGCGTGAACGGCGATGGGTGCAGGGATGGGTCAAGGAGACCACGGGATATATGGCGGCAATGAAGTCGGGCTTGCAGGAGAGTGCGGAATAGAGGGCAAGGTGGCCGCCGGCGGAGAAGCCCATCACGCCGAGGGACTGATTGCTTGAGTTGCGGAGGACTTGGAAGGCGGCTTGAATGTCGTTGATGGGGAGAGGATGGAGTTGACTGGGAAAGAGCAGCCGATAGTGGGTGGCCCAAGCGAGCCAGCCAGAGACATGGTAGCGGAGGACATAGGCCGAGATGCCAAAGGAGTTGAGGCGGCGAGCCACCTCGAGACCTTCGGTCTTGAAGTCGAGCCAGCAATAGCTGCCTCCGGGACAGACAATGATACCTAGCGAAGAGGATTCGACAGGGAAGCAGTGTAGGTCGGCGCCAGTGGGGAGTTGGAGAACTGTGGACACGGTGAATGTGTTAATGCGTTAGTCAAGGATGTGTTTTACTTCGTCGGTTGTGAGGCGGCGATAGCGGTGTTGCGGGTCTGCAGAGAAATCCACCTCGTAGTACTCCTCGTCGTAGAAAGAGAGTTTCGAGTTGGTATCCGGAGTGCACTCGATATAGACAATCTCGTCGGCACTGAGGCCTTTGGCATGACATATCTGGTCGCGGAGCTTCTGTCCGGCATAGGTGACGGAGGTTCCAGGATTTTCCTGATAGAGTTCGGTGACGATGACGTAGGTGCTTCCATCGACGGTGCGAATCTTAAGTCCACAGAGCGATTCCATGTCCCATTCGCCAAGGAAAGGGAACTGCTCGTCGTAATATTTTTCTGATACCTTCATTTTCAGTATTAAGTGTTCAATGTTTAGAAAGCGTTTTGGTGGGTTTTGACGGTGCGGTCAACGTCTCTGCCAAACGATTTGTTGGCGAGGGCACGATTGCGGGGACGATAGGTGCCTTCGTTCATCTCGCGGAGAGCCACATTGCAGAAGAGGCGGAACATCTTCGACTCCTGGGTCTCGGAGGCATAGAAACTCTTCCAGGCATATTCGTAGACGCCCTGCAACTCATCGGGAGTCATCAAGGCCGGCTTGAAGACGACCTGGCCTGCATTGTAGTGGTTCCAGTCGAAGTCGAAAATACGTCCCTGGCGGAGGTAGTCGTCGTAGGCCTTGGTGTGGGGGAAGGGGGTCATAATGGTGAACTCGGCAAGGTCAAGGTCTATCTCGCCAAGGAAGTCGATGAGACGTTTGCAGTCGTCAACCGTCTGGTTGTCGAGACCGAGGAGGATGGTGCCTTCGACGCCGATGCCGTTGTCATGATAGCGTTTCACACGCTCTTTGATATAGTCGGAAGTATCATAGACAGCCTGATAGACATACCAAGCGCCGGCCTTCGCGGCAAGATCCAGCACCTCGGGGTCGTCCTCGATTGTGTGCGATATCCACTTCTTTTTCAGCGGTGCAATGGCGCGGAACAGTTCCTTCTCCCACTCCTTGTCCTGAGCCAGCGAGTTGTCGACTATGAAGAGGCGGTTGTTGTCGATGCCGGCCATGTCCTCCACCACCTTGTCGACGGGGCGTGGACGGAACTTGCGACCGCCAAGGTAGCTCACTGCGCAGGGATAGCACGAGAAACGGCATCCTCGCGAGGCATGGAAGAGGTCGACCATCTGAACGCCCTTGTGGTTGTAGAGTTCACGCTTGTAGAGGTCGCGACGGCAGGGACCCACGCTCTCTATCGGTGGCTGCTTGCCCAGGTAGTTGTAGACCTTTTTCAGGCAGCCGTTCTTCCAGTCGAGGATTACCTGTTCGGAGCGCCCCTCGCTCTCGCCGAGGAAGAGGGAGTCGACATGGTTGACATACTCCTCGGCATGCAGCATCGCCGAGATGCCGCCGGCGATGACCTTCTTGCCACGCTTATGGTATTCGGCGGCAATCTCCCAGGCGCGCTTCACCTGCGTGGAGAGCATGGTGGAGAGAGCCACGAGGTCGCAGGGGTCGTCGAAATTGATGTCCTCGACATTCTCGTCGATGAAATCGATATCCACATACTCGGGCAGGGTGGCAGCGAAAGCCACTGGGCCATGAGGCGGCAGGGTGAAGGTGGTCTGCCCAGGAAGTTTCTTCCAGCGGGGATAGATGAGTTTCAATTTAATAGTATCCATATTCATTATTTCTTAGTTCTTATTTCTTCCCTTAATGAGGTGTCGCCCGTCAGGGTCTCGACGGTGGAGATGGCCGTAAGGGCCACGCCGCAGAGGCCGTGGATGTTGACGTCCTGACCCGTGAGGTAAAGGTTCTGTACCTTTGTACGCACGGAGAGTTCCGTCTGCATCATGTTGTTGCAGTCTTTGTGGAGGCCGTACATAGCGCCCTCCTTGTTGCCGAGGTAGTCGCGGATGGTCAGGGGCGAGGAGGCTGTAAGGGAGACGACCGCCGCTGCCGCTTCGGGCCATACACGTGCGAGCAGCTCGAGCAACTGCCGACTCTTGTTCTCCTTCCATTCCTCGTAGTCCTGTCCACGATGTCCCACGCGACTCTCCTCCCAGGGTTTTACCCATTCGAACGGCATGGGGCTGATGAGGGTAACACCCTCGGCATAGCGCCCTGATGCGTCGGGATGCGCGGTGTACATCAACATTTTCGGCCAAGCCGCCTCGCCTCCCTCAAAGGGAGTCCACACCTCGCTCTCGCCACAGGTGCAGAATGTGGCCACAGGACTGTAGGGGACCTTGCCGTCGGCAAGACTGAGGTGTACCTTGAAGGCCGAATAGCTCAGCGGGGCCTCTTCCAGACGTCGACGGAAACTGGGTGGGAAAGCGCCCTTGGGCATGAGCCGAATCATTTCCCCTGTCGGCAAGGCAGAGAGATAGCTGTCGGCGCTATAGCGATGGCCTTTGCTGGTACCCACCTGTCGAATGCAGCGGTTCTCCACCTCTATGGTGGTTATCTCCTCGCCACAGAGGACACGTCCGCCGGCGTTAATGATAATCTCGCTGAGCAGGTCGGCCAGTTGCTGACTCTCGCCTTGGAAACGCGAGGCTCCCTCGATATGTAGCAGGCTCACCAACGCAAGGATGTAGGCAGGGGTCTCGCCCCCAATGCCGCCACACAGGGGCGTCAGGTGCGCCAGGAGTGTCCGCAGCGTGGGGTCGTCGATGTAGCTCGCCACGAAACGGTCGGCGGGCATGACGAACTCCTCGCTGTGTTCCCACGGGGAACGACTGTCGGGACGCAGGAAGAAGAGATCCTCCTCGTTGGCGAGGCGATAGAGGGCCTCGATATAGGAGCGTATGTTGACCCTCTGGTGAGGGAAGGATTCTTGCAGATAACGTGTGAAGGCCTCGCGTCCACGGGGCAGGCGGTATCGGAGTTCGGAGTTTAGCACGACTTCGTCTTCGCAGTCCTGCACTTTTAGCCGGTCGCGGATACCGAGGTAGCGGCAGAGGAGGTCGAGCTGTCCACCCTCCTGGAATCCGCCGAAGATATGCATCCCCGTGGGGAACAGTCTTCCCTGCCGCGAGAAGCAACTGAGGCCTCCACCGGCTTTCGCCTCCTTCTCCAACACCGTCACCCGGTAGCCTTTCTTTGCCAGGAGAGCGCCACTGATGAGGCCTCCCACGCCACCTCCCATGACCAGCACCTGTGGGGAGTGCGGAGTTTGGAAGTCGGAACGGACGACCTCTTCGCCCAGGATGGCCGTGCAGGTGTTGACGGTGCCAACGAGCACACCGAGGATGCCATGAGCCGCGATATTTTGTCCCACGAGATAGAGATTGCCCAGCTTGGTGCGATAGGAGACGCGTCCGCCGGCACCGAGGGTAACGTCTTTCGCAATACCATAGATGGAGCCGTCGGGGGTCAATGTGTAGTCACGGTAGGTCAAGGGGGTGGCCGAATAGATGGCCTCGATTTTTCCACTCAGTCCGGGAAAATCCTTCTCGACCCTCGCCAGCAACTTGGCAGCGCGCTCGCGTTTGAATGCCTCGTAGTCGTCACCACGTTTCCCAACACGCGTGTCAACCCACTTAGTCAACTCCTTAGGCGACATATAAGCCAACACAACTCCCGTCTCCGCAAACTGACCACTGGACACTGACCACTGACCACTGACCTCCGGGCACTGGTGCATATAGAGATAGCCTCGCGGCCAGTTACCCTCGTTGTAATCCTCCATGTCCCATGGCGAGCAATCGGCAAAACCGAAGAAATTGCTGTTCATATATTCCACCGTCCCAGGGTGAAATTTCAGGAAGAGCGAAAAGACCGACGGTGTGTTCGGTATCGATCGTATTCGACTCACGTAGGCGGGCCTCAGCACCCCCTCGTCGAAGAGCCGAGTCATCTGTGCAGGATGTATGTCGGAAACGAACAGGTCTCCCTCTACCCTCTCACCATCCTCGAGCAGGAGAGCAGAGACTCCCTGGGGACCGCACTCTGCCTTCACCACTCTAGCGTCCGTCCTCACCGTTCCGCCGTGACGGCGGAATTCCTCCACCAAGGCTCGGGCAAGGCTGTCGCTACTCCCCATAATGCGGAAAGCGCTGCTATTGTAAAGGTCTGCAATGAAGGCGTGCGACGCGAAAGGTGTCTTCCCTCGTCTGGCGGCATAGAGGGCACTGTTGCCCACGAGGACATCCCTTAGGAGGGGATCGTCGAATGTCGACTCCAACACCTCGTCCAAGCTCCTGCTGAATGCCCACTGGGGGAGTTCGGAGTGTTCGGAGTTCGGAGTTCTATAGTATGGTGTGGCTTGCGCAATGGTGTCCACCATCTGCCAATAGGCTGCCAGGTGGTCCTTCTCCTTCGGGAAGAAGACACCCAGCTTCTCAATCATCGCCTCGCGGCCATTAGCAAAGGGGAACTGCTGTCCTCCAATCGACACAATGTCATAGCCTTCGGGGTTGAGTCGAGAGAATGCCACACGGTCCTTGATGCCCAGGAAGTTCAGATAGTTTGAAAACACCTGTCCTTCGTCCAGACTTCCCACCACGTGCATTCCCGTCTCAAACTTCGCACCTCCCCGTGTGAAGCACTGCAGGCATCCGCCCACTTGGTGACCCTGTTCCAGAATCGTCACCTCATAGCCGTTCCTGGCCAGCACCACTCCCACCGAGAGGCCACCCAATCCACTGCCTATGACAACACACCTTTTCAATTTAGTTTAAGGTTTAAAGTTTAAGGTTTAACGGTTAAAGCTCTTATTTCTAAATTCTGAATTCCAATTTCCGCATTCTTAATTCTTTCAACCACCAGTCTTTCTTCTTCACTCTCCAACTCGACAACGACATGCTCGGCAGGATGCGCCAGAGCCTTCTGCAGAGCTTCCTCTCCCGGACGGCGGCGTGCCACTTCCCTTCCCTTGTACAGGTATTGGTAACGCACCCAAGGACGGAAATAATCCTCCGTCTCCACCTTTGCACAGAATCTCTCATATTCCGCCACAAAATCTGCCCTCATCTCCTGAGGAGTCCCTGATACCGCATACCTACGCCCTATAGCCATATCGATGGTTCCCTGTCGCAATACGATGTCGTTCTTCGGCATCACGTCGCTGTTGCCATGCAGGTAAACCTCCAGCACATCCACACCACACGCCTGGGCCAGGGCGAAAGCACCCTTGTGGAAACGGCCGATGCTGCCGTCCACACTCCGCGTGCCCTCGGGGAACACCACAACCGAATAGCCACGCTCCATCAGACGCTTCAATCTGGGCAGATTACTGTCGAAGCCGTTACTGGCGGGATAGAACTCCGCATAACGGATAATGGCGCCATAGACGGGATTGCGCCACACCCAGTCGTTCGTCAACACCACCACCTTCGGCGTCAGGCTGAGGATACACAGCAAGTCGAGATGCGACTGGTGGTTGGCAATGATGACGGCAGGCTTCTCGAACGTCTCTCCCCTCTCGTTGTGCAGATGGTACTTCACACCCGGCAGATGTCGCAAGGCGAAGGCTGCGCAGCGGTAAATGGTCCGGTGGTAACGTTCACGTTTCCGCTCACTGTCGCGGCCAATGAGCCTATAGAATATCGTATAGGGTGTGAAGATGACGAGAGCAAAGAGCACGAAGACCAAAATAATCCACCCCGTATACAGCAGCCTCCTCAGTGTCAGCGGCACATCGCGCCGGCGGCCGCCCTTGGTGGTCAGCCAGTTGAACACCAGCGGCGGAACCACGCAGGCCATCACTATCACCGAAGCCATACCCACCACCGCCACCTCGCCAAGCGAGCGCATGGCCGGATGCTTGGCAATCACCAGCACGCCGATGCCGACAGTCATCAGCACAGCCGAGAGGATGACACTGCGGCGGTAAAGCTTCAAACGCTTACGTCCGTAGGCATATTCATACATCAACCCCTCGGTGATGAAGATGGTGTAGTCATCGCCCTGACCAAAGATAAAGGTGGCAAGAATGACGTTCACAATATTAAACTTGATTCCAGTGAGCGCCATCAAGCCCAAAATCCAAAGCCATCCCATTGCCATGGGAAGGAAGGCCAGCAAGGCAAGCTCGAGCCGCCCCAGCGCCAGCCAAAGGAAGAGAAACACCACGAGGGAACAGACGAAGAGAATATAATTGAAATCGTCGTTCAAAGCACTCACAAGCGACGAACCCACGTCGCCCTGCGTAAACGCGAACGTTCCTTCCGGCAACTCCTCGAACTCCCCTGCACTCCCCTGCACTCCCTTGCACTCCTCTGAACTCCCTGAACTCACATAGTTCACCACGAACACCCCCGTGTCGGCACGCACCACATAGTCCTCTGCCACCGCAGGAATCCCACCCTCCTCGTAGTTCCGAATTTCAAATTCCGTATTCCGAACTCTCCGATAGAACGGCTCGAATGCTCCTTCCGCAAAACCAGCCTTCCGCGCCTCACGATCCACCCTCTCGACCAAGTCGGGATAGTTCTCTTTCATCCTCTCCCATCCTTTCAGAGAACGCTCCTGTCTCGATACCGACGGCAGGAGCGACGCCACACCCGGCAGGTTCAGACTGTCGTTCCGCTCCAATGCCTCCTCCAAATCCCGACCTTCAGCGACGACATACGTCAGTTCCTCTTCCCCCATCTGGCTGCTCAGCAAATCCAAATCGGCCTTCTGCTCAGCAGTCATATAGTTGATATTGTGCAAATCGCTATCAAACTCCACACCTGTGCTGAAATACCCCAACACGGCCGTAATTGCCACAATAATCCAAAACCTCCACTTCCCCCTCCCAGGACTCCCTGCACTCCCCTGCACTTCCTTGCACTCCTCTGCACTCCCTAAACTCCTCGAACTCCCTAAACTCCTCGAACTCCCTGCTCTCGCCCACAGTGGCAGGAACACCATCACGAAGGCGATGGTACCCAGCAGCAGCAGCGAGGCGAAAAGGCCCAAATCGCGCATGGCCTCTGCCTTCACGAAGAGCAGGCAGGCGAAAGCTGCCACCGTCGTCACGTTGCCCGTCACCAGCGGCTCTATCATCTCCTTCAGCGTCTCTCGCCGGTCCGGACACTCTTTCAGATGGTCGAGATAATGCAGCGGATAGTTCACCGCTATGCCCAGCAACACCGAACCTATGCCGACGACGATAATCGATATTTCGGTCTTGAACACCGAGATTACAGCCAGGGCGAAAATCCAGCCACAGACCAGCGAGAAGGCCATCCACAGCACGTTGCGCCGCCTCGGCATCGAGAACCACAGCACCGCCGCGATGAGCAGGATGGCGATAAGCGTCGACACAAAGCTGTCGTGTTTAATCTGCTGGGCATTGGTGGCCGCTATCAGGGGCGCTCCCACGGCACTCACCTTCACCCTCCCCTCCACAGCAGCCTTGACGGTGTCAATATGTCTCTGCAGCCGCTCGGCGAGCTCGCCGTTGTGGCGCGTATCGGCACTGCCGTAGGGACTCGTCAGGAACGCATATCCATTGCCCTCTTGGTCGAACAAATAGCCATCCTCAACATCGAAATTCGCGGAGGGGTTCAGACTTTCTAGTCTGCTGAGCGCGGGAGAGAAGAGGTCGAGGGGATCGGCGGCTATGGTCCGCACCACGATGGAAGGCACAGGCATCGAAAGGACCTGCTTCTGCTCCGCCAACTTTCTGGCGATATAGGTGCTGTCGGACAAGAGGGTGTCGATTCGGCGATAGTCGTCCTCTGTCAGATAGAGGGCGATGTTCTCTCCTACCTGCTCAATAGCCGCCATAGCGTGGCTCTCGTCGACTCTCGCCAGAACGTGGAGATTGCTGTCGACGGCCTCGGCAAAGAGGTCGATGGTTTCCATTACATCCTCTCGCGTCGCGCCCTCGGCAGGACGGAAAAGGACTGTGATTTTTCCTTGGTTGCCAAGACTTTCAAAGACAGCGGCACTTCGGGTGCTTTCGCCACTATGCGGCAGGAACTTGGAGATGTCCTCCTCATAACGCAGCCTGGTGGTTCCAAATATGCCGGCAGCAAGCAACAAAACCAGCAGCAGAAATGCCAGCAGACGATGGCTGGCCAGATAGTCGTGCACCCGCAGCAGCAATCCTTTCATCGGCTACCTCCTTTCATCTTTTGAATGGCCATACGCGGCCATCCATAGACCAATGCCAAAAGGCACAGCACAGTATTCAGGATTGAAATGCGGAAGAAATCCATAAAGGGACGGAAATGGGTCACCCTATCGGGGGCATAACGCACACTTACCTCCTCAGGTACCAGCCTCACACCCTTCCAGGCGGAGAGCACCAGCAGCTGCAATTCGCTTTCATAGCGGTGGAGCATCAATTTCAGGCAGGGTAGTCTCTTCAATGGGTAGGCTCGGAAACCTGTCTGGGTGTCGGGCAAACGGGTACCGGTCTGCAGGAGGAACCAGAAGTTGGAAAAACGGTTTGCAAAACTGTTTTGTGCAGGCATTCCGTCAGCGGCAAGGTTGCGACTACCTACGACGAGGATTGCTTGATTGTTTGATTGTTTGATTGCTTGAACAAGCAACGGGATGTCCCCGGGATTGTGCTGGCCGTCGGAATCGATTGTTATGGCGTAGTCATAACCATTGGCACGAGCCCACTCAAATCCTTTCCGCAAGGCATAGCCTTTCCCTTTGTTTCGCTCATAGGAGATTACATGAATCCTATCCTCCAGTGGCTGCAGCACTTCCATCGTCGCATCCGTGCTGCCATCATTCACTACCAACACATCTCCACATACCGCCAAGACACGGCTGACGACATCGAAGAGTGTCGTAGCGTTGTTATAGGTGGGTATGAGGATGCAATGGGTCATAAATTAAGTATTACGAGTTAAGAGTAGTTTCATTTTGGCAAAAATGGCATCGTCTTTCTTGTAGGTAGCCGACAGAATGCCGTCGGCATCCATCTTCGCCTCCAGAGTGCACCCCTCGACATCATCGGGTGTCATCAGCGAGAGGTACTTGATATTTTTCACTTCGCGAAGCGTCAGGTGTTTCCCCGAAACCCTCTCCATCAGTTCGACGGCTCCTTTAATCATCAAGACACCCGGGGTGATGGGCTTGTCAGGGAAATGGCCTTTGTAGACTTCGCTTTCCCTACAGGGAGAAAGGACTGCGGTGCAGCCGTTGTCCGAAGTTTCCAGCGATACTATTTTGAACAAATCTGACAATACCATCATTTTTTTTCAAATTCTATTAAGGTGAAACCAGCGTCCTGATCGACAATCTTTACCGTGAGGATTCCCAGTGTTTTTTTGTCAAACGTCAATACGGCGCTTTCCATCATTTTCCGCATATCGCGGGAACGAGGGTTGAGAGTGACAACCCATGTATTCGATGTTTCGGCCAACGAGGAATCGAAATGTTTGCCATCGACGAGTTCCCCACCTGCGGCCAGTTCCATCATCAGCGCAGCCAGACGGCTGGCCATGCGGCCACTGCGGCCTTTGAGAGGCTTCTTTTCTCCGTCCTTGAGCATAAAGCATTTGTCACCTTCCATGACCAAGGCGTAGGGGTCGGCATCGGTGTAGTGCCACTCCATGTATTTCTGAGGTCCGACAACCATATACCCCATCCTGACGGCATCGGTGGCCAACATAGGTGTATGCTTCGTCTGCTTGAACTGGTATTTCTGTACCTCTGTGGCATTCTGACGCTGGGTCTGTGCAATGGAAGTGAGCACCGAGGAGGGGGTTGCCTCCTGTGCTTTCAAAGTGAAAGGTGAAAGGTAAAAGGTGAAAGCCAGCGCGGCAGCAAAGAGCATCTTTTTCATACTGAGGCGTTTTTATTTCAATATAAAGAAGCAACCGACAACGATGAGCAGCACGCCAATCCAGCGCGAGATGGGCACGGTCTCGCCAAAGACGAAGATGGCGGCAATCATCACGATGATGTAGCTGAGCGCGGAAAGGGGATAGGCCTGCGAGAGGGGGAAATGTCTGATGATATAAAGCCACAGGACAGTGGCGACTCCGAAGCTGACGCCGCTGGCAAGAAGCCATCCGTTGGCCAAAATATCTCTGAAGTAGTCCCAATGCCATGAGAAAGAGGGCAATGTCATCATTGCTTTCTTCAAAAGGACCTGACCTGCGCTGAAGAGCAAGGTCTGAATAGTGACTAGGATTAAGATTTCAAACATGGGGCAAGTAATATTAATGTGTAATGGCGACCATCGTCGTGACATAGTAGCACGGGACGCGATTCGATTATATGTGCGGCGGCATAGAGGTCGAGGGCGGGAGCGGTGTAGGAGGTACCAAAGAAAGTTGAAAATTCTGAGTTCATGGAGTTTATGCAGTGCAGAGTAGTACAAGGGAGTGCAAGGGAGCGCAAGGAGTCAAGGGCTTGCTGTTTCTCAGCCTCCGTGGGACGGTAGAGCATACGCATGCCCACTATCTCGCACAATGCCTGTGGCGTGGGTTGAGTTGAGAGGACCATGCTGACGGCACACTCGGCGGCGTGACGTCCAGCAAGGAAACCGCCTTTGCAAAGCAGCGTATGGTACGAGGGCGTCATCTCGTCGTGGGCACAGACAAGGGCATTTCCGATTTTGCCTGCAGCGAGCTGCAGGAGGGCGTCATGAAGGGCACTCTGGAACGAAATTGTATTATGGGCGTAGGTGGCGTTGTAGCCATGGGCTTTGAGGCGGATGGCGACAAGGGAGGATATAGTGTTGTGGGTGGACTGCATAAAGCGCGTGGGCATCATCTGGTCCTCTCCCTGACGGCAGAGGGCATCGAGGAAGATTTCGGTGTTTTCTATACATCCGAGTCCCGTGCCGGTAATGATTGCCTCAGGTGTGGTGATAGAAGCATGAGAAAGGGCAACTTGGGCTGTAGCGATGGCTCGCTTCAAGATTTTTCCCAGTCGGCGAGCCTCGAGAGGCGGAATAAATTGCTTGTAGTCGGCCTCACGGCTACGCGTCAAGGGCTCTGTAAGGGGTATGGGGTTCTCCTTCCAGTCCTCGCAGAGGGGCTCCTGCGCCGATATCTGTTCGGCAGACAGCAGATACACCTTGTTAGCGTTTAGTGTTAAGTGTTCAGTGTTTAGTTGTCTGTCGCCTTCACTGACCACTGACCACTGGCCACTGGCCACTTTCTCGAAGAGCAGGGCGCTGTCGTTGCCTCCGAAACCAAAGGCATTGCTGAGCACATAGCGGAGGGGTTGTGGGTTTTGAAGATTTGGCGTTTGAGTGACGGGCACAATGCAGTCGGAGGTGCTTTTGAACCTTAGGTTCGCAGGCAGGAATCCATGCTGCATGGCGAGCAGGCAAATGACAGCCTCGACGGTGCCCGAAGCACTGGTGGTGTGACCCGTGAAAGCCTTGGTGGAGGAGACGGGAGGTACCTGTTCGCCGAAAAGGCGGCGGATAGCCACACTCTCACTCTGGTCGTTGTTTCCTGTCCCCGTGCCATGGGCATTGATGTAGTCGACCTTCTCGGGTGTCACTCCTGCCATTTCCAAAGCCTCCTTCATGGCTCTGTAAGGTCCTTCGCCGTCAGGCGACGTGGCCGTCTGGTGAAAGGCATCGCAGGCATTTCCATATCCGGCGAGGACGGCCAACGGCTGTATACCGCGGCGACGGGCATGTTCCTCGCTCTCGAGCACTAGCCATGCGGCACCCTCGCCAAGGTTCAGTCCGGCACGACTGTCGTCAAAGGGGCGACAAGGTTTGCGGTCAAGAATCATCAGCGAGGCAAAACCGTTGAGGTGGAACTTGGTGATGCACTCGCTGCCTCCCACCACGACACAGTCAGTTTCTCCGTTTTGCAACATCCGGGCTCCCAGTATCACGGCATTGGCTGCCGAGGAGCAAGCGGTGGAGAGCGTGGTGACACGATGGAAACGACCAAAATGGTCGGCCATCATCTCGGTGCAGGCTCCACAGTCGTGGGTACGGATAAACTCGTTATGTGTGTCATTCTCGCAGAAGTCGAGGTAGTACTTCTCACTCTTGTCCATGCCACCCACCGTGGTACCCGAAATGAGAGGTATAGTGGATAGTGGATAGTGGGCAGTGGGTAGTTGTGCCTGTTCAAGGGCCTCTTTGAGGGCTAGCATTCCCATCAGTGCTGTGCGTGTGGTGGGCTCTTGGGGGTCAATTCCAAGAAGGCTACACATCTCGTCATTGCTCAGCTGTACCTCGCCGACGGGAAACTCGTGGTGCGTGGTCTCCAGGTAGCGCACGGGGCGGATACCACTCCTTCCCTCGACTAGCGAGTCGAGGGTC
Source organism: uncultured Bacteroidota bacterium (assembly GCA_902776365.1). GTDB lineage: Bacteria > Bacteroidota > Bacteroidia > Bacteroidales > P3 > Colimorpha. The sequence continues at coordinate 278,348 of CACYPU010000002.1, read as the reverse complement.
TCTTTCTTGCCAATGCCAATGGCAGAAACGATGCCGGCTCCTGTGACAACAATTCTCACTTCGTACGGTTCTTGCTGATATAGTCTGCCATCACGGCAATGGACTTGAAGATGGCCTTACCTTCGTTGGGGTCTTTCAGGCGGATGCCATAGTTCTTCTCCATCAGAACGATAAGTTCCAGTGCGTCGATGGAATCGAGCCCCAGACCCTCACCGAAAAGCGAGGCGTTCTCGTCGATATCTTCAGGTTTGATATCCTCGAGGTTCAGCACCTCGATAATCTCTTTTTTCAATTGTAAAATCAGTTCTTCCATTATTGTATTGATTTTTAATTTCTTAATTCTCTCAGAATTCTCTCTTTTGAAATATGTTGCGGCACTGCGAGGAGCATTGCCGAGCATTGCCCCGTCGCGTCCACTTCGCACCAGCCTGCAATCTGGGGTCCCCGTTCTGCCGCAAGTGCTATCTGTTCTGCCATCACCTCTTCATCCAGTTTCTCTAGTACAATGAAATTCGTCTCCGTCAGGAAATGGTTGCGAATGGCGATCTCCCCTGTCACGATATTTGGGAGTGTATAGACAAACAACGACGGCGACGGGAAACGGTCCTCCCCCTCAGTAGTCGCCACATACGCCCGATCGTCTGCCAGAGATCCGCTCCGGTTGAAAAGAAGCACACCGAATTCTGTGTTTAGTGTTAAATGTTCTGTGTTTAGTTGGCCATCGGCCTCACTGGCCACTTTCTTCAGCAACAATTCCGAAGCCACAAAACCCAAGCGGCTCAGCGGATCCATCTTGAAAAACTTCGGATAATCTCCAATATGGCTTCGATACATCTCCACCAACTCCTCTGTCCTCATTTCCAGCTGCAAACTGACCACAGGCCACTCACTGCACTCCCTGCTCTTCCCTGCACTCTCCTGCACTCCCTTGCACTCCCTAAACTTCTCAAACAACATCGCGGCATTGCAGCCTCCGAAACCCGACAGCAGCTTCACAAAGTTCTGCTTATCGGTCTTCCGTGGCTCGGCACTCACCAACACATCTCCAGTTACTCCCTTATTCTCGAAGCCTCGCGTCCCGAAAACAACACCGTGCTCGACGGCCTTCATCGAAAGTATAGTCTCGAGCACACCGGCAGCACCCATGGTGTGGCCGTAGACACCCTTGAGGCTAAACACGGGGACCGACGACAGACCGGCACGCTCCAGCGCTATGCTTTCCATCTCGTCATTGTATAGTGTCGAGGTACCATGCACCGAGACAAAAGCCAGTTCGTCGGTCCGGAGGTTCAAAGCCTGCAGGCAACGGTACGACCCTTCGCCCGTACGCGAAGGTCCACTGATATGGTTCGCGTCATTGCACATGGCGCCACCACGGACCACCCACTGACCACTGCCCACTGGACACTGGCCACTATAAACAATGGTTGCGGCGGCTTCGCCGAGGTTCAATCCACAGCGGTCACGGTCGAAGGGGCGGCACTCGTCGGGCGACAGCGCATGCAGACTCTGGAAGCCACTGATGATAAAGTCGCTCTGCACATCGCAGCCTATCACCACCGCCGTCGTGCAGTATCCTGCCTCGAGGCTTCTGACAGCCACAATCTGGGCGCTAAGACCCGATATGCAGGCGTTGGAAACGACCACCGGAGGATTGGGGTTGCCAAAGAAGCGGCAGATCACACGCGCCGAGGCTCCCAGTAGCACACGCTCGTCAACCTCACCCTGCGCCCTGAGCAGATGGACATTTCCCTTGGTGGTGGAGAGGAAGAAGCGCACGTCGGGACTGCGCGGGTCGACATCGGCGCGGGTCAGGGCGTCGGACGCCGAGGCAATGCAGAGTTGCTCGAAGAAGGTGTAGTGGTCGTCGTCGCGTCGTTCGGCATCGGGGAAAAGCGAGGCGGTGTAGAGCGAGCCGTCAGGCAGGGCATACTGCCTGAGGGCACAACGGCCCTCCATCACGGCGTCATAGTTGGCCCGTGTCGTCACCCCAAGAGGCGAATAGATATTATCTGCCAGTTTTACAACCATTTATTTTTCCATTCTTCGAAAAAAGGAGGATTGGTCAACACCAATTTGTACTCCTTGTCCATAAATACTTGCATGGTTCGGGCGGTGGCCACAAGAGTCTCTCCGTCAGTGATACGGTAGTCGAAAATGATTTTTGCCGCATCGGTAGGACGGTACACTATCTCTATCTCCGGATGCATCCCATAGATGATGGGACGCTTGTGCTGAAGGTGTACATCAACGAGGGGGGCATAGTAGCCTTCCCCGAAAATCCGAAGGTAACCCAGGTCGTATTTCTCACCGAAGGCTTCACGTGCGTCCTCGAGGTAGGTGACGTAGTTGCCATGCCATACAACCCCCATGGAGTCTACCTCGCTGAAGCGTATGTGAAGCTGTTTCTTTATGCTCAAAGTATTCATTTCAATAACCTTAAACCATTACAACAGTGCTATTTTTATGGTTCCATCAACCAACAGCCGTTCTCCACAACGGCAGGTGGCAGCAGCAAGGGTCATCCCAAACACTTCTTCCCGCACCTCGATACGTGTCTCGATCTTCTCGCCGACAGCGGGAAGCGCATGTATCGTCATATTTTGCAGGGCGCCGATAACGCCGATGCGTACGGTTTCTGCATGGCAGAGGTTGATATATCCTATGCGGGCGGCGCAGGACTGGGCAATATTTTCGAGAAGACCATAGGGGGTAAGCTTGCCCTCTTCGACAAGTATATTGTCGTGACGGACCACCAGCGAGGTCTCGCTGGCCACGGGGTCGAAATGTACAAGGGCATCGACCATGACCATCGGTGGGCGCTGGGGTATTAGTGTCAATATGTCAATCGTCTGCATCGTTCCAGAATTGATAGAAGTTATACCATTGGTGCGGATGCTTTCTCACTTCTTCCTCCAAGGCCGAGGCATAGGCCTGAGCCAAAGCCTGCATCTGCTGGCGCGGCGCGGCTCCACTGTCGGTCTCGAGAAGAGCGACATGGGCCACATAGTGGCGACGTCCCTCTTTGGTGACGGTGACGGCCAACACGGGAACCTGTTTCTGTACCGCTGTGGCAAAAGGACCCATGGGGAATTTGGCTTGGGCACCGAAGAAGTGGCACTCCAGACACTTCGAGGAGCCATAGATGCGGTCGGCAGGCATGGTGACGACCTGTCCTTCGTCGAGAGCCTTATTGAGGAGGAAAAGGTGTGAGAGATCCTGGCTGACGGGGACGGTGACGACACGATGGTCCTGAAAACGGTGTTGTCTCCCCTGGGCGACGACTTCTGATTCGCCACCATAGACCAAAGCATAGAGTTGCTTGGTCTCGGAAAGCAGCGTGTAGCCTGCCATCTCGAAACAGCCCACATGCGAGGAGAGCATCATAAAGCCTCCCGGCTGGCTTGCGAGGTCCAGGAAGTGCTCGTTCCCGACGGCCGTGACCTTGAATCTTCGACCAGCATAGGCTGCGAAGCGGTCGAGGACGACCTGGCCGAAGGCAAAGTGGTTGCCATAGACGTGGAACACCGACGCGAAAGCGTTTTTCCCGAGTCGCTGACGGAAGAAATGGTAAATCGCCAGGAAGCCCTTGCGGTTGACGACCATGTAGAAGGGTACGACAAAGGCCATGAGGACATAGATGACTTCCAGCGGCACGACCTTGAACAGCAGCACCAAAGCGCGCTGCATGGTCGGCGTGCCGTCTGTACGCCCCTGCCATTTGCGATGTACCGGCTCCTTCATAAACAGTATCCGTGTAAAACTTTAACCGTTATTCGTTTTCGATTCGATATAGTCGCAGAAGTTGGAGAAGGTCTTCACTTCGCCCATCTCCTCGGGTTTGATTTTGAAGCCGAAGGTTTTCTCGACAATGACAACAATGTCAACGAGGTCGAGGCTGTCGATGCCAATATCCTCTTTCAGGCGTGCTTCGGGCTTAATCTTCTCTTCGTCGAACTCGAGTTCCTCAACGAGGAAATTCTTGACTTTTTCTTCAATCTCTTGTCTAGTCATTTGTATTTGTGTTTTATGTTTTAATTTTCAACTTTCAAATTTTCATTGACCACCAACCACTAATCACTGACCACTTTTCCTACACACCATAATGGAGTGTCCCTGTCCCAGGTTGTCGTGGAGTCCTTCAACTTCGAGGCCGGCGCGCGTAACGAGACGGGACATGTCGTCGGAATGGTACATCTTGCTGTTGCCATTGGCAATGGCAGTGAAATAGAGGCTGGTCATCGTGAGGCAGAAGGCCGCCGGAGCAAAACGCTGGCGGTCCCAGAAAGTCTCCATGATATACAGGCGGCTGTCGCCATCCATAATCTTCGCTGCACGGCTGAGGATGCTGACAATCTCCTCCTCACCAAAACAGTCGAGGAACTGGCTCATCCAGAGGGCGTCGTAGTGCTTGTCCGTGGGGAATGCCGCCTGGGGGTCGAGGAGGTTCATGCCGTAGCCGCCAATGCGGTCGGCACCCGGAAGTCCCTTCGTCTGACTGCGCATCATCTCCAACTGCTGCGGCAGGTCAACGATGGTCACCTGCACCTGCTCGTCATATCCCACACACTGCAATGCCCAGCGGCCTGTGTTGCCACCCACGTCGAGCAGCGTCCGCGGCTTGCTGGCGAAGACTATCTCCAGTGCCTGGGGAAACGAGCTGTCGCTGTAGAAGTGGTCGAAGCCGAACCAGCTCTTCTGCACCTGCGGCGGCAGCTGCGAGAGGCCTTCATAAACGGTGGGCCAGTCGCCGAAATGCTCCAACCCGGCAGGACGACCCTCTTTCAAGGCCTCCTCGAGCCGGAACCAGCCTTCATAGTTGACATCATGGTTGAAATCGAGGTTAACGCTGGTGGCAGGGTCGGTGAGGAGACACCAGCCCGTCTTACTGAGCGAGTAGCGGTCAGTGTCGGTGTCGACAAGCACAGTGCCGATGCAAAGGCTGGCCTCGAGCATGACCTTGACGGCATAGGGGCTGAGACCCGTGGCCTGCACAACCTCGTCCTCCGTCAGACCCTTGTCATTGTCGCGCAGGAGGTCGAGGATGCCGAACTTTTTCATCAGACGGCTGACCTGAAAGACGATGGGGCCGAAGGCTATCCACTCGGCTTTTTCTTGGGCTTGTCGGGCAGTGAGCTGTTCGCTGCCGTAGACTTCTTTGAGTTTGGGATTGAGATACATACTTCTTACCTCTTAGTTCTTAACTCTTTTCAAGACTAACGCTGAGTTGGTGCCGCCGAAACCGAAGGAGTTGGAGAGGACGGTGTCGACCTTCCCCTCGAGGGTGTGGGCGACGATGTTGAGACCTTCGCTGTCGGCGTCGGGGTGCTCGAAGTTGAGGTTGGGAGCAATGAAACCGCCATGCATCATCAGGAGAGAATAGACAGCCTCGCTGGCACCGGCCATCCAGCATTCGTGGCCAGTCATGCCCTTGGTGGAGGAGATGGGAGTGTGGCTGGGGCCGAAGAGGTGATTGAGGGCGCGGGCCTCGAAGGCATCGCCCTGCGGCGTGGAGGTGGCATGTGCATTGACGTAATCGATATCTTTCACAGCCATCTGGGCGTCGTCGAGGGCGCGCTGCATGGCAAGGATACTGCCTGCGTCGCTGGCCTGGGAGATGCCACCGCCGTTGGAGGAAAAACCGTAGCCACAGACTTCGCCGAGAATGGTGGCGCCACGCTTGACGGCATGTTCATACTCCTCGAGGACGAGGGCAGCAGCACCGCCGCTGGGGATGAGGCCGTCGCGGTCACGGTCGAAGGGACGCGAGGCTTTGGTAGGCTCATCCATACGCTTGCTGAAGGCTCCCAGGGCGTCGAAGGAGGCCATGCTGTAGTAGTTCACCTCCTGTGCACCGCCACAGAGCACCATGTCCTGCCAGCCCTGCCGGATGAACATGGCACCGACACCGATGGCGTGGCTGCCACTGGCACAGGCGGCACTGACGGTAAAGTTGATGCCGCGGAGGTGGAAAATGGTGCTGAGGTTCATGTTGACCGTCGAGTTCATGGACTGGAAAATCCAGCCACTGCCCAGCAGCGCCGAATCACGCTTCTCTTCCATAATGCGCGACGACTCCACGACGGCTTTGGCTGAGGAGTCGTTGCCCATCAGTATTCCCACCTCGTTGTGGAGGAGGTAATCCTCGTCGATGCCGGCGAGGGCAAAAGCCTCACGCGAGGCCATATAGGCGTATTCTGACTCTTCGGACATACCGGTGCGGATACGCCGGTCGAGCAGACCTTTGAGCACGGGACGCTCGACGATGCCCGTGAGGGTGGACTGGTATCCGTAGTCTTTGCGCTCAGGCTCAATGCCGATGCCGGAGCGGCCTTCGTATAACGATTGGCGCACCTCGTCAAGATTTTTTCCGAGGCACGACCATATTCCCATTCCAGTGATTACAACACGTCTGTTCATTGAGTTTTCAGGGGTTTGAAAGATTAGGTATAAAGGCCACCGTTAATGTTTACAACTTCGCCTGTGATATAGGAGGCTTCCTTGGAGGCTAGGAACGCCACCAGGGAGGCTACTTCGTCGGGCTTGCCGAAACGGCCGGCAGGAATCATCTTTTTCAGCTGCTCCTCGTCGAGGTCCTTGGTCATGTCGGTGGTAATGAAGCCAGGAGCGACGGCATTGACGGTGACTTTGCGGGGGGCCACCTCCTGTGCCAGCGCTTTGGTGGCGCCGATAAGGGCCGCCTTCGCCGCACTGTAGTTGGCCTGACCGGGGAGTCCCTTGATGCCACTCAGCGACACGACGTTCACTATGCGTCCGAAACGTTTGGTCATCATCCCTTTGACGATGCGACGGGTGAGGTAGAAGAAGCCGTTGAGGGTGGTGTCGAGGACGGAATGCCACTGCTCGTCGGTCATGAAGACAAAGATGTTGTCTTGTCGGATGCCGGCGTTGTTGACAAGTACCGACACATAGTCATCGGGGTGTGCCGACTCCCATTGTTCGATAGCCGCCTCAATGGCCTTGGGGTCTGCGGTGTCGAAGGGGAGGAGTTCACAGCGGCCGCCAGCCTCTTCTATGGCCTGTTTGGTTTCCTCGGCGGCGGCATGGTTGCTGCGATAGTTGATCACCACCGGCAGACCTTCCTTGGCCAACCGCAGCGCTATCGCCTTGCCAATGCCCCTCGAGGCTCCTGTTATCATTGCATATTCCATGGGTTTAAAAGTCGAATCTCAATTTTTAATTCTTAATTTTTAATTCTCAACATTTCTTCGACACGTGCAATTTCTTCGTAGAACGGCGTATCCTCCACAAACAGCGGGATGATGGCACGCACTTTGTCGTACATCGCCTTCGTCGTCGGACAGAGCATCTCGGATTTCTTAAGGCAGTCGGTGGCCTGGGCGAGGGCAATCATGTGGATGGCCATGACCTGATAGGCGTTGTTTATCACGCGCTTGCAGAGCAGGGCGCTGTTGGTGCCCATCGAGACGATGTCCTGGTTGTCGTTGTTGTTGGGTATGCTGTGCACATAGTTGGGCATCGACAGCGTCTGGCACTCGGCCGTGGTGCTGGTGGCGGTGAACTGGCACGCCTGCATGCCGTAGTTGAGGCCGAGGGTGCCCATATTCAGGAACGGCGGGAGAATGCCGTTGATGCGGTCATGGAAGAGGTAGTTCATCTGACGCTCGGCGGTCATTGCCAGGCGGGTGACAGCGATTTTCATCTTGTCGGCCTCCAGCGAGATGTAGTCGCCGTGGAAGTTGCCGCCGTGGAAGACATTCTTGGCAACGGGGTCGACGATGGGATTATCGCATGCTGAGTTGAACTCGTTTTCGATGACGATGCGGCTGTTCATCAGGGTATCGTAGACGGGACCGAGGATCTGCGGCGTGCAACGAAGGGAGTAATAGGCCTGGACCTTGTGCTCGAAATAGGTCTTACCTTTCTGCTCCTCACTGTAGAGGTGGTGCTCACGCTTGATGAGGCAACGGCTGCCCTCAGCCATCTGACGCATGCGGCGAGCCATCTCCTGCTGGCCGGGCTGGCGACGGACGGTATTGAGTTCGTCGGCCATCCAGTCGTCATAGGAACCCGCGATTTCGTTTATCCATACGGCAGCGAGGAGGGAGAGGTCGAGGAGGCGCTCGGCATAGTGCTGGTTGACGGCGGAGAGTCCTGTCATCACAGAGGTGCCGTTGGTGATGGAAAGGCCCTCACGGATGTAGATGCGGAGGGGTTCGAGACCGCATTCACGCATCACATCGGCGGTGTTGCGCCAGGCGCCCTGGTAGAACACCTGCCCTTCGCCGATAAGGGTGAGGGCGATATGGGCGAGCTGGACGAGGTCGCCACTGGCACCCACAGAGCCATGTTCCGGGATAAAAGGGCAGATGTCGCGTGCGATGAATTCGGACAGGAGCTTGACAACACTGGGATGGACACCGGAACGGCACTGGAGGAGGTTGGTGGTGCGGGCAAGCATGGCGGCACGGACATCGGTGCGGTCCAGGGGCTGGCCGGCGCCAGTGGAGTGGCTGCGGATGATGTTGTACTGCAGGTCGCTCAGATAGCGGTCGTCGACACGCCACTGTGCCATGGGGCCGAAGCCCGTGTTGATGCCGTAGATAACCTTCTCTTTGGCGAATTCCTTCAGGAAGAGGTAACAATTCTCCACCTCGGCAAGCTCGGTGTCGGTGAGTGACAACGCCTTCCGGCCAAAGATGATGTCTATGATGTCGTCAAACGTAATTCTTTTCATAAAGGCGGTTTGTAACTGACTACTTTTTATATACTAAATATTATTTTTGATTTCCTTATTTTTTTTCTCTTTTTGAGATGCAAATATATGCAATTTTTTCCATTCCAACAGATTAATATTGGAATATAAAACGCAAACAAACGAAAATCAACGGATTACGTGATAAGTTTTAACTTTTCAGCCGTTAAAACCTAATGTTTTTAACCCCATAAGACCTCACACTTTCCCCATTTTTCCCTACCCACTGACCACTACCAACTACCCACTATCTTTTCAAAAACCTCTTCACCACCCGACCCACCAGGGCGCGCTCACTCCAGAGGAGGGCTCCGAGGAAGATGGCAAAGAGCAGGGTGTTATAGGCCAGACGGAGCCAGAGGTTGTCGATATAGACCAGCGTGCTGACGGCATAGAGTGCCAGAGCCAGTGCGAACCAGCCCAGAATGGACGCCACAGGATAGGGTACTCGGTAGTGCCGCTGACCGATGAAATAGCTCAACAGCACACAGGTGCCATAGCCCGCCAGGCCACCCCAGGCGCAGGCCATATAGCCAATTCGGGGCACCAGCAACACATTGACCAGCACCAGCACACCACACCCCACAGCACTCATCACGGCACCCCAGTAGGTCTTCTCCGTCAGCTTGTACCAGAACGAGAGGTTGAAGTAAACGCCCATCAGTATCTCGGCCATCATCACGATGGGCACCGCCCGCAAGCCCTCCCAGTAGTCCTGCTTGATGATATACTTGAAGACATCGATGTAGCACACCACCACCATGAAAGCCAGCAAGGTGAACATGACAAAATATTTCATCACAAGAGCCTGACTTTCTCTACTTTTCGTATCACGTCCATTGGAGAAGACGAAAGGCTCGTAGGCATAGCGAAAAGCCTGGGTAATCATCGCCATAATCATGGCTATCTTCACACAAGCGCCATAAATGCCAAGCTGCTCGTGCATGTCGGCCCCGGGGTAGAGGAAGGGGAAGAGTATCTTGTCCAGCACTTGGTTGAGGATGCCTACGATGCCGAAGACCAGCAGCGGCCACGTGTACTTAAGCATGCGCTTAAGCAATTGAAAATTGAAAAACGAGAAACGGAAACCCTTGAGTTCCTTCCAGAATCCGAAGGTGACGAGGGCGGTGCATATCAGGTTGATATAGAAGATATAGCCGACGTTGTTCTGCTCGTCATACCACTGCATGAAGGGCAGATGCTGCAGCTTGGGAGCGAGGAGGAAGACGAAGAGGTTCAGTCCGATATTGAGGACGATGAAGGCGAGCTTCAGCGCAGCGAATTTCCACGCCTTGTTCTCGAAACGCAGCCGGGCAAACAAGATGGCCTGGAAAGCATCCAGCGCCACCACGATGGCCATCACCGCAATATACTCGGGATGAGCGCTGTAGCCCATTGCTTCCGAGATAGGGCCCAGCAGCGCGAGGACACCGAGGACAAAAACCACACACACCGTCCCCACAGAGCCCAAAACAGTGGAAAAAACAGGACCCAACTGCCCACTTTCCACTGACGACGGCTCACTCTTCTTATTCGCAAAATAAAAGAAGGTAGTCTCCATGCCGAAGGTGAGAATCACCAGCAGCAACGCCGTGTAGGCGTAGATGTTAGTGACTACACCGTAGCCGCCCGAGGCGGCGGAGATATGGTAGGTGTAGAGCGGGACAAGCAGGTAGTTCAAGAACCTGCCCACTATACTGCTCAGCCCGTATACGAGCGAGTCCGACAAGAGTTTCTTCAATGATGCCATGCCTCCATAACGCCTTCGCGAAAGAAATATTGTGTCGACACAATAAAACATCTTTTTCTGCGTTGTAAAAAAAAATGTTAAAAATGAAACATACACATCCTTTTTTCGTTCTCCATATAAAACCACGGATTCTCCCGTTCCTCCTTCCCCTGCTCCTTCTCTCCGCCTGCACCAAGACCACACACGTCAACGACCTGAAAATCATCCCCGAGCCGATATCCATCGAGAAGGGCGACAACGCCTTCCTCCTCGAGGACAACATCTCCATCTCCATCTCAGGCCTTGGGCAGAACTCCAACACCGTCAAATACATCCTCAACTCCCTCCGCCACGCACGCATCCAGCCCAACCTCGTCAGCCACAACGAGAAGAGCGTCATGCAAATCATCGTCCACGACTCCCTCGACCTCCGTCTGGGCGACGAAGGCTACCATCTCGAAATCACCCCCGACGGCATCGTCTTCTCCGCCAACACCGAGCAGGGACTCTTCTACGCCTACCAGACCTTCATACAGATGCTCCCCTCCGATATCGTCGAGCACTCCTACAGCACCATCGAGCTGCCGCTCTGCAACATTGTCGACTACCCACGCTACCCTTGGCGCGCCGTCTACCTCGACGTCTGCAGCCACTACTACTCGCCCAACTTCATCAAGAAGGTCATCGACATCATGGCCAACTACAAGATGAACCGCCTCGTCTGGCACCTCGCCGACGACCACGGCTGGCGCATACCCTCGCAGAAGTACCCCGCCCTCGACTCCGTGGGAGCCTGGCGCGTCAACCGCCGCCACGCCGACTGGTACGACACCGTCGTCCCTCGTCCCAACGAGAAACCCACCTACGGCGGATTCTACTCCAAGCAGGACATCACCGACATCGTTGACTACGCCGCCTCGCGCAACATCGAGGTCATCCCTTCCATCGAGCTCCCGGGCCTCTGCTCCCCCATCCTCGCCGCCTACCCCCAACTCTCCTGCGACAGCGGCGACTACCCCATCCCCTACGGCGCCTACTCCTCCACCACGCCCATCCTCTGCGCCGGCAACGACTCCACGCTTCTCTTCCTCAACAACATCCTCGACGAGATTACCGACCTCTTCCCCGCCAAACACATCCACATCGGCGGCAGCGAAGCTCCCCTCGACAACTGGCGCAGCTGTCCCAAATGTCGCAAACGCATGATGGAGAACCACCTGACCCACAACGACCAACTCTTCGTCTGGCTCCTCCGCCAGGCCGCACAACACCTCAACAAGCTGGGACGCGTCCCCCTCACCTGGGACCTCCCCGACAACGCCACCCTCATCCCCGGGGCCATCGTCACCGCACAATCCATCTCCTCCGGCATCGGCGCCGCACAGGCCGGCAACCAGGTGGTCATGTGCCCGCCCGACTACTGCCTCTTCAGCCGCTACCAAGCCAACCCCGACCACCAGCCCCGTGCCAACGACGGCATCACCACACTCGCACATGTCTACTCCTTCGACCCCGTGCCACTCTCCACCCCCAAGTTCTCCGCCAGCAACATCATCGGCGCCCAATGCCTCCTCACCACCGAACACTTCCGCACCGAAGACATCGCCGAATACATGCTCCTCCCCCGACTCCTAGCCTTCAGCGAAGCCCTCTGGTCCTCCGGCGAGGGCAAGAACTGGAACCGCTTCCGCCGCAATGTCGAGGAACAGAAGATACGCCTCAGGGCCAAAAGCTACAACTACTGCGAAGGCTCCTTCATGCCCATCGTCCACACCCGCAAAATCGACAACAACACCCTCTCCGTCACCGTCTCCACCGAAGTCCCCAACACCTACATCTTCTACACCACCGACGGCACCACCCCCTCGCGCAACTCCCAGGTCTACGTCAGCCCCATACAAATCAACCCCAACACCACCCTCAAAATCCTCTCCGTCTATCACGACAAACAGCAAGACTCCGTCTATGAATATATCCTCCCTTGACATCGACTATCTGCTGACCACCTCCGACCCCACGGCCGTCGACAACCTCTTCGCCGAGGCTGCCGCCCTCCGCAACCGTGTCTATGGACGCACCATTTTCCTCCGCGGCCTCATCGAAATCTCCAACCACTGCCGCAACAACTGCCTTTACTGCGGCATCCGCCGCGATGTGAAAACTCAGAGATACCGCTTGAGTAAGGAACAGATTCTCGACTGCTGCCAGACGGGCCACAACCTCGGCTTCCGCACCTTCGTCCTCCAGGGCGGCGAAGATGCGTGGTTCACCGACGAGGTGCTCTGCGACATCGTCGCCGACATCAAACACCGCTTCCCCGACTGCGCCGTCACGCTCTCGCTCGGCGAGCGCGGCCGCGACAGCTTCCGGCGCCTCCGCGAGGCCGGCGCCGACCGCTACCTCCTCCGCCACGAGACCGCCGACGCCTCACACTACGCCCTGCTGCACCCCGCCGAGATGAGTTTCGAGCACCGCATGCAATGCCTCTACGACCTCCGCGACCTCGGCTACCAGGTGGGCACCGGATTCATGGTGGGCTCACCCTTCCAGACCCTCGACACCCTCAAGAAAGACCTCGCCTTCATCGCCGAATTCCACCCCGACATGGTAGGCATCGGTCCCTTCATCCCCGCCGACGGCACCCCCTTCGCCAACCGCCCCGCCGGCAGCATCGACCTCACCCTCCGACTCCTCGCCATCCTCCGACTCCTACTCCCCGACGTGCTACTCCCCGCCACCACGGCACTCGGCACCCTCCACCCCTCAGGGCGCGAACGCGCCATCGCCGCCGGCGCCAACGTCATCATGCCCAACCTCTCGCCTCAGGACACCCGCGCACTCTACTCCATCTACAACAACAAACTCTCCACACTCTCCGAAGCCGCCGAGACCGTCGCCGACATCCGCGCCCGACTCCTCGCCATAGGCTTCGACGCCCCCATCGACCGCGGAGACCATAAAAAAATGAAACTTGAAAATTGAAATAAAGTATGAAACTAAAGTCCTTTAAATCATTAAGAAACCTCTTAGTTCTTAGTTCTTCCCTCTTAGCTCTCCTCACCGCCTGCCACAAGAACTGCGTCTGCCAAGGCTACGACGGCAGCTCCTACACCTACTCCGCCGACGAGGTCGACGCCCGCGGCGTCACCTGCACCAACATGGTCTTCCAGGCCGGACAACAATTCTATGCCGTGTGCGACTGGGAATGAGGACGAATTTAAAATTGAAAATTGAAAATTGAAAATGACTGGCGGTTGTACATTATGTCCCAGAAGATGCGGCGCTGACCGACGCCCCCTCCCCCAGGAGGGTGATGCTGCCTCTCGCGGCTTCTGCGGTGCCTCCTCCGACCTCGAGGTGGCCTCCGTCGTACTCCACCGCGGCGAGGAGCCCCCACTCAACCCCATCGTCAACGTCTTCTTCGCCCACTGCAACCTCCAATGTATCTACTGCCAGAACCACCAAATCAGCGGTAAAAAGGTGAAAAGTGAAAGATATTCCGTCGACCAACTCGCCGACCAGATTGTTTCTCACCTCTCACCTCTCACCTCTCACCATTCACCTTCCCTCCTCGGTCTCGTCACCGCCGCCCACTATGCCGACCACATCCCCGAACTCCTCGAGGCCATCCACCAACGCGGACTCTACCCCACGGTGGTCTACAACAGCAGCGGCTACGAATCCGTCGACACCCTCCGCTCCCTCGAAGGCCTCGTCGACATCTACCTCCCCGACTTCAAATACATGGACCCCGACCTCGCACGCCTCTACAGCCACGCCCCCGACTACCCCGAAGTCGCCACCGCCGCCCTACAGGAGATGATACGCCAGGTCGGCGGCGGCCTCAAGGTCGACGACGACGGCATCGCCTACCGCGGACTCATCGTCCGCCACCTCGTCCTCCCCGGCCACATCGACAACTCCCTCCACGTCCTCCACCACCTCCACGCTCTCACCTCTCACCTTTCACCTTTCACCTTTCACCTCTCCCTCATGTCCCAATACTTCCCCCCACGGCCCGGCCTCCCCTCCCCTCTCGACCGCACCCTCACCGAAGAGGAATACGCCACCGTCGCCAACCTCTACAACGAGCTGGGCTTCAACGGCTGGCTCCAAGAACTCCAATCCGAAAACAACTACCGCCCCAACTTCACCCAAACAAACCCCTTCGAAACCCTCTAACTATTATCTATTAACTTTTATCTATCAACTATGAAAAAACACACCTTCACCCTTGACGAAGACTTCGACGACGAGAGCCCGCTCCTCGACAACATCGCCATACTCTTCTTCCGCACCGACACCCCCAACTACCTCTTCGCCGACGACCTCAACCACCTCTATCGGCTCGCCCTCGCACGCGTCGACGACGTCGCACTTCCCGCCGCTCAGCCGCTCCCGCTCTACATCTACCACAACCGGCTGGAGTACCTCGACTACTACCTGATCGACCTAACACCCACACAGTCGAAAGTCCTCATCATCCGTGGCGAAGACACCGGCGACACCGTCAAGGAGATTCTCAGCGACTTCAACGAGCCTCCCGCCGAAGCCGACCCCCACAACCCCGACCTACAGCTCCGCGACGACATACGCCTCACCTACCAGCAGACCCTCACCCCTGTCACCCTCTACTCCCCTCTGCCTCCCAACCACTCCGCCAAAGCCGCCAAGGAACGCCAGGAACTCGACAACCTCCTCACCTCCATCATCGATTACCTCGACCTCAACCACCTGTAAAAAAAAATCTTATGATTATGAAAAAATACCTCTTTTTATTAGTTTGTTTATTGCTGGCAAACTTCCTGTCAGCACAGGATACAATTCCCTTTAGGGATCCGTGTTTCTGTTACCCGAATTCACATATTTTGTTGGGGGAAAACCGGAGCACAGGCCTAAAAACATTTCGTTATCCTCCCAATTATATTCATAATAAATACTACATAGAAAATATTGTACACAGTAAAGACGGTAGCAGCATTAAAGTATATGGTATCGCCATCACATCGGACTCAACTTTGCCGGCCGAATTGACGGTGGGTCTTTATTGGGAACCTATTTACTTCTGGGAACATCCTCAACCCATTGACTCACTTAATTGCAGCGATAACTTCTACCACAAAAAAATGTTTTATAAATACCAATGGAGTAACAAGTTTTACGAGAGTGTGGACACCACTACATATAACGCCACAGCGCCCTGTCATATCTATCTATTCAATTATCCAGTCCTTGTCCCGGACACCTTTTTCTACAAGACAACGGCCATAGAGCAACCATTCAGCCTCCGTGAACTTTCATGTTATAAGGACAGCACTTTTAGGACAGAATGCGCAAATGGGACTGGTGGTTATTCTCACTATGAATACGAAGAATATGGCCCCCTCGGTGGTTTTGCGTTCTACACCTGGGGCGGCATCTTTCCCATCCTCAGCTTGCCGTGTCCGCCGGCCTCGAGGCCCGAAATCGTCGAGAGCCAGCAGGGCAGCGTGCGCTTCGCTTGGTGGGAGGGCGACACCAACCTCTACCGCATCGCCATCCACTCCTACCCCGACTCCACGCTCATCTTCCTCTCCGACACCCTCACCGACAGCACCTTCCACCTCACCGACAGCCTCATGGCCCACATGGGCCTCCCCGAAGGGCGCTACTACATACGTCTCCAGCGCGCCTGCAACTACATGGACTCGCCCTTCGACACCCTCCTTTGGAGCCCCTGGAGCTACGCCCGCATGTTCTACTACGCCCCCGCCCCCGTGGGCATCGACAACCCCGACCTCCACGCTCCGCTCTTCTCCCTCTCCCCCAATCCCGCCACCAATACCGTCACTGTGGAGTGCTTCGAGAACACGGAAGGCGAAAAGTGGCTGCAGATTCTTGACCTGGAGGGCCGCGAAGTCTACACTCAAGCATTCAAGCATTCACGCAATCAGACAATCACCATTGACGTCAGCACGCTAGCCCCCGGCGTCTACCTCCTCCGCCTCCACACCCCCCAAGGCTCCGCCTCAAAAAAACTCATCATACACTAACCTCGAACTCCTGGAATTCCCTGAACTCCTCAAAAAAAAAAAATTTGCACTTTACATTTTTTATTCGTACCTTTGCACTTTCAATCCTGTGGAGAAAAAATCAACCTAAAATAAAAACAACTATGGCAACAAAAACAATTAAAGACCTTGAACCCAAAGAGTTGTGGGAGAATTTCTATTCCCTCACCCGTCAGCCCCGTCCCTCGAAACATGAAGAGAAAGTGCGCAAATTCCTCGTCGACTGGGCCAAAAAGAACAAGATAGCCTGCCGTGTTGACTCCGTTGGCAACGTCATCCTCAGCAAGCCCGCCACCAAGGGCATGGAGAAAGTGCATCCCGTGGTGCTGCAGGCCCACATGGACATGGTGCCCCAGGCCCGTGCCGGCAAGAAACACAATTTCGAGAAAGACCCCATCGAGACCAAGATTGTCGGCGACTGGGTCTACGCCTGCGACACCACCCTCGGCGCCGACGACGGCATGGGCGTGGCCGCCATCATGGCTGTCTTCGCCAGCAAGACCGTCAAGCACGGCCCCCTGGAGGCCCTCATCACCACCGACGAGGAGACCGGCATGACCGGCGCCTTCGGCCTCAAGAAAGGCGAGCTTCACGGCGACTACCTCCTCAACCTCGACTCCGAGACCGAGGGCGAGCTCTATGTAGGCTGCGCCGGCGGTATCGACGCTGCCCTCTCCATCCCCTACAAGACCGAGAAAGCCCCCAAGGGCATGGTGGCCTACAAGCTCACCATCGGCGGCCTCAAAGGCGGCCACTCCGGCATGGAAATCAACACCGGCCGCGCCAACGCCAACAAGCTCCTCTTCCGCCACCTCCGCTGGGTGGCCGAATGCGGCATCCGCCTCATCAGCCTCGAGGGCGGCAACATGCGCAACGCCATCCCCCGCGACGCCGAAGCCGTCGTCGCCATGCCCAAGGAACACGAGGACTGCATCCTCAAGGAATTCGACAAAGTGGCCGGATGGGTTAAGAAAGAACTCGCCAACGTCGAGCCCGACTTCTTCATGAAATACGAGAAGGTGCGCATGAACCCCACCGTCATCGACAACGAGGGCACCCAGAAAATCATCAACCTCATGATGGTGGCCCCCAACGGCGTCATCCGCATGAGCAAAGACATGGAAGGCCTCGTGGAGACCTCGCTGAACCTGGCCATCGCCAAGACCACCGCCAGCAAGAAATTCGTCGTCTACGCCCTCCTGCGCTCCTCCGTCGACACCGCCAAGGAAGCCCTCGCCGAGCGCCTCGTCTGCCTCGCCGAGCTCGCCGGCGGCCGTTGCCAGCTCAGCGGCGCCTACCCCGGCTGGAAGCCCAACATGGAGAGCCAGCTCCTCAAGACCATGAAGGCCACCTACAAGAAACTCTACAAGAAAGAACCCGCCGTCATGGCCATCCACGCCGGCCTCGAGTGCGGCCTCCTCGGTGGCAAGTACCCCGACATGGAGATGATCTCCTTCGGCCCCACCCTCCAGAGCCCCCACAGCCCCGACGAGCGCTGCAACATCCCCAGCGCCAAGAAGTTCTACGACTACCTCCTCGCTACCCTCGCCGCCATCCCGGTGAAGAAATAAGCGACCGGCATTTATCCAATTGGTACGCAGACTCCCATGCCTGCGTACCATTTTTTTTTGCCAGTTCATTTTTTTTTCGTATTTTTGCAAATTGAAATGATTCCGAAATGAAGACGACGAAAGAGATATTAGACACTCTTGGACAGTTTAAGCCGTATGCCATGGACCGTTATGGCGTCGACAAAATTGGCGTGTTTGGCTCCGCGGCTCGCGGAGAGCAGACAACGAACAGCGATGTAGATATTTTCTATATCGGGAAAGCACTATCCTTGTTCACCCTGGACAACTTCCAATGCGAACTTGAAAAGCTGCTGGGGTGCAAAGTAGACATCGTCCGTATGAGAGATAATATGAATTCCATGCTTCGCAAACGAATCACCGAGGAGGGCTGCTATGTTTGACCGGGATTTAGCCATCAATGCTTTGCAACAAAAAAAACGCTTGTTGACACTATCGACAAACGCACAGCGAACATAAACGACATCAATGACATCCTCAGCACTCCCAGTGGCATGGTGATACTTGATGCTGTGTGCATGAACCTGATAGCCATGGGTGAGGCCGTCAAGAATCTTGACAAGGTCTCCGACGGAGAATTACTCCCACGCTATCCACAATTACAATGGGGTAGCATGATGCGTATGAGAGACAAGATAGCACATCACTATTTCTAAGTCGATGCCGAGGTGGTTCTCCTTACTATCAAGGAAGACATTCCTCTGGTCAAGGCCACCATAGAACAAATGCTCATCGAAATATAACAAGAGTTACGGCAGTCCTCGCTTCGGTATCGAGGATTTCTCAGCACCTACAGCGGAGACACCCTGTGCTGTGGGAACCGAGGCTGTAGAAGCGACAAAATCCGGAGCTGCTGGCGTAGATTCAAGGTCCTCTTCCTCCATTGCAACAATCTTATTCAGCGCTATCTCGCCGGCGTAGAGCGAGTCGCTCCAGCGTCCGTCGGGCGACTGCACCATGAGGTACACCTGGGCGTCGTGGCCGGCATACTCGTCGGGCAAGGCGAGGGCTATGCGCTTGTCGCGCCGGTAGGCCGGCGCCGACAGGAAGCCCGTCCCCAGTTCCGGTACATATACATATAGGTACACGTGGTCGTAGCCGCTGCCCCGGCCGCGGTCGAACCTGACGCTCAGCACGTTGTCGGCCGTCCACTCCATCGCCTGGAGCTGCACCTGCGCCACGTCGCCCATGCTGAGAATCAGCGCGCTGTAGTCCACCAGCAGCCGCTCGTCGGCTATGCCGAAGGCCGGCTGGTTGACCTTGACGAAGAGGTTGTAGGCCGTCATGCCGGCCTCGCGTGCCGCATCGCGCAGCGTCGTGTTCACGGCCCAACGCATCTTCGCCGCCAGCTGCACCTCCTGCTTGAACATCCTGCGGTGCTCCATCTGCGCCGCCGTGCGCGGGTTCCTCACCTGCCGTTTGTAGGCCCGCATGCAGGGCTTCCCGTTCCAGAAATACCCCACCACGGTCCCCACCTTTCCGACGTAACCTCCCAGAATACCAGACTGTTGCTTAGCCATAAGAATATGTTTTTATTGATTATTTATTTATTCTAACGTTATTTTCTCTTTATTATTGCTTACTCAAGAAAAATTTTATTAGGAGAGGAGTAAGAGAGGAGTAAGAGAGGAGTAAGACAAGGTGATAATATGATATTGAAATACAGAAAGATATGATATGCTAAAAACACGCATTCCGCCAAAAAATTGGCGGAATGCGTGTTAGGTTTTCAGTGTGGTAATTATTTTGCGAGGTTCAGCACCGAGTCGTTCACCGTGACGTCGCGGTTGGAGGGGAGGATGATGACGACCATGCCGGGACGGACCATCGGCTTCAGCTTGTCGAGGTTCTCGTTTTTCAGGCGGATGCATCCTTCGGTGCAGCGCTTGCCGATGGAGGTGGGGTCGTGGGTGCCGTGGATGCCGATGCCGTTGTGGCCGGGGCAGCGAAGGCGGATGAACCAATGGCCGTAGGCTCCGGGGATTTCGCCCTTGCCGTCCTTGAAGTCGTGGGTCCACGTGGAGGCATCCTGGATGGCCTCGATGGTGAAGACACCCTCGGGCGTGCGCATGTCACCCGTGCACAGCTTGTTGCCGAAGTTGCGGCCGCAGGCGACACCCACGTTCATCAGGCGTTTTCCGCTGACGTCATAGAGCTGCAGCGTCATCGTCTGCTTGTCGATGATGATGAAGGCGGCCTCCACCGTATCTGCCGGCAGCGCAGGTTGCGTGGCCTGGACGCTGTCGGTGACCGAGTCCTGCGGCGGCGTTGCGGGCGCCGGGGCTTCCGCGTTGCCCTTGTTTCTGAAAATAAGGAATGCCACGACGGCTATCGCAATGACCGCCAGTACGATGAGGAGTTTGTTTTTATTGTTTCTTGTTTTCATAATCTTTTATTGTTCATAATATACTTGAACTGAATTGCCATATCGGTAGACACTATACAGATAGCCGCTGGTGTAGATGTCCTCGGAGTGGGAGAAGGAGACGTTGCCGTAGGAGTCGAAGTCGAAGCAGAGCAACTTCCGGTCGCCGGAATAGGTGTTCTGGATGATGACGGCGAACTCTATCTCTCCGTTGTTGGGATCACCGTGATAGACGTAGTTGGTGCTGGATTCCGGATAGCGGCAGGAGACTTGCCAGCGCTGGACATCAGAGGGGTCGAGACCCAACTGTCTGATGTCGCTGTCGCTGAGGTTGCCGACGTAGTTGTTCCTCTTGAAATAGGTGAGGAGTGCCCTCTTGTAGCGTGCCTCGCCGCAGCCTTTGGCGTTGGAACCGCGGCCAATGAGGTTCACGGCGTTCGCGTTGCCCAGGATGCTGTTGAGGTAGAGGAAATCGTCCCTGGACATCAGGAAGTCCGACGCCACATAGCCTTCGTAGGTTCTCTTGTTACCGTAGGAGTCCACGGAGTCGTAATAGGCATAGTAGAATGTGTTGTTGCCGTCGGAAGTGGACTGGTCGGGATGGGGGATTCTGATTTCGGAGCCGTATGACGGCATGGCTATGACATTGGCCGTGGTGTTGGCATTGGCCGAAGAGCGCATCCTCACATGTGTGGCATAGACATAACGGGTTTCGGCGGACGTTTCCACCACCTCCTCTTGTTTCGCCACTTTTACATCTGAGGCTGAATCAACGGACTCGGTCTCATTCGAATTGAAAGCATACAAGGCGGCGAAGACCGCTCCGCCTATCAGCAGCAAGGCGCCGAAGACGATGCCCAGTATCAACGGGAGACGGCTTTTCTTTTTAGTAGTCCCCTCGTCGGTCGGATTTGCAGGAGGTATGGGGGGTGGTACCTCTGTTGGGTTTTCCTCGTCGAGCGCCACGGTGGGTGTGACATTCCTCAGGTCGTCCATGAACTCGACGATACTCTGGTGGCGGTCCTGCGGCTTCAGCTGCATGGCCTTCATGATGGTGCGGTTGGCCTCCTCGGGGAGGTCGGGCCTGAGCTCCCGGGGTTCGGGCATGGGCTCCGTGATGCGGGCCGCCGCCTCGACAGGCACACGGCCTGTGAGGATGAAATAGAGCGTGGCGCCGAGGGCATAGATGTCCGTATAGGCTCCCTTGCGGCTGGTGCGGGAATATTGTTCCGAAGGGGCATAGCCATGCGTCACTATCGACGTATGGGCTTGCGTCTTGTCCTCTTCGAACTCGCGAGCCGACCCGAAGTCGATAAGGATGGCCATGTAGTTGGCCGTGATGATGATATTGTCAGGCTTGATGTCGCGGTGAAGGATGTGGCGCTCATGGATATAGCCCACGGCGTTGGCCACCTGCGCCATGTAGTTCACGGCCTCGGGATAGTCCAACGGGCCGTTGGCGTCCACAATACTCTGCAGGGTGCGCCCTTCGATGAACGGCATCACCATGTAGGAGGTGTTATTCTCGTGGAAGATGTCTATCACCTCCACGATGCCGGGATGGCGCAGCGTCGCCAGCGTCTGCGCCTCTTTGACGAAGGCCTGGCGGTACTTCTCGAACCGGTCTTCTTCCAAGCCCTGCAGATGGATAGTTTTGGCGTATGTGTCACGCACACACCCTGTAGCGAGGAAGAATTCTTTGATACAGACTTCACGTCCCAGTTCCTTCTGCACGGCACGATAGGTGATTCCGAAGCCACCTTGTCCTATTTTCTTCTCAACGACATACTTGCCATTGTAGAGTTCTGCACCTGGCTGCAGTTCGGCTACCGATTGCATATTGTTTTCCATAAGAGGGATGTAAATTATTCAAGTCCGAGGACCAGCTTGATCTTGGAGATGTCGCTCTCGCGTTTGAGGCGGGTGTCGGCGTCAGAGGCCAGGTCGGATCCGAGGAGGTTGATGAAGGCCTGCTGCATCCCGAGGACGTGCTCGCACTGGCGGTCGTAGCGGCGGAGGTCCTCGTTGTTGGTTATGTCGCCGAAGTCGTCGTAGGCCTTCTTCATGCGGGAATAGGCCTTGTCGATGTTACGGTAGTTGGAGGCGAGGCGGTCGATTTGCTTGTCCTGCGCCTCGATGGTGCGACGTTTGTCGAGCACACGGAGGCAGAGGCGCTGGATGGCGATGTAGTCGTCGAGGGTGGCGAGGTAGGAGCGTGCGCGCTCGACGGTGGTGAAGCCGGGGGTAAGGTCGACCTGTTTGCGGAGGAGACGGTAGCCGTCCCAGAGGGTGCGGTCCAGCTTGCGGTTGTCATTCAGGGAGTCGTCGAGTTGCTGGATGAGGGTGCGCTTCTCGATGGTCCTGAGGTAGGAGTCCTGGAGGAGTTCCACCTGCTGCAGTTGCTGCTCATAGAGGATGGCGTCGTTGGGGGTTTTGAAGCTGGGAAGGGGGATGAGGTTGTCCTTGAGGTCGCGGTAGGCGCGGGAGACGTCCTTGAAGCTCTCATGGCGGCCGTTGAGGATGGTGTCGGAGCGACGAGTGATGTCCTCGAGGACGGGGTAGTATTGGATGTAGAGTTGCTGGGCCTCGACATAGTCGGTGAGCGACTGGATGAAGTTGAGGCTTTCGGCATTGGTGGTGAAGGTAGGCACCTGGTCGACAGTGCGGTGGACGTCCTTATAGGCGTTGAAGACGGGCTTGTACTTCTTGGCATAGAGGTTGGAGATGGCGTCGTAGTTGGAGGCGATGGTGGTGCGGAGGTCGATGGCCTGAAGGTAGCGCTGCTGGATGGAGATGATGGTCTGCAGACGTGCGATATAGTCCTGATACTCTTGCACCGAGGCGAAGGTGACGGGCACGGAGGTCTGCTTGAAGACGCGCGAGTAGGAGCGGTAGACATCGGAGTGGTCCTTCTCGCAACGCACCTTGAGCTGGTTCTTGAAGTTCTCGATGCGGTAGGGCAAGGAGTTCTGTCCGAGGACGTTGTCGAGGAGGTCGTTCTGGAAGGCGTTGAGTTCGTCGAGCTGGGCAATGGACGCCTGTGTGGCCTGGGAGGGCGAGAGGTCGTACTTGTTGTAGACCATCAGATAGGAGTAGTAGAGGTCTTTGAGCTCCTTGATTTTGTTTTTATCGGAAATGCCGACGCCCTCACAGGCGGAGATGATGGAGCGGTGGTGACGTTCGATGGACAGGCGCAGGTCGTCGGCTTCCTTGTCGCGAGCGAGCTGGCGCTGACGAGCCTCCTCTTCGGCACGGAGACGTGCAGCCTCTTTCTCGGCCTCGACACGTTGCTGCTCGAGGCGGGAGTACTGGATGGAGCGGCGCCCCATGAAGTCGGCATAGAGGCGGAGGCGGAAGTCGTAGATAGCGAAGTCGGCCACGACG
The DNA here is from genome assembly GCA_902776365.1 of uncultured Bacteroidota bacterium. Classification (GTDB taxonomy): domain Bacteria; phylum Bacteroidota; class Bacteroidia; order Bacteroidales; family P3; genus Colimorpha. The sequence goes on along the minus strand of CACYPU010000002.1, from coordinate 254,494 downwards.
ATATTGGAATCAATCCAGATAAGGTCGTCGCGGTGGGGATAGTCGTTGTTGAGGGAGTTGAGGGCTGTCTGGGCTTTGGTGCGGAGTGAGACGCATAGGTTGGTCAGCGCGACATAATCCCTGGGCTGGGAGTCGAGGTAGCTGGCAGCGACAGCGGTATCGTTGACCTGGGCGCTGTCGAGACCGTAGTTGGACAGGAGGTCGGCGACGGAGAGGACCGTTGGGGCTTTCTTCCCGGGACGCTGGGCATGGAGAGAATTGAAAGTTGAAAATTGAAAATTGAAAATAATGCTTGCGCAAAACATCATTTTCAAAATCCTACAAGTATGACCGTTATGATTCATTCCTATTTTTTTTTCAATTTTCAACTTTCAATTTTCAATTTCATTTAGTCGCCGTAGGAGCTGGCATCGAAGCAGTGGGTGCAGATGGACTCCTTGGGGAGGCCAATGGCCTGGCAGACATCGTCGATGGTGTTGAACCTGAGGGTGTCGACACCGACATGCTGGCGGATGACCTCGACCATCTGGGCGTATTCCTTGGTCTCGGCGTTATGGTAGAGGCTCAGACGGTCTGCGGGGAGCTGGGCGGCGGGCGTGCCCTCGAGTTCCTCGATGACACGGCGGGTGATAAGCTCGCGGTCGGTCTTGCTCTCGCTGAAGTTCAGGAAGGTGCATCCATGGACCAGCGGCGGGCAGGAGATGCGGACATGCACCTTCTTGGCACCGTAGTCGTAGAGCATCTTGACGTTGTCGCGCAGCTGGGTGCCGCGGACGATGGAGTCGTCGCAGAAGACCACCTCTTTGCCCTCGAGCATGGCGCGGCTGGGGATGAGCTTCATCTTGGCCACGAGGAAGCGGTCGGTCTGGGAGACCGGCATGAAGGAGCGGCTCCAGGTGGGGGTATATTTCAGCAGACCACGTTTGTAGGGAATCTGACGGCCGTTGCTGTAGCCCAAGGCCATGCCGATGCCGCTGTCGGGGATGGGGCTGACGAAGTCGGGGGTGATATCGTCGCGCAGACCCATGAGGCGACCGAGGTTGTAGCGCACGGATTCGGCATTGATGCCCTCGTATTCGGTGCAGGGGTAGCCGTAGTAAATCCAGAGGAAGGAGCAGATTTGGTTCTTCTGCTCGGCGGGACGGAGGACCTTGATGCCGCCGTCGACGGTGATTTTGACGATTTCGCCGGGACCCACGAAGCGGCAGGTCTCATAGCCGAGGTTGACATAGGAATGGCTCTCGGAAGCGACGGCGTAGTCGTTGCCACGACGGCCGATGACGATGGGGGTGCGACCATAGCGGTCGCGGGCGGCGATGATTCCGTCGGACGTCAGTATCAGCATGGTGCAGGAGCCTTTGACGCTGTTGTAGACATTCTCGATACCTTCGACGAAGTCCTTGCCCTGCGAGATGAGGAGGGCAACGAGCTCGGTGGGGTTGGTGCGGCCCATGGAGAGGTCGGTGAACTGCTGGTGCTTGTCGAGGCACTCCTTCTCCAGCGCGTCAATGTTGTTGATTTTCGAGACGGTGGCGATGGCGAAGCGGCCGAGGTGCGAATTGACCATCACGGGCTGCGCCTCGGTGTCGGAGATGACGCCGATGCCGACGTTGCCGGACATCTCGGGGAGGTCCTTCGAGAACTTCGGACGGAAGTGCGAGTTCTGGATGTTGTGGATGTTCTGATGGGCTTGCGTGCCGTCGAAGGTTGCCAGGCCGGCACGTTTGGTGCCCAGATGCGAATGATAATCGGTTCCGTAGAACAGATCTGAGATACAGGGGTGTTCGGAGACAATACCGAAAAATCCACTCATAATGTTTGTTGTGTTTTAATTAATGATTAACAATATATTTATTTAAAAAATTTCGCTATTTGGTCCTCATCGATGTTGCGGAGGTGATAGGTGGTCACCACTTTTGAACCGTCGAGGAGGAAAACCATCGGACGCGAGCCATGCGTGATTTCCACAAATTGCTTCGTGGGGATAGTCATAGCCCCGGGGGTGTTTTTCTTCTGCTGTGGCTCGACATAAAAGAGAGCGTCCGCGTCGATATTGTGGCGTGAAACGATAGCGTCGAGCTTTTTGCGAGCCAATTGGCAATAGTGGCATTTAGGTGTGACAAAGGCAACGATGGTGTGATTGCTTGAGTGATTGATTGTTTGATTGCTATACCATTCTGTAAGGGCTTCCTCATTGTAGGGCTGGTGTCCCGGTCCGAAATACCAGTTGTCGGGAACGGAGACAACGAAAGGCAGCACCATAAGGCCGGCAGCCAAAAGGAACGGGAACGCTATCCAACGGGAGCGCATGCGGGGCTTGGGGGGAAGGAAACGGTAGTACAGGAGTACATGGAGCAGCAAAACGGCATTCTTCAGCAGCGACTGCAGCGGGTTCAATTCCACCATCTCGCCGAAACACTGGCAACTGTCGTCACGGCCTATCAGGGCAGCATAAGCGAGGAAGATGGTGAACAGCAGGAGAACTCCGGAAGTGACGAGCCGCATGGTCCTCGGGAACCAGCCAAAGAGGATGAAGAGCGCCAGCACCAACTCCATGCCGATGCAGAGGCGTGCCAGAATGAAGCATACGTTCAGCGGGAAGAAGCCGAAAGAGAAAATGTAAAGCTCGAACTCGTCGATTGCCGACGGCATCAACTTACTCACCGCCGAGAAAATAAACACGGCGGCAATCGGGAACCGAAGGATCCAGCTGAATATGGTGCAGAACCTATTCACCGAAATCGCGGCAGTTGATGCGGAGGGTGTCGACACGATGGAGCGAATTCACGCCTTCGGTGGCCACATGCTCCTCAAAACCCATCAAAACCAAGTCCTCGCACGAAATGGAACCGTCGACGACAAAAACCTTGAACTGATCATCGTTCGGGTTGTTCGCATAGGTGCACTTGCACTGGTGCTCCTTGCTGCATGCTGCAGCCATCAGTGCCACCACACCCAGCATCACAAAAAACAAACACTTCTTCATATTCTAAACTCTTAAACGTTAAACCTTAAACTTTAAACGTCATTATTCCCCGTAGATTGAGTCGATAGCGAACTCGTAGTCGGTGCAAAGCAGCGAGTCCACCTTCAGAACACCTAGGTCTGTGTGGTAACGCAGCAACTTGATATCCTCGCAGTTGCCGCCAGTGATTTTGATGATCCTCACTTTCGAAGAATGAAGCACCGAGCAACGGCAAGTCTTCTCCTTCGTACAACTCCACGCCAGCAGCGTTCCCACTGCCAACATGGCCAAAAACAAATACTTCTTCTTCATATAACTGTTATCTATTAACTATTAATTCATAACGTTCTCAGCAGTTCCTCAAGCGTCACCTCGTCGTGGATTAGCACGTCGCGGGGCTTCGAGCCATTGGAAGGACCAACAATGCCTGCCGCCTCGAGTTGGTCGATGATGCGGCCCGCACGGTTGTAGCCAAGCTGGAGCTTGCGCTGAAGCAAACTCGTGCTGCCAAACTGCGACGCCACCACCAGTCGGGCGGCATCGTTGAAGAACTCGTCCTTATGCTTCGCGTCGAACTCCTTGTTCGGCTCCTCGTTTTCGTCCAAGTACTCCGGCAGCTCGAATCCTTCGGGATAGCCGCGCTGGTCGCCGATAAACTTCACCAGCCGCTCAATCTCGGGTGTGTCGATAAGTGCGCACTGCAACCTTATCATATCCTTGCCCGCCAGCGAGATAAGCATGTCGCCGCGGCCGATGAGCTGCTGCGCGCCACCCGTGTCGAGAATGGTCTTGCTGTCGATGCCGCTCGTCACACGGAACGCCACACGTGCCGGGAAGTTGGCCTTGATGGTACCTGTGATAATATTCGTCGTGGGACGCTGCGTGGCGATAATCAGGTGGATGCCCACGGCACGCGCCAGCTGCGCCAGGCGCGCTATCGGCAGCTCCACCTCCTTGCCCGCCGTCATAATCAGGTCGCCGAACTCATCGATGACCACAACGATATACGGCAGGTAGCGGTGTCCGTGCTCAGGATTCAGCATCCGTTTGCAGAACTTCTCGTTATATTCCGTAATCTTGCGCACTTTGGCCTGCTTCAACAGGTCGTAGCGCGTGTCCATCTCGATGCACAGCGAGTTGAGGGTCCGCACCACCTTCTTCACATCAGTGATGACAGCCTCACCCTCGTCGGGCATCTTAGCCAGATAGTGACGCTCCAGCGCCGAATAGAGGCTGAACTCCACCTTCTTCGGGTCCACCAACACCAGCTTCAGCTCGGTGGGATGCTTGGTGTAGAGCAGCGATGCAAGAACAGCATTGAGGCCTACCGACTTACCAGTACCCGTGGCACCGGCCATCAGCAAGTGGGGCATCTTCGCCAAGTCGGTGACAAAGCACTCGTTGCTGATAGTCTTGCCAAAAGCCACCGGAAGATCCATCTTGGCCTTCGCCGCCTGGAAAGCCTCGCTCTCCAGCATGGTTTTCATAGCCACAATCTGAGGCTTCGCGTTCGGCACCTCTATACCCACGTTGCTCTCGCCGGGGATCGGTGCAATAATGCGGATACCCAAGGCCGCCAGACTCAGTGCAATATCGTCCTCGAGGTTCTTTATTTTGCTGATGCGCACTCCCGGGGCAGGCTTGATTTTATACAACGTCACCGTCGGACCCGGCTGCGCCGAAATCTCAGTAATCTCTATCCCGTAATCCTTCAGAGTCTGTACAATCCTATCCTTGTTCGCAATCAGCTCCTCCTTCGTCACCTTGGTGTTGGCCACTTCCCAGTCTTCCAAGATATCGGTATTCGGCATCTCGAAATCTGCCAAATCCAGATGCGGGTCGTAAGGCTCATCCACCCCGTAGTGGCGACGGTAATCGTCATCGTCGAGGTCTGCGAGAGATTCCTGATCTTCGGGGTCTTCCGGGGTTTCGTGAGAATCTAGATTTTCCTGGATTTCCGTTTCCCCTTCAATTCTGAAGTCAATGCCGTCGTCGGCAATGGGAGTTTCCTGCTGACCCGAAAGTTTCTCGTTCAATTTGGCGAACTCGTCATCGATATCGAAAACAACTTTCTCCGGTTCTTCTGGAGTTTCTAGAGTCTCTTGGATTTCTGGTTCTTTGGAATCCGTATGGCTCTGGAAGAGTTTCATTGCTGCCTCGTCGAACTCCGCCTTTTGCTCTTCACGCTGCTGTTCGACATTCAGGTCCACCACACCCGTTCTTTCTCTTCCTTTCTCACCTTTCTCCTTTTTCCCTTTTTCTTTCTCTTCTTCGCTTCCCACACGCTTCAAATCTTCCGTCACTTTCTTGAAATCCACTTTAGGAACATGGATTTCCGGCAATTCCATCTTATGGACAAAGACGAGGAACAGCACCGCCACAAACACCAGCAGCACCAGCGTCCACCAGCTCAGCAACTCGTTCAACGGTTCTCCCAGTAGCAGGCCGATACCGGCATACGGGTCATACGAAGCATTCGAGCCCGAAAGCACACCCACATAGCCCAGCATCACACTTAGCCATAACATCCAGAAAGCCGTACTACCCAATGTCTTCCACCAAGGCAGCACCACCGAATCCCACAGCCGCATACCGTAGACGAAAAACAGCAGCGAGAACCCCAAGCTTCCGATGCCGAAAAGCTTGCAGGCAAAGAAATAGGCCACAGCGCCACCCACCGTACCCAACCAGTTGGCCTCGCGGTCGCAGCCCGTGGCATAGTAACTCACCAGCGAAATCAGCAGGAACAGCGCAAACATGATATAGAAAGCGCCTCGTATTCGTGCAAACTGCTTGCTGCGCACAAAAACGGCAAAAGCCTTCCATCTTCCGGAAGACCCTTTACCTTTACCCTTCGCGCTCCGCTTAGGAGCCGATTTTGGCTTCTTTGTCGATCCTTTCTTCTTTGCTGCTGCCACTTCTTAACTCTTAACCGTTAAACGTCAAACGTTAACCATTAACCGTTAACTACTCCTCATCATCCCCACCACTGGGCAAATAGCCCATATCCCTTGCATCCTGCAGGTCGGTGGCAAAAGCCTCCCTCTCCTCGTCAGTCAGTTTCTTGTAGCCGTCCGGCAACAGGAAGTCAGCCTCCTTCACCTTCCCTTTCACAATCTCGGTCACCGTGAACGTAAGCGCACGTCCCTCGCCGGCTTCCATCGTAAACTCAAGCGGCATACCCTTCAAGCCCTGGAACAGGATGTTATACGCAGGACCTATCTCCTTCGAATACCACATCACATCGGGATGGTCGACACCCTCCTCGTTGTAATTGTGCTGCACCAGCTTGTAAGCCGTCACCCCCGCAATTTCCTTCGTTTCTCCGTCCACATACTCATAATAGAAATGTCCCGGCTCAGTATCTTTAATTTCAAGGCTATCGAACGTCTCCGCACTGAAAGTCTGTTCCATCAGAATCTTGCCGTTGCCCTGGTAATTTTCAAACTCAAAACCCTGAGCCGCCAGATAGGAAATCAACTGGCTGTAGTCGATGCACTGAATCTGCTTTAAACCCCTCACAAAAACCTCAACACCCTGCGTGAAAATCATACTCTTCGTGTACATATTCTCACCGTCCACCTTAATCTCCGCCGTCGCGAACTGCTCAGGCAAATTCATCGCCACAGTACCTGTCGATTCAACCTTGAACTTCACAATGCCCTTGAACGTGTTCTGGGCCATAACTCCGCTCACCGCAAACAACACGGCAGCAATCAGAGAGAAAACGCTTTTCTTCATCTTTCTTTATTTTTATATTTATATTTTCAATAACTTTCTACAATAACACAAAAGCCTCAAAAAAATTGTACAAAAACAAAAAAAAATTTTTTCACCGCCTATTTCAAAAAAAAAGCGTATTTTTGCATTTGCAATTTTTGTAACCTATGGGAAACTTTTTATCTGCCGCCGTGCGGCATTTAGGACTGACTTACAAGATTTTGGCCATGCTGCTCACCTCCGCTGTCATTGTGGCCATTTTCCCTCATACCCCCTACGGCGCCCACTACGACTACAAGGTTGGCGGCATCTGGCGCGACAGCGACCTTGTCGCACCCTACGATTTCGCCGTCACCAAATCCAAGGGCGAAATGGCCAGCCAAGAGCAAAAAGAGCGTGAGCAAGCCACCCTCTTCTACCACCGCAACAACGGCGCCAAAACTGCCGCACTGAAAAACCTCGAAGCACTAGGAACATCATTGAATACCGATGAATTCCATCGTCTCAAGAACTCCATCGACACCATCTACCGTCACGGCTACCTCCAGTCCGCCGAGTCCCTCTCACCCTCACGCGAAATCGTCGTCCTCGACGGCGAGACAGGCAACGAAGGCCACAGCTACATGGCTGGCGACTTCGTCACCTCCGACGACCTCGAACCCGGACTCCTCCGCGATAGCATCCTCGTCCCCAGCCTCCTCCTCGACGAAACCCAGACACAACTCGAACTGCAAAGCCGTCTCTCCCAGCTTAGCAACACCAGCGAACTCGTGATGACCGGCGACCTCATCATTGCCAAAGGCGAAGAAGTCACCGAAGAAAAAGGACGCCGCATTGCCGCCCTAGAAGCCGAGAACGACCGTCGCTTCGCCGACGGCTACAACCTCTGGGGACAGATGGCCGGACAAGTGCTCCTCGCCGTCATCGCCTTCGTGGCCCTTTACATGTTCCTCAAAAACACCCGTCACAGCATCCTCGAGGACAACCGCAAGGTCTCCTTCGTCCTCGTACTCGTGCTCCTGATGTCGGCCTTTGAAGCTCTCATGGCTTGGGAATCACCCGAATGGATACTCATCGTCCCACTCTGCGTCGTCCCAATCCTCATGCGTGTCTTCTTCGACATGCGCGTGGCTCTCTACATCCACCTCACCACCGTTATCATCCTCGCAAGCCTGGTACCCAACTCGTACGAGTTCATCTTCTACCAGTTGGTCACCGGCATGATGAGCATCATCGCTGTACGCAGTCTCGAAAAACGCAGCCAGTTCTTCATCTTGGCACTGGTCATCTTCGCCAGTTACTCCTTCATCTACACCGCCGGTGTCCTCAGCCAGGAGACCAACCTCTATTCCCTCGAAGGTAACAAATATCTTATGTTCTTCCTCAACGCCGTCCTCACCCTCCTCGCCTACCCCCTCATCTACCTCTTCGAAAAACTCTTCGGCATGACCACGGCCCTCACACTCCTCGAGCTCAGCAGCACCAACAACAAAGCCCTCCGCGAACTCAGCCGTCGCGCTCCCGGCACCTTCCAACACTCCATGCAGGTGGCCAACCTCACCGAAGACCTTGTCAGCGAAATCGGCGGCAACGTCCTCCTCGCCAAAGTCGGTGCACTCTACCACGATATCGGCAAGATTCGCCACCCTCTCTACTTCACCGAGAACCAGACCGGCGGCTTCAATCCCCACGACGAACTCGACTACACCGAGAGCGCCCGAATGATAACAGCACATGTCACGGAAGGTCTCGAGGAAGCCCGCCACTACCATCTCCCCTCCGAGGTGCAGGACTTCATCCGCACCCACCACGGCACCACCATGACCGGCTACTTCTACGCCAAAGAACGTGAACGCCATCCCGATGGAGGCTTCGACGAAAGCCTGTTCCGCTATCCGGGTCCCCGTCCCTACTCGCGCGAGACCGCCGTGGTGATGATTGTCGACACCGTTGAGGCAGCCTGCCGCAGCTTGAAAAATCATACCAAAGAGGCCACCGACGAAATGATCGACCGCCTCATCGACGGCAAAATCGCCGCCGGCCAACTCGAAAACTGTCCCCTCTCCTACGGCGACGTGGCCAAAATCCGCCGCTTCCTCAAAAACAAAATGATGAGCATCTACCACGTCCGTATCGAATACCCAACAGTGAAAAACAATAAATAACAACAATATATGAAGAAAAACATCTGGATTCATGTGGGAATGGTTGCCGCCATGCTGGCGGTATCGCTGATTTACTTCTCACCGGCCCTGGGCGGGAAAATCGTCAAGCAAGGCGATATCCAAAGCTACGAGGCAATGATAAAAGAGACTACCGACTTTCACGAACAAACAGGAGAATATGCACACTGGAACAGCGCCATGTTCAGCGGCATGCCTGGCTATCAGGTGGGCGGCAACCCGCCGGTGAAGAGCGTCTACCAGCCCATGCGGCAGGTCGGCACCCTCGGATTCCTAGGCATGGACCGCAACGCCGGCGTCCTCTTCTTCTATCTCATAGGTTTCTACATCGCCCTGATGGCCCTCGGATGCAAACCGTGGCTGAGCCTTGTCGGCGCACTCGCCTTCGGACTCGGAAGCTATAACATTATTATTATAGAGGCCGGCCATATCACAAAAGCCTGGTCCCTCGCCATGGCGGCACCTATCCTCGCCGGCATGATACTCTGCCTGCGCAAACCCCGCGAAGGCAAGGACAAGTGGAAAGACTGGCTTTGGGGAGGCATCCTCTTCACCCTGGCGCTGGGTCTGCAGCTCCTCTGCAACCATATCCAGATTACCTATTACACCGTCATCGGTGCCGTGCTACTAGGTATCACCTATGCCGTCGTTTCCCTCAAACAACGCTACTTCAAAGAGTTCCTCATCGCCGTGGGCATCCTGATAGCGGGAGCCGCCATCAGCTTCGCCTGCAATTCCCGCAGCCTTATGGTCAGCCAAGAATACGCCAACGTGACCATGCGCGGCGGCAACGAACTCACCGTCACCCCCGACGACCTCTACCATAACGGCAACCCCAGCAAGCAAAACACCTCCAATGGATTGGACATCAATTATGCCTTCAGTTGGAGCTATGGCATCGGCGAGACCTACACCCTGCTAGTACCCGGTGCCATGGGCGGTGGGTCAAGTGAGCTGGTCAACTCCGACGAGAGCCAATTCTACAACACCTTTATGCAACGCTATTATGACCCTGTCCGCCAACCCTACCCTTGGGATGAAGACAGAGCACCTCTCTACTGGGGCGGACAACCCGGCACCAGTGGCCCCGTTTACTTCGGCGCGATAATCTTCATGCTCTTCCTGATGGGTATGATGGTGGTGAAAGGTGCCGACCGCTGGTGGATTCTCGCCGCCACGCTCATCTCCATCATGCTCTCCTGGGGACTCAACTTCCTGTGGCTCAACGAATGGGTTTTCAACAACCTGCCTCTTTACAACAAGTTCCGCACCCCCAGCATGGCGTTGGTCCTGACCAATGTCTGCATGGTCCTCATGGCGGTACTCACACTGAAACACATCTTCAATCCGAAGAATACCGAGGCTGATAGAAAGCGTATCCTCAGATCCCTTTACATCTCTGCAGGGTGTTTGCTGACCCTCATTCTCGGCGTAATGATATTCGCCAGCCTCAACTTTACGGCTCCGGGAGAACAGTATCCCGACGACCTTATGGCGGGATTGAGGTCCGACCGCGAGAGTCTCTTCATGGGCGACTCCTGGCGCTCCATTATCTTCATCCTCCTCGCCGCCACGACCATTTGGCTCTATGCCAAACAAAAAATCAAAAATAGCGGTGTGGTGTTGGCTATCGTAGGAGCCCTGATAGTCATCGACCTCTGGGGCATCGACCGTCGCTACCTCAACAGCGATAACTTCATCGACAAAGAGGATACCGAATTATCCATGGCGAAAGCGGCCGAATACAAAGAAGATGTGGTTGACCAAATGGCCGCCCAATTGGGAGATACCAACTACCGTGTTTATAACCTTTATGCCCCTTATGGAAGAAAACCAAACCCCTTCAACCTCTCCTATCCCTCCGCCTTCCATCATCAGATTGGAGGCTACAGCGCTGTGAAAATGAGCCGCTACCAGAATCTCATCGACTTCTACATAAACTACGGCAACATGAATGTCTTCAACATGCTCAACACACGCTACATCGTCACCCCGCAGGGGCAGGTGGAGGTGAACCCGGGAGCCCTCGGCTGCTGCTGGCTAGTGGATAGCCTGAAAACCGTCACCACCGTCAATGAGGAAATCCTCGCCCTCAACGACATCAACCCTGCCACCACTGCCGTGGTCAACACCAAAGAGTTCCCCGACATGGCAAAATTCTCCTCCACCTCCGACAATAACGACTTCATCCGCATCGAGCACCAGACTCCCTACAACCCAGACTATCTGAAATACCGCAGCCACACCGCAAGTACCCGACTGGCCGTCTTCAGCGAAATCTACTATGCTCCCGACTGGCGTGTCTATATCGACGAAAAGCCCGTCGACCACTTCCGCGTGAACTACGTGCTCCGCGGCCTGGTCATCCCTGCTGGCGACCACGTCATCGAATTCCGCAACGAAGCACCGCTGTTCCACAAGATGGACACCATTAATATCCTCGCTTCCGTTGTTCTGGTACTCCTCATCGGTGGCGCCATCTTCCTCGTCTACCGTAAGAAAGAGAAAAAAGCATGATTAGCGTCATCCTTTGCACATACAACCGAGGGAGGTATATCTACAATGTACTTCAGAGCATTGCAGTAGGTACTTTACCTCTCTCGGACTATGAAATTGTGCTGGTGAACAACAACAGCACCGACAACACCGAAGAGGAATACCGCCGGTTTGAAGCCGACTATCCGGACGTGAAACTGCGCTACTGCCTGGAGCCACAGCAGGGCCTTTCTCATGCCCGCAACTGTGGCATCCGCAACAGCGAAGGCGACATCCTGGTGTATGTCGACGACGACGCACTGGTTAATAAAGAATACCTACAGACTTACGCCGACTTTTTCCAACGCCATCCCGACGCTGTAGCCGCCGGAGGTCCCATCATTCCCCAATATGACGGATGCGAGGAGCCAGGCTGGATGAGTCACTATACCAGACAATTAATCACAGGAAAACTCTATCTGGGAGACAAAGAGCGGGAATTCCCCGGCGACGCGTTCCCTGGCGGAGGCAATGCCGCCTACCGCAAGAGCGTCTTCGATGCCGTGGGACTCTTCAACCCCGAACTGGGACGCAAGGGCAACAGTCTTATCGGAGCCGAGGAGAAAGACCTTTTTGACAAGATGACCTCGCGCGGCATGAAGTTCTACTACCTGCCCACCGCCATCCTCTACCATCTCATCCCGCCCAAGAAACTGACGCAGGACTACTTCGACCGTCTCACCTACAGCATCGGGGTAAGCGAACGCTACCGCACACGGCAAATAGGAACAGGGAAGTACCTGAGACGGCTTGTAAAAGAGGGTGTTAAATGGGGTGGCACACTGGTACTCTGGACAGGTTTTGCTCTGAAAGGCGATTTTGCCAAGGGCAACAAACTGGTGACCTTTAGGAAGAACGTCACAAAAGGACTGCTGGGGAAATAGCACATTGGTTATAGGGGCGTGCCGGTGGCACCGCAGTACCAAACCACGCTTTGAGCTTAGGGTGAAAGTCGGTGCCATACCAATCGACCTGCACCTCCTGCGGGAAGGAGTTGACCGACGAGGAGCAGATGGTTCCTACACGTTGTACATTGGCTCCCAGAAGAACCAATAGTTGCATGTTCACCTTTTTATCATAAACAGCCACCTCCGGGAAATAACGACGGTAGTCGAAGTCATCACGAGGATGGAGTTTGAGCAACAGCTGGTCGGTACCATATTTTTCGAATATAGGTCTGAGAATGGCGAGGTATTCCTGTACGGAAAGGATGCCATCCTTTACCATCGGCTGAGTGCAGAACATATAGGGGCGACTGTTGAGGAGTGCAATGTCGGTTTCATCTACATCGAAGACATGTTTGACAAAAGCGTGCGTGGCAGGTTCGGCCTGTTCCCAGAGGCTGCGGAGAGAATCGATATGGACAGGCTTGTCCCGGAAGACGACACATTGGTTATCTTCTGTCATGTAGAACTCTCGGCACTGGGGGTTGTTGCCCCATCCATTGACCGCCACGGGCCCGAAAAGAAGTTCTTCTATATGTCCTTGAAGAGACTGGCTACGGCGTTGCTGACGGATATATTCAGCACTGGATTCCTGCATGTTCTGCGAGATTCCCAAAGGGCCGTCAGAGAGCAGGGCGTAGGGTCGGCGGCCTATCAACGGGGGCACAAAACCCACATCAAATGCGTAGATGCGAGCGTTGCGGAGGAAAGGATAACGCAAACGGCGTGTAGCACGGATGGCGATTTTCCCAAAAATACGCGACAAAGACTGGCGGGTGCCTGTCTGTTTGACGGAGAACCAGACTCCCGGAAGGCGCGAGGCAATATCGGGTGAGACAGCATAGCCAGTAAAATAGGCAGTATGCCGGGCCACCGTATCATAGTCGAAAAGAAGCATGTATTGTAGGAGGGCATGAATGGAGGGTGTCATGCATACATGGGTGATGTCGCCATAAGGAACAGCGTCCAATCCCTCGGGGGAAAAAGCCCTTCTAGCCATGATTAATCATTAGTTTTCCGACAATTTTCTTCACTTTCGTCTCCTTCTCGCCATTACGCACTGCCTTATGGGCATTATTGGGGAAAAGAACCAGGGAGGAACCAGGGCGGAACAGGAGACCAGAGAGACTGGAGGAGTTCTCGTAGAGTATACAGTCCTTATCGGCATCATAAAGCGTGGCGGGAGTCAACATCGAGGTCTCGGCAACCATCATTCGTTCCTCTCCATCGAACAAACGCTGTATGTCTATATACTTGCGATGGGACTCATAGAGCACCTCCTGTTCGAGAGAAGGAATATACTCCATCACGTTAAAGTAGAAGTCGGGCGACACTTCGTGAGTACCCATAGAGAGAGAATCGAAGTCAAGTCTGTCGATATAAGCCACCGCCTTGTCGAGGCGTTGCTTCAGGGAAGGATGATGATCTTCGCTGTTGTGATTGACAAGGTACTCGACAAAGTCGCGCACAGCTCCCTCTCCTGCTTTATGGGGAGCAACGTAACTGCAAGCGGCTATGACTGCGGGGACGGCATTGGCAGGACAGCCCGTCTGTCCGCCCGCTCGCAAGACAGGCTCCATGCATTGAAGGTCGAGGCAGTCGTCTCCGATATAAGCCACCTCGGCGAGAGAAGAGTGGTGCCGTTCAAGAAGAGCTGTCAGACAAGCGAACTTGTCTCTGGTGTTCTGGTAGAGTTCAGTAATGCCCAGTTCACGGCAGCGGTTTTGCAGAATCTCGCTACTGCGGGCCGTGATAATCACAGGGGTGATATTATGCAGGGGTAGAATCTCTTTGATACCATAGCCATCCTTTATATCGAAAGCCTTGAGGAGCTCACCCTGCGCACCCATATAGATTTTGCCATCGGTCAAGGTGCCGTCGACATCCATTACGAGGAACTTTATCATGTCATTCAAAATTGAGTAAAGAAAGAACCTTTTTGTTCAACCCCCCTTCAAGCAGTGGCATTATAAGTCCCGTTTCCCATTTAATTTTGGGGATTAGCAGTGTGTCGGGGTCCAAGAACATGTTGATAAGGCAGGGGTCACCGTCAGTAAACCATTCCTTATAGTTCTTGAGTTCCCGATAGGAAGGAATCGTTGCAGCCTTTATTCCATAGGCCTCGGCGATTTTCTTGAAGTCGGGGACAGAATATCCGCTCTCAGCTGTCGTCTGAGCATAACGGTCGTCGTAAGAACCATGCTGAATTTCGCTGATTTTACCCAACACATGGTTGTTTATTACAATAATCTTGATGGGCAACTTCTCTCGCACAACTGTCTCCAGTTCCTGGATGTTCATTTGAAGACCGCCATCGCCAGTGATACAATAGACAAGACCATTATTCCTTGAGATGGACGCCCCGATGGAATAGGGCAAGCCGCAACCCATGGAGCCATAGCCACCTCCTATCAAGATACGGCCATCATGTCCTTTCAAAGCAAGGGACTGGGCGCACCAACACTGGTGTTGACCAATATCAATGGCACAGACAGGATTCTCTGGCAGTAAATCTGCGATAGCCTCCACGGCATCATTACCCTCAGTATTGTCATACTTTGCGAGCATGTCCTTTACTGCAAGGCAGCGGCGCTTCCATTCGGTGCAATCAGGGAAATCTGTCGCAAGCAAGGAAACTATGAAATCCCTTGCGTCTATCAAATGTTTTTCCTCGTCATCCTTCACGTTACGGCTTAATTCCGCCTGGTCGACATCGGCTCTCACCAACTTTGCTTTAGGAGCGAACCATTCCTTTTTGTGACCAATCTGACGAAGGCCCAAACGAGCACCCACAGAAATAACAAGGTCACAATTCTCCAGAATCATATTGGACCAGCGGTTGCCATATGTTCCCATCATTCCGACTCGGAGGTCACCTTGTGCAACATCCACGGCATTCATCGTTGTCAACACCGGGATATTGGTTTTCAGGGCAAACTCGACAACCAAACCTGCTGCTCCCGCTGCACGAACGCCACTGCCCACTAAAAGAACGGGCTTCTTAAAATCCTTGTAGTTCATAACTCCACCTCCGTCTTTTGAATGTTATACGGAAAATCAATAACTACACCCCCTTTCCTGCCAAGCATGGCCATGTTATAGGCGCGTGATACTA
Source organism: uncultured Bacteroidota bacterium (assembly GCA_902776365.1). Taxonomy (GTDB): domain Bacteria; phylum Bacteroidota; class Bacteroidia; order Bacteroidales; family P3; genus Colimorpha. The sequence continues at coordinate 239,032 of CACYPU010000002.1, read as the reverse complement.
TATCCGGGAAATCAATAGCGCTCAATGGCGTGACAGAAAGTTTTGTAATATGTCTTGTCATTGAGACAATATCCATTTCCTGAAAACCGTTCTGGCGTATTCCAGAAAAACCTTTCTTCTCATTGGTAGGCACATTGCCACAAATTCCCATAACGGGGACTCCGTCGAACCAAGCATCTGCCAACCCTCCAAACGCATTGACGGCGCCAGGGCCGGAGGTTGTGAAATACACCCCAAGTTTTCCACTTGTGCGGGCATAACCATTCGCAGCAAAAGAACATCCTTGTTCATTATAGCACACGTGCACCTTTATTTCAGGCCGCTTATATAGAGCGTCTTGAAAAGGCACAATATAGCCACCTGCAAAACCAAAGACATCCGTTACACCTTGTTTAATCAGATAATCAACTAAATAATCAGCACAATTCATATCTATTTGTTTTTATTTTTATACTCCAAGTATTTTTGGTCCAATTGTGAAAAGTCCGTTTTGGAATATCCTGCACCATATCTTGTTCTCTGTTGGGGAGTCAAGGTCTCAACCACATTGAAAATATCGGTAATCGAACTATCCGTTGTTTGAGCCAGATGATTCACATTGTCGACATGGGAATGCTTTGTTCCACAGACAAACATCGGCAAGTCGTATCCCCAATGAATTCTGTCAAGAATGGGAACAATGTACTTGTCTATTGTTTCAAGCAGCACCTGCACATTGTATTGCGTGCCACAATGCTTATTGAGATAGTCGGCAAGCAATTCCGTTTTTGCATTGCCCGCCCCACGGCCCATCCCGAACAAAGAACCGTCGATGCATATCTCGCGTCCCGTTTCTTCGGCAAGCTCAACCATGCGTTCAGCCAACGCACAGGAAAGTCCAAGATTGTCATGGGAATGAAGTCCTATCATCACCTCTTTGTCGAGCATCGTGTCAAACTGTTTGAAGATAGTCACAAGGTCTGACATATACATAGCCCCGAATGTATCCACTATAGAGAACGCTGCCGGCTTAACCTTATTCACCTTCTCTATCAACTCTGCCCTTTCTTGCATTGTGTAGCTGATGCTATCCATCGGGTTGAACTGGACACGATATCCTTTTCTCATGGCCTCTTGACAGAACCTCAACGAGTCTTCTATCTCATGTTTTGCAAACGAGATACGCAACCACTTGAAGGATTTGCCGTCACACTCATCGAGTTCCTCCGGTGTGTATCGGCTATTGTCACAGAAACCCAGATAGGTTGTCCGTCCTGCATCGGTTGGGAGATACTTTATCACACCCTTTGAGTCATGATATACAATAGTTTCACCGTTCACCTTGCTTTGGAGGAAACCTGTCTCAGTATAATCAATACCCGCATTCACCAACCCCTGCAGAATACCTCTCACAAACTCTGGGTCGGAATTCTTGTCGAAAAGATAGCCCCCATCACGGATGGTACAGTCTACAATATGTACTTTTGCTCCCATATTTTTGAACCTTTTGACTTATTGATTTTCCTGCATATACTTATACAAAGCCTGAGCCACCATCATGTCATACTCTGTGTCAATGTCGCTACTTTCTATCGGCTCCACCTCCACAAGACAGGGCTTCACCCCCACCCTGCGGTTGTACTTTTCAAACACCCACCTCGGAAACACAAAAGCACCCGACGTCTCCATGTAAATCGGCTTCAAGTCCTGTGTGCGGGGGAAATGGTCGGGGTCGAAGTTAATAGGGGATCCGTCCTGCCAGAGGAATGTCTGGATTTTCTCCACCGTGAACGCCGAATCATACTCCTCGCCGTCCTCCACACTGGCAATGCAACGGTCGATGCTCTCTGTCTTTGTGAAAGGAGCCGTTGCATGCGAAACCACATAATAGTCGGCATCCACCTCCTTCATAAACTCTCGAATGATATCATTGCAGTTGCATCCATTACCGTCCAAATATTCGGGACGTTTCAGAAACTTCACCCCGTCGATAAGATAATCCTTTATCCGCTCCGAACTGCAATAAACATACACCTCATCCACACGGCTACTCTTCACCAAAGACTCCAGAATAAACTGCACCAGTGGTTTGCCGTCCGAAAAAGGCCGTAGATTTTTTTCTTTCACCCTCTCGCTGTTCAACTTGATGGGCACCATAGCTACTGTCTTCATATTATTTCTTTTTTTCACTATCTATTAATCAGAATTTGTTCCAGTGCGACGATGTCTTGTGGGGTCGTCACCTTCATGTTGCGTTCAACTCCTTCCACCACAGCTATCTTCGTGCCGGGCATGTATTTGCGCACCACACCGCAGTCGTCGGTAGCCTGGAACATCGGGTCCTGTAGAGCCCTCTGGTAAGCGTCGCGAATCAGCGGCAGGCGGAAAGCCTGGGGGGTCTGGGCGCGCCACATCAACTTGCGCTCCGGTATCCGTGCCACAAATCGCGGAATCTCACACTTTTCACTTTTAACCATCAACTCTCCACCCATATCCGGATGCACCTCCCACACGGTATCGGTACTCGGCACCGCCACTCCCACAGCTTCATGGCATTGCAGAGCCGCAACCACTCGGTCGATAATCTCGACCGAAACGAAAGGCCGTGCCGCGTCATGCAGTAACAAGTTAGTGTCGTCGGGTTCGTCGATATAAGCCATGATGGCGTTGAGGCTCGACATGTATCGTTCGCTGCCACCGTCAATAATCTTCTTCAACTTCCCACTAGCCACTGACCACTGAGCACTAGCCACTATCTCCTCCATGCGTCCCCGCCAGTCGGGATGCACCACCACCGCCACCTCGTCGATGGCCGGATGGCTGCAAAAAGTCTCAATAGAATACTCTATCACCGTGCGACCGCCAAGTTCTAGGAACTGTTTAGGCACCGACGACCCCATGCGGCTGCCGGTACCTCCTGCCAGTATCACTGCGATATTCCTCATGACTTTTTACCCTTTTGACTTTCTGACTTATTGAAATGCAAAAATACACTTTTTTTCTCACCTGCCAAAATAAAAAATATAATTGTGCGTTATTCAAACATATAAAAAGGACAACTACCGATGAAAAAAACACTTCTCCTCCTTGCCGCGGCCATGATGCTCACATCCGTCAGCGCCGTCGCACAGAACAAAACCGACCAACAGGGACGCCGTCAAGGCCACTGGATTCGCACCGACAAGGACGGTTCCAAAATCTTCGAAGGCGACTTCGTCGACGGCCTCGAGACCGGCACCTTCACCTACTTCTATCACGACGGCTCCGTCCGCATCCGCAACACATACACCGAACCCGGCCGCCGCTGCCTCCACGAGGCCTACGACGAGCAGGGGCACCTCCTCGCCCGTGGCGAATACAACCAGCGCAACCGCCACGGCCTCTGGAAATTCTATGCCGAGGACGGACGCCTTATCAAGGAGACTTCCTACAACATGGGCGTCAAAGACGGCATCAACGTCATCTACGAACGTAACGGCGACACCGCCGAAGTGTCCAATTGGCTCAACAACCACCGCCATGGACGCTGGTGGAAACGCATCGGCAAAAAAGGCTACATCACCGGCAACTATGTCAACGGAAGTCTCGAGGGACGTCTTGTGGAATACAACGACGCAGGCCTCCTCACCCGCGAAGGCTGGTATGTCGACGGCCTCAAGCACGGCGACTACAAATTCTTCGAGGAAGGCACCCTCACCGTCCGTGAACGCTGGCACCACGGCAACATGAACGACCGCGAGATACTCCTCCGCCTCGCCAGCGGCGACCAGTTCGTCTCCATCTACGACATCGCCTGCATGGCCGCTCAGGGCAAGAACAAGACCGTCGTCCTCCTCAAGGACGGCTCCAAACTCGTGGCCAACGAGAGCAACGAGCTCATCTTCAACCGCGCCGGCGACGAACTCTTCTCCTTCGCCAACCGCAAGAGCCGCGTCACTGTGGCCCGCAAATGCATCCAGGGTATCGGCAAAGACAAGGATGGCCGCGACATACTCCTCCTTGAGCCGCAACCCGACTTCGCCATCTTCCCCGACGAAGACGCCCTCAAGATGGTTCATGCCCTGCAGTACGACGAACATTCACCTCTCCTCGAGCAAGAATAGTGATAAAAAAAGAACCGCCTCGCAAGACAGCAAGGCGGTTCCTCCATTAAACACTATTACAAAATCCAAAATTTAGAAGGTATTTTGGAACCTTTATCTCTATCAATCAACCGATTGTAAACAATCTCATATATTGTCGACACTGCAAAGATACAACATCTATTTAAACTGACAAAATTTTTATGAAAATCGCCGCGCATACTCTGGGATGCAAGCTGAACTACGCCGAAACTTCCGACCTGCTACGACGTCTCGGCGAGGAGGGCAACACCATTGTTGAATGGGGAAACGTGGCTGATATATACATTATTAATACCTGCACCGTGACAGCGGTTGCCGAGAAGAAATGCCGCAACGCCATCCGGCAGGCCCACCGCCAGAACCCCGACGCCCAGATTGTCGTCATGGGCTGTTTCGCCCAAGTGGCCGCCGAGGAAATCAAAAAGATGCCTGGCGTAACACAAGTACTTGGAAACGAAAGCAAACGACTGCTATCCTATTCGGGAGAAGACCGTACCCGCACCTTTTTCAAGATTCAGGACGGCTGCGACTATTTCTGCACCTACTGCGCCATCCCCTACGCCCGCGGCCGCTCACGCTCCGCTACTATTGAGGAGACCCTTTGCGCCGCCCACCGCATCGCCGACAATGGTGCCAAAGAGGTGATACTCACTGGCGTCAACACCGGCACCTTCGGTCAACATCAAGACGAATCCTTCCTCGACCTGCTCAAAGAACTCGACCAAATCAAAGGCATCCTGCGCTACCGCATCTCCAGCATCGAGCCCAACCTCCTCACCGACGACATCATCGACTTCGTCGCCCACAGCCGTGCTTTCCTTCCCCACTTCCACATCCCCCTGCAGGCCGGCTCCGACCATGTACTCCAGCTCATGCACCGACGTTACGACACCGCCCTCTACGCCTCCAAGCTGCAGAAAATCAAAACCGTAATGCCAGACGCATGCATCGCCGCCGACGTTATGGCAGGCTTCAACGGTGAGACCGAGGAGGAATTCCAAAAAGTCCTGACTTTCATCGACTCGCTTCCCATCTCCTACCTCCATGTCTTCACCTACAGCGACCGTCCTGGCACCGCCGCATTGAAACTGGGAGAAAAAATTCCCATCCCCGTGCGCCACAAACACACCGCTCGTCTCCTCGAACTCAGCGAGAAAAAACATCGCGAGTTCACCGCCAGCCAACTCGACAAGGCACGGCCGGTATTGTGGGAAGCAACCGAACATGGAGATGCAATGTTCGGTTGGACTGACAACTACATCCGCGTCGCCCGCCCCTACGACTCCTCTCTCGTCAATACCATCGAAACCATCACCCTCACCCCCGACAATATTGTCAACGAGACATAAAATTCTCTACTTAACATAACCTTAAAAACGAGTACTGAAAACCAGACCATTAAGTGTCTAGGTCTTACTCAACTCTTACTCCCCTCTTACTCTGCTCTTACCTTTCTATTGGTTTAGAGAGACTTAACAAAGGGTTATGAAAGAGCATATAAAATAAAGAGTTGATTGTCAACACAATCAACTCTTGTTAAAAATTCTTAAATACAATCTATTCCTTGCATTTGCAGCAGCCGCCGAGGCACTTGTAGGCAAGGCCAGCGAGGCCGGCACCGACGAGCGGGGCGACGATGAAGAGCCAGAGCTGGCTCATGGCGTTCCAGCCTTCAGCGTTGCTGAAGAGGGCCTGGCTGAGGGAGCGGGCGGGGTTGACCGAGGTGTTGGTCAAGGGGATGGAAATGAGGTGGATGAGCACCAGGGTAAGACCGATGGCGAGGCCGGCGAACTTGCCGTTCTCGTGGCGACTGTCAGTGACGCCGAGGATGACCATCAGGAAGACGAAGGTGAGCAGGGCCTCGACGAGGAAGGCACCACCGGTGCAAATGGTCTGGTAGTCGGCGTTGCCGGTAGCTTTGGCGAAGTCGGCGCCAAAGCCGTTGGCGGCGAAGACTCCCGTAGGATCAGCCGTCGTGGACTTGTAGATAACCAGCAGCACGGCTCCGGCGATGACAGCTCCGATGCACTGGCTCAGCCAGTAGAGCAGCATCTCCTTAAAACTCATGCGGCCGTTGACCCAGACGCCGAAGGAGACGGCGGGGTTGAGGTGGGCGCCGCTGATATGGCCAATACCGTAGGCCATGGCAATGACGGTGAGACCGAAGGCAATGGCGACACCGAGGAATCCCACGTGTCCGAACAGCGCGGTACCGCAGCCGCCGAGCACAAGCACGAAGGTACCGAGACCTTCGGCGAACATTTTGTTACAAATCTTCATAATATTAAGTGTTTTAAAGGTTTATATTTCCAATTAACATAAAATGTCCATTGTTGACATCTGGCAAATTAACGGAAATTAACCAAATTTATTGTGTGTGCCACTTTTTTTTCGTACTTTTGCAGCGGAAAAAGACGATATATTATTATGATTAAAGATTGGCTACTCGATATTTTACGCTATCCCGACACCGGTGAGACCCTTGCCTTGGCGGACGGCGAAGGGCTGCTGAGGACAGGCGACCGGACCTTCCCTGTCAGCGACGACATTCCCTCGTTTATCGAAAAGAAGGATGACAGTGAGGCTTTCGACTACACAACGCATTACACGACCGATGCCGAAGAGTTCGACTATTTCAGCGAAGAGACCGACCCTCTCACGGCGTTGCACCTGAAACTGCTGCGCACGCTGGTGATGCGTCAAGTGCCGAAATCCGCCACGCTCCTGCTTGACGTGGGGTGCGGTTCAGCATTTGTGGCACAGCATTTTTGCGAACGGGGAAAACGTGTGGTGTCGATGGACATCGCCTATGCCAACGCACAGAAAGCCCTGTCGCAGTATCCCTACGAGAGCCATGCCGCCGTGGTGGCGGATGCCTACCACCTGCCCTTTGCCGACGGATCCTTCGACTGCATCATCGCGTCGGAGATTATCGAGCACACCGTCGATCCGCGAGGGTTCGTCGCCTCGCTTCTCTCCAAACTCAAGCTTGGCGGCACCCTGATTGTTTCCACGCCATACAAGGAAAAGATAGCCTACTCGCTATGCATCCACTGCAACCGCAAAACGCCCCACAACGCCCACCTGCACTCGTTCGACGAGGAGAAGGTGCGGCGCATGGTCGCTCCGCTTCCCGTTGAAATCAAAAGTATGCGTCTGGTGGGGAACAAGTTGCTGTTGCACAGCCATCTGTCCGTGCTGCTCTCTCACTTAGGGATGCCGCTTTGGAGATGCTGCGACCGGATAGTCAATCGTCTCATCCCCAAAGCGAATCACTTTATCATTACGCTGCAGGCCAGGAATTAGTAGCTGCGGGCAAAGACCACGCGGCGGTGGCTGGGCTTGCCACTGTAGATGCACTTGCCCTCCTCTTCGGGAGCATCGTAAGGAATGCATCGGATGGTAGCCTTGGTCTCCTCCTTGATGCGTTCCTCGGTCTCGGGGGTGCCGTCCCAGTGGCAGAGCAGGAAGCCGTTCTTCTCGATTTCCACATTGAAGTCATCCCATGTGTCGACCTTGCGGGTCATCGAGGCGCGGAAGTCGGCAGCCTTCTTGAAGAGATTCTTTTGAATATCCTCCATGAGGTTGTAGACATGGTCGGCGATGCCTTCGAGGGGCAGGGTGGCTTTCTCGAGGGTGTCGCGGCGACGCACCTCGCAGGTGCCATTCTCCATGTCGCGGGCACCGATGGCCAGCTGCACGGGAACGCCCTTGAACTCGTATTCAGTAAACTTCCAGCCGGGCTTGTATTCCGGGCGGTTGTCGTACTTCACCACAAGTCCTTTGGCTTCAAGGGCCTTGACGATGGGGGCTATATGCTCGTCGAGTTGGCGCTGCTGCTCGTCGCTCTTGCAGATGGGGACGATAGCGACGTGGATGGGAGCCAGTCGCGGCGGCAGGACGAGGCCGTTGTCGTCGGAATGAGTCATGATAAGGGCGCCCATCAGGCGGGTGCTGACGCCCCACGAAGTGGCCCAGACATACTCCAACTTATTCTCTTTGTTGAGGAACTGTACATCGAAGGCCTTGGCGAAGTTCTGTCCGAGGAAATGGCTGGTACCAGCTTGCAGGGCCTTGCCGTCCTGCATCATAGCCTCGATGCAGAGGGTGTCGAGGGCGCCGGCAAAGCGTTCGTTGGGGCTTTTGTGGCCCTTGATGACGGGCACGGCCATGTAGTTCTCAACGAAGTCGCCGTAGACGTCGAGCATCTTGCGGGCTTCCTCTTCGGCCTCCTCGCGGGTGGCGTGGGCGGTGTGGCCCTCCTGCCAGAGGAACTCGGCGGTACGGAGGAACATGCGGGTGCGCATCTCCCAGCGCACAACGTTGGCCCACTGGTTGCAGAGGATGGGCAGGTCGCGGTAGGACTTGATCCAGTTCTTATAGGTGCTCCAAATGATGGTCTCGGAGGTGGGACGCACGATGAGCTCTTCCTCGAGCTTGGCGGCGGGGTCGACGACGACGCCGTTGCCGTTGGGGTCGTTCATGAGGCGGTGGTGGGTTACCACGGCACACTCTTTAGCGAAGCCCTCGACATGCTCGGCCTCACGGCTGAGGAAACTCTTGGGGATGAAGAGGGGGAAGTAGGCGTTGACATGGCCGGTGGCCTTGAACATGCTGTCGAGCTGATGCTGCATCTTCTCCCAAATAGCGTAGCCATAGGGTTTTATCACCATGCAACCACGCACAGCGCTCTGCTCGGCGAGGTCGGCACGGACAACAAGTTCGTTATACCATTCAGAGTAGTTTTCACTGCGTTTAGAAAAGTCTTTTGCCATTGGATATATATTTTTTTATTTATTATACAATATTTTGGGTCTGTCATCGTTTCTTTAAACGAATTGCAAAGATACAAATAAAATTGAAAATTGAGAATTGAAAATTGATTTTTTTTAATATGAAGCATAAAATACTGGCAGTGATGGTGATGGTGATGATGGTGCCGATGGCGTCGCAGGCTCAGTTAAAGCTGAATGTCGACACGTTGGAATGCCACATCATCGGTTTTTCCTTCGGCCTACAGACGCCCCTGGCAGGCAGCAACAGTGCAGGCCTGACGAACGGCAACATGAAGGACCTCTACCAAGGCCCCTATCTCGACTTCGGATTTGAATGCGACTATAAGTTCAAGCAGGACTGGATGGTGACGCTGGAGGGCGACCTCTGGTTTGGCTACAACAGCGACAACCTGACACAGCGTGCCGAACGCATGGGCGACATCTACACGTCGCAAGGCTACCTGATGAGTTGGGGCGGCACCGACGGCGTGGTGACGATGTACAACCGAGGGCTGGCGGTGCGTCCGGGCGTGGCCCGACTGTTCAACATCATGCCGAAGAACCCCAATTCGGGAATTTTTGTGAAGTTGAGCGGCGGATGGTTCATGCAGAAAACGGCGCATTCGCAAGACATGAATGAGAGCATGGTGCCCCAGGTGAACGAGGCCTACGGCCGTCTCTACGACCACCTGCGCCACGGCGTGATGTTGACCGAGAGCGTGGGGTTCCTATACATGAGCAACTACATCAACTATGTGAATTTCAAAGTCGAATTATTTGCCAGCCAGTGCCTGAGTTGGTCTAAAAGACCTTATATCATCGACAATGTGATGGGTCTCAACGGAAAAGACGACAGTCGCTACTTCGACCTGATGGTGGGGGTGAAACTATCGTGGCTGTTCCCGCTGACGGGTCGCACCTCGTACGACTACTATTATTTTTAGGAGTTCAAGAAAATACTGATGAGAGTTTTTTACACCATAGGAATATTCTTGTACACACTGGGCATCCGCATAGCGGCATTGTTCGGACACAAGAATGCCAGTTTGATGGTGAAAGGATGGCGCGAAGTTGGCACAGTCGGCTGTGCATCCGGCGCGCATCTCGCCTGGTTCCACGCAGCCAGCCTCGGAGAGTTTGAACAGGCACGCCCAGTGCTGGAGGCGTTCCGCCAAAAACATCCCGACTACCGTATTCTCGTGACATTCTTCTCGCCCTCGGGCTACGAGGTGAGGAAGAACTACGCCCAGGCCGACATCGTGCGCTACCTGCCAATGGACACCCCTCGCAACGCCCGACGGCTGATTGACACTTACAAGCCTAATATCGTTTTCTTTGTCAAATACGAATTCTGGTTCAATTACCTCGGCGAGCTGCGTCGTCGCGGCATTCCCACCTATATCTTCTCCTCCATCTTCCGCCCCAACCAGTATTTCTTCAAATGGTATGGTGGATGGTTCAGGAAACAGCTGAAAAACTGTTTCAAACATCTCTTCGTGCAGAACGAGGAAAGTCTAAAACTGCTGAAAAATATTGGCATTGAACATTGCTCGCTAGCCGGCGACACCCGTTTCGACCGCGTACACCAGATAGCCTTAGCCGCCGAGGGAAACGAGGTGGCGGAAGCCTTCCTCGACGGCTACAAGGGGAAAGTCCTCGTAGCCGGCAGCACCTGGCCCCCCGACGAAACACTGATTTCCCAATTCATCAATCATCATTCATCACTCAAAGTTATTCTGGCGCCACACGTCATCAACGAGGAGCATCTGAAACAGATTGAAGAACTTTTCCCCGACAGCATCCGCTACTCCAAAATTAATGATGAACATTCATCATTAATCACTCATCATTCATCATTACCTAAAATTCTCATCATCGACAACATCGGCCTCCTCTCCAAGCTCTATCGCTACGCCGACGTGGCTTATATAGGCGGTGGCTTCGGCGTAGGCATCCATAACATTCTCGAGGCGGTGACCTTCGGCAAGCCCGTCCTCTTCGGCCCCAACTACCACAAGTTCCAAGAGGCCCGCGACATCATTGCCCGCGGCGGCGGATGGAGTCACAGCAACTACGACGAACTCCTTGCCCATATCATGCCTCTGCTCACCGACTCCGAGGCCTATTCCAAAGCCTCCCAAGCTTGCTCCGACTACATGAACCAGAGCCTTGGCAGTACTGACATAATCCTGAAAGAGATTGAAAATGAGAAGTGAAAAATCCATAATGAATAATTCTCGCTGGTTGCGCAGAACCGTCTGCGTCAGCCTGATATTCATTTTCCATTTTTCATTTTTCATATTATTAACTTCCTGCAGCGCCAACAAATACCTCGGCGAGGGCGAAAGCCTGCTCCACTACACCGAACAAACTGTCGTCATGGCCGACAGTAGCGACGTCCCCCTTGAGGTGACCGAAGCTCTCAAAAAATCACAGAACTACCACCTCCAACGTCCAAACTCCAAATTATTAGGAATGAAAAACATGACCGTTGGAATGTGGATATACTGTATCGCCAGTCCCACCGACAGTTCCTTCTGGGGAGACTACTGGCGCAATATCGGACAAGCCCCTGTCATCTACGACGAAAGCAAGGCCCAGCGTACCGCCCTTCAGTTGCAGAATCTGCTTGAATCCAAGGGCTGCTTCAACTCCTCCGTCACCTTCGACACCATAAAACTCGAAAACCGCAAGATTTCCATCGCCTACCACATCACAGCCACCCAGCGCTACTTTATCGACGATGTGAAATACTTCTGCGACAACGACACCGTACTGCGCCTCCTCGAGCAGTGGCAGGAATCTTCTCCTTTGAAACCTGGCGACGCCTACGATCAGGAGAACATCGCCGCCGAACGCAGCCGCATCGCCAACAATCTCCGCGAAGAAGGCTACTATCACGCCTCGCCTGAAAACATCACCTTCGTTGTCGACACCACCTACAATCCGCGCAAACTCTCCATTGACGTGCATGTCGACAGCCGCAACCTCCGCGTCTACCACATCAACAATATCTACGTCTACCCTAACAGTACGGCAGGTCTCCGATCCCATGAGTCGAACTACGACACCCTCATATACAACTATTCCGGTATCAACCGCAACTTCGACTACCAGTTCATCTACGACAAACCCATGACCATCAACCCGCTGACCATCAGCCGCGCCATGATGCTCTTCCCCGGCATGACCTATCGTCCACGCTACATCAGCAACACCTATTCCTCGTTACTCAACCTGCGCAATTTCAAATACATCAACGTCGAATTCAGCGAATCACCCTTCTCCTCCGACAGCCTGCCACTCGTCGACGCCCATGTGCGACTCATCAACACCACACAGCAGAAACTGTCACTCTCACTCGAACTCACCAATGCCTCGCCCATCGGCACTAGCGACAGCAGCGGCAATTTCTTCTCCAACGGCAACCTCGGCTTCGAGACAGCCCTTGAATACCAGCACAAAAACCTCTTCGGCGGCGCCGAACTGCTGAAAGTCAAGAGTTCACTACTCCTAGAACTCCCCAAACTCATCTTCCGTGGGTCGAATGGCAACAGCGGTTTCTACGACAACTTCAACGCCTTCGAGGTCGGCCTCGACGCCTCTCTCGACATGCCGGAGTTCCTCATGCCCTTCTCCTCTCTCGTCTCATGGCAACGCACTCGTCCCCACACACTTATCTCCATTGGCGGCAGCTACCAGTACCGCTACTGGTTTGAACGCGTCATCGCCAATACCTCCTTCGGCTACTCATGGACCCAGCGAATCGGCACCGGCTTCACCAATAGCCGTACCGCCCAGCACCAACTCACTCCCATCGACCTCACCTTCGTACGCATCCTCAACCTTGACAACGACTTCATTTTCCGCGTTGTCACCTTGGAGAACTACTTCCGCACAAAATACCAATACAGCGACCACTACATCATGGCCGCACGCTACGACTTCTCCTACTCCACCCAGCAATTCGGCCTCCGACGAGACTTCTCCGTCTACCGCCTCTCAGCCGAAAGCGCTGGCAACCTCCTCAACGCCTACAGCCATCTCGTCGACGGCAATGTCGACAGCAACGGCGTCCGCATGTTCTTCGACGTCCCCTTCTCTCAATATGTCCGTCTCATGGGAGAATACACACGCTACCACTACCATGCCTCCCAGAATACCTTTGTCACCCGCTGCATTCTCGGCATCGGTATCCCCTACGGCAACTCCATGGACATGCCCTACGAAAAAAGCTTCTATGGCGGCGGCCCCAACACCATGCGTGCCTGGCAGCTCCGACGCCTAGGTCCCGGAAGCTACAACCCCGGCGAAATCTTCGAACTCGAACGCGTCGGCGACCTCCAACTCGTCATCAATCTCGAAGAACGATTCCCCATCTTCAGCATCTTCGAAGGTGCTATCTTCGCCGACATGGGCAACGTGTGGCTCTTCAACCCCTCCGACATCTACCCTGGAGGTGAATTCAAATGGAAAGACTTCTTTAAGGAGATTGCTGTCGGCATCGGCCTCGGCCTCCGTGCCAACGTCTCCGTAGCCACCCTCCGCCTCGACTTCGCCATTCCGCTCTACGACCCGGGCTTCGAGGAATCGCTCCGCTGGCGTCCGCCCCACTGGAGTTTCTCACAGTTCGTCACCAACTTCGCCATCAACTACCCCTTCTAGTAATGGTTAATGATTAATGATAAATGGTTAAAGGGAGAACTCTGACATATATTCTGCTAGTGCTGAGCACCATCTTCTGGGGGGTGAGCTTCATCATGACCAAGGAACTCTTCCTCAGTGAGGAGCACATGACTGTCACCATCCTCATCACCATTCGGCTAGCCATTGCCACCCTCGTCATGTTGCCCGCTCTGGCTCTGACACGGCGTCTGCAACGCATACAACGCCAAGACCTCAAATGGTTTCTCCTCCTTGCTCTCTGCGAGCCTTTCATCTATCACCTCTGCGAGACCAACGGGGTGAAACTCGTCAGCGGTTCGCTGGCCTCGGTCATCATTGCCACCATACCTCTTTTCGTGCCTTTTGGCATGTGGCTGGTCTACCGCCAACGCATCAGCCTGCCGCTCATCGTCGGCGTAGTCCTATCGCTGGCAGGTGTGGGTGTGTTGCTCATCGGTGGAGAAGGGCTATCGGGCAGCTTCGCCGGGCTGGCTTACCTCTCGGGAGCCGTGGTCATTGCAGTGGTCTACACCATGCTCCTCGTCAAAATCGTGAAACGGTACAACCCTTTGGTAATCACCACCTGGCAGAACGTCATAGGACTCATTTACTTCCTGCCACTTATGCTCACTTTCGATAGTGCTGAGCTGCACCTGCTTTCGTGGAGCCCCAAGATGCTCCTCCTTCTCCTCGTCCTAGGACTTTTCTGCTCCACCCTAGCCTATGCAGGCTACAACTACGGTGTTCGAAACCTCGGAGCTTCCGAGGCATGCATCTTTAACAACGCCATCCCAGTCTTCTCCCTCATCGCCGCACTAGTCATCGGACAGGAATCCTTCAACTGGATCCACCTCATCGGAATGATAGTCGTCATCTCCGGCGTCATCATCGCACAAGGAAAAACAACAAAACAAAGATAGCCGCTGTTATAATTTCTGGAAATCGAGTATTTCCATCTCCTTCGGGGTGCCGTCAATGACAAAACGCACCAATGTCGCTACGCGATGAAAGCCCTGCCGTCCCGCAGCGCCGGGATTGATATGCAGGAAGTTGTAGTCCTTGTCATACATCACACGGAGAATGTGGCTGTGACCACAAACGAAAATGTCGGGTTTCGCTAGTTCTAGCGGCCGCTGCAGCTCATGGGGATAGTGGCCGGGGTAACCGCCGATATGCGTCATCAGCACCCGCAGCCCCTCCACCTCGAAGAAAGCGCGTTCCTCGAGTTCATAGTGCAAACTGAAACTATCGCAGTTGCCCCAAACAGCACGGACAGGTTTCCATGCCCGCAACTCCTCCAGGACTCCGGGGCCCATGTCACCGGCATGCCACAACTCGTCGCAGTCCTTAAAGAAATCAAAAATCTGCGGCGCCACATAGCCGTGCGTATCCGACAAAACTCCTATGCGTTTCATTCGTTCGCGTGGATTTCCTTGAGGTTCTCCGCCACCATCTCCTTGAGGTAATTCATGATATGGATGTCGTTCATCGACATACCGTCGAGAGCCTCCTTTAGCTCGTCGGTATCGAGCACAAACTCGTCTTCGTCGGTGCGGTAGGTGATGACGAAGTGGATATCCTCATGCGCCGAAAGCAGCATCACCAGAGTCCCCGGCAAGTCGCCCATCGGCGGACGGTCCCAGTTGTTGTGCTCGAACCAGAATTCGAGCCGTGTGCCCACACCCACCTCGGAGGTCAGCTTCATGCCGCCGCCACACTTCTCGGTGTTCATTTTGATGAGCGGCAATCCCAGACCCACCTTGCGCGTGGTGCGGCTGGTGGTATAGGGATCCGTCACCTTAGCCAGGAACTCAGGGCTCATACCTTTGCCGTTGTCCTCTATAGTGAAGTGGAAGTCGTTGTTCTTCAAGCTGTCCACTATCGTCAGTTTCACATCTTTTGCATTCGCCGCCGTGGAATTCTCCATCAGGTCATAGACATGCATCGCCAGTTCTTTCATATTGTCACTTTTAGACTTTTGACTTTTTGACTTAATAAAATGCAAAAATACACAAAAAAAACGAGACGACAAAATAAAAATGATTCGCGCGCGTTATTATGCTATAATTGAAAAATAAACGGCATGAAAAATACCCACCATAGAAAGCATTTGTCCTTTCACTCCCTCTCACTCCCTTTCACTCCCTCTCACTCCCTGCTGCTTGCAGCACTCCTTACACTCCTCTTCTGCTCCTGCACCGACGACGAGGATTTCGTCCCGCCCTCGTTCATCCATGTCGACGCCATCAAGGTCGTCCCCACCTCCTCTAACCCCATCTCCCTCGACCCTGGCTTCTACACCTCCGACATCGTAGCCTGCTACGTGGTTGCTCACTATCCTGAAACCTCCAAACTCGATTCCATAGGTCTCTTCCAGATGCCCTTTACAGTTCCAGTACTCTACAACGGCGAGGTCGACTACTTCGAGTTCTATCCTGCAGTCAAACAAAGCGGCATCTCCGGCACCCTCCCCTATTACACCTTCTACAAACCCATCCGTATCAACAGTCAGACACTCACCATCGGCGACACCCTCCGCTTCGACACCCTCTCCACCTCCTATACCCTCACCCTCTCCGACATGCAAATGTTCGAGCCCTTCGAACCCACCGAGCTCTCCACCCTCTTCGACTCCATCACATGGCACAAGTACGCTGCCGCTGAAGCCTGCACCGGCCAAGGCTACGCCTCCGTCCATGTTCCCGACAGCGTCTCCAACGTCCCCTTCGCCATCAAGACTGACTTCTATGTCTCCGACCCCAACCGTGCCGTCTATCTTGAACTCGACTCCCGCTCCGACATACGCTTCGAAGTCTACATGGAGTCGGCCTATAGCTCCGGCGGCGCCACCGACAAACAACGCGTCATGGTCGTCTACCCTTCCTCCCACTGGCAGCACCTCTATATCAACCTCGGCCGCACCTGGTCCTGGTTCAACCACAATCCCTCATTCAAACTCTCCTTCGCCGCCCTCAACCCCTACGGAGAAGAAGGCGACGTCCGCATCGACAACGTGAAACTAATTACCACCGCAAGCGTTCTTTAGAACCCCTCCACCCAGCCATGCAAAAAAAACAGACCCTCAAATATATCCTCTGCGACTTCCTCGCAGCCCTTCTCTCCTGGGGAGCCCTCTTCACATTCCGCAAGTTTGTCCTGGAGCCCACGACCGAACAATTTTCATTTTTCAATTTTCAACTTTCAATCTTAGAAGATTCCAACTTCTGGCTTGGACTCTGCATCATCCCCATCGGATGGCTCGCATTATACACCATCCAAGGCACCTATCGCGACGTCCTCCGCAAAGCCCGTCTCAAAGAGCTCCTCGACACTGCCCTCGCCACACTCATCGGCTCCGTCGTCATCTTCTTTCTCCTGCTCATCGACGACAATGTTGGTCCTTCGCGCAACCACTACCTCTCTTTCCTCTTCCTCTTTGGCGTCCACTTCCTCCTCACCTACTCCCTGCGCCTCCTCCTCACTTCCCAGACCGTCCACCGCGTCCACACCCGCCAGATAGGCTTCCCCACGCTCCTCATCGGCTCAGGCAACAAAGCCTACCACACCTACCTCGACATCGAGAACCAGGAGACCTATTCTGGCAACCAGTTCATCGGCTACATACAAATTGAAAATGGAAAATTGAAAATTGAAAATTCGGCTGACGCAAACAATAATTCTCAATTCTCAATTCTCAATTCTCAATTAAACAACGTCATGCCTTGCCTCGGCACCCTCGACGACCTCCGCGTCCTTGTCGAGAAACACAATATCGAGGAAGTCATCATCGCCGTCGAAGACTCCGAAAAAGACCATATCAACGACATTCTCCTCCACCTCAACTACTGCGCCGACCTTATCATCAAGCTCACCCCCGACGCCCGCGACCTCATCATCGGCTCCGTCAAGCAAGACTCCATCTTCCACTCTCCCTTCATCGTCATCAACAACCGCCTCATGGCCGAGTGGCAATACTCCGTCAAGCGCCTCGCCGACATCTTCCTCTCCCTCCTCGCCATGATTCTCCTCTCCCCCGTCTACCTCATCACCGCCATCATTGTCCGCTGCACCTCCCCGGGACCCGTTTTCTACGCCCAGGAACGTGTGGGCTACCACGGCCGTCCCTTCCGCATGCACAAATTCCGCTCCATGTATGTCGATGCCGAGCAGTCAGGCCCAGCCCTCTCCAAGGACGACGACCCCCGCATCACCCCCTTCGGCCGTTTCATGCGCAAGGTGCGTCTCGACGAGATTCCCCAGTTCTGGAACGTCCTACGTGGCACCATGTCCATCGTCGGTCCCCGTCCCGAACGCCAATACTACATTGACCAAATAGTGAAACGTGCCCCTGAATACCTCCTCCTCCAGCGCGTCAAACCCGGCATTACCTCCTGGGGACAAGTGAAATATGGCTACGCCTCTAATGTCGACGAGATGGTCGAGCGTCTCCGCTACGACCTCCTCTACCTCGACAACATGTCCCTGACCACCGATTTGAAAATCATGGTCTATACGGGACAAATCATCCTTCAGGGCCGCGGGAAATAACTAGTATCCTAGAATCTTCAGCATCGACTTGTAGCTCTGCTCCTTGGCAAAAAGTTTGGTGGTATATTCGCCATTCTCGTCCTTGTCGATAATCACATGCTTCGGCGCAGGAATGAGGCAGTGCTGGATGCCGCCATAGCCACCGATGCTCTCCTGATAGGCACCGGTGTGGAAGAAGCCGATGTAGAGCGGCTCGTCCTTCTGCAACTTAGGCAGGAAAATGGCATTGGCATGCGAGTCGGCATTGTAGTAATCCTCCGAGTCGCAGGTCAAGCCTCCCAAAAACACCCGCTGATACTCGCAGTCCCAATGGTTGATGGGCAGCATGATGAACCTCTGGTTGATACCCCAGGTGTCAGGCAGCGTGGTGATGAAACTGGAGTCAATCATATACCACAGCTCGCGGTCGTTCTGCTGTTTCTGGTCGAGGATACTGTAGAGTGTGGCACCGCTCTCTCCCACGGTGAACGAGCCGAACTCGGTGAAGATATTCGGTTCCTCTACGTCCCGCTGCGTGCAGATATTCTTGATCTGCGCCAAGATTTCCTCGGCCATGTACTCGTAGTCGTAGGTGGCCGCCAGACTGGTCTTCGAGGGAAATCCTCCGCCGATATTCAAGCTGTCGAGCTCGGGACAGACACGCTTCAAGTCGCAGTAGACGTTGACACACTTCGCCAACTCGTTCCAATAATATGCCGTGTCGCGTATGCCCGTGTTGATAAAGAAATGCAGCATCTTGAAACGGAACCGACTATTCGGCTTGATTTGCTCCTCGTAGAACGACACAATGTCGTTGTATCGGATACCCAGGCGCGAGGTGTAGAAGTCGAACTTCGGTTCCTCCTCCGACGCAATGCGGATGCCGAGGTTCATACTCTCCGGCTGCTCGGACTGCTCGCTCAACACACTGTCGAGCAAACTAAATTCGTTCTTGTTATCCAAAATGGGAATCACATTATGGAACCCTTCTCCAAACAAATCGACAATATTCTGCACATACTGTTCCTTCTTGAATCCGTTACACACAATCACCTTCTCCTTGTCTATCAACCCCTGCGAGTGCAACTCTTGGATGAGGTTGATATCGAAAGCTGACGATGTCTCGAGGTTAATATCATTCTTCAGTGCCTCTTCGAGCACGAAAGCAAAATGACTGCTCTTGGTACAATAACAATAATTATAGGTGCCGCGATAGTCAGTCTTGGCGATAGCCACGTTAAACAGACGTTTCGCACGCTGTATCTGCGAACTTATCTTGGGCAGGTAAGTAATCTTCAATGGAGTGCCATATTGTTTAATCACCTCCATCAAAGGTATGTCATGAAAATAAAGTTCACCATCCTCCGTCCGGAATTCATCCTGCGGAAAGTCAAAAGTCTGATCAATCAGGTCATAATATTTATTCTTCATAACATTTAAGTTAATTAGTTTCAATTATTTTTATCAATCCAACTCACTCGGATTGATTTGCAAATATACAACTAATTTACTTACATCCAAAATTTTTTATACAAAAAAAGCAGAATATAACACAAACTACACCTTCATTTTACTGAAAAACAAATATTTACAACACACAATAGGACACAAGCACCTCAGAATCAATACCATCGCCTTATCAACACCTACCCAGCACCCTACCAACTCCTACTGTGATAGGAGTTGGTAGGGTGCTGGGTAGGTGTTATTAAAGGGTAAATAATAGGTGCAGCGACGGTAAAGCGGACATTTTAATCGTCGTACACCTCATGCAATTCGACCTCGTAGATAACAGGGGTATAGGGGGGAATTGCTCCGCCAGAACCCTCGGCGCCGAAGGCAAGCTGATAAGGGAAATAGAAGCGGTAGATACTGCCGGCAGTCATCAGCTGGAAGGCATCGATGAGGCCTGGGAACATGGGGCTACCGACGACATGGATGATAGGTTCGCGGTTGCCATAGGTCTGGTCGATGGGTTGACCGCTGAGGAGGTTGAAGCTACGATAGTCGAAACGGATGCGTTCAGCAAAGCCTGCCTTGCGGCCTTTGCCCTGGGTGAGGACCTCGTAGTAGAAAGCCTGGTCGCCCATCTGGTGACGCTTGACGGCGGGATTTGTTTTGACAAGATTGTCGAAATAAATCTGCTGCAAACTGTCGACTTGCTGGGCCATGCTCTTAGCTTGGTGCTGGAGGACTGTTACATATTGCATGTATATGAATCGATAGGCTTCCTCGGCCATCTCGTCGGTGAAATGGTTCTGCGTACCGCCTTTCAAGGTGTAGGCGAAAGCCTGGAGAACGATGTCGTGGTTGAGGACGGTATCCAAAAAGACGCCATGGAGCGCCATGTTGGCAAGGTACTGGCCATAGCCCCATGAAAGTGAATCCTTGACTGACTGGAGGTTAGTGGAAGGAGCGCTGACAGTGTCGACACGGACGTCGGGATTGATGTTCTGACTGTTGCCACAGGAAGCTAACAACAGGAAAAATGAAAGATGAAGAATGAAAATTGTTTTTAGTTTCATATTATTTTAAATCCTTAATTCTTAACGAGTTTACGGGTAACAACACTCTTGGGGGTGTGGATGCGGAGAAGGTAGAGCCCTGGCGTCAACGTGCTGACGTCAAATTCAAATTTTGAAGTATTGGTTTTAAAGACCGAAATCTGTCGGCCTTGAGCGTCATAGAGTTCCACAGTGCTGCCGGCAGCGAGGCCGTCAATGGCCACATGGTCGGTGGCTGGATTGGGATAGATTGAGAGCTGAGAATCTTCAATATCGCTGACGCCCAATGGATTGGTGGCAAAAATACGGGTATAAGGTTTATAGTTCTGAGCGGTGGCGGAGAGGAGTGTAGCCGACAGGTCGGCGACGGAGGAGATGTCAATGCTGAGCCGTCCGTTATCATCGGCGAAGGCCGCAAAGATGGGAGAGAGGGTGGCGGTGTCGACAAGTGCCACGTAGGCATTGGCAACGGTGGTGACGGCAATGGTCTGTCCATTGAGAGCGAGGGAGATGTCGAGGTCGGCAGCACGACGGGTCCAGGGCATGAGCGAGGGGTCGCCCATGAGCTCGTAAATCTCCCAGTAGTATTTCTTCATGTTGGACGAAGAAGAGGACGAGTTGACGGAGAGGTTGCCATAGTAGACGATGGCGCCGGCTGTGATGGCGTACTTGTCGAAGGATTCAGAGTGGGTGTGGAAAAGGCGGTCGTAGATGCCGAGACGCTGGGCGTTGTAGTTTGGCGAGAGTGTGTGGTTGATGTTGCTGCGGACGCCGACGGACCAGTAGAGGTCTTCCTGCCAGTAGGTGGAATTGGTGCCACCAATATAGGCCACAGCACCGGCGCTGTTGCCACGGCGGAGGAGTGATTCGCCAAAGCAGATGGATTTATCAAATTTATTTGTGAGGCAGCAGTTGCCAATCATAAAGGATGGCTTGCCGGTATTGTTCATGGAGTTGACATGGGAAATGGTAAAGTTGGGTTTATGCCAGCAGTCCCAGTCACCATGCGCGGAGTAGTTGATCCACCCCAGGCCACTGCTGTAGAGGTTGCGGAGGGCCGTGGCCGAGCTGGAGGAACTGCAGTAGCCGGTGACAGAGACTCCGCTGGGCGCATAGGAGGTATCGTTCTTATAGTAGACCACGTCGGTATAGCCGTTGGCGGCGTTGACATAGTTGTAGGCAATGTAGTCCATGGTGGGGTCGGCGTAAACCCATGCATAGTCGGCGTTCCATCCCGAGGTAGTGTGGGAGGCGTTGTCCTCACCGGCAACCAGTGCGGCGCGGGCGAGGTAGGAATCGTCGGCGAAAGCGTACTGCTCATAGAGCAGCGTCTTGTCGACAATGGAGGCCAGAGTGGCGGTATCGGTAGCGGAGAAGCGGCCCTGATAGCAGTCGGGGAGGTCGTCTCCCGTGGTCCAAGAAACAAAGTAGAGGTCTGTGATATGGTCGTTGCCGGGATCGCTGGACCAATAACCGGAAGAGGGCAATTGAGAATCGAAGGCACGAAGTTGGTTGTTGTCGCCAACGAGGAGCAGATAGGTGGGGGCGGGAGCAGAGTCAGAAGCGTCGTCATA
Source organism: uncultured Bacteroidota bacterium (assembly GCA_902776365.1). Classification (GTDB taxonomy): domain Bacteria; phylum Bacteroidota; class Bacteroidia; order Bacteroidales; family P3; genus Colimorpha. Next base: position 216,884 of record CACYPU010000002.1, on the reverse strand, counting down.
GAATGACTTGAGGTGGGCTGCCAGCGCCGTGTTGGTGTTGATGCCGAGCACCTGATAGTAGAGGATATTGACGAGGAGACCCTGATGGCGTTTCCATTCGGCAAAACGCTCGATGGCCTTGCAGCGGAGGATATCGGGGACAGCAATAACCATACGGACTACCTGATTGTTTGATTGCTTGATTGCCTGATTGCTTGAGTAGAGGCTGTTGAGGGTTGTACCGACAGAGAAAGCAGGGGTATGGTAGCGCTGGTAGTGCTCAAGGGTACGGTCGACATCGGAACCGACATAGGTGACTGTAACATCGGCGGAGCGACAAACAACGACCTGGTTGGTGACAGGGTTGATCTGCACGGGATTGAAACGAAGTTGCGCCAAACGACGGTCGCGGGCGACCCCCATCACCTCGACCTCGGCCAAGGGAAGACCGTAAAAGGCATCGGCATCGTAGACTTTCTTGTCAAAGATAAGGTTATGATGTGTTGTATCAGACTTGGAGCGGCTGGGCTGCAGAGGATAGAAGATGGTGTATTTGGAGAGTTGGATGGTGTCGTAGACAGCATTCTCGACCGACACACTGATGCTGGTGCAGAAGGGCACCTCGATGATGTCGCCACGGACCGGAAGTGCCGGGGCGCCCACCTCGCCACCAGCATTGTATCCCGGCAAGGTGGGAAGAGTGTAGGCCGCATTATGAATTACAGTCTGCATGTCGGGCGTGGGAGTCTTATAACTTACCACAAGGCGGTCGAAGCCGTCGCTGACAACAGCCTGGGCTTTCAAAGGCGAAAGGTGAAAGGTGAAAGGTATCAGCAATGTTGCTACAAACGCTATCTTTTTCATTTTTATCATTTTATTCTTTATAATTATATTTAGTACCCCAAACAGGCATTTTATTGCAAGTGGGAAAACATTTTTTCTATTGCCGGACAAGGGGCCTCGATGGTGACGGGTAGGTGGGTGACGGGATGTTCGAAGGAGATGAGGCGTGCGTGGAGGGAGATGGAGCCGTCGTCGTTGCTGCGAGGGGCACCGTACTTGAGGTCGCCCTTGATAGGGCAGCCGATGTTGGCGAGTTGGCAGCGAATCTGGTGATGACGGCCGGTGTGGAGGTTGATGTCGAGGAGGTGATAGCCACCCTCGGAAACAGCGATTTCGCGGTACTCAAGGCGCGCCAGCTTGGCATTAGGGCGTGCCACGGAGAAGACATAACTTTTGTTGCGTTCCTCGTTCTTGACGAGCCAGTTTTCGAGGGCACCTGCAGGTTGGGGAGGAGCGTTCTTGACCACAGCCCAGTAGTGCTTTTCGAACTCGCGGGTACGCACCTTCTCCACCATGCGGCTGAGGGCTTTGGAGGTCTTAGCCAACAGGACAACACCCGAGACGGGACGATCAAGGCGGTGGATAACACCACAATAGACCTGTCCCGGCTTATGGTCGCGTTCTTTAATAAAAGCCTTCACAAGGTCGGCAAGACAAGGGTCGCCGGTCTTGTCGCCCTGGGTAATCTGCCCGGGGAGTTTGTTGATGGCCAGCAAGTGGTTGTCCTCGTATAATATCTGGTCGGCAATCATACTATTTCAGCAATGGGACTGATGGCGTTACGAACTTTGTCTTGAAGACCCACGTTGATGGGGAAGTCGAGGGGCATGAAGAGGTCTACACGTGAACCAAAGCGAATGAATCCAAGTTCTTGGTTTTGCCTAACACGCTCACCCTCTTTGGCATAGCAGACAATACGGCGAGCCATAACTCCCGCTACCTGACGGATGAGGATGCGTTTGCCATTGTCGAGGAGGACACCCACCTCGGTGCGTTCGTTGAGGTCGGAGCTCTTGGGATAGGAGGCCACGAAGTAGTTGCCACGGCGGAACTTGACATATTCAACGGTGCCGTCGCAAGGATAACGGTTGACATGCACGTCGGTGCCAGACATGAAAATAGAGACCTGCATGCATTCGTCTTTGATGTAGTTCTTTTCATATACTTGCTCGATGGTGACAATGGTGCCATCGGCAGGCGAGATGATTTCGGATGGGCTTTCGGTGAAGATGCGTCGCGGGATGCGGAAGAAGGCTGTCACCAAGGCGGAGAGCACCGCCAGACCGGCGACAAAGAGATAATGCACCACATTCCACTCCTTGACAAGGAAGAGCATGAGCAGCACGATGAGCGTTGACAAGCCCAGGGTGAAAAATATTATCTTCTTTCCTTCGCGATGAATCTTCATATAATGTATGGTTTTGGTTCGAGGGGTTATACAACAAGGGTTAGATAGGCGTAAGCGAAAGGCATAATGATAAGCAGGCTGTCGAAGCGATCAAGGAACCCGCCATGTCCGGGCATGATATTGCCACTGTCCTTGACGCTCACAGAGCGTTTGAGCATGCTTTCTACGAGGTCACCGAGGGTATCCACGACGCTGCAAATGACACCGAGGACAAACCAATGGTACCAGCCAATGTTGGTCACCAATGGGCCAATACACACAGCCAACAGAATGGAAACAGCCACACCGAAGACGGTACCCTCCCAGGTCTTTCCTGGCGAGTGGCGCTCCCACATCTTATGCCTTCCGAAGAGGGAACCTCCGATGTAGGCACCCGAGTCGTTGACCCACACAAGAGCCACCAGCAAGAAAAGGACCATTGCTCCATGAGAACTCATCACTGCCATCATTAGTGAGAGTGGCAGTGCAATGTAAAGCAACGGAATCAGGGTATAGGCCGCGTCACGGAAGGGCTGCTCGCTGTGGTGCCATAACTGCAGGATAACCGAAAGGGCAAAGATGGCGGGGAAAAGAGTGTAGGCGGTAAGTGTCACCGAAAAGCCCTTCAGACCCATCAGGGGGACAAACATTACCAACAGCAGGGTGAGGATTGCGTAAAAATAGCCCAGCAACTCGCTCGGACAAGCGCCTTGAAGACGCACCATGCGGAAAAACTCAAAGGAGCACCCGATGGTGACGAAAAGCAGGAAAGCTCCGAAGATGAGCATGCCGACTTTTTCGTTGCCCAGCAGGACACCACTGAACATGGAGCCCAAGAAGAGCAGCACATAGACGACGGCGCTGACGGTACGAATCCAGAAGGTTTTCATTGCTCGATGGAGTTTTCTGTGTTTTCAGAGTTTTCCTGGACTTCCTGATTTTCTGGTGTCTCAGGTATTTCTGGTGTTTCCGGTGTCTCCCAGGGGCGGGGACCGAAGATGCGTTCGAGGTCCTCACGGAAGAGCACTTCCTTGTCGTAAAGTTGCGCGGCCAGTTGGTCGAGCTGCTCGCGGTGACTGAGGAGAAGTTCCTTGGCTTTGGTGTAGGCCTCCTCAACCATGCGACGTACCTCGCGGTCAATGGTTTCGGCTGTCTTTTCGCTGAAGGGTTTAGCGAAAGAGTATTCGCTCTGACCCGTGGAGTCGTAGAAACTGATATTGCCCACCTCGGGGCTCATGCCATAGTAGGTGACAAGGGCCTGGGCCATCTTGGTGGCACGCTCAATGTCGTTGAGGGCGCCCGTGGAGATGCGTCCGAAGACAATCTCTTCGGAAGCACGGCCTGCCATGAGACTGGTCATCTCGTCGAACATCTGCTCATAGGTGGTAATCTGGCGTTCCTCAGGGAGGTACCAGGCAGCGCCGAGGGCTTTGCCGCGAGGCACGATGGTGACCTTCACCAGCGGATTGGCCCAACGCAGCAGCCATGAGACCGAGGCATGACCGGATTCGTGGTAGGCGATGGTGTGCTTCTCCTGGTCGGAGAGCACCTTGGTGCGTTTCTCGAGGCCGCCGACAATACGGTCGACAGCGTCGAGGAAGTCCTGACGTTCAACTTTCTTCTTATTCTTGCGAGCGGCGACAAGAGCAGCTTCGTTGCAGACATTGGCAATGTCGGCACCCGAGAAGCCAGGGGTCTGTTTGGCCAAGAAATCGCGGTCGACAAAGCCCTCGTCATTCTTGTCGTTATTTATTTTCAAGTTCTTCATATGGACAGCGAAGATAGCTTTGCGCTCTTCGATGTCGGGCAGTTCTACATAAATCTGGCGATCGAAACGCCCAGCACGCATCAAAGCCTTGTCGAGCACATCGGCGCGGTTGGTGGCGGCGAGGACGATGACATTGGTGGTGGAGGAAAAACCATCCATCTCTGTAAGGAGCTGGTTGAGCGTATTCTCACGTTCATCGTTGCCACCTGCGAAACCGCCGCGGCCACGGGCGCGGCCCACAGCGTCGATTTCGTCGATGAAGACAATGCAAGGCGATTTCTTCTTGGCCTCGTCGAAGAGTCCACGGACACGGCTGGCGCCAACGCCGACAAACATCTCGACAAAGTCGGAACCACTCATGGAGAAAAACGGCACGCCAGCCTCACCAGCCACAGCCTTGGCCAAAAGAGTCTTACCTGTACCCGGAGGGCCTACCAATAGGACACCCTTGGGGATTTTACCGCCGAGCTCGGTGTAATGTTTGGGGTTCTTGAGGAAGTCGACAACCTCCATCACCTCTTCCTTGGCACCGGCGAGACCGGCGACATCTTTGAAGGTGACGTTAATCTGCTTGGTGGCATCATACTGCTTGGCGGTACTGCGGCCGAAACCAAAGATTCCTCCGAGGCCGCCACCGCCGTCACCGCCCATCTTCTTGCGGCTCCAGGCACTCATAATCCAGAAAAAGAGGATGAAAAACAGCAGCGGACCGAAAAAGACAAAGATATCCTTCAGGGCACTACTCTCGGTCTCGTTCTCATAACTCACATATTTGCCTTCATGCGTCTCCTTGAACTCCTCAAGCTGATGGTCGAAATGTTCGAGGGTTCCCACATTGTACGTGTACACACCCGGGACGCCCTCGCCGCCCATCATAGTCTTCTTTCCTCTCAAATCACTGTATTCGGGATTAACCCTGAGGGCAGAATCCTTTATGATGATTTCGGCAACAGCCTGGTTGACAACAGTAATCTTCTCATAGTCTCCACGCTCAAGAATCGCCTCCAGCCTGCTCCAGTCGATGCTCCGCTTTGCAGAACCGCCGTTGAACATGGTGAACAACAGCACCATCATGATGACGCCATAGATGATATAAAGCACCCGCGACGACTTGGGCTTTTTCCCTTGCGGGATATTCTTGGGATTGAGATTATTGGGTTGTTTCGCCATATAAAAAATGTTTATATCTCCTCACCGTCGCTCCAAAGCTCGTCGAGACGGTAGAAAGCTCGTTTTTCTTTCTGGAAGATATGTACAACTACATCGAAATAGTCCATCAGCACCCACTCGGCATTGTTGTAACCTTCGATTTTGTGAGGATTAAGACCAGTTGCCTTCTTCACCGTCTCAAACACGCTGTCGCTCAGTGCGCTGACATGCGACGGTACGTTACCCGACGCGATGACAAAAAATTCGGCCGGAGCACCGTGGACCTTCCTCAGGTCGAGGATGCGCACATCTTCAGCTTTCTTCTCGTCGAGGGCGTGAGCCGCCAAACGCGCCAGCACCTCCGATTCTTTATCTCTATTATTCATTATATATTAATGTATACAATATTAAATGTCATTCACCTCTTACCTCCGCCGTCAGTGTTCTCCGCCCGTCGTGTTCCTCTATCTCCACCCTGACATAGCGTTCCGGCAGCAATTCCTCTATCTTCTCTGTCCACTCCGTGAAGCAGTAGTATCCACTATAGAAGTATTCCTCATAGCCGATATCATAAGCTTCCGCCAGCGACTTCAGACGGTAGAAGTCGAAGTGATAGACCGGCTCGCCCTCAATAAAATCATTCGCTCCGCTTCGGTCGCGTACGATTTTATATTCGTTCACAATGGCGAACGTCGGACTACACACATTGTCCTCCACCCCCAGTGCTGCACAGAGCTCTTTGATGAGTGTGGTCTTCCCCACCCCCATCTTGCCGAAGAAGGCGAAAAAGCGCTCCTCACTGAATGTCTCCAGCAAATTCCGTGCCACTTCTGGCAGCTGCCCTATATCGCTAATCTCTACGTTAATCATTAACCATTACCCTCTCAGTCTGTCAGCGGCACGCACCATGGCTTCGTCCTTGCGGATGGCACGCTGTGCCAGGAAGAAGAACACCAGCGCCGCCATGGGGATGAAGGCGCCAGCACCCCACGACACATCGGGTTTTGCCTCGCTCAGAAACTGCTTCAGCATCCCGTTGTTAGAAAGCATATCGGCATACTTGTCCACCGCCCAGAAAAACAGCAGGAAAACATAAGCCAAGGTGGTCATAAATCCCAGTGTTGCCAGACGCATCTGCAAACGACGGTTCTTGAAGAGGAAGATGCAGAGCAAACCTATTACGCCCGACACGATGGCAAGCGTCACCAACGGCCATGTGGTCATATCTGTCTTGCTCTGGTTGAATGGAACCACTGTAACACCTGGTTTCAAGAGATTCCCAGCATCGGGATTATCCTTGGCCACCAAATCAAGTCGCGACTCAAGACGTTGACCTTGCTCGGGTTTGTCGGCATATTGATACTTTGCCACGGGGAACAAGAAGCACAAGCCGATGCAAACCACCGCCAGTGCCAACCATAACGATTGAATTCTCTGTATCATAATTCTTATTTCTTAATTTCTAATTTCTCTGCCTTGCGACCCTTATCCACCACCACACCGTTTTCCATGTACATAAAACCTGGATTGCCGCGCATGATGGTCTTGATAGCGGTGGCGTCGGCGAAATAAACGTTGTTGTCGCCCTCCACATCCAACACATTCACACGAATACCCTCAATTTCATTGTCCGACAGCCAAGCCTGGACTTTCTCCAGCGGATTGTCATGTATGTTGCGACTCATCGAAGTCAACAAAACGATTCGCATCTCATGTCCGGCCTTATTCAGGTCATCCACCAGTGTCACAGCGTCTTTCACCTCCTGCACTCCCTCTTCGTCCACCTTCTCCAAATCGTAAATGGTGACAAAAAGCACGCCATTGCTGTCAGGCAGGATGTTCAGCGTCTGTTCGGTGCTGAGGTTCCCCTGTTCGTCGGGAGCCAGCATCGAGAATCCGTCGGCCAAGACCACAAACTCGGGGGTGGTCCCTGATTCAACAAATTCCCAATGAGCCTCATCTTCGGTATACTGGTCCCATTCATTCTTCCATTCGCCGTTTTTATAGCGAAGCTCCACCTCCTCACCAGTCTCCAAATTCTTATATTTGAGATAGTTCATCGGCTCCTGGCGCATCACCATGCTTTTGCCGACCTTCCACGGACGGAAGTCTATCACAGGCTCGTGCTTGATATTATAGATGCAGAACACCAGAATGGCAGCCAGTGCCACCAACACCACAACGACGTCACGTTCCAGACGACGACGGTAGCGCACCTTCCGTGTGAGGAAAATCACCACCGTGAACACGTCGAGCACCACATTCTTCCAGAACGTCTGCCAGTTGGTCAGTTTTATGGCGTCGCCGAAGCAGCCACAGTCGTCGACCAGGCCGGTAACAGCGTCGAAGAAAGTGGTACAAGTGAAGAAGGTCATCATCAGTACCAGCAGCCACGACGAGAGCACCCGGAATGCGTTGAAGATAAGCATCACACCCACAAGGAACTCGGCACACACCAGCGCCACCGAGAGTACTCCTGCCAAAGGATGCGCCCACTCGAACGTCATGCCGAAGAGCGTCCAACTCGACATATACTCCTCGACCTTGAACATCGTCCCCATGGGGTCGACGCCCTTCACGAACGCCGAAAAAATGAATACCAACCCCACCAACCAACGCGAAACCACGTTAAGCGTGTAGCTCAGTTTCGTATCTCTAATTTCAAACTTCATATTTTTCATTTTTCAATTTTCATTTTCCGTAATCCGCACCAGGCAGAACAGCGAATAGTTGATGATGTCCATATATCCGCCTTCCACGCCCTCACTCACTAACGTCTGTCCGTCATTATCCTCTATCTGCTTGATGCGCAGCAATTTCATCAGAATCAAATCCACCATCGAGCTGATACGCATCTGACGCCACGCCTCGCCGTAGTCATGGTTCTTGTCCATCATAAGATCAAGCACCTGTTTCGTCTGCTCATCATAGAGCGCCAATGCCTTCTCCAACGGCAGCTCCTCTTTCCACTTGTCACTTTCCACTTTACACTGGACGAGTGCCATCACGGCATAGTTCACCATTGCCACAAACTCGTCACGCACATCGTCACCCACACGGTTCTCCCCACTCTCCTGAATGCTACGGATACGGTTGGCCTTGATAAAAATCTGGTCCGTCAGCGACGGCAGGCGCAGGATACGCCACGAGGTGCCATAGTCGCGCGTCTTCTTCTCAAACAACGCCCGACACTCCGCCACCTCACGCTCCATTTCGCTCCTAGTATCTCTTTTTTCTATATTTTCAGTCATAATTAGTGTAAAACGCAAACTGGTATTCTTTATTGTATAAAATATAAAAAAAATAATTCCACACAATAACGAACGCTTGAATGCGTTAATGGTTTTATGAATTTTAATCCCTTCACTGTCACCGTCCGTGGACGGCTGGTCACCTTCTCCCGACCCGCCGTCATGGGCATACTCAACATCACCCCCGACTCCTTCTACGACGGAAGCCGCCACAGCACTCCCGAGGCCATACTCTCTCATGCCCATTGGCTCCTCGACGAGGGAGCCGACATCATTGACATCGGTGCCGCTTCCTCTCGCCCCGGAGCCCAACTTCTGCCACCCGACATCGAAGCCGAAAAGCTCGCCAACGCCGTCACCCTCCTTCGCAGCACCCTCCCCGACGCCATCCTCTCCGTAGACACCTGCTACTCCCTCCCTGCCCGTCGGGCCATCGAAGCCGGGGCCGACATCATCAACGATATCTCCGGTGGTCAATTCGACGACAAGATGTTTTCCACCGTCGCCGACCTCCAGGTGCCCTATATCCTCATGCACAACCGTGCCTTGCCATCTGAAATGCAGCAACATACTGGCTACACCGACGTTATCGACGACCTCACAAAATATTTCTCCTCACACCTCGATACACTCTACCGCCTCGGCGTCAAAGATGTCTGGCTCGACCCGGGCTTCGGCTTCGCCAAGACCGTCGAAGAAAACCACGAGTTGCTCCATCGTCTCGACGAACTCACCTCGCTCTTTCCCCAGCCCCTCCTTGCCGCCCTCAGCCGCAAAAGCATGATTTATAAACCTCTCGGCATCTCCCCCGACGAAGCACTCCCCGGCACCATCGCACTCGACACCGTTGCCCTCCTCAAAGGTTCCCGCATCCTCCGCGTCCACGACCCCAAACCCGCCCTCCAAACCATTGAACTACTCAATCAATCAGACAGTTAAACAACCAAGCAATGATACCCCTCGACATTCTCGGTCTTCCGACCATCCATCCCATTGACATCATCGACATCGTCCTCGTTGCCGCCCTCGTCTACTACATCTACCGTCTCGTCAAAGGCACCAACATCATCCTCATCTTCTGGGCCCTCGTCATCCTCCTCATCGTTTGGCGTGCCGCCGACCTCCTCGGCATGCGCCTCCTCGGCGCCATCCTCTCCTCCATCGTCAGCGTCGGTCTCATCGCTCTCATCGTCATTTTCCAGCCCGAAATCCGCCGCTTCCTCCTCTTCGTCGGCACAAAAACCCAACTCGACGAATCCTTCTTCAAGCGCATCCGTTTCTGGAAACACAACATCCAGTCCAACAAGCAGTCAGTCAACTACGAGGCCTACATCAACGCCTGCATGCACATGTCCCAGACCAAGACCGGCGCCCTCATCGTCTTCAAGCGCCGCAACGAGGTCGACGACCTCATCGACACCGGCGAACGTATCGATGCTCTCGCCTCCTCCCCTCTCATCGAAGCCCTCTTCTTCAAGAACTCACCCCTCCACGACGGCGCCGTCATCGCCCGCGGCAACACCATCCTCGCCGCCCGCTGCATCCTCCCAGTCTCATCGCGCCTCGACATCGATCCCAACCTCGGCCTCCGTCACCGCTCCGCCATTGGCGTCACCGAGCAGCTCGACGTCCTCTCCGTCATCGTCTCCGAAGAGACTGGCGCCATCTCTTACGCCCTCGGCGGCACCATCCATCACGACATCTCTCTCGTCGAACTCCGCCAGGCCCTCGAGAAGTACGAGTGTTAAAACCCTATTTTTCTCGTTTTACAGATATTATTTATCGAAAAACGATATTTTTTTTTCGTTTTTCATAAAATTTTTCTTGCATATTAAAAAAAAGTTGTATCTTTGCCGTCGAAAACAACACGGAAAAGATGGCAAAAAACAGCAGAATAGCAAGAATAAGAACACTTTACGCAGTCCTCATCGGCTTGGTGGCACTCTTCATTGTGCTATTCATTCTCAATGTTGTCTCCGCTGCCGACCCCATCGCGGTGGCAAACCTCAGCGAACAGAACAAGGACTACGGCATCCTCATCACCGACCTCCAGCCTCAGCACGACCGGCTGACCGCTGTGGTCGGCCTCGACGACAGCCTCTCCGCCACCGTCCACACCGCCACCTTCGACGTCTCACTGGCCTCCGACAGCGAGCATCTCGTCACCTCGGGCAAAGCCACTTGGTGCCTCATCCTTCAAATTGTAAGCATCCTCGCTTTTGTCATCATGATTATCCTTGCCGTCATCACGCTCATCTCATTCTATATTAATGTACGTCGCGGCAAGGTGTTCCCCAAGAAGAACATCCGCTGGCTCACCTGGGCCGGCATCCTGATGATTGTCATGACCCTCAGCATCGACGCCGCCACATGGATTGAGCAGTCGCTGGCTGCCAACCTCCTCGCCGGCACCGACTGGGAACCCACAACCAACATGCCCATTCACTTCGGACGCATCGTTTTCGGACTCACCATCATCTTCATGGCACAGATATTCTACTACGGACGCGAAATACAGGAAGAACAGGAATTGACAATATGATACTGGTGAATCTCGATATGATGATGGCCAAGCGCAAGATATCGTTGAACGAGCTGGCCGAACGGGTGGACATCACACCTGCTAACTTGTCGATTTTCAAGACCGGCAAAGCCAAGGCTGTGCGTTTCAGCACCCTCGAGCGCCTCTGCGAAGTACTCGACTGCCAGCCCGCCGACCTCCTGGAATATAAGAAAAATTGAGAATTGAAAATTGAAAAATAAATAATTAGTATAAACATTTTAAAAATCAACACAATGAAAAAAAACTTTTTATTCGCCCTCCTGCTGACCTTCGTCTTCAGCGGCACCTCCTTCGCCCAGCTCGGCACTGCCGGCGCGAAAGAGAAAAAGAGCGACCTCAACGCCCAGGTCCCCCTGGACAAAAAGGTGCGCTATGGCAAGCTTGACAACGGATTCACCTACTACATCCGCAACAACAAGAAGCCTGAGAACATGATTCAGTTCCGTCTCGTCTCCAATGCCGGTTCCATCATGGAACGCGACGACCAGCAGGGCCTCGCACACTTCTGCGAGCACATGGCCTTCAACGGCATCAAGGGCTACCCCCACAACGAGATGATCAACAAATTGCAGCAGCATGGTGTCGAGTTCGGACGCGACATCAACGCCTACACCTCCTTCGACCAGACCGTCTATTATGTCAACATGCCCGCCGACGACCCCGAGATGGTCAAGATGGGTATCGAAATCCTCGACGGCTGGGCCGGTAACATCCTCTTCGACGAGAAGGAGATTGAGAGCGAGCGCGGCGTCATCCATGAGGAATGGCGCGGTGGCGTCGGCCACGGCGACCGTCTCCGCAAGAAGACCTGGCCCATCATGCTCAAAGGCTCCCTCTATGCCGACCGTCTCCCCATCGGTAAGGAAGAGGTCATCATGAACTTCAAACGCCAGAGCATCGTCGACTTCTTCAACGACTGGTACCGTCCCGACCTCCAGGCCATCGTCATCGTTGGCGACCTCGACAACTTCGAGTATCAAGGCCTGAAGGGCGACAAAGCCATGGAGCAGAAGGTGAAAGACATCTTCTCCAGCCACCAGTTCCTCGGCAAAGAGAAACTGCCCCGTCTCTCCTATGAAATCCCCGACAACAAAGAGCCCCTCGTGGCCATCGCCACCGACAAGGAAGCCACCAGCACCACCCTCGAAATCTTCTGGAAACACAAAAAAGGTGTCAACGGCACCATCGGCGCCTACCGCACCATGCTCCTCCGCAGCCTCATCGGCATGATGATCAACGAGCGCTTCAGCGAACTCACCCAGAAACCCTCTGCCCCCATGATGTATGCCAACGGCGGATACGGCGGATTCCTCGGCCGTGAAATCGACGTCTTCGAACTCGGCGCAGCCCCCAAGGACGGCCGCATCAACGAGACCGCCGAACTCCTCCTCAAGGTCATGAAACAGATTGAGGACCACGGCTTCCTCGCCGCCGAACTCGATCGTCAGAAAGAAGAACTCCTCTCCCGCTACCAGAAAATGGCCAAGGAAGAGAACAAGACCCAGACCAACTCCCTCGCCGACGAATACACCAACCACTACCTCGAAAACGATCCCACCCCCGGCATCCGTCAGGAATTCCGCTATGCCAAAGAGTTTGTCCCCGAAATCACCCTTGAAGAGTGCAACGCCATCGTGAAGAACTGGATCACCGACGAGAACATCGTCTTCTACCTCACCGCCCCCGAGAAAGACGGTGTCAACATCCCCACCGAGCAGGAAGTCCTCAACATCCTCCGCAACTACAAGAACATCAAGACCGAACCTTGGGTCGACAACTTCAACAGCGAACCCCTCTTCAACGAGACCGTCGAAGCCATCACCCCCATCCAGACCGCCAGCAACAGCGTCCTCGGCTACACCGAGTACACCTGCCCCAACGGTGTCCGCTTCGTGGTGAAGAAAACCGAGCTTAAGGCCGACGAAATCCTCATCGCTTCCTACTCCCTCGGCGGCACCTCCCTCTATGGCGACGCCGACTTCTACCAGGCCGACAACGCTGCCGAATTCATCGATGCCGGCGGTATCGCCGACTTCAGCGCCACACAACTCTCCAAGAAGCTCAAAGGCATGAACCTCTCCATCAGTCCTTCCATCAGCAACAGCACCCAGGGCTTCTCCGGCAACTGCTCTCCCAAGGACCTCGAGACCACCCTCCAGCTCATCAACCTCTATTACACCGCTCCCCGCAAGGATAGCGAAGCCTACGAACGTGAGATCGAGAACACCATCCAGCAGCTCAAATTCATCCGCGACAACCCCCAGGTTGCCTTCATCGAGAAATACATCAAGGCCGCTTACCCCGACAGCAAGCGCATCATCCAGTTCCCCACCGAGGAACAGGTCCGCAGCCTCGACCTCGACCGCATGTATGACATCTACCGCGAGCGCTTCGCCTTCGCCAACAACCAAACCTTCTTCTTCGTCGGTAACGTCAACGACAGCGCCATCGCCATGATTGCCAACTACCTCAACCACCTGCCCACCATCCCTGCCGTCACCAAAGACTACGCCCTCAACCGCACCCCGCAGTTCGCCAAGGGCATCGTCCACGCCGAAGCCGTCAAGGGTATCGAGCGTCAGGGCATGCTCCTCATCGCCGGACAGATGGAAGTTCCCAACAGCGAGCTTGATCTCCAGACCCGCATCGCCCTCCAGGAGTTTGGCGACGCTCTGGGCATGACAACCCTCGAAATCATCCGCGAGAAGAACGGCGACGCCTACAGCCCCAGCGCCAACATCACCTGTAGCCCCTCCATCACCGGCAACGGTGTGGTGGCATGGCAGTTCTACATTGGCTGCGACCCCGAAAAAGCCGAGAAGATTGAGAAAGACTGCATTAAGATTCTCAAGCAGTACATGAAGAAAGGCTGCGACGAAAAGACCCTCCGCAAAGTCCAGGAGCAGATGTGTGTCCAGCACGACAAGAGCGTCCAGAACAACAGCTACTGGCTCGGCCAGATCCAAGGCAGCTACATCTATGGCGAGAGCCGTGACGAGAACATCACCGACTACAGCGCCATGGTGAAGAAAGTCACCCCCGAGGACATCAAACGCCTCGCCAACAAGTACATCAACCTCGACAACTATGTCTCCGTCAAGCTCCGTCCCGAAGACGGCGCCGTCGGAACCGCCGATTGATGACCCCTATTCCAGAAGTAGAGACGCGCGTGAAGTGCGTCTCTACTTTTTTATCCTATTAAACCTATTAGTCCCATATGAGAAATCAAGAAACCACCAAACATGACTATGGCCACGGGCTGCTCATCGCCGGGGCCTACGGACGCATGGGCTGCGCCATCCTGGCGGCGAAAGCGGCGTTGCGCTCAGGCTGCGGGCTGGTGAGCGTGCATCTGCCCCAGCGCTGCGTCGACCCTATGCAGGCCTCTTTCCCCGAAGCCATGGTCTCCATCGACACCTCCCCCACCCACTTCACCACCCTGCCCGAGCACCTCGAACACTACTCCGCCATCGCCGTCGGCCCCGGCATCGGTACCGACCCCGCCACCTGCCAAGCCCTCCTCAAACTCCTCTCCACTCAAGCAATCAAGCAATCAGGCAATCCGACAATCACTCCGCTCGTCTTAGACGCCGACGCCCTCAACATCCTCGCCCTTCAAAAAACTCTTATCTCTAAACTCTTAACTCTTAACTGTATCCTCACCCCTCACGCCCGCGAGTACGCCCGCCTCTTCGGCAACGCCGACCCCGCCGAGATGGCGCGGGAGCACAACGTCATCATCGTCAAAAAAGCCCATCGCACCCACGTCTACGCCCCTGACGGCCGTGTGTATGAGAACCTTACGGGTAATGCAGGCATGGCCACCGCCGGCAGCGGCGACGTGCTGACAGGCATCCTGTTGGGTATTATTGCGCAGAAACACAGCGACTTGTTCGATTCCGTATGCCAGGGAGTTCGCATCCATGGCCAAATCGGCGACCAACTAGTGCAAAAACAGTCCGAATCTAGTCTCATCGCCTCCGACATGGTGGAAGAACTAAAGAACATATTCATCGAATAAACAAATAGTTAACGTGGAGAATAAAAAATATTTCAAAAAAAATTTGGTGGGTAACAGAAAAATTCGTACTTTTGCACCCGCATTTGAGAAGAAAAAAGATTCCTCCTTAGCTCAGTTGGTTAGAGCACCTGACTGTTAATCAGGGGGTCGAAGGTTCAAGTCCTTCAGGGGGAGCAAGAGGCACTGATAATCAGTGCCTTTCGTTTTTTTGCAACCGAGATGCAACCGAATGGTGTATAATAATAGGAATCAGTAACTTAAGTTTATTACCAAAGCTACATTTTTATTTGTCAAAAAAGTAAAACCATCTACAAATCATGCATCCACAAAGTAAAAGTTCAACTCTTCGTTGGGATTGATCCTTTTCTTTTCATTTAATAATACATTAGAGTCCCTTTCTGCAATGAGGCTTTTGTTTTCAGTAAGGTTCCTTTTACCAGACCAATATGTCTTCGTTATTTTACAAATATTAAATCAGATAACATCGTGTCGCTCGTCCTCTGCAAATGGGAGCCAGCGAAATAAATTCAATCGGTACAAGGGGGCATACCTCTATTTTCAAACAACATAAAAAACACTATAATCTGCTATGCCATCGGGCCGTTCTAACGAGGATTGGACCGATAGCTTTGTGTTAAAGTGTGTTAAATTCCGCAGGATGGTTTCTTGCGGTTACGATATTACTTACCTAAAGGTTAGTGGCTTACGCCCGGGTACCCTCTTGCGGGGTTTTGAAAACCATTGTACTTTTGCAACCGAATTCAAAACAAAAAACACAATGAAACGTACAATCCTCATGATGGCCGCAGTCGCCATCCTTGCCACAGGCTGCAAAAACAATAGTAACAACCAAAACGATACCGCTATGAGCACACAGAAAGAAATGGTGGGCCAGTTCCAGGCCTACGAGCTTGACGGATTCAAGCTGCATGTCTACAATTCGAACGACGTCATGTACGACGCCAGCTACATCATCGAGGGCCACGATGGCCTTGTGGTGATGGAATACCCCCTCTTCAAGGTCAACGCCGCCGAGTTTGGCGAGTATATCAAGGATCTCGGCAAGCCCGTGCTGACCGACATCACCGACTACCACCTGGGCGGCAGCGACACTCTGCCCCTGACGATGCCTGAAGGTATGCCCGCCTTCATCGAAGGTCCCATCTATGGCGGCATGATGAAAGGCTTCGCCGAGCAGTTTGGTGAGACAATGGTCGACCTGCCCACGCAGAAAGCCGCCGAAGTGCCTTTCGGCAGCACCCAGCAGTATGCCGGCGTGAGCTTCCGCTTCGACCGCGGTGCTTCCTCCGACTTCCCCGGTGCTATGATTCTCATCGGTGGTCAGGTGTGCTACACCCACTGGGCTCCCTATCAGATGCACATGAGCCCCTTGCAAATGGGTAGCGCAGCGGCTATCGATGCCGAGTTGGAGACCACGAAGGCCAGCTTGGCCACGGGCGCTCACTACTTCATCGGCGGCCACGGCGGATTAGTGGAGAAAGCTGCCGTCGAGGCCCGTATTGCCTACCTTGAGAAGGTCAAACAGCTCCGCGCCGAGTGCAAAGATGCCGCCACCTTTGCTGATGCCCTCGCCAAAGCCTATCCCGATATGCCAGGCGACATCGCCCCGCTGGCAGAAGCGCTCTATAAGTAAACTTTCTTCAACATCATAATGCTTCATGGGCGGGCTTAAGTAAAAAAGTCCGCCCGTTTGCGAAAAAAGTCGTACTTTTGCACTTTCAAAAAGAGAGTAACTATGAACAAAGACTTCATACAAGACCCTTTCTTCCCCGAGTGCCCCATCCGCAACGTGCTGGCACGCATCGGCGGTAAGTGGACGCTGGCGGTGCTCTACACGCTGGGTGGTAGCGAAACCCCTTTGCGTTTCCGCGACATCGAGCAGCGTAACCCCGACTGCTCGCAGAAGATGCTTACACAGACCCTGCGCGGCTTGGAGGCCGACGGCCTCGTGCAACGCACCGTCTATGCCGAGATGCCGCCACGCGTCGAGTACGCTCTTACCGACCGTGGTCGCTCATTCCTCCCCGTCCTCCAGCAACTCCTCGACTGGGCCTACCAAAACCTCAACGACATCATCTCCGACCGGGAGAAATACCATGAACAGGATTGAAAACATAGACTTCTGTATCCGCTACCTGCTGGAGCAGAACGGAGTGCAAACCGAGATGTCCGAGACGCTGCAGGAGAAACAACTGTTGCTACGGGCGTTGATGAATATCTGGGAGCCACAGCCGTTGAGCGAGGAATTCTTGACGGCACAGGATGCGGAACTGCAAATGCAACTGCAAGACAAGGGTGTTGTGGAACCCGACGGCATGCTTTGGAAAGGAGATATAACGCGACTGAAGGTCGACGCTATCGTCAATGCCGCCAACAGTTACGGGCTCGGATGCTGGCATCCGCTGCACACCTGCATTGACAACGCCATCCACTCGGCAGCGGGGTTGCAGCTACGGCAAGAGTGCAATAATATACTGCGCGGTGGTGAGATTGCCACGGGCGACGCCATCATCACGCCCGGCTACAACCTGCCGGCGAAGTACGTCATCCATACCGTGGGACCAATCATCGCCACTGGCAGCCCGACCCCTGAGCAGGAACAGCAACTGGCCGACTGCTACCACAACTGTCTGCGTTTGGCCAAGGAGAAAGGGTGCCGCAGCATCGCCTTCTGCTGCATCTCCACGGGCGAGTTCCACTTCCCCAACCGCCGCGCCGCCGAGATAGCCATTCAAACAATCAAGCAATCAGGCAATCAATCAATCATGGTACTTTTCAACGTTTTCAAAGACATCGACTATGACATCTTCCGTGAGCTACTTGGAGAGAATTGAGACATTGCGTCAAGCTATAAAACATGCC
Organism: uncultured Bacteroidota bacterium; assembly: GCA_902776365.1. GTDB lineage: Bacteria > Bacteroidota > Bacteroidia > Bacteroidales > P3 > Colimorpha. The sequence goes on along the minus strand of CACYPU010000002.1, from coordinate 199,040 downwards.
GACCACATCATCATCGGCGCGGGCAGCGGCCTCTCGACCGCCGCAGGGTTGGATTACGCCGGCGAGGATTTCCGCCGCGAGTTCGCCCCATGGATTGAACGCTACGGCATCACCGACCTCTACTCCTCCAGTTTCCACCCCTTCGAAACTCCCGAGGAGTACTGGGCCTGCTGGGCAAAGCATATCTGGTTCTGCCGCTACCGCACAGGGGCGCTGCCGCTCTATAGGCAGTTGCAACGCCTCTTCCCCAAGGCCTTCATCGTAACCACCAATGTCGACGCGCAGTTCGAACTGGCGGGTTTCGACAAGAAGAACATCTTCGCCACGCAGGGCGACTACGGCCGTTTCCAGCCCGCCAATGGCGACCCCAAAATCACATGGAGCAACCGCCGCTGGGTAGAGCTGGCGTTGCCGCTCATCGACGACTGCCGCATCCCCACCAACATGATTCCCCGGACCGAGGACGGCCGCCCAACAGCCATGAACCTGCGCGTGGACGACACCTTCGTCGAGGACGAGCACTGGCACCGGCAGGCAAAACGCTACACCGACTTCGTGCAAGAAGCCTCGCAAGGAAACCTCCTGCTGCTAGAATTTGGCATCGGCTACAACACTCCCGGCATCATCCGCCTCCCCTTCGAGCAGATGGCGCAGCGCTACCCAAAGACCACCCTCGTCCGCTTCAACCGAGACAATCCCGAGCCGTACCTCCAAGACCTCCCGCGCTTCCTCTCTTTCACCGAAGACATATCTGTTATTCTCAACCAACTATGATACAGCAAGCAATAGATTTCCTTCGCCAGCACCCATAATGTGTGCTAGACGGAGAGAGTTCACGACGAAAGTACGGCGAGCGCAGTGTGTGGTGACGGCTGGGCATCCCTGCGGAAGTGATTATGAAATGGACTGGCCACAGCGACTTCACGGCCATGAAACCCTACGTCGCAATCGTGGACGAATTGAGGAAGGAGAACATGGCCAAATACGCTGATTTGTTCGAGAAAGAAAAAAAATCTCCCAAATGAAAAAAAAATTGTATCTTTGCACTTGAATTTTGATACTTACAAAGGTCAGAAACTGCAACCGAGATGTAACCGAGTGAGTATTAAAAAACGAATCCAAAGGAGAAAAACAAACGTAAAAACTATGAAACGCATCATCATCTCCATCGCCTTTATGCTGGCCGTATTCGGCGCACAGGCACAGGAAAACACTGAACCCTCGTCGCCATGGGCCATCGGCCTGCGGGGCGGCTGGACATCCTCCACCATCAGCCGCTACGACGGCGGCCGCATGGATGAGGCCTACTCCGCCCTCGGCGGAATGGAATTCGGCCTCCAGGGCCGCTATACCGTCAACTCGTGGATGGCCCTCCGCGCCAACCTCAGCTTCATGCAGCGCTCGCACCGCATGGACCGCAACCTCAACTACCTCGACCCCGTCTACACCGAGCACCTCAACTCCTACCTCATGCTCCCCGTGCTGGCCGACTTCTCCTTCGGTGGACCCCAACTCCGCGGCCACTTGCTCGCCGGAGGCTATGCGGGCTACTGGCTCAGCGAGCACCGCCAAGGCACTACCTACTGGATGACAGACTACTACGTCTATTTCGAGCCCTTCGACGAGACACGCGACTTCACCGACGAGGACAACCGCCTCAATGCCGGCCTCGTCCTTGGCATCGGCCTCACCTACCCCATCGGCAGTCGCTGGGAAGTGGGCCTCGACGCCCTCTACTACTACGACCTCACCTCACACCACCAAAGCACCCCCTCCCTCACCGACCCCCGCTACCTCAACACCCTGTCCATCAACCTAAACCTCAACTATAAACTATAAAGAATAATCATTATGAAACACGAAAAACATACATTTGTCCCTGCACTCCCCTGCACTCCCTTGCACTCCCTTGCACTCCTCCTCTTGCTGTCCCTTCTAGCCATCAGCTGCCGCAAGGAGGCCGACTACATCCCCTACCCCGGCGAGAACAGCAAGCTGGCCTACAGCAACTACACCGAGCAGTTCCAGTACCTCTGGAAGGTGATGAGCACAGGCTATGTCTTCTGGGATGTCGACACCGTCGACTGGGACGCCGCCTACGACCGCTATCTGCCTCGTTTCGAGGCCCTCGACAGCAAGTATCAGGACAGCGGCTATGTGCGCACCGCCGAACTGGAGGAGCTCTACCTAGGTCTGGTAGGCAAAATGCGCGACCACCACATGCTCTTCCGCGTCAAAAACCTCCACCCCGCCCCAGGCGACATCACCCCCTACCTCACCATCCGTCCGGGTCTCCTCGAGGTTGAGGACCGCAACTACTACATCGAAGGTCGAGGCGACGCACAGACAGCCCTCAAGGCCTTCCTCGCCGGCATCACAAGCCAATACACCGTTGCCGACACCTGCAGTGGCACTGCCTACATCCCCGAGTTCGGCACCACGGTCTACTACCACTACTGCCTCTTCACCCTCGCCGACGGCCGTCAGGTGCCCTACCTCTGGACCACCAACGCCGCCCTCACCCCCGTGATGCGCGACATGGCGGGTACTCCCTCATACAACGCCATCGACCGCTGGCTCACAGCCATCTGCACCACTCCCCGCAACCAGCTGGCAGGCTTCATCCTCGACACTCGCTCCAATGGCGGCGGCTATCAGGACGACCTCGACTACCTCATAGGCTCCTTCATCAACCAACGCATCGAAATCTTTGCGACCCGCTACAAGGAAGGCCCCGGCCGCCTCGAATACTCCGCCTGGTGCCCCTACTACCAGAACCCCAACCCCAACTACCACCGCGACATCACCGCCGAGAACATCCCCTATGTGGTGCTGGTCGACGTCAACTCGGTGAGTATGGCCGAGATAGAGCCTATGGTCATCCGCGACGTCTTCCCCACCGCCCACATCATCGGCGAGCGCACCTACGGCGGCACCGGCCCGCTGCAGAACGACGCCGTCGACCTCAACTACGGCGGCCCCTTCGGCAACAGCTCCGCCTACAACCACTACGTCTACACCTCCACTTTCGAAGCCCTCATGGGCGGCAAGGTGCGCGAGGGCGAAGGCCTCGTCCCCGACGAGCAGGTGCTCCGCAAGGACGACCCCGCCCACAGTTTTAAACCCCAGCTCGACGCAGCCCTCAACTATATCAAGAACCACTAAATGAAAACAATACTCATCGTACTTGCCATCGCCGTCGGGGTCTTTGCCCTGATGATGGCTGCCCTCAGCCTGAAGATGCTCCTGAAAAAGGAGAAAGAATTCAAGCGTCCCTGCGCCAACCGCGACCCCAAGACCGGCCGCTGCGCCAACTGCACCTGCGGGAAGACTACTGCTGAGAGAACTCTTTGATGCGCTGTTCTTCACTGCGTTTGCAGACCAGCAGACGGTCGCCCTTAGCAGAGACGATATAGCCGTCAAGTCCCTGTAGGACAACCTTTCCTGCCTCTTCGGCATGCACCACACAGTTCGAACATTCGTAGAGGTGGACCTTGCCCACAGCGCCATTGTTCGCGCTGTCCTTCTGCAGTTTGTCGTGCAGCGACGCCCAGTTGCCAAGGTCGCTCCATCCGAAGTCAGCAGGGTGCGTGTACACCTTGCCGTCAGCTGCAGCGGGCTCCATGACGGCATAGTCGATGCTTATCTTCTCGCACTGCGGGAAGATGGTTTGCACGTCGGCATCCGTCTGCATACGTTCCATATCGCTGGCAATGTTGGGCTTATAGGTCTTGATAGCCTCCGTGATGGTGCGGACGTTCCACACGAAAATGCCGGCATTCCACAGATAGTTGCCAGCCTTGAGATATTTCTCAGCCGTCTCAAAATCAGGCTTCTCCTTGAATGCTGCCACCTTTTTTATCTCACCGTTCACCGCATCAGCCGCTTCCACATATCCATACCCCGTCTCGGGACGCGACGGCTTGATGCCGATGGTCACAATGGCGTCGCTCTTCTCGGTGAACGCCAACGCGTTGCCAATCACGCGGCGGAACTCCTCGGGGTTCATCACCACGGCGTCGGCGGGTGTCACCACCACGTTGGCCTCAGGGTCATCCTGCTTGATACGCCAACAGGCCCATGCGATGCAGGGCGCGGTATTGCGCGCCGCAGGCTCCGCAAGAATATGATTCACAGGCATCTCCGGCAGCTGACGACGCACAATGTCAACGTATGCGGCATTGGTCACCACCCAGAAATTCTCCATCGGGCACAGCCCTTTGAAACGGTCCACAGTGAGCTGTATCAGCGTGCGGCCGCAACCCAAAATGTCGATAAACTGCTTCGGGAACTCGGGGGTGCTCAGCGGCCAGAAGCGGCTCCCGATGCCGCCCGCCATGATTACGATATGGTTTTTCATTGTCTGATTGATCAAATAATTGATTTCCTGATTAATCAAAAATAATTAAACATATTAATAACGCCAATAAAACACATTTATTGTGACCCATTTTTAACATTTTCCAACCACCTCATAATCAACACCAACTCTATACCAACTCTTACTCAACTCTTACTTATCTCTTACCCTCCTCTTACCCTGATAGGAGATGGTAGGGTGATTGCAGGTTGATGCTATGTTGAAAACCTTTTTAAATATAATTTGTCCATGTCGTGGAAAATTCGTATTTTTGCATTTTGTTAATCATAAAGAATTCATGGCTAAGAAAAAGGAGACTTTAGAGGAACCGCTGGAAAAGCGATTGTGGAAGGCGGCGGACAAACTGCGCAAAAACATCGATGCGGCGGAATACAAGCATGTGGTGCTGGGACTGATATTCCTGCGCTATATTTCTGTTGAATTTGAACGACTGTACAATGAGCTGCTGAAGCAACAAGTTGACGGTGCCGACCCGGAGGACCGCGAGGAGTATGCAGCCGAGAATGTGTTCTATGTGCCTGAGAGTGCCCGCTGGAGCCGTCTGGTGGCCGATGCCAAGAACCCGCAGATTGGCAAGCTTATTGACGATGCCATGGATGCTATCGAACGTGAGAACAAGACGCTCAAAGGCGTGCTGCCCAAGGTTTTTGCCCGTCCCAACCTTGACCCCACGTCGCTGGGCGAGCTGATTGACCTTATCGGCAACTCTACCCTGCAGAACACCAGCACGCGCAGCGCCGACCTGCTTGGGCACGTGTTCGAGTATTTCCTTGGCGAGTTTGCTCTGGCAGAAGGCAAGAAGGGTGGACAATTCTACACGCCGAGGAGCGTTGTGGAGTTGCTGGTGACGATGCTGGAACCCTATCACGGCCGTGTACTTGACCCCTGTTGTGGCTCGGGCGGCATGTTCGTGCAGAGCGACAAGTTTGTGCGTCAGCATCAGGGACGTGTGGAGGATATCTCCATTTACGGTCAGGAGAGCAACCAGACCACCTGGCGCCTCTGCAAGATGAACCTCGCCATCCGCGGCATCGACGCCTCGCAGGTGAAGTGGAACACCGAAGGATCGTTCCTTAACGATGCCCACAAGGACGTGAAGGCCGACTTCGTCATTGCCAACCCGCCGTTCAACGACAGCGACTGGAGTGGCGACCAGCTGCGTGGCGACGCCCGCTGGCAGTATGGCGTACCGCCTGCCGGCAATGCCAACTTCGCCTGGATACAACACTTTATCTATCACCTAGCCCCCAACGGGCAGGCAGGCTTCGTTCTGGCCAAAGGCTCGCTGACGTCAAAAACAGGAGGCGAAGGCGAAATCCGTCGTGCGCTTATCGACAAAGGCCTCATCGCCTGTATCGTCAACCTGCCCGCCAAGCTCTTCCTTAACACACAGATACCCGCCTGCCTGTGGTTCGTCACCCGCAACCGCCAAAAGAGGGCTGGCGAGATACTCTTCGTCGATGCCCGCAATATGGGCCGTCTTATCAACCGTCGCACACGCGAGCTGACAGAGGAAGATATCCACACCATCGCCGACACTTACCACCGCTGGCGCGACGAGTCTAAGGACTATGCCGATGTGCCGGGCTTCTGTGCCTCGGTGCCCGTCAGCCGTGTGGCCGAACTGGACTATGTGCTCACCCCCGGCCGTTATGTCGGTCTACCCGAAGAGGAAGACGACTTCAACTTCGCCGAACGTTTCACCGCCCTCCGCGCCGAACTGGAAGCCCAGCTGAAAGAAGAAGAACGCCTGAACAAAGTGATACTGGAGAACCTGTCAAAAATAAAGATTGACTAATTATGGAGCAGATACAGAAGATAGATTTAGGAGAAAAGATAGAGCATCTGATAGAAGAAGCCCGCAAACGCACCATCACGGCGGTCAACACTGCCATGGTCTATACCTATTATGAGATAGGTCGGATGATTGTAGAGGATGAGCAGCAAGGCAACTATCGAGCTAATTATGGGAAAGCTGTTATTAGGCAATTGTCCAATAGGCTTACAAGGAAATTCGGAAAAGGATTCTCTGAAAGAAACATAGAACAAATGAGACAGTTCTATGTAATCTATTCGCAGAGAATTCAAATTTTCCAAACACCGTCTAGAAAATCATTGAAAGAAGAAAATTCCGCAACACCGTCTCGGATTTCTCCAATTTCGCAGACACTGTCTGCGGAATCTTCTCAAAAAGGTCAGACAGCGTCTGACAAATTGCATTTCACCCTCAGTTGGTCGCACTATTTGAAGCTGATGCGCATTGAGAACCCCGACGAAAGGCGTTTCTATGAGATTGAGGCCACGGAGAATAACTGGAGTCTGCGGGAATTACAACGACAGTTCGACAGTTCGTTGTATGAACGGTTGGCTCTTAGCAAAGACAAGAAGGGAGTGAAGTCGCTAGCACAAAAAGGACAGATAATAGAGAAGCCTGAGGATGTGGTGAAAGACCCCTACGTGTTGGAGTTCCTTGGGCTGAAAGAGTTGCCACAATATAGCGAGAGCGAGTTGGAACAGCGTCTGATAGACCATCTGCAGACTTTCTTGCTGGAGTTGGGTAAGGGATTTACTTTTGTCGGGCGGCAGGTGCGGTTTACCTTCGACGAGCAGCATTTCCGTGTGGACTTGGTATTTTACAATCGTCTGCTTAGAGCATTTGTGTTGATAGACCTCAAACGAGGAACATTGAAGCATCAAGATCTTGGGCAGATGCAGATGTATGTCAACTACTACGACCGCTTCGTGAAAACCGAGGAGGAGAATCCGACCATTGGAATCTTGTTGTGTACTGACAAAAGCGATGCAATGGTTGAGATTACCCTACCGAAAGACAACAACCAAATCTTCGCCAGCAAATACCAGACCTATTTGCCGAGCAAAGAGGAACTACAAAAACTGATCGAGGAAAACATATCTAAATAGGAAAAACACCCTCAACTTGGGGGTGCTTGAGAAACAAATAATTCCACAACTTGTGGAACAATTGCCAAGCGAAAGAGAATTAAGTGACGGTAACAAATAAACATTAAAAAACCAGTTATTAAGGATTACTTAATAACTGAAAAATAAGGAATAGAAACGATATGAGTACGGAAACACTAACAATAATAATCGCATGCGCATCACTAGTGGTGATGGTGGCAACATTAGTCTTTATGGTAAGAAATAGCAAAGGCTATTTGCAAAGGAAACTACGGAAAAAGGAAGAACGTTACGAACGATTGAATGAAATAACGCATATTAGTCCATTCTCTCCGTTGGCTGGCTTAGTAAAGAACAAACATTTTGAGGAGCGTGATAAATTGGAACAAGAGATAGAGGATATCAAAGAAAAACTGTAATATGAGCGAAAGGAAAAAATATTAATAAAAAGGAGATGAATACTGTGATAGAAAACCACACCGATAATACGTACATTCGTGAGCTGTTGTACCAGGCCCCCCACCGATAAAATCAACGACCGCGTAATCTTTATGAAAAAGTATTGATTATTAGTTATAATTATTAGGTAGAAAAAAAATATAGTAAGGTACAATGTCGTAATAGAAAAGATGTAATAAAAAAAGAGAAAAGTATGATTTTAGATTTTAAAGAAATACCAGAAGCAAACAAAGGCACAGGTTTGCAAGATACCTTTGAACTGCTTACAAGAGATTTTTTATCTTACCTTGGATATAGAATCGTACAAGATCCAGACAGAGGAGCTGACGGAAAAAAGGATTTGATTGTTGATGAAGTAATAAAAGGCATAACAAGTGAGTATACAATCCGTTGGTTAGTGAGCTGCAAACATTTTGCTCATTCAGGTCGTGCTGTAAATGATAGTGACGAGATAAATATAAGCGATAGGTTAAAGCAACATCATTGTGATGGTTTTATGGGGGTTTATTCAACGTTGGCATCCACGTCTTTGTCTGGTATTTTACAAGGACAAGAGCATTATCTCGTTTTTGATCGCGAAAAGATAGAATCCTTTTTATTAAACAATCTTGATGGACACAAGATTGCTTGTAGATATTTCCCCACATCATTTAAAAAGTATCAAATTGAAAATCCGACACCGTCAAAAATATTTGACAATAATGCCGAGCTATGTTGTGATTATTGTGGTAAAAACTTATTGTTAGAGAGTGAGCATGGAAACTATGTACTCTTGTATGACAGTGATACTTTTGAAAAAGAGAAAAAAACTGTTTATAAAGATATGTATTTTGCATGCTGTGGAGTGTGTGACCATCTATTACGAGAAAAATATAGAAAGTCTGGCCTTAATGATGGTGGATGGGAATCTATTGATGAATTATGCAATCCGACTGTATGGATAATGAGATTGATGGCCTTTATTAATAGTATTCAAGATGAACATGATATGGATAAAACAGCCTTTGAAAAAATGAAGAAAGTGTTTATTAATACATATCCTTATATTGCTCGACATATGACAGAAAAAGAGAAACAGAGAGTAAAAACATTGTTGGCATTCGAGTTTATGTAATACAATTTTTTTATCAGCTATAGATTGGTAATGATGAATACTTTATGTTAGAAATACTGCCTATGAGTGAATGGAAAGAATATAGGTTGGGAGAAATAGGAGAAATTATTACAGGGAAGACACCTTCGGTTCGTAATCCTGAAGATTGGGGGAATAATTTTCTTTTTATAACCCCATCGGATTATTGTAATTATGGTAAATATGCGAAGGATAGTATTCGCAAGCTTTCGGTATCCGGCCTTGAACGACTAAAAAAGAAAGTATTGCCACCCAAATCCATCCTTGTGACCTGCATAGGTTCTGATATGGGGAAAGTGGTTATGAATAACGTCATGTGTATTACGAATCAGCAAATAAACGCAATTGTTCCGTACAAAGAGTACGATAATGATTTTGTCTATTACTCGCTTTTGAATGCTTATGATACATTGAGAGTATTAGGTGGGGATGGGACAGCTGTTCCTATTGTGAATAAAAGTGATTTTGAAAATATTGTTTTAAAATTGCCGCCACTTGACGAGCAGAATCGGATTGCGGGGGTGTTGAGTTCGTTGGATGACAAGATAGATTTGTTGAATCGGGAGAACGCGACCCTTGAAGCCCTCGCCGAAACCCTCTTCCGCCACTACTTCATCGAAAACCCCGACCCCACCTGGAAAGAAGGCAAACTGGGAGACTATGTTATTGAAACAATAGGTGGAGAATGGGGAACGGAGACACCTGAAGGTGAGAGCGGTATGCCAGTACGATGCCTAAGGGGTGCGGATGTTGCTGACTTGAATGACGGGATTGCGACAAGAACACCTCTTCGATATGTAAAGCCAAGCAAATACGAGAAAATCAAGCCGAACAATGGAGATATTATCCTAGAAATATCTGGCGGTACGGATACTTGCTCCACAGGCAGAGTTGCATATATTAATGAAGGAGTAAAGCAATTGTTCGATTACCCTATTGTGTTTTCAAACTTTTGTAGATTATTACGAGTTGATGAAAGACACACATTCTTTGTTTATTGTTTTTTCCGTTATCTACACAAGCAGGGCGAATTCTTCAACTTAGAGAATGGTAGTTCAGGAATACACAACCTAAACTATAAGGCAGCGCTTTATGAGATGGACTGGAATGTACCAACAGATGAAAAAGTTGTTATTGACTTCAACAACCAAGTAAAACCTTATTTTGATAAAATAAATGCAAATAAACAACAGATACTCGCGCTGTCTGCACAACGCGATGCATTACTGCCTAGACTGATGTTAGGCGAAGTGAAAATCGGATAATATTAAATATAGTGAATAATATTAAATTATATAATATGGATATAATTGAACTTGCATTAAGTAATTATACTGATTTCTTTAAATTCGAGCAGTTGTGTTTGGAGGTTATGGGATATTACGGATTTCCTCGAATAAGAAAAGTCGGTGGCATTAAAGATGATGGTGTTGATGCTATAAGTTCTGAAATTTATCAGGACGAAACAAAAATAAGCCGAGTATTCCAGTTTACAATGCAGAAGGATTCAAATGCAAAAATAAAAGCTACCGTAAAAAAATTAAATGATAATAATGTTGTATTTGATGAACTGGTTTTTGTGACTTCACAATCTGTAAATAGCATAAAGGGATTGGAAAGCAAATTCAGAATGGAGCATTCAAAGACATTACAGATATTTGATTTATCAACATTTATTCTTGTGACAGGAGAACACAAAGATATTATTTCAAGATACTTCCCCAACATTAAAGCTCAAATAGAGGAGGATTTTTTGAAAAATAATTATTTCTCAACAGATGGGGAAAGTTTGCTAACAAGTTCGATGATTAAAAGCACGTTGCTTTTTTCACTTTCTCCGAAGCTAAAAGAAAAAACACAAAAAAAATCCTTGTTTGATAAATCCATATTGTCATTAATTTCAACATATTCGGGTGGTTTGTCACGAAGCGAAATTATTGACGAATTCCATAAGGAATTTGGCTGTATTATTGACGAATCGCAGATAAGAGCATCGATAGAAAGATTGAAAAGGGAGGGTCTTATAAGTAACGAAGAGGAAAAAATCTCAGCATCAACGAAAGCAAAGTCTGAGATGATGGAAGGCATTTCTCATATGGAACAACGAACAAATGCCCTGATTAATGATATTATTACAAAAATGCAAGAACTTGCAGATGGAATACCTTTAAGTGATAGTGAAATCAAACAAATATGGAATAATATACAAAAAACATTGAATTTATTTTTCAAATATTATGGGCAAGACCTGGCAATCAATGAAGATAATATTGTTTCAGGGATGGTACGTCAGAAAGAACTGATAAAAATACTTACTGATAGCATCCAACCTGACTTGGGTGAATGCCTTGTGTATGGACTTGGAGAAATACTAAGCAAGCCAAATGATGAACAATTCCAAACAATTTTATTATGGGCAAGAGCATATATTGGAACTCAATTGATGAGATTGGATCCAATGTTGGCAGGATTCCAGAAAAAAACATTCGCAAGCAAGATGTATATCTTGGATACTGATTTTGTCCTTAATTGTATGGTTAAATACGGGCCGTTTAGTGACATATACACAGTCCTTCTAAAAGAGTTGTTAAATAATGGTTGTAAAGTGTATATACCAAAGAGTGTAGTAGAAGAAGTTGTCATTCATGCTAGTTTCGCAAAAAGAAATTTCAATTATTTTAGGAATACTTTTACTGCTGTAAATGAAACTGTGGTATATGAAAAATTATCAAATGTTTTTGTTATAGATTATTATATTAATATTCTCCGTAATGATAATGAGTATTCAGATGACACATTCTCATCCTATATACAAAATATTTATGATGAGACTGATGAATACAATTTTATGTTAGAAGTAATGGAACATAGACTTCCGAAAGGTGTTGTGATTGGAGATGAGTCCTTGATTGATAGTGTAAGTATTAGCGAGGTAGATTGTGATAATCTAACCCAGTTGATATACGACGAAACAATTAAAACGCCCAAGGCTGCATATAGAACTCCTGAGGAGAATTGGCGCATTGCAAAAACTGACGCTGAACTTTACCTATTGGCTAGAGAACTCAATAAAAATATTCCCCAAAGAAATAATCAGATGTTATTTGGAATCGCATATCTCGTTACAAGTTCAAGTCGTGCAATAAGATGTGCAAAAGAAGTTAATCTCTATAGCTCTGTAGTGGCAAGACCAAAAGTGCTAGTGGCATTATTGTCAGAAATAGGTTTGTTTGATTCGTCAAATAAAGCGATTGTAAATCTATTAGGAAATCCCTTCTTGGCAGAGGCTGTAAATCAGAGTTGGGAGGAAATAAAATCTCTAATTGAGTCAGGTGTTGATTTACGAGGAAAAGAATTACCTAGATTAAAAAGGGAGTTAAAGAAGGAAATACATGAATTAATGACCAAGAATGAGGAATTGATTTATTCGAACGATAGTGATGAATCAGATAAGAACGACTCTAAAACTGCTCTTACACTGAATTATAATTTGGATGATTTTGTAAGTTTTGCAAAAGAGATACAGAGCAAAGGGTATAAGATGATTCCAGCGGCAGAGAAAATGATTAGCACATATGAAGAAATGAAGTTGAGAAATGAAGAAAAAGAGAAAAAATATACTCAAATAGAAGAGGAACTGAAAAAAGTCGGAAAAGGAAAGCAAAGATATATCAGAAGAATTACAGGAGGAACAGATGGTGGTCAAGAAAAATAGGATTAATCATAATCCTATTTGTTGAATATCACCGAACCATCACCGAAGGATCATAGAACCCACATAGAGGGATCGAAGAAGGGAGACTAACAATTATGGCTGAAAAAAAGACAAAGACATATAATGGATACAAACCACCTTTCACATTGTCGGCGAAGGCAGTGGGGCTGGTGGCGGATATCGCCGCCCAGATGGAGCGGTTTGCCATCCGTATGGAGCAGAGCGATGCCTTGCGGCTGCGCAAGGCCAACCGTATCAAGACCATCCATAGCTCATTGGCCATAGAGGGCAACCGTCTTCGGGAGAGTGAGGTGGCCGATATCCTTGACGGCAAGACGGTGGTGGCACCCATCCGCGAGATTCAGGAGGTGAAGAACACCATACGGGTGTATGATGAGTTTGAAAAGCTCGACCCCTTCTCGATGGACGACCTACTGCGGGCTCACGGACTGATGATGTCCGCCTTGACCGATGACGCAGGTCATTTCCGCAGGGGCGGCGTAGGCGTCTATTCCGAGAGCGGCCTGGTACACATGGCCCCTCCATCCGACAGGGTGCATGGGCTGATGTCCGACCTCTTCGACTGGCTGAAGAATGCCGACGACCACCTGTTGGTGCGCAGCTGTGTCTTCCATTATGAGTTCGAGTTTATCCATCCGTTTATCGATGGCAACGGACGTATGGGCCGCCTGTGGCAGTCGCTCATCCTCAGCCGCTGGCACCCTGCTTTTGCGCACCTGCCTGTGGAGAATATGGTCTATTCCAACCAGCAGGCCTACTATGACGCCATCGCCCAAAGTACCAAGCAGGGCGAGTGTGGTCCCTTCATCGACTTTATGCTGGAGGAGATACATAAGTCCGTACTGCAACATAAAGGTGAGCCGCTTAATGCACCTGTAAATGCACCTGTAAATGCACCTGTAAATATAACTAAGAGACAAGCTGCCATTATAGATATTCTAAGAAATAATCCTTATACCACATACGATGAAATGGCAACAACTCTTGATGTGGACAGATCAACTATTACACGAAATATTGCGGCATTGAAAGAAATGGGTATTCTAATACGTATAGGCGAGGACAAGAACGGATATTGGAAACTAAACATATAGCACTTATGACCAAGCTGACGGAATCGGACATTGAGCAGATGACCATCGAGATACTGCAGAGCCGTGGGTATGAATACCTCTACGGCCCTGATATCGCGCCGGACGGACAGTCGCCTATGCGGACATCGTTGGGCGAGGTGGTGCTGCGCGAAAAGCTGGAGGCAGCGGTGCGGCGGCTCAACCCGTCGCTGCCTGCTGCGGTGCTCGACGAGGCCGTCAAGATGGTGCTGCGCATCGGCTCCACCGATCTGCTGACCGACAACGAGCAGTTCCACGAGCTGCTGACACAGGGCGTGACGGTGTCGGTGTACGAAGAGGGTGAGGAGCGCGGAAAGAAGGTGTGGCTGGTGGACTTCGACGACCCGTGGAACAACGAGTTCACGGTGGTCAACCAGTTCACCGTCATAGAGAATGGTCATAACCTGCGGCCCGACATGGTGCTGTTCGTCAACGGCTTGCCGCTGGTGGTGATGGAACTGAAGAATGCCGCCGACGAGGAGGCCACCATCACCAAGGCCTACGACCAGATAGGCACCTACAAGGAGCAAATACCGATGCTGTTCAGATATAACGAGGTCATCGTAATCAGCGACGGCTTGGAGGCCAAGGCTGGCACCCTGTCGTCGGGACTGAGCCGATTCACCGCATGGAAAAGCGAAGATGGCGAGACCATAGCCTCACACTTGAAAGGCGAGTTGGAGGTGCTGCTAAATGGGATGCTGAACCCCGAGACGCTGCTTGACCTGGTGCAGGCGTTCACCGTCTTTGAAAAAGACAAACACGAGGACAAAGCCACGGGCCAAATCACTATCACCACGGTGAAGAAGCTGGCGGCCTACCATCAATACTATGCCGTCAACAAAGCCGTGGAGTCCACATTGAGGGCCTCGGGCATCAACAGCAGTATGCCGATGGCTGCCGAATCACCGGAGAACTTCGGTTTCAAGACAGTGCGTGAACAGCATACGGGCGACCACCGCGCCGGTGTAGTATGGCATACGCAGGGTAGCGGCAAGTCGCTGTCGATGGTGTTCTATGCCGGCAAGATAGTGCAGCGGCTGAACAACCCCACCATCGTGGTCATCACCGACCGCAACGACCTCGACGACCAGCTCTTCGAGACCTTCGTCTCCTCCAAACAACTGCTGCGACAGACACCCGTGCAGGCGGATAGCCGTGAACATTTGAAAGGTCTGCTTGCGGTGCAGTCGGGTGGCGTGGTTTTTACTACCATACAGAAATTCCAGCCCGAAGAGGGCAATATATACGACAGGCTTACCGACCGCACCAACGTAGTGGTGATAGCCGACGAGGCGCACCGCACTCAGTATGGCTTCGGCGCCAAGACCAAGGATGTGCGCAACGAAGCCGACGAGGTGGTGGGCTCCGAAATCAAGTACGGCTTCGCCAAATACCTGCGCGACGCGCTGCCCAACGCCACCTATATCGGCTTCACCGGCACGCCCATCGAGCTGAGCGACAAGAACACACCCGCTGTCTTCGGCAACTACATCGACGTCTATGACATCGCACAGGCGGTGGAGGACGGCGCCACGGTGCGTATCTACTACGAGAGCCGTCTGGCCAAGGTGGAGTTGAGCGCCGAAGGACGCAAGCTGGTGGAAGAACTGGACAAGGAACTCGATGTGAAGGAACTGGACGATGTGCAGAAGGCCAAAGCCAAGTGGACACAGCTGGAAGCCCTGATAGGCAGCCCCAACCGTGTGAAGAACATCGCCCGCGACATCGTGGAACACTTCGAGGCACGCCAGCAAGTATTCGAGGGCAAAGCCATGATTGTAGCCATGAGCCGCAGGATTGCCGTGGAGTTCTACGACAAAATCATCAAGCTGCGGCCCGAATGGCACAGCGACGACCTGCGCAAAGGAGCGTTGAAGGTGGTGATGACCACCTCGGCCTCCGACGGTCCCGCCATTGCCAAGCACCATACCACCAAGGCCGACCGCCATCTGCTAGCCGAAAGGATGAAAGATCCTGATGATGAGTTGAAAATGGTGATAGTGCGCGACATGTGGCTCACGGGCTTCGACGTGCCCTGTCTGCATACCCTCTATATCGACAAGCCCATGCAGGGCCACAATCTGATGCAGGCCATTGCCCGCGTGAACCGCGTCTATAAGGACAAGCCCGGCGGCTTGGTGGTGGACTACCTCGGCATCGCTGCTGACCTGAAGAAAGCGCTTTCGTTCTATTCCGACAGCGGCGGCAAGGGCGACCCCACACAGCAGCAGTCACAGGCGGTGGAACTGATGAAAGAGAAGCTGGAGGTGGTGGAACAGATGCTGCACGGGTTAGAATGGCCGCAATATTTCTCTTCCGACACCAAAGGCAAGTTGTCGTGGATACTCAAAGCCGAAGATTTCATCCTCGGACTCGAAGACGGCAAGATAAGGTTTGTCAACGAGGTAACCTCCTTGGGAAAGGCTTTCGCATTGGCTATTCCGAATGAGGAGGCAATGGATGTAAAAGACGAAGTGGCTTTCTTCCAAGCCGTGAAAGCACGCCTGTGCAAGTTCGATGCCAAAGGCGGCGGACACACCAACGAGGAGATTGAGACCACCATTAGGCAGGTGATAGACCAAGCGCTGGTGTCGGAACAGGTGATAGACCTCTTCGATGCCGCCGGCATCAAGAAACCCGATATTTCCATCCTCTCTGAGGAATTCCTGATGGAGTTGAAAGGCATGGAACACAAGAATATCGCTCTTGAAGTTCTACGGAAGTTGCTAGAAGATGAAATCAAGGCACGGTCGAAATACAACCTCGTAGAGAGTCGCACGTTGATGGAGATGCTCGACGGCTCCATCACACGTTACCACAATAAAATAGTCTCCGCCGCCGAGGTAATAGACGAGCTTATCAAACTCAGCAAACAGATAGTGGCCAGCGACAGCGCGGCACAGGAGATGGGGCTGGAAACCTACGAATACGCCTTCTATACCGCCGTAGCCGACAACGAGAGTGCCCGCGAGTTGATGGGCAAGGACAAGCTGCGAGAGCTGGCTGTGGTACTCACCGAGACCATTCGTAAGAACAGCACCATCGACTGGACCATCAAGGAGAACGTAAGGGCTAAGATGAAAGTGGCGGTGAAGCGGTTGTTGCGCAAGTATGGCTACCCGCCCGACATGCAGGCATTGGCCACCGAGACGGTGCTGAAACAGGCGGAATTGATAGCAAACGAATTAGTAAAATAACATTATAGAGTTTTTTCGTATTTTTGCAGCATGATAGATACCACTACTGAGAAGATTTTTTCGCTAGAAGAGCTTGATTATGCGCGCTTTTGGGGCACCAATGACCGGATGCTGGACTTTGTGAGGATGCTGTTCCCAAAGCTGAAGCTGGTGGCACGCGGCGAGATGCTGAAAGCCATCGGCAGTGAGGAAGACATCGCCTGGTTCGACGGCAAGTTGCAGGCCATGATGACCTACTATGACAAGTTCGGCCGCCTGACGGAGAACGCCATCATGGGCATCATGGAGAGCGGCGGAGGTAGTCCCGAGGCCGAGGTGAGCGACGAAGTGCTGGTGCATGGCCGCAACGGCCTGCTCATCAAGGCCCGCACCCCCAACCAGCAACGGCTGGTGCGGAGTGTCTACGAGCACGACATGGTCTTCGCCATCGGCCCCGCCGGCACCGGCAAGACCTATACCGCCGTAGCCATGGCCGTCCGCGCGCTGAAGAACAAGGAGATACGCCGTATCATCCTGACCCGTCCCGCCGTGGAGGCCGGCGAGAACCTGGGCTTCCTGCCGGGCGACCTGCGCGACAAGCTCGACCCCTACCTGCAACCCCTCTATGACGCGCTGCGCGATATGATACCTCAGCAGAAACTGCTCTCCTATATGGAGGACAACACGATAGAGATAGCGCCGTTGGCTTTCATGCGCGGCCGCACACTGGACAACGCCTTCGTCATCCTCGACGAAGCTCAGAACGCCACCTCGGCACAGCTGAAGATGTTCCTCACACGCATGGGACGCAACGCCAAATTCGTCATCACCGGTGACCTGACCCAGGTGGATCTGCCACGCCACCAGCAGAGCGGCTTGATGCAAGCTACACAGATTCTTAAGGACGTGAAGGGCATCGAAATTATTCAGCTCGATAACTGCGACGTGATTCGCCACCGTTTAGTCACCGACATCATACGAGCCTATGACAAATTGGGGAGTACGAAGGAATGCGAGGAGTGCAAGGGAATACAAGACAAATGATATGCCATGATTTCTTTTCCGAATTGTAAGATAAACCTGGGGTTGCACGTGGTGGGCAAGCGGGCGGACGGTTACCACGACCTGGAGACCATCTTCCTTCCAGTCAGCGACCTCCGAGACGAGCTGGAAATACTACCCTCTACCCACTACCCACTACCCACTATGTCCCAAGACGGCATCGCCCTTGACAACGCCCCCGAAGACAACCTCTGTATGAATGCCTGGAAGCTTCTGCATGAGGAGTTTAACATCCCTGCCGTGAGCATCCGACTGAAGAAGAACATCCCCTTCGGTGCAGGCCTTGGTGGCGGCAGCAGCGACGCCGCCTTCACGCTGAAGATGCTCAATGAGATGTTCTCTTTGGAGTTGAGTACCGCCGAATTGGAGCAACGTGCCGCCAAACTCGGTGCCGACTGTGCTTTCTTCATCCAGAACCGCCCCGCTTTTGCCACTGGCATCGGTGACCAGTTAGAGTCACTTCACGAAATCTCAATTCTCAATTCTCAATTTTCAATTCAAATTGAGATTCCCGAAGGGGAGCATGTGTCGACGAAAGAAGCTTACGCCGGCCTAAACCACGACCTGTTCGGCGCGACACGGCCCAACTTGCGGGAGACGATAAAGAAACCCGTCGAGGAATGGCGCAACCTCATTGTCAACGACTTCGAGGCTTCAGTTTTCCCTGCGCATCCAGCCATTGCGGAACTGAAGGAGGAGATGTACCGCCGCGGAGCCCTCTACGCCTCCATGACCGGCAGCGGGGCTGCCGTCTTTGGCATCTTTCAAATTGAAAAATGAAAATTGAGAATTGAAAATTTGGTCAGTTGATTTTTTTTTCGTAATTTTGCAAATTCAAAACAGCGGGAAATGAAACGTTTCTTCTCCATCGCACTACTCACTGCCGTTTGTGGTTTCACCACGGCGCAGGGGGTCTATGACCGCTTCTATGAGGCACTCCAAGAGGACGATAGTGCCGCCATGGCCACCACCATCGGCGAGATTCGTGCCTCGGGTGACCAAAGTGCTGAGCGCTACGTCGCGGAGTACAACTTCTACTTCAGCCGAGCCCTGCTTTTCTCGGGCATGACCAGCTCGACCGTTTATCCTGATGAAAGCGAACATGTGGTGGGCGACATCATGACCCTCTCCGACAGCACCGGCGAGGTGGCAGGATACATGTATTTCATTGAGAACTGGGACGAAGGCATCGCCGATTCGGGTCTGGCCATCATCAACAAGGGCCTCTCTCTCTATCCCGAACGTCTGGATATGCACTACGGCAAGATTCATCTGTTGAGGAAGTTGCGCTGGTGGAACGCTTTTGCCGACGCCATCCACGCCACCCTCGATTACGCGGAGAAACATCGTAAGACCATGGTCTTCCCCGATGGCGGTGCTCCCATCGACACCATCCTCATCGAAGGCATCCTGGACTATGAGAGCAGCCTGTTCGAAGCCATCCAGAACTCGCCCGACAGCCTCACTTTCGTCACCCATCTGGACCTGCTGCGCGGCATTTCCGAACACATGCTGCACATCTTCCCCACAGATGCATACAGCATGAACATCATGGCTGTCACCTACCAGTTGGTAGAAGACCGACAGAACTCGCTGAAATGGCTCCTGTCCGCCGAGAAAGTGGCCCCGAAAGACGCCATCGTCCTCAGCAACATCGCCGACACCTACCATATTCTCGGCGACACCAAAAACGAGCGCAAATACCTTGAGAAAATTATTAAAATTGACGACGGCGAATTTGCCGAGCGCGCAAAGAATTACCTGAAAGGACTTGACGAAAAACAATAATTCAGCATTCAAATATAATAATTCAAAATTAATAACTATGGTAGATTACAAGAAAATCGGTCTCGTGAACACCCGCGAGATGTTCAAGAAAGCCGTTAATGGCGGCTATGCCATCCCCGCCTTCAACTTCAACAACATGGAGCAGATGCAGGCCATCATTCAGGCCGCTGTCGAAACCAAGAGTCCCGTCATCCTGCAGGTCAGCAAGGGTGCCCGCGACTACGCCAACCCCACCCTCCTGCGCTACATGGCCGAGGGCGCCGTCGAGTATGCCAAGGAGCTGGGTTGCCCCAACCCCCAGATTGTGCTTCACCTCGACCACGGCGACAGCTTCGAGACCTGCAAGAGCTGCATCGACATGGGCTTCTCCAGCGTGATGTACGACGGCAGCGCACTGCCCTATGAAGAGAACATCAAAATCTCTCGTCAGGTGGTGGAATATGCCCACCAGTTCGATGTCACCGTCGAGTGCGAACTCGGCGTGCTGGCCGGCGTGGAGGACGAGGTAGCCTCCGAGGTGAGCCACTACACCAAACCCGAGGAGGTCATTGACTTCGCCACCCGTACCGGTTGCGACTCCCTGGCTATCAGCATCGGCACCAGTCACGGCGCCTACAAGTTCAAACCCGAGCAGTGCACCGTCGACCCGCAGACCGGCCGTCTGCTGCCTCCTCCCCTGGCCTTCGACGTCCTCGAAGCCGTCGAGAAGAAGCTCCCCGGCTTCCCCATCGTGCTCCACGGCTCCTCCAGCGTGCCGCAGGACGAGGTCGACACCATCAACGCCAACGGTGGCGCCCTGAAAGCCGCCGTGGGTATCCCCGAGGAACAGCTTCGCAAGGCCGCCAAGAGTGCCGTCTGCAAGATTAACATCGACAGCGACAGCCGCCTCGCCATGACCGCCGCCATCCGCAAGCACATGGCCGAGCACCCCGACCACTTCGACCCGCGCCAGTACCTGAAACCTGCCCGCGAAAGCATGAAGAAGATGTACATCCACAAGATTGTGAATGTCCTTGGCTCGAACGACAAACTCTAACGTTTCGTTTTATGGCCCCGTGCTGACGCACGGGGCCTTTTTTAATACCTAAACTATGGAAAAGAAACCCTTATCCTTCGGAAAAACGATGCTGGCCAGCGCCTTGGGCGTGCTGATAGTATCTGCCATCGGTGCCGTTCTGTCTTTCGTCTTCCTCATGATGCTGGTATTGTCCATCGGCAATCTGGGAGACGAAATGGCCACGCCAGTGAAAAAAGGCACCTTCTTGACACTCAACCTGTCCGACATCACGGGCGAACGTGGCGAAGAAACTCTGGTGAACCTTTTTGACGAAACCAATCCCATCGGCCTTGTCGACGCCACGGACGCCATCCGCGCTGCAGCGGACGACCCCAATGTGTCTGGCATCATGATTACCGACCCCTCGACAGGCACCCTTTCGTGGGCCTCGACGGAGGAACTCCGCAACGCCCTCAACGATTTTCGCAAGAGTGGCAAACCAGTGATAGCCTACTCCGACGCCTATTCGCAGACAGGCTACTTCCTAGCCTCGGCGGCCGACCGGGTCTGCCTGCATCCGTCAGGCATGGTAGACTTCCGCGGAATAGGAGGCGAGGTGATGTACTACAAAGATTTACTTGACAAACTGGGTGTGGAGATGCAACTCATCCGACCCGAAAGTTGCTCCTATAAGAGTGCCGGCGAAGTCTATACCATGAACCACATGAGCGAGGCCAACCGCGAGCAAATCCGTGCCTATATCACAAGCATCTGGAAGACCGCCCTCAACGGCATCTCCGCTTCGCGAGACATCGACGTAGCCCAGCTGAACATAATAGCCGACAATCTTGAGGGTTACCTTGCCACCGACGCATTGCAATCCAGACTGGTCGACACCCTGTGCTTCGAGGCCGATGTACGCAACTACCTCAAAGAGAAGTATCAAGGAACCCAACTCATGAACCTTGACAAATACATCGGCAACCGACGCATCGAAGCCAACCGTAAACGTGGCGATGCCATTGCTCTCATCTACGCCGAGGGCAACGTGCTCGACGGCAAGTCCGATGGTTTGAACACCGCCGTCTACGGAGACGACATTGTGAAGGCGCTGCGCAAAGCCACGGACGACAAGGATGTGAAAGCCATCGTGCTGCGTGTCAATTCGCCCGGAGGCTCTGCCACCGCCAGCGAAAGCATGACTCACGCCGTAATGGAGGCTCGCAAACAGAAGCCCGTCATTATTAGCATGGGCGACCTCGCCGCATCGGCAGGCTACGAGATCAGCTGCATGGCCGACGTCATCGTGGCACAGCCCACGACCATCACCGGCTCCATCGGTGTCTTCGCCACCATCCCCAATGTCGGCAAAGGACTCAAGGACAAACTCGGACTTACCACCGACACCGTGCTCACCAACAGTAACGCTGCAAGTCTCTCTGTCATGCGTCCTCTCTCCCCCACCGCCCTCAATATGATGAACCGCAACGTGGAAGACTTCTATAAGGTCTTCGTGGGACGTGTGGCAGAAGGTCGTCATATGGACTACAACGCCGTTGACTCCATCGCACGCGGACGGGTTTGGACAGGTGCCGACGCCAAGGAACTCGGACTGGTGGACACCCTTGGAGGTCTTGACTTGGCATTCAGCATCGCAGCCGAAAAAGCAAAACTCACAAACTACCGAATAAAAGTGCTTCCCGAGGAGAAAGACATCTGGGAACAACTCAGCCTGCTCATGGGAGAGCAAGAGGATGATGATATAAATCTTGTGGCCAAGATGCGGCTGGCATGGAAATACTTCACTGGGGCGAAGATAACACATCCGCAACCCCTCTCTCGCTTCGAACGTGAGATGCTTTACATCAGTGAAGCTTCAGGCCTGCAGGCCCGACTGCCGTTTATAGTTTTAGAGTAAGACTGATGCGATGACGACGAAGGTCCACCTCCAGCACCTTGACTTTCAAGTGCTGATGGAGGTGGACCACTTCGTTGGGGTCGTTAACCCTGCGATCAGCCATCTGGCTGACATGGACAAGTCCGTCCTGATGCACTCCAATATCGACAAAGGCGCCGAAGGCGGTGATGTTGGTAACGATGCCAGGAAGTACCATTCCCTCTTTCACATCCTCAATACGGGTGACATTTTTGTCGAACTCGAACACCTCAAACTTGGCACGGGGGTCGAGGCCCGGCTTCTCCAGTTCCTTCATGATATCTTGGAGGGTGGGCATGCCGCAGTCGGAAGTAACAAAATCGGCGAGCACAATCTTTGAACGCAACTCCTTGTCTTTCATCAACGTCTCCACATCGCAACCCACCGATTGCGCCATCTTTTCCACCAGCGCATAGCGCTCGGGGTGGACGGCACTGCGGTCGAGGGGATTGCTTGACTCGCGCACACGCAGAAAACCGGCACACTGCTCAAAAGCTTTGTCGCCGAGGCCTTTCACGTCGTGCAATGCCTCACGCGATACAAAAGCACCATTCTTGTTGCGATGTGCCACAATCTTGTCGGCCAACGCAGGTCCAATGCCACTGACATAGCTGAGCAACTCGCGACTGGCGGTATTGAGTTCCACACCCACACTGTTAACACAACTCTCCACGGTGTCGCCCAAACTCTCGGCAAGCATCTTCTGGTCCACATCGTGCTGATACTGACCCACTCCGATGCTCTTGGGGTCTATCTTCACCAACTCGCTGAGGGGGTCCATCAGGCGGCGTCCGATGCTGACAGCACCGCGCACAGTGACGTCATAGTCGGGGAATTCGCGTCGGGCCACCTCGCTGGCGCTGTAGACGCTGGCACCAGCCTCGCTGACAGAGACGGCTATCACCTTGCGGTTGAAGCGACAGCGCTGCACCACCTCCTCGGTCTCGCGGCCGGCAGTGCCATTGCCTATGGCGATGGCTTCGATTTGGAAGGCTTCGACCAATGCCTCGAGTTTGTTCACCGCAGCACGTTCCTCGCGTACCGAGGTAAAGGGATAGATAGTCTCATTGTGAAGCAGCTGCCCTTGGGCGTCGAGACAGACCACCTTGCAGCCAGTACGGAAACCCGGGTCAATGGCAAGGGTGCGCTTCTGTCCCATGGGGGCGGCCAGGAGGAGCTGGCGGAGGTTTTCGGCGAAGACACGGATGGCCTCACGGTCGGCCTTTTCTTTCAACAAGTTGCGAAACTCATTCTCGATTGAAGGACCGACAAGGCGCTTGTAACTGTCGACGACAGCGAGCTCGTATTGTTCGCCAGCGCTGCCTTGCGGACGGATACGGGAGGTCATCGCCTCTATACATTCGTCGTCCTTCTCAGGTTTCACATGCACTTTGAGCACGCCGGCCTCTTCGCCGCGGAATAGGGCGAGGATGCGGTGCGAGGGGGCCCGGTTGATGGGCTCTTTCCAATCCAGCCACGACTCAAATTTGCCCACCTTCTCGTCTTCGGGGTCTACCCCACGGGCCAAACCAGAAGTAAGGAACGCCCTGCGACGGAAAACGTTACGGACTCGGTTACGAACGGCAGCATCCTCACTTATGCGTTCGGCAATAATATCACGAGCCCCTGCCAATGCTTCCTCATCCCAACCATCCCATCGACCACGCATAATAGCATCTGCCACAGGCTCATAGCCTTTTTCAATAGCGATAGTAGCACGGGTGCGGCGCTTAGGACGGTAGGGCAGGTAGAGGTCCTCGAGGTCGGTGAGGGTCTCTGCAGATTCAATCTGCTGACGCAAGTCGGGAGTAAGCTTTCCTTGTTCCTCGATGGAGGCGAGGATGGCTTCGCGACGTTTGTCGAGCTCTTTGAGACGCAGCAGAAGGTCGCGGATGGCAGCAATCTGCACCTCGTTGAGACCGCCAGTGGCCTCCTTGCGGTATCGCGCTATAAAGGGCACCGTGGCTCCCTGCTCTAGCAGTTCTATAGTTTTCTCAACCTGACGCTGGTTGACATTCAGCCGATTGGCAATAATAGTGGCGTAATTCATGCTGCAAAATTACGAAAATAAAAAGATTTTTTGAAAAAAAATTGTATCATATCAAAAAATATGTGTATTTTTGCATTTTGAAAATAATAACAAACAAACACATATTATTATGAAGAAAACATTATTATTTCTTGCTGCCGCGCTGACTTTCGGCATGGCCGCACACGCTCAGACCGCCTTCTCGGAGGACTTCCAGGGTGGTTCAATGCCCACTGGATGGACTGTCATTGCCGACGAACTGGTAAACAGTGACAACTACTCTGATTACAACCAGAGCTGGCAGGTGGCCCAAGTCAGTCAGGATGGCAACTATGCCGCCGTCTCCATCTCCTGGACCGAGCCCCAGGGCAACGACTGCGACCGTTGGCTCATCACCCCCGCCATCACCGTTCCCTCTTCTGGCTATAGCTTGACCGCCAACCTTTGGGGTTACACCACCTCCTACCCCGAGAAAATACGCATCATGGTTTCCACCACTGGCACCAACAAAACCGATTTCACCCAGGTGCTGGATGTCGTCATGGATGGCACCACCTACAGCAATGGCTGGAACCCCGTGATGGTTAACCTCGACAGCTATGCCGGTCAGAACATCTACATTGCCTTCGTCAATTATGGCGACGGTTACTACACCTTTGTCGACGATGTCGAAGTGAAAGTGATTCCTGCCAACGGCATTTCTGCCGTTAGCGCCGCTGCTCCCGCCTATACTTCTCAGGGTGGCCTCTGCAACGTGTCTCTCACCGTGCGCAACGAAGGTTCCGCTCCTCTGGCCGCTTTCGACATTGCCTATACCGTCAACGGTGGCGACGAGCAGACCCTCAGTGTGGCTGGCATCGACGTAGCCCCCTTCACTACCCACACCTGCACCGTCCCCGTCCAGGTGCTTGACCTCGGCGTTGCCCTTATCAACCTCACCGTGAGCAACCCCAACAACGACACCGACCCCGATGCAACCGACAACAGCACCAGCTGCGAGACCAACGTCTACGATCCCTCTACCACCGCCTTGCGCAACACCGTGCTCGAGCACTTCACCACCGCCCGCTGTCCCAACTGTCCTCCCGCCCACGATCGCCTCGAGGCTGCTGTCAACGGCCAGGAAGACCGCGTGGTTTGGATTGCCCACCATGTGGGATACTACACCGACGACATGACCATCACCGAATCCAACCAGATGCTGCGTTTCTACAATGACGGTGGCAGTACCTACGCTCCCGCTATCATGCTTGATCGTAACCAGGCTTTCGTCACCGACAACGACCCAGGTCCTGTCTTCTTCCCCGGCGAAGATGTAGCCCAAGTCATCAGTAATGCCATTTCCACCCCCGCCTATGTGAGCGTGAACATCAGCGATGTGAACTATGACGCACAGTCCCGCCAGCTGAGCCTCACCGTCAATGGCTCCTTCATTAGCGATATGACCTTCGACAGCCCTCGTATCACCGTTTACATCATGCAGGATCACATCATGGGCACTCAGTCCGGCGCCAGCGGCCAGTATGAGCACAACCACGTTATCCGCGCCTGCGTCACCGATGTTTGGGGCGATGCTACTGCCATCACCAGCACCACCGCTGGCAGCACCTTCAGCAAGACCTTCACCTACACTCTGCCCACCAATTTCAAAGCCAACAACTGCTGGGCAGCCGCTTTCGTCAACAACTACACCAGCAATGTCAACAACTGCCGTATTGCCAACGCCACCAAGACCGGTTACCTCCTCGAAGGCACCGACCCCACCGCCGGTATCGGCGATGTGCAGGCCAGCATGAAGGTCGTCACCTATCCTAACCCCACCACCGAGATGGCTTACGTCACCACCGAGAGCACCATCCGCAGCTATGAGATGGTCGACGCCCTGGGTCGCAAAGTCATGGGCAGCGAGAATGTCAACGCCGACATCCTTGAGCTCAACGTCAGCAGCCTCTCCGCCGGCATCTACTTCATCACCGTCACCACTGACCTCGGCACTGCCACCCAGCGCCTCAGCGTGACGAAGTAAATTGCCACAATTCTATATCCGATATAGAATAAATACAAAAAAAGTGATGCGGGATGCAATAAATAATTGCATCCCGCGTTACATTATAAATTTATTCTGTAAAAATGAAACGAATACTGACCTTAGCAGCCTTGGTGCTATGCAGTTCCATGGCTTTCTCACAGCAAGTGGCATCACGCGCCAAAGCCATGCGCATGATGAGTTTCAGCCGCCCTGAATACCAGATTAAAGATATCAAGGTATATGCCGACACCATGACCGTCTACTCGCTGTCGAGCCAAGTCATCTACCCCTTCGGCCAATGGGATTCCATCGAATACTTCATGACCGACAATAAGTTGCATTGGTACCGCGAGAGCGACTATCGCCGCTACTTCGACTCCATGGAAGTGAGCGTCAACCGCATCAAACGCCTCGACGACAGCTACCTCGACCTCTTCTATTCCATCTGGACACGCAAGGTGGAGCTCCTCGGAGGACGCATCAACGACCCCGAAGTGGTGCTGGCCAACGGACTGCATGTGGGCATGTCGAAAGATGATGTCTTCAAGGTCTTCTTCAAACAATATCCCAAGTCATACACCGCCGACGTGCAGGTGCTGAAAATCATCTCCGGCGCCGGCGAAGTAGCCGAAATCTACACCTTCAAAGGCACAAAACTCCGCCACATCAAAGTCGAGACAGCGTATAAATATTATTAGTGGGTAGTGGATAGTGGGTAGTGTGTAGCATATGGGGCATACTACCTACACATCCTCCCTTGCCAACACCCTACCTTCAGAGAAATAGTTGTAGTATGCTACCCACTACCCACTACCCACTACCCACTAAAAAAAAGAGCACCGCTCTTTTTTTTGGCTCCTTCAATCCCATTCATGTCGGGCACCTCATCATCGCCAATACCATACTCCAGCTGGAGGGCGTTGATGAGGTGTGGCTTGTCGTCTCGCCACAGAACCCGCTGAAAGAACGCGCCTCCCTCCTCGCCGACCACCACCGCCTGCAGATGGTGCAGCGGGCCATCGACGACAACTACCGTCTGAAAGTCTGCGACATCGAGATGCACCTCCCCATCCCCAGCTACACGGTGGTCACCCTCGCCGCACTACAGGAAAAATACCCCGACCGGAAGTTCTGCCTCGTCATGGGAAGCGACAACCTCTACACATTCAAGAAATGGCGCAACTACCAGTATATCCTCGACCACTACCGCCTCCTCGTCTATCCCCGTCCCGGCTCCGAGCATTGCGAACTCGCCTCACACCCCAGCGTGACAATGGTCGACGTGCCCATGATGGACATCTCCTCCAGCTACATCCGACAGCAAATCGCGGCACATAAAGACGTACGCTACCTGCTCACCGAACCGGTGTACAAGTACCTCACAGAGATGCACTTCTACGAATAAAGAAACTTCGCCGACTACTACCTCTCCCTACTAAACAGCCCACTCATGTCAGCCTCCTGATAGACGCTGTCTCCCACGATATACATATATTTACCCGTGAGAAGCATGGCCGTATCGGCATAATTGCTGATGGTATAGCGCAGCAACTCAAGGTGACGTCTCGCATCTTGCTCGAAGTAATTGCTGAACGTCAGCTGGTCGCCCTCGATTTTCCAGTTGGCAAACGAGAGGTAATGGAAGGAACCCGTGTGGTCCGCATTAATTGTCAGCTTCTTGCCGGCAAAATCCTCCATCATCCCCTCACACGTCTCAAACGGGGCTTTCCATACACCGACCAATTTAACCTCCGGAACCGCGGGCTCCTCTGGCTTGCTGCATCCAACCGCCATAATCGCGGCAGTCAAAAGTATAAAGACTCTCGTACTTATCTTTTTCATCGTTTATTTCATTTTTCTCTTTAACGCCACCATGAAAAAAATATTGTGACAAGGCGAAACTTTTTCAAAAAAAGGCCAAAAACAACACAATAAAGACAACACCTTGTCGTTGTCTGTCATATATAATAATATATATGAAACGTGTTTGGAAAATAGTCCTGTGGACAATAGGCATCCTGCTGGCACTCATCATCCTGGCCACACTGCTATTGTCACCCATCGCCAAAAGCTACATCAACAGTCACGGCAAGGAGCTGGTAGGCCGCGAGGTGCATGTCGACGACGTCACCATCAACGTCTACAACGGCCATGTTGCCATCCTCGGCCTCACCCTCTACGAAGACAACGGGAAAGATGTTTTCGCCCGCTTCGACACCCTCGACACCAAAGCCAGCCTCTTCAAACTCCTCAGCCATACCGTCGAACTCGAGCACATCACCCTCTCGGGACTCAATGTCAACATCGTCAAGCGTGGCGAGGACTTTAACTTCCAAACCATGCTCGACCATTTCGCCTCCGACACCACCGAGGAGGTGCAGGACACCACCCCGAGCGACTGGCTCATCAAACTCCACAACATACGCCTCAGCCACGCCCAAATCCACTACAACGACGTCGGCGAAAACAAACAGTGGCACCTGCCCGACATCAACCTCCTGGTTCCCAATCTGGAATTGGGCGGAGACCAAGCCAGCGAGGGTGGCCTCAATATCGCCTTCGCCAAAGGCGGTCACCTGAATATCGCCGGCAGCTACCACGAACAACAGGGCACCTACGACCTCGCCGTCAAACTCGAGAAATTCAAATTCGACAACCTGGCGCCCATCCTCTCCGACATCCTCAACTACCAGAAACTCAGCGGCAAACTCGACCTTCACCTCAAAGCCTCTGGCAACGTCAGCGAAATCACCAAGAGCCGCATCGGCGGCACCGTGACGGTGTCGGAAGTCGACCTGCAGGACAACAACGGCCAGGTGGCTGGATGGCAACGGCTCGACATCGCCGTCAACAACATCAACCTCGACGCCAACAACTACGACATCCAGAGCCTACGCCTCGAGGGCCTCACCGCCCGCTACGACCAATGGGCCGACCACAGCACCATCGACGGCCTGATAAAAACATCTGGCAATTCCGAAGAGCCCGTCAATTCCGAAGAACCCGTCAATTCCGAAGAACCCGAAGAACCCGAAGACACCAACACCAACACCACCGGAAGTCCCCTCAACTTGACCGTCCACGAGTTCGCCGTCACCAACGGCAACCTCACCTACAACGACCACACCCTCCCCGACCTCTTCACCTTCCCCATCACCGACCTCAATATCGAAGCCTCCGACCTCACCCTCAGCGGCAGCAACAACGCCAAACTCCGCGCCACCCTGCCCGGCGGAGGCCATCTGATGGTGAAATGGACCGGCGACATCGACCATTGGAAACAGCATCAGGACATCTTCATCTCCATCAAAGGTCTCGACATGAGGCAGTTCTCACCATGGTCGGTCTACTACACCGGCCAACCCATCGAGGATGGCATCTTCGGCCTCACCTCGCACAACACCATCAAGAACAGCAGCCTCAACGGCAAAAACAAAATCGACATCTACAAAGCCAAGGTCGGCAGCCGTCGCAGCGACATCGAGCCTCAGCAGAAGCTGCCTCTCAAAACCGCCCTCTACATCCTCAAAGACAAGGACGACAAGATTCTCTTCGATATCCCCGTCGCGGGAAACATCGACAGCCCCGAGTTCAGCTACATGAAAATCGTATGGAAGACCCTCGGCAACCTGCTCGTCAAAGTGGCCACCTCGCCCGTCCGCGCACTGGGTAACGTCTTCGGATTCGGCAACGACAACCTCGAATTCATCGAAATCGAACCCGGCCAGCGCGGACTCACCTCCGAGCACTACCATATCCTCGGCGACCTCGCCACCATCGCCAAGTCCGACTCCCTCGTCCACTTCACCCTCGAACAGCACATGCCCGCCCCCGCCAACGACACCGTGGCCCGCGGATACGAATTCCGCAACGGCATCGTACGCCGCTACCTCGTCGAGCAAGGAGTCAGCGAAAGCCAGTTCACCATCCTCACTGGCCAACCCGTCTCCGACGGCGAAAAAACAGGCTACACCATCACATCCGAAATGAAACTCGATGAAGAATAATCAACTACCCACTAAACACTGAACACTGATATCATGGAGCAAACAGACCTACTCAACACCAATCCCATCGACTACAACGACGACTCCATCGTCCACCTCGAGGACATGGAACACATCCGCCTCCGTCCCGGTATGTATATCGGCAAACTCGGCGACGGCTCCTCACACGACGACGGCATCTACGTCCTCATCAAAGAGGTCATCGACAATGCCATCGACGAATTCACCTCTGGCTTCGGCAAGAAAATCGAAGTGAAAATCAACTTCGCCGAACGCAAGGTCTCCATCCGCGACTACGGCCGCGGAATCCCACTCGGCAAACTCGTCGAAGCCGTCAGCAAACTCAACACCGGAGCCAAATACGACAGCAAAGTCTTCCAGAAGTCCGTGGGCCTCAACGGCGTGGGCACCAAGGCCGTCAACGCCCTCAGCAGCTATTTCAAAGTGCAAGCCATCCGCGACGGCAAAACCCGCATCGCCGAATTCTCCGAAGGCAAACTCACCAACGACAGTGGCATTACAGAAATACTACCCACTACCCACCACCCACTACCCACTGACTCAACCAATGGCACATTGGTTGAGTTCATCCCCGACAGCAAGCTCTTCGGCAACTACCACTTCATCTCCGAATACGTCGAACGCCGCATCTGGAACTACTGCTACCTCAACCGCGGCCTCACCATGTACTACAACGACCGCCGCTACTACTCCAAGAACGGACTCCTCGACCTCCTCGAGAACAACCTCCAGTCCGACCCCCTCTACCCCATCATCCACATCAAAGAGGGCGACTTCGAAGCCGCCTTCACCCACGTCAACGGCCAATCCAACGACTACTACTACTCCTTCGTCAACGGCCAGCACACCACCGAGGGCGGCACTCACCAGAGCGCCTTCCGCGAAGCCTACGCACGCGTCGTCAAGGACTTCATCAAGAAAGACTACTCCCCTGAAGTCATCCGACAGGGACTCGTCTGCGCCCTCTGCGTCCGCATCCAAGAACCCGTCTTCGAGGCTCAAACAAAAACCAAGCTCGGCTCCACACACCTCGAACCCAACAAGGTCGACGGCTCCAACGACTCGCCACTCCTCAAAACCTACGTCCTCGACATCCTCAAGCGCAACCTCGACAACTACCTCCACATGCACTCCGAAACCGCCGACGCCCTACTCGCTAAAATCAACGCCAACGAAAAGGAACGCAAAGAGATAGCAGGCATCAAGAAGGTGGCTCGCGAAGCCGGCAAGAAAGCCTCCCTCAACAACCGCAAGCTCCGCGACTGCCACGTCCACTACAACACCAACCACGCCCGACGACTCGAAAGCACCATCTTCATCACCGAGGGCGACTCCGCCTCCGGCTCCATTACAAAATCTCGCGATGTCGACACCCAGGCCGTCTTCTCCCTCCGCGGAAAACCCAAGAACACCTACTCCATCTCCAAAGTCGACGTCTACAAGAACGAGGAACTTAACCTACTCCACAACGCCCTCGACATCGACGACGGCATCGAAAACCTTCGCTACAACAACGTCGTCATCGCCACCGATGCCGATGTCGACGGCATGCACATTCGTCTACTCCTCCTCACCTTCTTCCTCCGCTTCTACCCCGAACTCATCCAGACAGGCCACGTCTACATCCTCCAGACTCCACTCTTCCGCGTACGCAACAAACAGAAAACCACCTACTGCTACACCGACGACGAACGCATCGCCGCCATCCACGACACTCCCAAGGCCGAAATCACCCGATTCAAAGGCCTCGGCGAAATCTCTCCCGACGAATTCAAGAACTTCATCGGCAAAGACATGCGCCTCGACCCCGTGTTACTCCACAAAGACTTCGACACCAAAGGCGTCCTCTCCTTCTACATGGGCGAGAACACCCTCGAACGACGCGAATTCATTATGAGCAACCTACGCATCGAAGACGATGAATCTATCGTGGTCGGTTAAAAAAAATTTTGCTATATCAAAATAACTTCCTATTATTGCACCAAATTCCAACAACTATGACAGCTACCAAAAAACGCAAAAACAACCTGATAGTCAGCTATAAGAACCTTTCCGATAACCTCAAGGAAAAGTTCAAAGAAGCTTATCCCGACGGATACAACGACCACCTCCAACGCTTCACCAAGCCCAACGGCGACACTATTTTTGTCGTCCCCTTCGAGACCCCAGACACCAACTACATGGTCAAATTCGAAGTCGTCATTGACACCCTCGGCGAAGACCTCGACAAAGCACTCTTCGACGACGAGGATGACAACGGCAAGGAAGACGAATTCGCACCCATCAGCGAAGCCCTCGAAAAAGAAGAAGTCGACCCCTCACACAAAGAACGCGTCCTGCGCCACGGCGACTTCGAAACCAACCTCGAGGACGACGAAAAACGAAAGAAAAAACTCACCCTCGGCATCAACAAAGAGGAAATTCGCGCCGCCCTGGGCGACGACGACGACGTCGAAGAACTCGACAGCTACGAGAAAACCGACGAGGACGACGAACCCTCCGACGACGACTTCGAACCCACCGACGACGACATCCGCGGCATCGAGGCCGAATACTTCGAGGCCGAAAACCCACCACTCGACGCCACCATCCCCGAGGAAGAAATGGTCAAACCCTCCAAAACAAAAAACAAAACCAAAACCAAGACCAATACCAAAGCCAAAAGCAATATCAAAGCCAAAAACAGCGTCCCCCTGAAACGCGGCCGCAAGAAAAAAACAGACAAATAATCAAAAAAACATAACACCATGAAGAAAATAGTAAAAGTTCTCTGCCTCGGCGCCATGCTCATCGGCATCGGCACCGCCGCCAACGCCCAGTTCCGCCAGAGCGTCTACCTCAACGGCAACATCCCCACCGGCGACTTCGCCTCCGACGCCAGCAACGGCCCCACCCTGATTGCTGCCTACAACACCGGCGTGCCTCTGACCTATGAGCAGATCGGTAAAGACGCCACCCTCGGCTTCGGCCTCGGCTACCGCGTCAGCTACCGCTTCGACGTCGGCGTCGGCCTCGTGGCACCCTACGCCAACATCGACTTCCTCTGGAACACCATCTCCGG
Organism: uncultured Bacteroidota bacterium; assembly: GCA_902776365.1. GTDB lineage: Bacteria > Bacteroidota > Bacteroidia > Bacteroidales > P3 > Colimorpha. The sequence goes on along the minus strand of CACYPU010000002.1, from coordinate 165,189 downwards.
CAAATGGAGCGACAAATACAGCGACGCCTACATGAGCTCTCCCACCTACTTCAACATCCCATTCATGGGCGGCGTCAGCTACATCTATGACGAACTCCCCTGGAACGACATCTCAGCCTTCGCCGAATTCGCTATCGGCACCGACCTCTTCTGGATCACCTCCGAAGGCTCCAGCGACAACATCAAGCTCTCCTACAAGTCCACCTTCGCCTTCGCATGGCAAATCGGCGCCGGCGCCTACTTCGGCGAGCACGTCAGCGTAGGACTCCACTACTACGGCCTCGGCACCCACAACATCGACTACACCCAGGGCACCCTCGACGACAATGCGGCTGCCCAAGCACAAGTAGCCGTCAACGATGCCGCCGGCATGGGCCGCCAGCGCCGCTCCGTCGGCAGCCTCATGCTCCGCATCGGCTTCCACTTCTAACAAGTTGAAAATCAAAACCAAAAAAAATCAGGCTGACGCCCCCCAAGCGCCAGCCTGATTTTTCTTATCCCCATACCCCCCTCATCCTTAAGCACATCAACCTCTGTTCTTCCATTGTTCTTCCATTGTTCTTTCATTTAAATGGAAGAACAATGGTAGAAATATGGTCGAAATATGGTTGATATGAACCTCTGGCCCGTACAGGGTACCCGAAGTGCTTAAAACAATCGACCCAACTGCTTCACAAGACTGATTATCAAAATAATGAAGTAAACCGTAAAGGCTATTGCACCAATAATCAAGAAAACAATGGTGCGTATGGGGAGATGGAGTCCTCCACGAGGCTGGCAATCCTCCTGAGGCGAGTCCTGTGCCGCATCGGCCGGAGTCTCCTTTACAGAGGATTGGGCCCCGTCGGAATTGTGCGAGGCTTTGGCCTGGTATTGCTTCCAGCGCTCCTCCAGATAGGCATCGGGGTCGGGACCGCAGTAGCGTGGGTCGTAATCCCAATAGGAAGGTGGCGTCTTGCCAGAAGTTTCGGGCTGCCATAAGGGCTCAGGGAGTGGCTCCTTCGGCAGCGAGTAGAGGTCGGAGAGGTCGGCATTGTAGAGATTGCCCTCCTCGTCTTCCACCAAACCCGATTCGCCCAACAAACGATAGGTGTGTTTGTTGGGCGAATGGGAAGTCTCGCTGTTGTTTGATTCCAAAGGGTATTGTTTTTACGAAATCTTGTCGAATCCGAGATAGGGACGCAGGCACTCGGGCATCGTGATGCCGTCGGGTGTCTGGTTGTTCTCCAGCAGGGCGGCGACGATGCGCGGCAAGGCCAGAGCCGAGCCGTTGAGGGTGTGGCAGAGCTGCATCTTGCCGTTCTCGTCCTTGAAGCGCAGCTTCATACGGTTGGCTTGGAAGGTCTCGAAGTTGGAGACCGAGCTCACCTCGAGCCAGCGTTTCTGCGCGGCGCTCCACACCTCGAAGTCAAAGGTCATGGCGGAGGTGAAGCTGATATCGCCACCGCAGAGTTTGAGGATATGGTAGGGCAGGCCGAGTTTGTCGAGCAGGCCTCCCACGTGGCGTTTCATCTCCTCGAGCATGTCGTAGGAGCGGTCGGGGTGTTCGATGACGACGATTTCGACCTTCGAGAACTCGTGCAGGCGGTTGAGGCCGCGGACGTCCTTGCCGTAGCTGCCGGCCTCGCGGCGGAAGCACTCGCTGTAACCCACGCGCTTGATGGGCAGCTGCCTCGGGTCAACCACCTCGCCGCGGAAGATGTTGGTGATGGGCACCTCGGCGGTGGGAATCATATAGAAGCCGTCGAGCGGGATGGCGTACATCTGTCCCTCCTTGTCGGGCAGCTGGCCGGTGCCGAGGCCCGAAGCCTCGTTGACCATCAGCGGCGGCTGTATCTCCACGAAGCCGGCATCGGCGGCCTCGTTGAGGAAGAAATTGATGAGGGCGCGCTGCAGGCGGGCACCCTTGCCCTTGTAGAAGGGGAAGCCGGCACCGGTCACCTTGTTGCCCAGCTCGAAGTCAATGATGTCGTATTTGGCGCAGAGGTCCCAGTGGGGCAGCGCGTCGGCGGGCAGGTCGGGCTTGACGCCGTATTCGGCGACGACGACGTTGTCGGCCTCGCTCTTGCCGCAAGGCACGGAGATATGGGGCGCGTTGGGCAGCGAGATGAGCTTCTCGTTGAGGGTCTTCTCGGTGGCAGCCTGCTCCTCGCCGAGGGCCTTCTCCTCACCCTTGAGCTGGGCGGTGCGGGCTTTGGCCTGTTCGGCCTCGTCCTTCTTGCCCTGCTTCATCAGCATGCCAATCTCTTTGGCAATGCGGTTCTGCTCGGCCTTGACGGCGTCGGCCTTCACCTGGAGGGCGCGGCGCTGGGCGTCGAGCTCCAGGATTTCGGCGATGCGGGCCTCCACGTCGGCCACATTCTTGATTTTCAAACGGGAGATACACTCCTCACGATGATCCTTTATATATTGCAGTTGTAGCATCTTGTTGGATAATTATAAAAAACGTAAGAGTAACGCAATGAAATCCCTTTTATTATATAGACAAAACACTTTTGCAAAAAAAAATCGGCGCAACCGAAGGGCACCGATATTAAGTATTGTTTATGTTGCTTGAGCGTCAGACTTTTTGGAGCGTCATGACTATCTTCATCGAGATAGACTCTCCGTCTGTCTGAGTTGCAGTGAGCGTCATGGAGTTGCCGTCGATTTTGACCGTAGCGGTATCAAAGCCCAAGTCGCCGTCTGAGTCATTAATCATCGTGAGCTGGTCATCCTTGAGACTCCATGTACCAGAGGCTTCAACGTCACCATTTGTGGTGGCCTGGAAAGTCTTGTCCTCGTTGAAAATGAGCCTCAAGTCATCCTCGATAGGCTCGCTTTCGGTATAAGACTGGCCGTTGTAAGACCAGGTCATCGTCACGTCTGTTACTTTCCATGTGCCCACAATATCCTTTTCCATGTCCTTCGAGCAGCCCGTGAGGGCAAAAACCATAGCGGCGCAGAACATGGCCGCAAAAACTTTCATCATTTTCTTCATATTGATTAGTTTTTTTACCCCCCTGCCCTGCGGCGGGGAGTTTGTACTTTGGGCGGAGAGAGAGGGATTCGAACCCCCGGACCCTCGCAGGTCAACGGTTTTCAAGACCGCCGCAATCGACCGCTCTGCCATCTCTCCAAAAAGCGGGTGCAAAAGTACAACTTTTCACCAACATGGCAAAATTATTTTCTTAAACCGCTAGCAATTAGCCGCTAGCGGTTCGTTGCACCACACTATTATCTCTTAATTCCTAATTTTCGTGAAGCCGAACTCGGTGCTCGACGTGGCCGCCAACTGGGTGAGAAGCATCTTGTTGTCGTCGAGTTTCTCGATGGTGTTGTGCTCGAAGTCGCGCAGGCTCATGCGGAGGTCGTCGCCGTCGATGCTGTAGGTGAACTCGGTGGTCAAGACGTCGCCGTCATCGTTACTCGGAGCCGTCATAAAGCCTTTCCCACCCTTGTTGAAAGTGAAAAAGCAATCCTCCACAGCATCGCCATTCGACCCGAACTGGCTGTACGTCATCCAATAATCCAACTTCCACGTGCCCACAATCTTGTCCTCATAGCGGTTGCACGCAGCCGTCAACATCGCCACAAGACACAACGCAACAATTAGCCCCAAAGACTTTTTCATGGTTTGATTCTTTTGATTTCAGTTGCAAAGATACACTTTTTTTTCGACATAAAACTGAATTCAAAGTTTTTTTTCTCCTACTGTCATATTCCTATTTATTAATTCCTATGTATAAATGAAAGAACTCGCATTTAACACTCTATCTTTATGTACCAAGTCAACACCCAAGCAATTAATAAAAACACAAAGAAATGAAAATGAATACACATTACAGCATTTCGCCCATTTTAGTGATAACAACAACCATTTTGAACATCACCTTCCTGTTCTCAAAGACAAGTCTCAGGAAAGACGTCCTCACTCTAATAGAAGGTCCTTCCTTGGGTTATTACATTCTATTCTTCACTGGAATGGTGCTTACTATATACTCCACCATCATTATCATTACCGCTTTCTTCCGCAACGCCAGAAACAACCCAGGCTATATGCCTTACCTTCTCATCTATTTTACCGCCTGGAGTTTCGGCTATATCGCCTGCTGTTTCTAACGAACATCTAAAATCATCTCTATTATGATGAAAGAATTTTTTCATCACACATTTGGAGTTGAATTCCGCTATTCTATCTTTTTTTTCTCCATGTAAGGAAAAAAATGTATATTTGCACCTGAAAAAAAATAATCAAAACGGAAAAAACATGTCAGATTCTTGGTAAATAATTCCTAATTATATATGAACAGACACAACAACAAACCTAATAACAATACATATCATGGAAAACAATCTGTACTATGTTAAAATGAGCAATGAAATCTACGGTCCATATTCCGCTGAAGAGATGGGAAATTTCAATATTCCTGACGATACTCCCATCACTACAAATCCCGATGGAGAGTGGTGCACCTTTATGCAACTCGGTTTCTCTCATAACACACAGGAGGAATCATGGCAGGTCAGTGAAGCCGATAGAGAGCGCTGGGATGCCATCGATAAGAAAAGGAACGCCCAAAAGGATATTCTTTTCGGATTACTTTGGTGCATTGGTGGCATCATTGTCACCATGATCACCTATAACAACGCCTCCGACGGTGGCACTTATATCATTGCATGGGGTGCAATACTTTTCGGCGGCATACAGTTCCTCAAAGGTCTGTTTCATTATTTTTAACTTATCCAACATGAAAAAATTATCTTTTCTTTTTAGCGTCCCATTAATTCTGATGACACTCGCTTCCTGTGGAACAAAGTCAGGCCAAATAGCCATGGACGAAAAGTCTTATAACAAAGCCCTGAAAGAAAACACTGTGGAAGCATACGCTGCATTTCTGACGGAATACCCTGACAGCAAATATGCCGAAGACATCGCTTATAACATGGCCCTGCAGGAAGGAACCGTTGAGAGGCTTTGCTGGTATCTTACACGGTACAAAGACGCACCAGAGTTCAGAGCCGAACAAGTTCGCGATACCATCATAAAACTTTTATCCAACGAAACGTATGATTCAATCCGCAAAGTGCAAACCAACGTCAGCGACAACTTGCTGAAAACAGATATCTACAACCTATTGTGGAGCCGTGAAGAATATGCCTGGCAAATCGCCTGTAGCGAAAACAGTATAACATCCTACGAAAAGTATATCCACAGTTACCCAAAAGGAGATCACCTTAAACAAATTCAGAAAAAAGAGGCATTTCTTTCCGAACAAAAATGCAATGACCTCATGGATGTCGCCATTCGAGCATACCTTGAGTCGGAAAACAAAAGGCCCCGGTATGGTCGCAATTACAGGAAAAAGATGGAAACACCCGAAGTTATAAAACCAACCTTCTCCAACCCAGAACTCGAAACATCCTATTTGGAACTGAAAAACGCTGGAGCTTCTGCCTGTACTGTATATCTAAGAGCCAAATCTAGCAAAGTTCAAACTATCTATATGAAAGCCCATTCCACCTATGAAAATGACATCGCTAATGGCTCGTATGACCTGGTAGTCATTGACGACAACGATGACATCACCCCTTGGGCTTGCCGATTGGATGCACATGGTTCATTTTACGGCATTGAACTTTCTACCACCGAAGGTTCCGTATTTATGGGTGGCGCACACGAAGAGACCATGGCTGAAATATCATCTTTGAAATCTGACCTGAAGAAGGTTAAGAAATCCCTCAATTAAATCTTTTTTTTTCAACAGAGAACAACAAATTCGTCAAACAACATAAACCGATGGCACTAAAAAGATTGACATTATTCCTAGGTTTTTTTTCAATGATGACTAATTGTTTCCATGCCCAGGATACAAACTGGGGACATGCAGATACAATAAACTGCAAGAGTCCTCTAAAAAGAATGGAGAGACTCTACGTGGAAAAAAATTACACCCAGGTCATCCACATTTACGACTCCATCGCCAATATCCTTGACGACACCTACCCTTGCAACATGTTACCCGAGTTCCGTACACTGAACATCAAAGCACACTACCAGCGGGCACTCGCAGCCGAAAAATCAAGAGATTTTTTGCAAGCCTTCATTGATTTCGACCGCGTACTAGACGCACCTGACGACATCCTACCAGAGTTGCCTGAAATGCAACAAGAGGCATGGCGTCATATCATTCAAGGGCAGACCGAGCTCTATGCAGAAACATACAAGAAAATGGAACGTCTCTACCAAAAAGGAGATATCAAAAGCCTGACAGAATCCATTCGCTATTTTGAAGCCATTGAGAACCATCACTACTTAGATTACGAGAAATGGCAAAGCTACCCGAGTCTATGCGATTTGTATGTATGGTCGCTGCGCCGACATGCAGACCTTGTCGCAGACCTCCCTGAACAAAACATCGAAGACAATATTGCCATTGCAAAAACATTTGAAAAATCACAATCTTATACCGGTTTTTCCCAGTTATCTGACACCTCCTGTCAGATAGCCATAGAATCATGCTTAGCCCTTGCCAAATACTACACAGATATAGCCCATGCTCTTTACAAAATCGTTTTTACAGGTGTCGAAATAAACAACGATACAAGTTTTAACCGGCTTATTCAAGACCCGGACTGGCCGAACAACTACGAAAGACTTTCTTCATATTTTGATGCAGCCACTTATTTCTATATCCTAGCCGACATAAAACTCAATTCTATAGAAGCAATACACAACACTGACTTCATGGAATGGATTTATATTGCCCAAGGAGACACGAGTGCCTACTACAAACGCGAGAATGAGATAGGAAAATTCTTTTACAATAACCGCCGTATGCTTTATCCAGGGCTGAACAACATGATAGAAATCCCCATACTGGGAAAAACAATCTGGATTACTACACCTTATGCTGCTTACCCTATGTTCTGGCTAATGAGACAGGGAGATTTCAAAAAAAGAAACGGGGATATCGAAGGGGCAAAATCTTTTTATGAAAAAGCACTGGTCTTCTATGACTCCATATCCACACGTTTTTGTCACGACAATGTCCTGCTCACCAATCAATTTCTATGTCTTCAAGAGTTGGGTTACTGGGGTGACGGCTTCATCAACGCATTGCGCCACACCCGCAATACTGGAAATCTCTACTCGGAATACGAATTCAGTAGCATTGATTTGGACTTGTACAACGGTAGAACCTACTATATAAATGGGCAATACCTTGAGGCAATATATTATTTTGACAAATATCTCTCAAAAGAAACGACTCCTTATGGCCTATTGATGCGCGGAGTCTGCTACCATAACATGGCCCAAAAAGCCGTCTCCGACAACAAACGCAATGAATACAGCGAGAAAGCCCTGACAGATTTCAATGCTGCCCTTGAAAACGAAAAGACTTCCGACGGCGATAAAGCTTTTATCCTCGCCCTGCTCGGCAATAAAAATCTGGCCCTCAAACTCGCCGAGCCATTCTACCTCCAACTGGACACTCTCATTGAGTACAATTTCTACCACAATGGGGAAGACTCCTTGAAAGCCGCTTATAATCACCTCTATCTGGCACAAATCTACAGCATGACAGGACACATTGAAGAAGCAATAAAAAGCGTGGATGCCATGCAGCGTTTTTCTCACGATCCCATGCTACTCTCCGAAGCAAAAGTTCTTCCCTACATGGAAACTGTATGGAAAAAGCTACCGAATTTCTTCGAACAAAACCTTGAACTAAATTCGCTCGAAATAGACACCAACATCGCCTTTCTCGAATACCACACATCAAACGGGGTGATGAAAGTAAGTTGTACCCTCAACGGAATCACTGACAGTTTGATATTCGATTCTGGATCCGGACATGTACAGATTTCTAATCAGATGGCCAAACAGATGATTGCGAATGGCACGCTAAAAATGAGCGAAGATTCTGTGACAACCATGACCTATATTTGTGCCAACGGAAGCTCGGAAGTAAGACCCGTCGTCCTACTCCGAACCGTCGAAATCGGAGGCATCGTCCTCCACGATGTGACAGCCTCCATCACCAAGCAAGACACTGCACCACTGCTCCTCGGCATGAGCGTCCTTGACAATTTCAGTATTGAGCTCAACCCTCGCGACCACCTACTCACCTTGAAACAGGTCAGGTACAGAAGACAGCCCCTACAAACCACTAACCACCAAACACCATCTTTCAATTTCACCTTGCCAACACCCACAACATGCCTCCAATCTTCCCCTCAAGCTGACAGAACCATCCAAACATTGGGTGCTAATATCAGGGTCACCTTCATGCTCTCCCCGGCCGACTGGCTACGTGCAAATTACAGACAAGAAATGGATTCTACCCTCAGTCTTGCCATCCTTCAGGCCGGACAAGAGAAGTTCGACACCGTGGGCACCTTCTTCTCCCGCCTCAAATCCGCTCTCAATCTCAGTGAGCATGCTCTTATCACTCAATACCCCACACTCTACAATCTTGAATATGAATGGGAACTTATGGAAGAGAAAAAACAGATGCTGCAAAACATTTGTCTCCGTCTGGAACAAATACTGGGTCATGACAATATCAACTGGCCGCAAAACGTGCCAGGAACTGACCTCTACACTATCGACCTACGACACGTAAGAGACACCAACATCATAAAAGAGCTCATAACCACCCCGGGAAAACTGGAAATCAATTTTGCCAATGCCGACTTGAACCCTAAAGACGGATCTCCCCTATTCGACGGAACAGCCATTGGGAAAACTAAAATCACGGGAGACACAATAAAAATAACACTCAAGAACAGATTCTTCTCCTTACGAAGAATCTTCGAAGAATATCCCGAAGAGGAACTCGTATCCTATCTAGACGGAAAACCCATCTTGCTCAGCATTACAAAAAAAGAAAATGATAGTTTTCTGATAATATCGCCCAATAGTCACGGAACAAGCTCATATGCAACAGAAGCCTATGACTTTCTGTTAATTCTATCCAATGCACAAGAAGCTAATGACTTAGCCAATCTCGTCGGCCACCCATTGGTGAAGGGCATCAAAGTAGTAAGTATCAAGAAAATCAAATAAAATGACAAACTATAGCCATCTCGTTATCGGCATCGGGGAGTGCCTTTTCGATATGCTTCCCACAGGGGTGCGCCTTGGTGGCGCACCGGCCAACTTCGCTTACCATGCCGGTCAACTGTTAGGCATGGACCACGTCCTCATCATCAGCGCCCGAAACAACGATACCTTAGGTCATCAGATGAAGGAAGAGCTGTCGCAGCGAGGGCTCAACAACATTATGCCCACGGTGGATTTCCCCACAGGAGAGGTAAAGGTAAAGATGAACGCAGGAGGTCTCCCTGAATACACCATTACCGAGGACGTAGCTTACGACCACATCCCCTTCACTGCCGAAATGGAAGCCGCCGCGCGGATGACCGCCGTGGTATGCTTCGGCACACTTGCACAGCGCAACGCCGCATCGAGGAACACCATCCGGCAATTTCTCGACGCAACGCCAGCCAACTGTTTGAAAGTCTTCGACATAAATCTCCGCCAGCAATACTACAGCAAAGACATCGTCGAACAGTCGCTCCAACAATGCAACATCTTTAAACTCAACGAAGATGAGCTACCTACCGTATGCCGGATGTTTGGCATTGAAGGGGGTACATCCGAAGAGCGCTGCCATCGGATGATGGAGCGCTGGAACATCGACATTGTCATCTACACCTGCGGGGCGACCGGCTCTTATGTGTACACACCCGAACGGTCGTCCTTCAAGGCAAGTCCGCGGGTGGAAGTCGTCGATACCGTGGGTGCCGGTGACTCCTTCACGGCCGCGTTCTGCAGCGCGCTGACAGTCGGCAAGGGCATCAACGAGGCTCACAGCCTCGCCTCCGAGGTGTCGGCATACATCTGCACACAATCCGGCGCCATGCCCACTATCCCACAACCTAGATATTCGCTATACTAGGTACGGCACACATAGTCAATCAAGAAGTCTTAGCGGTTTACCTCGCAACCTATCCACTCGTCGGACAGGAGTTAGTAACTACTGAAAGTGACTATCAGAGGTTTGCAGCGGTAACAAAGATTGCCACAAAGACCATGAGAATGCAGAGCGAGAGGGCGACGATGGAGAGGATGCCCGAGAACTTCCAGTAGCTCTTGGTGTTCTTCAGGAAGAGGACGGCCTGTTCGTTGTCCTGGAAGTCGATGCTGCGACTGGCAGCCGACGCACCACGCAGCATGAAGATTGCGATGGGTATCATGAGGCCCGAGCAGAGGATGTAGACGATGCCCATGATGGAGTTGACGCCGGAGGCGATGGTTTCGGAGCCATAGCTATACATCCCAAAATTGTCATAATCAGAATAGTACTGAGTAACAGAGGAGGAGAACAGCATGACAATACCCGAGAGGATCATGCAAGCGGCACCGATGATGGACATGATGCCAAAGAAGCGGTACCATTTGCCGATGCTGGAGACATACTTGGTGACCTCCTGCATGAGAATCTGATCTTTTTCTTCCATAATGATTATTTATTAAATAGGTTAAACAATTCTTTTTCAAACCACTCACAGATTTCCGTTCACATTTTCCAATTGACAAAGGTAGGCGTTTTTTTTCTTTCTTGCAAAAAAAACATCAATTCTGATTATTTTGGTATAGGTAGTCGGAGATGGTTTTAAAAACCTTGGCGGCACTTTGGGGATATGTGTGCCCCTCGAGAATCACAAGGCAAGAGAATTTAGGCTTGTCGGCAGGAAAGAAACCAACAAACATGGAGGTGTGTTGCTTGTAAAGGACAATGTTCGATACCATGGCGGAATTGCCTGCAATAAGGTATGCATCGGTATGAATGTTGCGGGCAGTGCCCTGCTCGACAACTTCACACAAAAGTGATTTCAAGACATCGGCAGTCGAGTCCATGCAGAGGCGACGACCTGTGGTGGGGTCAACACCACCTGCAGCAATGGCGGTGTAAAAAGAGAGTATGTCTGACGGGGAAAGCCTGATACCATATCCCGTACAGAGCCTGTAGAAATCTGTGGGTCCCGTAAAAACATTGGCTTTTGCATTAGGGAAGAGTCGGTATATCCTTGTCATTAAACTATCAGGACAATAGGAGTAATATTTGTCGCAAACCTCGCACCTCGCAACAACGGAGGAATTGGCAAAGGCGGTATGGAGCGGTAGGGAGTCCCGCCATACGCTGCAACGTGAGATATCCTTAATGTACAGACTACCGTCGAGGTAGGTCTGTCGCCAGACTTGGAAAAGCATGGCGGTATCGAGTTCTACTGTGGGGTCGTCAAAGAGGGTTGCAAGGATAGGGACGGCGAGCAGAGCCGCAGGCTCGATGAAGGTATCTCTCACTGCAACACTTTGAAAAGTTCCATCACACATCTCAATACATTGATCCAAAATCAAATGTCCCGTGGAGACATCCATCACCATCACGTGTCCGCGCTGTACATCTTTTTCGAGGGCACCGACGAGTGCTTGTTCCATGACAGTTCTCAACGCTGTAGTGTCGACAGCATGGGTGGTTTTGAAACTTTCCGTTTGCTCTATCGTGCTTTCGCCACAGGCTGCAACAAGCAATGCACAGGAGAGAAGAAGAAATACTCTTTTCATAATGATATTGTTTTTAAATACTAATATTATCAATTAACCTTTCTACCTATAACTACGATTGAAAAAGGGTAAATATGACAAGGGTGGCTTTTTTTTCAAAAAAAATTCCTCGCACATAGGAGGTCTGACTGCTCGAGAGAATGGAGGTGGGAACGGATGAGGACGGATCCTTCAGGATCAGCAAGGAGCGGCTGAAGGGAAGGGTCGGCATATAGACCAGCTCGAGAGACAAGGCCGTTTCGGAAAGCCTGTTCGAGGCAATCGACAGCCATCGGAATATCGCCTAGAAGGGAATAAATCTCGGCACAAAGGTAGTAGCCCTGGTAGGAATCAGGGTTTGCAACAAAGTAATCAAGCATGGCTTGACAAGCATTTTCCCGCTGGCCTAAGTAGCAGTGAACAAAGGGAAGATAGTAGTCGTGCGTGGGAGAGGAGGGCATGGCGAGAAATGTGCGAAAATCAGCATCAGCACGGGGGTCTCCCAGAGCACGGAGGAACCAACCGCGCTGAAAGAGTGCCTGAGAGGAACTACTGAGAGCAAAAGAATCCTCGGCGAGGGCAAGGCCTTCCTCATAGCGTCCTATATTGCGGAGCCAAAACGATTTGTAAAGCAGTAGGCTAGGGTTGCGATTGTCGAAGAGTTCCTCATCAATACAACGTTCGAACGTATCATCGTCGCCCAGTTCGAAGAGGGCATCGAGTTTGAAGAGTTTAAGTGAATTAATTCCATCTCCGCTAACAGGAAACTCAAATTCGGGGAAGAAACTGGAATTTTCAATACGTTCGACATATTGCAAGGCACAATAGAAATGTCCCATGCCAGCATGAGTCTTGGCGAAAAACTCGAGAGGTAGGTTATGTTTGGGGAGGAGCCGTGCAAGGTCGGCAATGAATGGCAGGGCGTATTCGAAGTCGCGTAGATAGAGGAGGGTTCGGACGGAAACAATCTTTGAGCGAAGTGGAAGACGGTTCCAACGGTTAAGTTGCGGAGGTAGGAGGGCAACATAGAATTCCCATGGGGTCTGGTTCCATAGACTATCCCATGCTGCCTCGGCATTGATGTCCAACGCTTTCAGGAACACCAGGGCTGCTGAATCGAATTGTCCTTTCCCTACGAGGAGATTGGTGCGATTCATTAGATTGGCGAAGGAGTCCATATTGTCTAGCAGTGAACAATGAAGTTATTGAGCCAGGACATAGATAACCGTAACAAGGGTAGCCATGAGGAGGACGGCAGCGAAACCGACCCAGGCCCTACTCCACCAAGGAGAGGATATCGCGGACCGGCAAGTGGAAGTAGCAGAAGCCGAAGACGAAGAATACGTTTGCCGTTTAGTTCGAGGCGAGGCTTGGGAGAAAGAAGATGCTGTGGATGTGGAGTGTGACGGCTTGGCATAGTAGTTGCCATCATGAAGGAAATCCTCCTCGGTGATATTTGTGCCTGCAACGATTTCTACATGTATGCTTTTGTTTGTTGTTTTTTCTGTTGCCGTAATCCGAAGGATGCCATTGGAGTCAACATCGAAAGTCAATTCTATCTGTGTTACACCTTTGGGCGCCGGAGTAATCCCACAGAGGGTGACACGGGCGATGGTTTTATTATCGTTGGCCATGGGGCGCTCACCTTGCAGAATACGCAGTTGCACCTCGGTTTGGTTGTCGACAGTGGTACTAAACACCTGACTTCTCTTGGTAGGGATGGCAGTATTGGCATCAATGAGTTTTGTCATAATACCTCCCTGAGTCTCGATGCCGAGACTTAAAGGAATGACATCGAGCAAGAAAACATCCTTCTCTTGTCCACTAAGCACAGCCCCCTGTATGGCGGCACCGATAGCTACCGCCTCGTCTGCATTGACACCCTTGCCAGAAACGTTACCGAAAAAATGCTCGAGTTTCTTCTGGATAGCAGGGATGCGGGACGAACCACCAACAAGGATGACATCCTTGAGTTCGCTGTTAGTGAGGCCTGCATCGAACATGGCCCGTCGGCATGGCTCGACAATGGCACAGATGAGATGGTCACACAAGGCCTCGAATTTGTTGCGGGTGAGAGTTGTATGAATAAACTGAGGCACACCGTCAACCACGGAGATGCAGGGTAAGTCGATTTCTGTCTCCAAGGAGCTGGAGAGTTCTATTTTAGCTTTCTCTGCGGCCTCGCGGAGACGCTGGTGAGCGGTGGAATCCTGGCGGAGGTCGATGCCGTGGGCATTTTGAAAGTCAGAGGCCAACCAGTCGACGATAGCCTTGTCGAAGTCGTCACCTCCAAGGTGGGTATTTCCATTGGTTGATTTGACTTCATAAAAATCATCTCCAATGTTGAGAATAGAAATATCGAAGGTACCACCTCCCAGATGAAATACCGCCAAGTTGTCGTTTTTAATTGTTTTCCCATAACCATATGCCATGGCAGCCGCCGTGGGTTCGGCGATGATGCGGCGCACCTTGAATCCGGCCAGCTCGCCGGCCTCTTTTGTAGCCTGACGCTGGAGGTCGTTGAAATAAGCTGGGACTGTGATGATGGCCTCATCTACAGGAACGCCAAGATATTTCTCGGCGTTGCGTTTGACTGAGCGAAGGATTTCAGCACTGACCTCCTGAGGGGTGCGCCAGCGATTGCCACCGTCGAACTGAGGGAGGTGTTTGTCGCTACAACCTACACGGTAGGGCATTCCCTTGACAAGATTTTTTGTAGCATCATAGGATTCGCCCATGAAACGCTTGACACTACAGATGGTACGAAGAGGGTGCAGAATAGCCCGCCGACGAGCGGGTTCGCCCACGAGGCAAGTGCCGTCGTCGTTGAAGCAGACGACAGAGGGTGTGATAAGACCGCCCTGGCTGTTGGGAATGACAACAGGCTTGCCATCAATAACCACTGCAGCGCAGCAGTTGGTGGTTCCAAGGTCAATACCGATAATATGTTTCATAACAGTCTTTGTTTTTGAGGGTCATTTCTGTTTTTCTGAAAAGGGGCCCCGGCCGGGGCCCCTTCACTTATAACTAGGGATGAACGAAATGATTTATGACAGCTGATGGGTACTTTTTTTTCAGAAAATCATTTTACTATAGTAATCAAACCTTCTTTCACAGTTTTCTCACCACCGTTGAAGTATGCCTCCATACGCCACATAACCTTATTACTGTTGGAAGTGAGAAGACCCTGTTCTTTGGCCGTAACAATAACTTTTCCATCCTTCCATTCTTGAGCGTCTGATGTGATTCTTTTAAGGTATAGCCACTCAAGCTCGCCCTGGGGTTTCATCATCAGTTTTATAACCGGAGCATTGCAATTCCAAGAAAAAGTAAGACCTGTACCAAATTTCCATTCAGAAGGAATCGGTGCTCTAAAAACAATATCGTGTTCGGTTTTAATGGGATTTGTACTTATTGCTTCCGAGGATGCCATCAAAATGCCAGAGCCATCGGAGGAATTAGCAGCTTGTGTCGTTCCTTGTTGAGAAGTGCTGTTTTTTTCTGCTAAGGGTGTGGCGTTAGCAACAGGGTCAGCATCGGCAATAAGGTCCGAGTAACTGGAAGATTGGGCAGCCGAATGGCTGGGTGTTCGAGTGAGCTGGGAATCGTCACCAGAGGCATCGGAAGAGGGAACAGGAGTAATGTTCATAGCCACGGTGTTGCTAGAGGGGGATTCGAGGTTAACGCCGCGGTCGCGCAGAAGCATCCATGCGCCACCGGCAAGGAGGAGGACTGCCACGGAGGCAGCGACACTCCTAATGGCAGGCGAGGTTTTGCGCGTGGGAGCCGAAGAGGCGACACGCTGGGCCTGCACGGCGTCGACAATAGACATCAATTCATCAAGATTTTCATCGCTTTGCGACATGTATTCAAGGATGGCGTTCTTTTCTTCCTCGGTGGCTGTGCCAGCGATGAAGCGAGCCATCTGTTCGTCAGTGATTTTAAAGTTCTGTTCCATTTCGTTGTTCATTTTTTATAGTCCGACAAATAGGTTGCCACCAGGCGGGCCAAAGCCCTGCGCTTGATGGTAGAGAGATTGTTCTCGGTCAGGTTGTAGCGTTTGGCGACCTCTGCGATGGGCTCGTCGTGGATAATGGTGGCCTCGATAATTTCTCTGTCGCGGGGTGGCTGAAAGAAAGGTAACACGCGTCTGAGGTCTCGCATGAGTTCGCTATTTTCCCAATCAAAGTAGGACTCTCTTTTATCATAATTAGGAATGTCGTCGGAGAAATCTGTCGACGAATAGAACTTTTTTTTGCAGCAATCTTTGAAGAATCGAAACGAAACAGTTGAAAACCAACAAACAAAGTCATCTTTATCAGGGTCAAATTTTTTTAGTTTTCCCCAATCATTTTCGCAAAGATAGAGGTAAAGTTCCTGGACAAGATCGTCGAACTGTACAGGGAGTTGACCGACGACTTTGTTATAATTTTTCCGCAAGAGGGCGGTATAGTGGTCATAGAAGAGGTAGCGTGTGGCTCCCTCATCGCCGACCATGACCGCCAATACCATCTGCGCATCATTTTCATAGACAAAACGCTTGCGATAGAAAGGGATGATTGTAGCCATTAAGAATTATTATATTAATTATCAAAACCTTATTTTTTTTCACAGCAAATAATTACTTTTGCAAACTTAAAGAAAAAAAATTATTTTACAAAAATATTTTTATTAAGACAGACGAAAGAAAACCCCGCCGATGGTCGGCGGGGCTTCTAGATCCACTAAATCTAAAACAAATTACTTTTCTTTTTTGTAATGATTACTGTTTACTGATTAATGATTAACGATTTTGCTGCGGCAGCCTCTTTAACCTTTAATCTTTAACCGTTAACCATTATTCGGCCTTCTGCTTGAAAGAACTTCAAGCCGTCCGATTACTCGGCCTTCTTGGCGTACTTTTTGTACTTGTTCATGAACTTGTCGACGCGACCAGCGGTGTCAACGAGTTTCAGCTTGCCAGTGAAGAAGGGGTGCGAGGTGTTCGTCTTTGGTGTTGGCACAGCTCTTGGTGAGAATCATGTGGTCGTTGGACATGTCTTTGAACACCACGAGGCGATAGTTTTCGGGATGAATTCCTTTTTTCATTTCTTTACTTTTTGCCGTCTAACCCATTAATTGTTAGACGATTGTTTATAATTCGTTTACTTTTTTCGTGCTGCAAAGATACGAACATTTTTTGAACTGGCAAAATATTTTTCACCATTTTTAGGAAACAAGCCTCCTGGTGTCGTTTTTATTGACGTTGGCAGTACGAGAGCCTATCACTTTGTAAAAGAAAACAGATATTGTTCATCTTCAATTACCAACGTCAAACGCGGGCTTGCATCTGAACCGGCTTTTTCCGCCAATTGTGACACGTAATATCTTTCGGACAAATCCTTTCTACTATCCATATCAATCACCAAATAATCCCTCTTCAACGCCCCCACATCGGTAATCAATTTCCATGTTCCATAATCTTTTACACCATTTTCTTCTACAATAACCGTATTCCCTTCTAAAAACTCCCAGTATGTTCCATCGACGTCCATCATCCCGCGACTGTTATATCCCTCTTTTACAAGATTCCATTTTCCAAGGAGTTTTGACTCCTTGCTGCTGCATGAGGCTGTACCTATACTCAAAGCCGCGATAAAGGCAATAGATAGTAAAGTGAAAATTTTCTTCATCTTTATCCTTGTTTTTTAAAGTTTGAGGTTGCAAAGATACGAACATTTTTTGAACTGGCAAAAAAAAATTTATACAATATTTCCATTTGGGGTACGTTATTCGTGCATGACCAAGACGATTTTTCTAGCGGGAGGGTGCTTCTGGGGTACGCAGCACTACCTGAACCAGATAGAGGGCATCATCGAAACCCAGACAGGTTTTGCCAACGGCAACGAGGAGTACGGCGAGCGCGTGGCGGCAGGTCACGGGCCGAGCTACGAGGAGGTATACACCGACACAACGGGCTTCGCCGAGACGGTGCGCGTGGTGTACGACGATGAGGTGTTGTCGCTGAAGAAGTTGCTGAATCTCTATTTCCTCTGCATCGAACCCACGTCGGTGAACCGGCAAGGCGAGGACGAGGGCACACGCTACCGCACAGGCATCTATTACATTGACCCCGAGGACCTGCCGACCATCCGCGAGGTGTACCGCGAGGTGGAGCACGGATATTCGGGACCGCTGGCCGTGGAAGTGGAGCCGCTCAGGATGTTCCAACCCGCCTCGGAATACCACCAGGACTACCTCGTGAAGCATCCCGACGGATACTGCCATCTGCCTGAGGCTCTGTTTGAAATGGCAAGAATGGCGAACAAGAAAGGTGAAAGATGAAAGGTGTAAGGTGAAAGTTTTTTCTGCTATGTAAAAAAAAGTGCGTATCTTTGCACGATTTTTCTGCCCGAAAAAAAGCCCTGCGGATATGGCGTAATTGGTAGCCGCGCAAGACTTAGGATCTTGTTCCGAGAGGAGTGGGGGTTCGAGCCCCCCTATCCGCACACAAATTGAAAATTGAAAATTGAAAATTGAAAATTGAAAAAAATAGAGGCTACTGTTTCCACACACTTCCCAAGCGTGTGGCAGTTGCCGTATGTTTTATTTTTTTGTTCGCGCACGCGCAGGCGAGTTATATTTTATTGCCGATGGACGACGTGCAGAAGAACCACCTGAAAGCCTACGGTGTGGCCTACTGGGCGCTGGAGCGCGAGGTGGAGGTGACCTGGCTGCTCAACTATCGCGGCGGCACTTTCATGATGAAGCATGCCGACGCCATCGAGCGCGAATGCAAGCTCCGCGGCGTCACCTGCGAGGTCATCGCCGACGGCCAAAGCAGCGCCATCCTCAGCTACATAGCCGACCCCAGCGTCAACATGGACGCCGTGAAGCTTCAGAAAGCACCTAAAATCGCCGTCTATTCGCCGAAGAACAAGATGCCGTGGGACGACGCGGTGACGCTGGTGCTCACCTACGCCGAAATCCCCTACGACGTGGTGTACGACGAGGAGGTGATGAGCGGCGTGCTGCCCACCTACGACTGGCTGCACCTGCACCACGAGGATTTCACGGGACAGTATGGCAAGTTCTGGGCCAACTACCGCAGCCAGCAGTGGTACATCGAGGATGTCAAGCTGCAGGAGGCTACAGCGCACAAGCTGGGCTTCAGCAAGGTAAGTCTCCTCAAGCTGGCGGTGGTCAAAAAGATACGCGACTTTGTGATGGGCGGCGGATTCCTCTTCGCCATGTGCTCGGCACCCGACAGCTACGATGTGGCGCTGGCGGCCGACGGCGTGGACATCTGCGCCGAGATGTTCGACGGCGACCCCATGCAACCCAACGCACAGTCGGCGCTGGATTACAGCAAATGCTTTGCATTCAAAGACTTCCGTATCAGTACCAACCCCACGGAATATGAGATATCGACCATCGACATCGACGACCGCACACGACAGAAGCTGGTGAACGAGAAGAACGACTTCTTTGTGCTCTTCGACTTCTCGGCCAAATGGGACTGGGTGCCGACGATGCTGACGCAGAACCACACACGTCTGGTGCATGGCTTTATGGGTCAGACCACCGCCTTCCGCAGCGAACTGGTGAAAACCAGCTGCGTCATTCTGGCCGACAACAAGGAACTGGGCGAGGTGCGCTACCTGCACGGCGAATACGGCAAAGGCACCTGGACCTTCCTCGGCGGCCACGACCCCGAGGACTACCGACACTTCATCGGCGACCCACCCACTGACCTCTCACTCTACCCCAACTCACCCGGATACCGACTGATACTGAACAATATATTGTTTCCAGCAGCAAAGAAAGAAAAACACAAAACATGACAAAAAGAATCATAATAGGCCTGATGGGCTTAATGGGTTTATTGGGCAATATGGCCATAGCTCAGAATGGAGTCTGGACCGTCTACGATACGCGGACGAGCGACATCTGCGGCAACAACATCTCGGCCATCACGGCCGACGACAACCTGCTGTGGGCAGGCTCGTACCAAGGCCTCTGCCGCCTGAAGGGCAACACTTGGACCGACTATGCCATGTTCAACGAGAAACTCAAGGGGCAGTCGGTGAACTGCCTGATGGTGGACAAGCGCGGCATCCTGTGGATTGGCACCGACGACTACGGCGTCATCGAATGGGACGGCACCACGTGGCAGGAGCACAGCGAGGAGACACGGAGGCTGAAGATGAAATTCGTCAAGGAAATTGTCATCGACAAGGATGAGGTGGTGTGGATTGGTGTGACGCTGGGCGGCATCGTGCGCTACGACGGCCGCAGCTGGGAGAAATTCACCCCCGACGACTGCGAACTGCTGAGCGACTTTGTGCTCGACCTGGCGGTGGACCGCTCGAACCGCAAATGGATTACCACCAATGCCGGCGTGAGCGTGTATGACGGCACTCGCTGGTACAGCTACACCCCTTTCAACTCGGAGCTGCCTGACGCTATCGTGCCCGCTATCGTTATCGACCAGAACGACGTGAAGTGGTTCGGCACCCTCAGCGGCCTAGCCCGTTTCGACGGCCGCTCATGGAAAGTGTGGAACACCAAGAACAGCCCCCTGCCCAGCAACCAGGTGAACGACATCGCCATCGACGGCGACGGCCTGCTGTGGCTGGCCACCAACGACGGCGTCGCGGTGTTCGACGGCGAGGACAACTGGGTGGTCTTCACCTCGAAGAACTGCAAACTGCCTGCCGGCAACACCTACAAGGTATGCCACGACAGTTACGGCAACCACTGGTTCGGCAACGACAACCGCGGGCTGGCCAAACTCAGCGGCTTCACCATGCCCGCCAAGAGTTCGCCCAGTGTCGACACCCCGACCTACAACGACGGCCCCAGCGACGAGAACGTACGCATCCAGCCTAACCTCGAGGAAGGCTACATCACCCTCACCATCGAGAGTCCCTCGGCCACCGTCACCTTCACCAACAAGGATGGCAAGGTGGTGAAGACTGTAGAAAACTATGTGAGCGGCAAGAAGATTAAAATCAACAAGATGCCCAAGGGCATGTACACCGTGGGTGTGAAGACCATTCGCGGAGAGAAAAAGATTAAATTCAACCTGAAATAATCAAACGCTAGAATGAAAAAGATATCGCTATTCGTCCTGATGCTGGCGACGATGTTTGTGGCCAGCGCACAGATGCTGGACCCCTCGAAAGTGTCGTGCAGCGTCATAGAGACGTCGGCCACCGAGGCTGAGCTGGTAATCACCGTGAAGCTCGACGCCGGCTGGCACATGTACTCGCAGTACACCGACCCCAACGGTCCCATCGCAACAACGTTCGAATTCACGAAGAGCAAAGACTACTCCTTGGTGGGCAAGGTAAGCGAGCCCAAGCCCCATGAGGAGAACGACCCGCTGTTCGGCTGTGTGGTGAAGTCGTTCGAGGGCACCGTAGTGTTCAAGCAGAAGATCAAACGTCTTTCACAGAATGACTTCACCGTGAAAGGCATGATCAGCTACCAACTCTGCAATAACGGTAGCTGCATCCCTCCCGAGGACCACGATATCTCCTTCAAGGTGAAGGGTGCTGAGGAAGAGGTCAAGCCTGCCGTTAATGCAACAGAAAATGAGGAGACAGTAGACTCGGTCATTGCGGAGGCAGACACCAACGACACCGACACCACACAGATTGCCGCAGCGACAAACACAGATAATGGCAACGGAAATACCGAAAACGAGGAAGACAGCAGTCTTCTAATGAAATTTCTCATTGCCCTCGGAGGCGGTATTCTCACCATGTTCACTCCCTGCGTTTTCCCGATGATACCCATGACCGTGAACTTCTTCCTGCGCGGCGCCGAGAACAAACGCAAAGGTCGCCGCCAGGCATGGATTTTCGGTTTGAGTATCGTAGGCCTCTTTACCGTGATTGGAGCCATCCTCACCCTTATATTTGGTCCTCACTCTCTCTACCTCATGGGCACCCACTGGATTCCCAACCTCATTTTCTTTATCATCTTCTTCATCTTCGCACTGAGTTTCTTCGGTCTGTTTGAAATCAAGATGCCCGAGAAATGGGTCAACGCCAGCGACGAGAAAGCCGACAAAGGCGGCTTCCTGGCTCCTTTCTTCATCGCTCTGACCACCGTATTGGTATCTTTCAGCTGCACAGGCCCCATTATCGGCACCGCCCTGGTGGGTCTCAGCACCTCCACGACCGACCGCCTGGTGCCGCTGGTCACCATGCTGGGCTTCGGCATCGGATTCGCCCTGCCCTTCACCCTGCTGGCCTTCTTCCCGCAATTCCTGAAAAACATGAAGAGCGGCTCATGGCTCAACACCGTCAAGGTCTCCTTCGCCTTCCTTGAGCTGGCCTTTGGTCTGAAATTCCTCCAGCAGGCCGACCTCTACTGTGACTGGGGCATCCTGCCGCGCGACATTTTCCTGGCACTTTGGATTGTCATCTTCGGCCTTTGGGGCTTTTACCTGCTGGGCAAACTGCGCTTCAAAGGCGACGATCCCGTGGAGCACATCGGTACCGGCCGCCTGATGATGGCTATCATCGACCTGGCCTTCGTGGTCTACATGATTCCCGGCCTCTGGGGTGCCGAACTCAAAGCCATCAAGTTCATGCCCGGCCTTGTGCCGCCGATGGAAAGTCAAGACTTCTACATTCAGAAAGTCGTCGACGAATTCAGCGGCAAAACCGTCAGTGTCAGCACCGACAACGGCGAGGGCATCTCCGCCAACCGCAAATATGCCAACGAGCTGCATGTCCCTCTGGGATTTGAAGCCTTCTTCGACCTCGACGAAGCAAAGGAACACGCACGCAAAGTCGGAAAACCCATCTTCATCGACTTCACCGGCAAGACCTGCGCTAACTGCCGTAACATGGAACAGCATGTATGGACCAACTCCGACGTAAAGAAAATCCTCACCTCCGACTTCGTCATGGTATCGCTCTTCTGCGACGCCAACATCGACCTGCCTGAGAACGAATGGGTCACCGACAAAAATGGGAAGACATACAAAACCCTCGGCACCAAAAACTTCCATTACCAGCAGGTGACATACAACACCAATACACAGCCTTACTACGTCATCATCGATGCCGACGGCAAGGTCTTGACCGCCGAGAACTACAGTTTCAACCTCGACGTGAAGAAATTCATCAACTGGCTCAACGAAGGAAAAACAAACTTTAAGAAATAACGACCGATGAAAAGAATAATCTTACTGATAGCCGCCCTCTTTACCTTTGCGGCAGGAGCCCATTCCCAAACCGTGAATGAGGAAACGGCGAGGCTCGTGGCGACCAATTTCTGGAACAGTTACCGTTCCACCGACGTCAAGCCCGCCACCGTGCTCTCCACCCTCTCCTTCTCCGAGATAGAGCACATGCACATCTTCGACATCAACGGCGAGGGTTTCGTCATCGTCTCCGGCGACCTCAGGGTGCAGCCCATCCTTGCCTACTCGTTCAACAGCACCTTCCCCGAGGAACTCAATCCTGAACTCGGCTACTGGCTGCGTGGCTACGAGGCCCAGCTGTCCAGATGGAACACTGAGACTCCCGGGGTCGATGCCGAAAGCAACAAACAGTGGCAGCCATTGCTCACTGCGGCTGCTCCCGATGAGCCAGTAAGCACCACGCTAGCCGTCCCAGCCCTGATGACCACGCGCTGGAACCAGAGTCCCTACTACAACAAGTTCTGCCCCTACGACTCGGTGCACGGCGGCCACGCCGTCGTCGGCTGCGTCGCCACCGCTATGGCACAGATTATGCGCTACTGGCAATACCCTGCCTATGGTCAAGGCAGCCACACCTACCACTACCGCTACTACGGCGACATCAGCGCCGACTTCGGGAACACATCCTACCTCTGGCACATCATGCCCAACATCTGCAACGAATACTCACAGGAAGCCGAAGTCGACGCCACTGCCACCATCTCCTTCCATTGCGGCGTAGCCGTCGAGATGATGTATGGCACCAGCGCCGAAGGCGGCAGCGGAGCCTACTCCGAATGCGGTCCCTGGACCAGCCATTGTGCCGTCAGCGCCTTCGTCGATTACTTCAAATACGACTCCTCCATCCAATTCGCCCACCGCTACGGCATTAGCGACGAAGCCTGGACTGCCATCCTAGACAACGAAGTCGAAAATGGCCGTCCGGTCTATTACCACGGCTCCGACTCCACCGGTGGCCACGCCTTCGTCCTCGACGGCGCCGACACCGCAGGGCATTATCACTTCAACTGGGGTTGGGGCGGCTTCGGCGACGGCTTCTACTCCATCAACGATCTCGGTCCACGCAACGGCGGCGGTCTCATTGGCGGCAACGCCACCTACACCTTCAACCTAAACCAAGGCATCATCTACAACATCCATCCCGCATATACCGAGGTATTCGACACCGTCGACTATCTGGACTCCATCTGCGATGGCACCCAATACGTCCAGTTCCGCGACTACAACCTCTTGGTGTACAACGTAAAAGACCGCGACACCCTCCTCCATCACCTCGACACCGTCTTCCGCTACCACCTGAAAGTCATCCAGAAGAAAAAAGTCTACCTCAACCCCAACAACGGTGAAATGGCCAATATGCAACCCTATTGTCCCGCCACCGGCTTCACCTTCCCCCCCTGCACCTTCACCAAAGCCAACTGCATGTTCACTGGCTGGTGCCGCAACCGCGATGGCAACGACATCATCTACCAGCCTGGTGAGATGGCCTGGTTCAACAACAACCCCACCTTCTACGCCCTCTGGATCGACACCACTGCATCCGTTGACATCGAAGCCCCCGAGAAAGAGAGACTCTCCGTCTGGCCCACCCTCGCAAGCGAATACGTCAACATCTCCGTCGATGATGCCGATGCCATCACCATCACCGTTATCGACAACTGGGGCCGCGTCGTGATACAGAAAGAGAGCGTTGGAGGGAAGGCCAAAATCTCGCTCGAGCGCCTCCCGGCAGGCACCTACACCGTGCAGATACTCACCAAAGGTACCCTTTATAAGAGCCGAATTATCAAGCTATAGAAAAATAAATTAAAGAAAAATTTGGTAGATTGGGAAAAAGTTCGTACTTTTGCACCCGATTTCGCAAAAGAACATGAGCGACAGCGAATGAACTTTAGGGTTCTTTTGATGAAATAAAGAGTGCGGGGTAGAGCAGTGGTAGCTCGTCGGGCTCATAACCCGGAGGTCGTCGGTTCGAATCCTTCCCCCGCTACCAAAATCAGACAAGCAGGTTGCCAAACGCAACCTGCTTTTGTACAATATTTCGGTCGGTTTTACGTTATTGGGGGAAAGACAGAACAATGAAACGTCTATTTTACATTGTATTCTTTATTCTATGCCTATTGTCCACGGGGCAGGCACAGACTATCCGAAACAGCAACAACGCCGCCATTGCCACCATCGAGAGCGACGGAACCGTCCGCAGCAGCAACCATTTTAAGATTGGCAACATCCAGAGCGACGGCGTCATCCGCAACAGCAACGGCGCTCAAATAGGCAAACTCGAAAGCGACGGCACCGTCCGTGACCGTTCGGGTAGACATATTGGCAAAATAGAGAGCGACGGCACCGTCCGTAACAGCAATAACAGCCAGATAGGCAAGGTGGAAAGCGACGGCACCGTCCGCAACAGCAACAATAGCAGCATAGGCTCTGCCAAAGGAGTGCCACAGAGATACGCCGCCTTGTACTTCTTCTTCGATTTTTTCAAGTAGAAAAGTTAAAAATTAACATTTTTTTACATAATTTGCAGAAAAAGTGTATATTTGCATTTATAAAAAGAAAACAATATTTTAAACAATATTTTAATAACACATTAAAAACCAACACACAATGAAGAAAATCCTATTAACTGTTGTGGCAATTTTTGCCATGAGCACGATGGCTAATGCACAGATTCAGGACCTTGGCGCCCGTATCGGCGGTGGCCAGGGCTACGGCGCTGAACTCTCCGCCATGTGGGGCCTCGGTGGCAACCGTCTCGAGACCGACCTTGGCTGGGGCAACCACGACCACCATTCGAACCTGAGCCTCACTGGTGTCTACCAGTGGACTGGCGACATTGGAAGCGGATTCAGCTGGTATGCTGGCTTCGGTGCACGCTTGGCTTTCTGGAGCTATGAAGCAGGTCACGAGCACGATGGCAACAAATCCGACGTCGCCCTCGCTCTTGTCGGTCAAGCCGGTATCGAGTACAACTTCGACTTCCCGCTGCAGCTGACGCTGGACATCCGCCCCAACTTCTGGCTCATCCCCAACACGAGCTTCCACTGGGGTGACATCGCCCTCGGCATCCGCTACCGCTTCGGAAAATAAGAACCGAGCATCGGTATCATTAAAAAGCCTCCCAATCGGGAGGTTTTTTTTTACAACTGTAAAAACAAATCAGGGCGCTGGATATCCAGCGCCCTGATTACGTTTAATGCTCAAACGCTATTTAAGCTTCTTGAGGATTTCGAGGGTCTGGTTCCAGAACATCTCGACGGTGCGGATTTCGATGCGCTCGTCGGGACTGTGGACACCGCGGAGGGTGGGACCGTAGGAAATCATGTCCATCTTGGGATACTTCTCGCCGATGAGGCCACATTCGAGACCGGCGTGGATTGCGCGTACGATGGGCTCGCGGCCGTACATCTTCTTGTAGACCTCGACGCCGACCTTGAGGACACGGCTGTCGGGGTTGGGGGTCCATCCGGGATAGCCGTCGGAGTGCTTGACGCGGCAGCCGGCGAGGCGGAAAGTGCTCTCGATTTTGGCGGCGGCGGCGAGTTTGGCACTTTCGACAGAGCTGCGCTGGGAGGTGGCGATGTGGATGGTGCTATCCTGCATCTTGATGGATGCGAGATTGGTGGAGGTCTCGACGAAGTTCTCGATTTCGCGGCTCATAGCCAGGACGCCGTGGGCGCAGGCATAGATGACGTTGACGAGGCGTTCCTGAGACTCCTTGTCGATGAGTTTCTTGGGCATGTCGACGCTCTTGAGCTCGAACTTGAGGTCGGGCTCGGTGGAGCGGAATTCGAACTGCATGGCCTTGCCCATACGGGTGACCATTGTCTTAAAGGCGCGGATAACGTCCTCGGGGACGGTGACGACAGCCACTGCCTCGCGGGCGATGGCATTGCGGAGATTGCCGCCGTCGATGGTGGCGAGGCGCATGCCGTATTTGTAGGTACCTTCCCAAAGGATGCGATTGATGAGTTTGTTGGCGCAACCGCGGCCGCGGTTGATGTCGTCGCCGCTGTGGCCTCCCTTGAGGCCGGAGACATGGAGGCGGAAGGCCTTGTGGCCTTTGGCGACGGGCACCTGCTTATAGTCCATCTCGACGATGGTGTCGATGCCGCCGGCGCAGCCAATGCAGTATTCGCCCTCGTCCTCGTCGTCGAAGTTGAGGAGAATCTCGCTCTTGAGCCAGTTCTTGCTGAGGCCGCTGGCGCCAGTGAGGCCTGTCTCCTCGTCGACGGTGATGAGGGCCTCGAGTGCGGGGTGGGCAATCTTCTTGTCCTCGAGGATGGCGAGGATGGCGGCGACGCCGATGCCGTCGTCGGCACCGAGGGTGGTGCCGTCGGCGGTGAGCCACTCACCGTCGAGGAGGGGCTGGATGGGGTCGGTCATGAAGTTGAACTTCTTGTTGGAGTTTTTCTCGCAGACCATGTCCATGTGGGCCTGGAGGCAGACCATGGGCGATTTCTCGTAGCCCTTGGTGGCGGGCTTGCGGATGAGGACGTTGCCGAGTTTGTCGGATTTGGTTTCGAGTCCATGTTCCTTGCCCCAGTTGACGAGGTAGGCGGAGATGCGCTCCTCGTGCTTGGAGGGACGCGGAATCTGCATGATTTCCCCAAACCAGTGCCACACACGGGCAGGTTTGAGGCCTTTTAGTACGTCTTGTTTCATAGTATATTATTTTTGATAGATTCAAAGGCTAGTTGGCGAGGCCGAAGAGGCGCTTGGCATAAGGAGTGAGGGTGATGTATCTGGTAAGCCAGCGGACAGGGAGAGAGACGGTCTGGATGCCGCAGCAGTAGGGGGTGATTTCGTAGAGGTCGTAGACAACATTGATGGAGCTGCGGGTGCTGTCGATGAAGAAGTTGGGGTTGACTGGCATCACGTTGACGTTCTGGTATTCGTCGAAGAGGCAGTCGCGGGTGTCGCTGTTGACATCGAGGTCCTGAATGGCGCGGGCGACGGCATAGCCGAGGCGTGTGGTGTCGATGAGATCCTGAAGGTGGATGATGTCGCCGGTCTCGACATCGACGGTGACATACTGGAGGGCGTACATGCCGTGGGCGGCACCGATATTATAGTTGCCATAGTTGATGATGAAGGTGGCGAGGTTGCTGTCCTGACGGCAGGTGCTGTTCATCTCGGAATAGCTGAAGGAGCGGTTCTCGTCAATTTTCTTGACGGGGTTGCCGTATTCCGCGATGGTCTTTTGGCGCCAGTTGTTCACGGCCCGCTTGATATCGATGGAGGCATCGGGGCCGAAGTAGTGCGACATAAGTTCCTTCATGGCCCTGTCGGACATCATGCCATCCTCCGGCCAGGCGATGGAGAATTCGTCTTTGACGCCGGTGGTTGCATATTCGGGTTCGAAGGGGTCGGGTTCGTTGACGACGAAACAGAGGCAGTCGGAGACGGTGAAGGTTCTGAACTCTTTTACCATCGATACCGACTCCATGAGAGGCTCCTGGAGCGAATCCTGAGGCTTGGCTTCCTCACTGGGTTTGTTTTTGCCACCGCAGGCGGTCATGAGGGCTGCGGCGATGAAGAGCGGGAGTATGGTGTGTTTCATTGCTTATATGATATATTGGGATTACAAACTGCAAAATTACGACTTTTTTGCGACATGAGCAAAAAAAGTTTTTTCCATTTCGAAAATAATGCGTATTTTTGCAGTCAGAAAATGGGAAAATATGAATGTAGACAATAGTCAGTGGTCAGTGGTTAGAACTTGGCGCAAAATTATTTGTGTCGGTTTGATTCTCGCTTTTCACCTTTCACTTTGCTTTTTTTTCACCTCATGCATCAAGGAGGAGCCCAAGAACAGTGAGTGCGATATTATGAGTGCATGGGTGGCGGGCGACGAATACGCAAGTTTCTTTTACCAGAATTCGCAGATGCGGATAGAGCATGTGGCATCGAACAGCACAACAATTGTTTTCCTGGTGCGCTCTGTCGACAGTCTGCCGCCGATACCCGTGTATTTCGAGTTGAGTCCCGGGGCAACGGTGACGCCTGAGAGCGGCACGCTTCAGGATTTCTCGCAGGGGCCGGTAGCATACACGGTGACTTCGGAGGACGGCGAGTGGAGCCGCACGTACCACGTCTATCTTCAGAAGGCCAACTCCGATTCTTCGTTCTTCTTCAGCTTTGAGCACGCAGAGGTGCAGGAGGTGAGCAACGGCAGTTCCTATCATGTTTTCTATGAGGAGGATACCAACGGCACGCGCTACCACTACTGGGCTTCAGGAAATGCTGGAGTGGCCATCATCAAGTCAGGACTGAGTCCCGAGCAGTTCCCCACCTATTCGACAAGCGATGGGTTGCGGGGACGAGGCGTGTGCCTGAACACACAACTGACAGGAGAACTGGGTGCCAGCATGGGCAAGCCTATCGCCGCAGGCAACCTCTTCTGGGGACAGTTCAACGTCAACGCCGTGCTCACCAATGCATTGGCGGCCACCGAGTTCGGCTTCCCCACCAACCGACAGCCGAAGAAAGTGTGCGGCTGGTACAAATACCGTCCAGGCGAGGTGTTCACCAACGTCGACATGGAGGAGGTCGCCGGACGGGTGGACCAAGCACATTTCTATGCCGTCTTCTACCGCAACCAGGATAGCAACGGCAATCCCGTGGTACTTAACGGCACCAATGTGCTGAGCAGCGAGTATATCGTCAGCAAGGCTCAGATTATCGGGCCTGCGCCCACCGACGAGTGGACTCATTTCGAGATGCTGTTCGAGGGCGGCACCGCCGACCCTGAGATTCTCGCCGCCATGGGCTACAGTTTCACTGTGGTCTTCTCGTCGAGCAAAGACGGCGACACCTTCGAGGGCGCCGTGGGCAGCACACTGTATATCGACGAGGTGGAAGTGGAATTTGAGTGATTAGTTAAGAGTTAAGAATTAAGAGTTATGAAAAAGGCGTTATTGTTGGGGTTAATTGGATTAATGAGCGTGATGGGCGTCAGGGCGGGAGTGATTGATAGTGTAGACGTGAGGTTGCGGATTGGCTACAACTTCGGGGGTACCTCTCCCCTATCCCTGCCGGCGTCGATACGCAGCATCGATGCCTTCCGACCGACATTTTCTCCGTGCATTGGTGCCGAGATGACTATTCCTGTGGTCAGAGGGCAGTGGTCCGTGGTTGGAGGAATCCGTCTCGAAAACAAAGGCATGGATGCAGAGGTGACAGTCAGGGGCTATCGCATGGCGATGGTAAAAGGCAACAGTCAGATTAGCGGCCTCTTTTGGGGACATGTGTCACAGGAGGTGAGCCAGTGGATGCTAACAGTACCGGTGAGTTTTCAATTATCAATTTCCGATTTCCGATTTAGACTAGGTCCTTATGTGTCGCTGCTGGTCTCCAAAGAATTCAGCGGCATTGCCTCCGACGGCTACCTGCGCCAAGGCGACCCTACAGGACCTAAAATCGAGATAGGAAACAAAGAGGGCGAGTGGGCCACATACGACTTCAGCGACGACATGCGGAGCCTGCAGTGGGGCGTGGGCATAGGAGTGGACTGGCAGATGAGCAGCCGTCTCGGACTTTCCGCCGACCTGCACTGGGGTCTCTCCTGCATATTCCAAAGCGACTTCAAGACGGTGGAACAGACGCTGTATCCCATCTACGGATCAGTGGGGGTGTTTTGGAGAATTGAGAATTAAGAGTTAAGAATCAAGAATGATAAAACGAACAATTATTTTAGTGCTTATGCTAGCATCGGTTTGCACAACGAATCTTTTCGGCCAAAATGCCATTAATATCCACTGCGAGAAACCTCCTTACTTGAAGGCGGGCGACCGTGTGGCGCTCCTCTCTCCCTCCTACTCCGTTCCAATAGAGGATGTAAAAATGGCCGCCGAGGTGCTGCGCGGTTGGGGATTGGAGCCCGTTATCGGTCCCAATGTCGACAGCCTGTATGCAGGGAAGTATGCCGGAACGGTGGAGCAGCGTGTGAGCGACCTGCGCTGGGCATTGAGCGACACCACCATCAAGGCCATCATCTGCAACCGTGGCGGCTACGGCACAATCCAGTACATTGACTCAATTCCGCTCGAGGAGTGGGCCGCACACCCGAAGTGGCTTGTGGGTTTCAGCGACATCACCACGCTGCACGGGCTCCTGACACGTGCCGGCGTGATGAGCATCCACGGCACCATGGGTAAATTCCTGGCACATGGCGGCAAGGACAAGAACAGCACCCTGATGCGCGACTTGCTGATGGGATCCGTGCCACACTACGAGATTCCCTCACATCCACAGAACATCGAAGGTAAAGCCAGCGGCATACTGGTAGGAGGCAACCTATGCACCCTCGCTCCCAATCTCAGAACCCAAGCCGACGCCACCCTCGGGAATGATATCATTCTCTTCCTCGAAGAAGTCGACGAACCCATGCGCAATGTCGACCGCCAGTTCAACGCGCTCCTTTTGAATGGAGTTCTGGACCGTTGCAAGGGGGTGATACTGGGCGAGTTTACTGGCTGCGAGAAAGAATTCTCCTACGAGAGCGTCGAAGCCATGTTACGACCCTATTTTGAAAAATACAACATTCCCGTGCTCTGCGGATTCCCTGCCGGCCACGACGAGGTGAACCTGCCGTTGGTGATGGGTGCCCCTGTGACCATCGACGTGCGCAAAGACGGTGCCACGCTGCAGTTCAACATCGACAACCAAGAGTGACCAAGTAACTAAGGCTGATTATTTTCGCTTCATAGCGTCCAGCTCCGTTCGGAGGTACTGGCCAGTGAAGTTATCCTTCTGTTTCGCTAACGCTTCCGGGGTGCCGGCGAAAGTAATCTTGCCACCGGCGCGACCACCGTCGGGACCGAGGTCGATGACCCAGTCGGCCACCTTGATGACGTCCATGTTGTGCTCGATAACGAGGACGCTGTTGCCACGGTCGACGAGTTTTTGCAGCACACCAAGGAGGATGCGGATATCCTCAAAATGAAGGCCCGTGGTGGGTTCATCCAATATATAGAGCGTCTTGCCCGTATCGGTACGGCTGAGCTCGGTGGCGAGTTTGACGCGCTGTGCCTCGCCGCCACTGAGGGTGGTACTCTGCTGGCCGAGGGTGATGTAGCCAAGTCCCACATCCTGCAAGGCCAGCAGCTTGCGCCGCAGCTTGGGGTGCGCGTCAAAGAACTCCACGGCCTCGTTGACAGTCATGTCGAGCACGTCGGCGATGGACTTGCCCTTATATCTTATTTCTAATGTCTCGCGGTTATAGCGCTTTCCACCGCAGACCTCGCACTGCACGTAGACATCGGGCAGGAAGTTCATCTCGATGGTGCGCAGTCCAGCACCCTTGCAGTGCTCACAGCGACCACCGCTGACGTTGAAGCTGAAACGCCCAGGCTTATAGCCGCGGATGCGTGCCGACGGCAACTCGGCGAAGAGGCGGCGGATGTCGTCGAAGAAACCAGCATAAGTAGCCGGGTTAGAGCGCGGCGTGCGACCGATGGGGCTTTGGTCTATCTGGATAACCTTGTCTATATGCTCGATGCCCTCGATGCTCTTGTATGGAAGCGGTGCACGCAGCGAGTGGAAGAAATGCTGGCTGAGGATGGGCTGAAGGGTGTCGTTGATGAGGGTCGACTTGCCGGAGCCCGAGACGCCCGTCACGCAGACGAAGAGACCAAGCGGCAGGTCGAGGTCGACATCCTTCAGGTTGTTGCCGGTGGCACCACGCAGGAGGATGTGCTTGCGGCCGACATTAAGCCTTCTCTCCGGCAGCGCAATGTCGCTTTTGCGCGACAGATAGTCGAGGGTGACGCTAGGCTTGTGCTTGGACAACACCTTGTCGGTCACCTCTCCAGCAAACAATATTTTACCCCCGTGCACTCCAGCGCCGGGGCCGATGTCGACGAGGTAGTCGGCGGCGAGCATCATATCGCGGTCATGCTCGACGACGATGATGCTGTTGCCCAGGTCGCGCAGCTGCTTGAGACTCTCGATGAGGCGCTGGTTGTCACGCTGGTGGAGGCCGATGCTGGGTTCGTCGAGGATATAGAGGACGTTGGTGAGTTGTGAGCCTATCTGCGTGGCCAGACGGATGCGCTGTGCCTCGCCGCCGGAGAGCGACTTGGCGCTGCGGTTCATGGAAAGGTAACCCACACCCACATTGTTGAGGAACGACAGGCGTTTGAGTATCTCGTTGAGCACCTCGTGCGCCACCTTCTGGTCGCGCTCGTCAAGCTGCGGCTCCAGTGCCTGCAGCCACTCCTCCAGTTCCATCAGGTCCATGTCGGCCAGCTGCCCGATATTCTTATCCACTATACGGAAGGCCAGCGATTCGGCCTTCAGGCGGTGTCCATGACATTCGGGGCAGGGCACGGTGTTCATAAATGAGGCCGCCCACTTCTGCAGGCTGGCGGAACTCTCGTCTCCGGCCAACTCGGTGATATAGTTCACAAGACCCTGAAACTCGCTGAGGTAGCCTGGGTCTTCGGGGTCTTCAATGCCGGCAAAATGATTCGAGCCGTAGAGGATGGCGTTGACGGCCTCCTCGCTGAGGTTCTCAAAGGGGTCGTCGAGCGTGAAGTCGTAGTGCCTGCCCATCAGCTCTAGCTTGCGGTAGACGTAGTTGGTGGGCGAGTATTTCCCCAGCACCTCAATGGCACCGTCCTTAATGCTCTTCTTGGGGTTGGGGATAAGCTTCTGCATGTCGATCTGTGCCACCTCGCCGAGGCCATTGCAATGAGGGCATGCGCCGTAGGGCGAGTTAAACGAAAAGGTGTTAGGCTCTGGCTCCGGATAAGAAAGGCCGCTGTCAGGATCCATCAGCATACGGCTGAAATAACGGATGCTACCATCTTCGTTGTTCAATATCATCAGGATGCCTTTGCCCTGACGGAAGGCCGTCTGGACGGCTTCACGGAGGCGGGTGACATTACGGTTGGCACGCAGGCGGTCGACCACTAGCTCGATATCGTGCACCTTGTAGCGGTCCACCTGCATCTTATAGGTAATCTCCTTTACCTCACCGTCGACGCGGACTTTGAGGAACCCTTTCTTGGCCACCTGCTCGAAGAGTTCGCGGTAGTGACCCTTGCGACCCTTGACCAACGGGGCGAGAATCATGATGTCGCGGCTGCCGTACTCAGAGGTGATGATTTCCAGTATCTTCTCCTCACTGTACTTCACCATGGGCTTGCCACTGATGATACTATAGGCTTTGCCGATGCGGGCAAAGAGCAGACGTAGCAGGTCGTAGGTGTCGGTCAGCGTGCCCACCGTCGAGCGCGGATTGTTGTTGGTGCTCTTCTGCTCGATGGAGATGACGGGCGAGAGCCCCTCGATGAGATCCACGTCGGGCCGCTCCATATTACCGATGAAGTGGCGGGCATAGGCCGAGAAGGTCTCCATATAGCGGCGCTGCCCCTCGGCATGGATGGTATCGAACGCCAGCGACGACTTGCCGCTGCCGCTGAGTCCGGTAAACACCACCAACTTCCCCCGCGGAATCTCCAAATCCACGTTCTGCAGGTTATGCTCCCGCGCACCTAATATCTTTATCTTCCCGTCGTCCATCAGATGCTTTCTATTACCGTGGTGTCGTGTTTGCCTTTCACGATGGTGTTGTATTCGGTGCCCTTCTTGCCAGGGATGCGGACCTTGTAGGTCTTATCGGCTTTATTTTTCAAATTGTCGGTGGTAATCCATGGATTATACGTGCGGAGCATCTTATAAGAGGTCCCGTGGTCGAGCGCGAACTGTACCAGGTCGACGTCCTTGCCACTGAGTTCCACCTCCTCATAGGGCAACTCGGGATAGGTGTCGCAGCGACGGATGGTATAGCCATAGTCCTGCAGGTGCTGGAAGATGAGTTTGGTGGCCAGGATACGGTAGACATAACGCTGCGTCTCTTTGTTGAGCGCGAGGTCATAATAGCTCTTCTGCTGCTGGTTGGTGATACGTTTTTCCAAGCCACCCTCGCCGCAGTTATAGGCTGCCGCAGCGTTGGCCCAACTACCCATGCGACGCTTGAGATATTTCAGGTATTTGCAGGCGGCATGCGTCGAAGCCTCCAGGTCGTTGCGCATGTCTATCTCGTCGTTAATCTCAAGTCCATACTTCTGTCCTGTTCCTTTCATGAACTGCCAGTAGCCTTGGGCACCAGCCGGAGAGGTGGCATTTTGGAGATTGCTCTCGATGACGCAGAGGTATTTGAGGTCCAACGGGACGCCTTCCTCTTTCAAGATGCGCTCGATGGTGGGCATCACACGTGTGGCACGCTTGATAGTGAAGATGGTACTGCTCTGGTAATACATGACGCTCACCAACTCGCGGTCCAATGCCTCACGCACATACCATAGGTTCAGCGGCACACGCTCGCCACAAAAGTAGAGTGTGTCTGGAATAGAAGGTGCATAGACGCGATAGTCGGCACGGATGGCCTTGGTGTGCAGCGTCTCGCTATCCTCCTTGCGGGTGGCGAAAATAAAAGCCTCGCCGGCGAGCGCCAAAGAGGCCAGTATGATAGCAGCAATGCTTAGTTTCTTCATGACGTCACGGTTTTAATAATCAGTTTTGCCACCTCCTGCTTGCTCATCAGGGGGCTTTCCTTGCGGCTGCCATCACGGCCGATGATGGTCACCTTGTTGGTGTCCACACCGAAACCAGCGCCCTTGTCGCGCAAAGAGTTGAGGACTATGTAGTCAAGATTCTTCTTCTCCAGCTTGCGCTGTGCGTTGGCCTCCTCATTGTCGGTCTCGAGGGCGAAACCCACGAGGGTCTGCCCTGAAGTCTTCATGCCGCCAAGGGTGGCCAAAATATCGGGATTCTGCACCAAGTCGAGGTGCATGCCCTCCGAGCCGTTCTTTTTCAATTTGTGGTCGGCGCACTCGCTGGGCCGGTAATCGGCCACGGCGGCAGAAAGTATGGCCCCTTTGCAGGAAGGGAAGACCTCCGTAGCGGCAGCATACATCTCGCGGGCACTTTCCACACGGTGGAGGTTGATATGTTGATTCGCCGATACATTCAAATGGGTTGGACCTGTAACCAGCTCCACTTCGGCGCCCTGTTCGGCGAGTACCTCTGCCAGTGCGAAGCCCATCTTACCTGACGAATAGTTGCTTATGAAACGTACCGAATCGATGCGCTCGTATGTAGGCCCTGCGGTGACCAACCATTTTTCACCCTTCATCTTCGACATTTCACCTTGACAAATCGCGGCAACGATCTGTTCCGGCTCTGCCATGCGGCCCATGCCGTTCACACCACAGGCCAGCTCACCCTCTTCCGGACCCACCATACGTATCCCCCACCCTTTCAACGTCTCAATGTTGCGCTGCACGGCAGGGTGCGCCCACATCTCGCAGTTCATGGCGGGCGCCATGATGACGGGCTTGCCCGAGAAAGCTAGAAGGAGTGTCGATAGAGCGTCGTCGGCCACGCCCGATGCCACTTTGCCGATGATATTGGCCGTGGCGGGAGCCACCACTAGTATCTCTCCCCAGTCCTTGAGCGAGATATGCTCGGTGTGCCCCGATGCAAAGAGGTCGGAATAGAGCGGCGCTCCCGAAACCGTCTCGAGGGTCACCCTCGTGACAAATTCCAGCGCATGCTCCGTAGCGGCACATCGCACCTCGTGCCCTGCCTTCTTCAGCAGGCGCACCAACTCTGGCGCTTTGTAGGCCGCGATACCTCCCGTGATGCCGACAACAATCCTCATTTATCCTTCAATCTTCTTGATTTCCTCGTCGATGGCCTCGGCCTGCTTCACCTCGGCACTCTCCTTGGCGGGATTGCGGAAATAAATCTGTCCTTCGAGGAACTCCTCGGTGGCTTCGAGCGTGGGTTTAGGCTGCATCTCATAGCGGCGCACAATCTCAATCTGCTCACGGTTCTCGTACATCTCGTCGACAGCGTCGTTGTTCGACTTGAAATCGTCGATTTTGTTGTGGAGCTCACGCTTCTCGTCAACGGAAATCTGGTTGGCACGCTTGGTCAGCACGGCCACGGTCTCATAAATATTCTCCGTTCCACGGCTGAAATCGCCTGTGTTTCTGGTAATCGTGGTATTCACCACCTTCTTCTTCTTTTCTTCCATTGTATTAATTGACTTTTTTATTGTTTTCTAATTGGGCCATAGCGGCACGGGTCTTGGTATAGATGTCCTGTGCCGAAGCAATGTATTTCGAGTTGCTGAAGCTGCTGCTGAACTTATCGAAGTCGTTCACCACCTGCTGCAGGCGCTCATACATCTTGTCCTCGCGGCTGTTGATTGCATAGCGGAAACTCGACTCCAGCATGTAGTACGTGGCATCCTCTCTCATCTCCGCTTCGGGATAGAGGCTCAGGAAACGCTTGAACGACTCATAGGCGGCATGGTACTCCTCCACGAAATAATAGCCATAAGCTATCTCGTAATCCTTTCTCACCAACTTGCCCCTCAACTCGTCCACACAGACATTCACCTCTGGAATCCTTACACTGCGGGGATAGCGTTCCACAAACTGTTCGAACTCCTCGATAGCCTCCTTGGTCTGCGACTGGTCGAGGTTGTATTCGGGAGAGTCCATATACTTGCAGTATGCCGAATAGTACATCGCATCCTCCAACCTTTCGCTGTAGGGGAACTGCTTGGCGAAACGCTTGAACTGATAGCCCGCCATGTAGTAATCCTTCTCCTTCAGCAGCGACATACCATAATACCAGCCGATATTTTCCGCGTTCTCTTTCCCGCGGTAGTACAACGTCAGGTTCTCGAACAGTTGCACTGCCCGCGAGAAACTGTTCTCATTGTAGTATTTCATCGCCGCAGCATACTTTGCATCAAAATCGTTGCTGTTGAGCAGTTTGTTATAACCGCCACAACTCGCAAGAAGCAAGCACATTGCAGCAATCCCGAGGATATTTTTCATTTTTTTCATAAATTGCAAAGATACAAAAGTTTTTTTATATAAAAACAAACTTTCTCAAAAAAAATATTTATTGGCTTTTTTTCACTTTTCAGCACAATAAAACAATAGAACGGACGTTAAATAAAAATTTAAAAACAAAAAGAATGTTGGAATTTTTTAGCCAGATAAGCTTTGTCGAGATCATCAGCGTCTTCATCGTGATGTACGCCATCATCGACATCACAGGGTCCATTCCCATCTTTATCAGCATGGAAGACAGTGGCAAGCACATCAAACCGCTGCAGGCCACCAGCGTGGCTCTCGGGCTCTTCCTCGTCTTCTTCTTCACCGGCGAAGCCATCCTCAACCTCTTCGGCATCGACATCCACTCCTTCGCCGTCGCCGGAGCCTTCGTGCTCTTCCTCCTGGCCTTGGAAATGGTCATGGGACGAGAGTTTATCAAGAACGAAAGTACCGGCTCGGGAGCCTCCATCGTCCCCGTGGCCTTCCCCCTCATCGCCGGCCCCGGCGCCATCACCGCCCTGCTCTCCCTCCGCGCCGAGTACGCCACGGTGAATATCCTCATCGGCCTCCTCCTCAACATCGTCATCGACTATGTCGTCATCCGCATGCTGAAAAAACTCCAGCGCTGGCTCGGCGACGAGGTGGTCTATGTGCTCCGCAAGTTCTTCGGCGTCATACTCTTGGCCATCGCCCTGAAACTCTTCGCCAACAATATCGCCGTCGTCATCCACAATGCCGGATTGTAACCGGAAAAAATATTTTCCCCGACATGCAAGTTTCTCACCCTTTCAAATACTAATTAAGTATATTTTTAAAGTTCACAACGTGTATATTGTATGAATAAGAGCCTGCTTTTCAAAACTTTCACCCTACTTCTAATGGCCTTTATGGTCTCTTCTCTGTGCGAAGCCCAGCCCGGCGGTCCGGGAGGGTTCCCTGGTGGCCGTCCCCCTTCGGGTCAGCGTCCCTCCGGCCGTCCGACCCGTCCGGGTCAGGACTGGAACAGCCAAGCCGACAGCAAACAAGCCAGTGAGGTGAAGCAGAAGAAGAAAGTCAAGGAGGGTGACACCTTCAAGGTCGTCGGCGAGTTGCGCGACTCCGTCAGCGGCGAGTTCCTCGCTTTCGTCAACGTCGCCATCCTCGACTCCGCCGACAGTTCCTTCGTCAAAGGCGGCTCCACCAACCTCGACGGCCTCTTCGAAATCTCCGATGTCCCTCAGGGCGCTTTCATCCTGCGCATCTCCGCCATCGGCTATCGCAACCGAATGATACCCTTCAAGGTAACTAACAACACCGCCCTCGGCACCTTCCGCCTCAAACCTGGCGCCACCACCCTCGACGCTGTCGAGATCACCGCCGAGAAGCCGCTCTACGCCATGGACGGCGAGAAACTTATCTATAACGTGGAGGACGACCCCTCCATCCAGACCGGCACCACCGAGGACGCCCTCCAGAACGCCCCGGGTGTGGAGGTCGATGTCGAGGGTAACGTCACCCTCCGCGGCGTCTCCAGCGTTGAAATCTGGATTAACGACAAGCCCTCCAAACTCACCGAGGAGAACCTCAAGACCTACCTCCAAACCCTCCCCGCCAACGCCCTCGCCCGCATCGAGACCATCACCAACCCCTCCGCCAAGTACGCCACCAGCGCCGAGGCTGTCATCAACATCGTCACCTCCGCTCATATCAAGAGCAACCAGTTCGTCTCCTTCGGCGTCAACGGCTCCAACCAGCCCTTCGTGAGTCCTTGGATTAGTTATATGTGGGCCAAAGAAAAACTGAGTATCAACGTCTTCGCCAGCGGCCGTTACTCCTACCGCGACAACGAGAGCGACTCCTGGTCCATGCGCCGTGCCGACAATGCCGCCGGCGACGGCTACGACACCACCTTCTACCAGACCGACACCTCCGCCTCAGGCAACCGCGGCTACTCCGGCAACATCTTCGTCAATGTCAACTACGAAATCGACTCCACCAGCGAGCTCTCCGTCGACGGAGGTGGCTTCCTCAACTACAACAAGAGCTACTCCGACCGCAACACCGAGCAGTTCTATCTCACCGCGCCTCTCGACACCCTGGCCTACGGCATCTCCGACACCACCACCTCGCCCTCCGGCTTCGGTCACTTCGGCGCCGACTGGACCAAGAAGTTCGACAACGAGGGTCACAATCTCCGCATCGGCGTCAACTCCCGCTTCTCACGCAACGCCAGCGACGAATACTACAACCGCGTATATACTATCTATAATCTCCCTGCCGACGAGCACCGCTACCTCATGACCCGCAACTACAACTACGGATTCGACCTCAACGTGCGCTACAACCGTCCCTACTCGCAGGACGGCGAACTCAGCTACGGCCTCCGCGCCGACTACCAGCGCACCGACAACGACTACCAGCGCTTCAACGACCACGACGGCACCGTCGTCGACGCCCTGCGTACCTACCATTTCGACGGCGAGGAATCCAGTGTCAACGCCGACGTCAACTGGACCCACCGCTGGGGCGGCTTCACCCTCAGCACCGGCCTCGGCTATGAGTTCGGCAAGACCTACTACAACTACTCCCTCAACCCCATGATGGCCGACGAGGACACCTACTACACCCACTCCTTCCGTCCCTCCATCCACCTCACCTACCGCACCGAGGACATGCACAACTTCAAGCTCAACTACTCCATGCGCATGTCGCACCCCGGCGAGGAGAACCGCACCTCCTTCCGCATCTATGGCGAGGACTCCTACCGCACCGGCAACCCCAACGGTCTCGAGCCCTCCTACACCCACAGCATGGAGGCCGGATGGCAGAAGTTCTTCGTGACTTTCGGCAATGTAGGTATCGAAGGCTACGGACGCCTCTCCACCAACGAAATCAGCTCGCTCCTCGATGCCGAGTATGACGCCCTCCTCGACCGCATCGTCTCCTACTCCATCCCCTACAACATGGGAACCTCCTGGCGCTACGGTGCCAACCTCAATATGACCTACCGTCCCTCCGGATTCTTCAACGTGCGCCTCTATGCCAACATCTACGACTACGGCTACCGCATGGAATACGACCGCAACGACAACGGCGTCCTCACCCATCAAATCGACGAGCGCGACAAATGGTCGTGGAGCGTCCGCATCAACGCATGGGCCAAGGTATTCGACCAGTACCAGATCACCATGTCGCTCAACTACTCCTCGCCCACCATCAGCCTCATGACCGAGACCAAGGCCCGCTACTGGTTCAACATCGGCGCCCGCAGCGACTTCTTCAACCGCAAACTCTCCGTCTTCATCAACATCCAGGACCTCTTCAACTGGGGCGCGCGCTACGGCTTCGGCTCCGAGAACACCAACCCCTACTACCTCGGCTCCAACACCAACAAGATGCTGAACAGCCGCTACATCTCCGCCGGCATCACCCTCCGTTTCGGAAAGCTCGAACTCGAGCGCAACGCCAAGGAAGGCGACAGCGAGACGGGCGACACTTTGAATTAAGAGTTAAGAATTAAGAATTAAATATATTATGAAAAAGATTCTGAAAGCCTTGCTGCCGACATTGGCGCTGCTGATCACGGCTTCGTGCAGCAAACACGAAGGATTCGACCCGCTGGACCGTGCCCCCGTCTCGATGGACAACACCTCATGGGTCTACGTCGTCAAGGACAGCGTGCCCATCACCACGACCAATCAGGAGGGCGAAGAGGAGACTCGCAATGTGGACCGCACCACCTCCAACTACCTGCTCTTCGAGACAGCGACCAACGGTAGCGTAAAGATTGAAGTCGTCTCCAAGATGTACTCCAAACTCAACAGCGACACCCTGTATGCCTTCACCTATGGCTACAACCGTCCCAACGGCGTGGTGCACTACACCGCCCCCGACGAACTCGGCTACCCCCATCAGGCCGATGCACCGTTCGAAGTAAGTGGAAGAAAACTGACCATCACCTGGGAAAACGGAACCGTGGTCTACGACCGCAGACTGGATTGATCTGATAGATAAGCATTTCCACCACTGTTCTTTCATTGTTCTTTCATTGTTCTTTCATTTAAATGAAAGAACAATGAAAGAACAATCTGTAAAACAACAAAATAAGAATTGGGCTGACACATACGGAATGCGTCAGCCCAATTTTTTATCCTTAACTCTTTATTTTCAAATCATCTCCACGGAGCGCTTGAGGAAACGGCTGAGGGCTTCGCCTTTCAGGAGGCCGTTACCCAGGAGGGCCAGGTCGGTGAGCTGGTGGACGAGTTCCTTCTGCTTCTCGGTGTCGGTCTCGTTGAGCACGCGGCCGATAAGCGGGTGGTTGATGTTGACGACAAGGTTGTAGTTCTCCGGCAACTCGCCGTAGAAGCCCATGCCGCCACCCGAGGTCTGAGCCATCTCGCGGTAACGGCGCATGAACTCGCTCTGTGTCACCTGCATGGGGGCGTCGGTCTCCTCGAGGCTTTCGAGCTGGACGGTGAAGCGCTGCTTGTCGACCTCGCCCTCGATGATGGGCTGCAGTTTTTCTTTCTCTTCTTTGCTGAGTTTTTCGGGGATGCTGTCGTCGTGTGGGATGAGTTTCTCGACAGTGTCGCTGTCGACACGCACGAAGCGGCTCTTCTCAATCTTCTGCTCCAGCAGGTTGATGAAGTGGCTCTCCAGCGGCGAATCCATCAGCAGCACGTCGTAGCCCTTCTCCTTGGCTTTCTCGATATAGGCGTGCTCCTCCTCGGCGTTGCTGGCGTAGAGGTAGCAGACGGTTTTGTCCTTGTCGGTTTGCAGGGCCTTGATTTTCTCGCGGTAGCTGTCGAGGGTATAATAGGTGCCG
The DNA here is from genome assembly GCA_902776365.1 of uncultured Bacteroidota bacterium. Classification (GTDB taxonomy): domain Bacteria; phylum Bacteroidota; class Bacteroidia; order Bacteroidales; family P3; genus Colimorpha. Next base: position 122,713 of record CACYPU010000002.1, on the reverse strand, counting down.
TCCACACCCTTGAGCAGATAGAACTTCATGGCGCGCTCACAGAATTTCTCATCCGTCAGCATGCCATACTGAACGAAGATTTTGATGTCGTCCCATTTCTCCTCCAACGCACTCTTCTCCTCGCCCTCTTTTTTCTTGCTCATTTCTTCGAGCTTGTCGGCGACTTTCTTGCTGATGTGCTGAGAAATTTTCTTCACGTTGCCGTCGCTCTGGAGGTAGGAGCGGCTGACGTTGAGCGGGATGTCGGGCGAGTCGAGCACGCCGTGAAGGAGCATCAGGTAGTCGGGTACGACGCCTTCGACCTGGTCGGTGACGAAGACCTGGTTGCAGTAGAGCTGAATCTTGTTGCGGTTTGGGTCGATGGTCTTGCGCACCTTCGGGAAATAGAGGATGCCGGTGAGGTTGAAGGGGTAGTCGACGTTGAGGTGAATCTGGAACAGGGGTTCCTCGAAGTTCATGGGGAAGAGCTCGTGGTAGAATTTCTTGTAGTCTTCGTCGGTGAGCGAAGAGGGCGATTTTTTCCAGGCGGGCTCGGGGTCGTTGATGATGCGGGGCTGCTTTTTCTCCACACGTTTCGGCTTGCCGTCCTTATCGCAGTCGGTCTCGCTGTCGACCCAGACGGTCTCTTCGCCGAAGCGGATGGGTACCGGCATGAAGCGGCAGTATTTCTTGAGCAGCTGGAGGATGGTGCCCTCCTCGAGGAACTCCTTGCAGTCGTCGGCGATATGCAGCACGATGTCGGTGCCGCGATCGGTCTTCTTCTTGTCTTCGACCATCGAGAACTCAGGATTTCCCTCGCAACTCCAGTGCTGAGCCGGCTCGTCCTTCCAGCTCTTGGTGAAGATTTCCACCTTGTCACTGACCATAAAGGCGGAGTAGAAACCGAGGCCGAAGTGGCCGATGAGCGGTTCGTGGCTGTCCTTGTATTTGTCGAGGAAGTCGGTGACGCCGCTGAAAGCAATCTGGTTGATGTACTTCTCCACCTCGTCGGCGGTCATGCCGATGCCGCGGTCGCTGACGGTGAGGGTCTTCTTCTTGGAGTCGATCTTCACGTCGATGGTGAGGTCGCCGAGCTCACCCTTGAAGTCACCGCGGGTGCTGAGGGTTTTGAGTTTCTGCGTAGCATCGACGGCGTTGCTGATGAGCTCGCGCAGGAAGATTTCATGGTCCGAATAAAGGAACTTTTTAATAACCGGAAAAATATTCTCGGTCTGAACATTAAGTTTGCCTTGCATAATATCTACTTTTTATTTCAATCAAAACGAAAAAAACTAAAAAAATCCAGATTGCTCTGATAGTTCTGATTGGGATAAAACAACAATCATGCCAAATGACAGGCTACTGCCAAAATGTCAGTCTTAATAAAACGAATCCGCCGACTAATATTTTGCTATCATTTCAGCGAGATTTTCTTTTATCTCTTCCCGGAAAGATATGGGAGCAAGAACTTCGGCGTGGATGTTCATCGTCAGGATTTCCTGCTTGAGGTCGTAGGTCGGCTTTACAAACAAGGAGAAAATGGTGTATTCCGGCGTGCGTTCCACCTCCTCCTGCGACTTGTGCAGAGGCAAACTCCGCAGATACTTGGCTTGCCACTCATCTGTTTTGATAAGGATAGTCTGAGGTTCGTCTTTCACCGTTACATAGGCACCAAATGTGCCAAAGAACACGGCTTCGGCATCAAAGTCCTCCGGCAATTGGAAGGTCTGATTCGTTGGCTCTACGTCGCTGATACGGTCGAGGGAGAAGATGCGCATACCCTTTTCCGGTACACATCCATATACATACCAGCGTCGCTTGTACATCTTTAGCGTCCACGGCTGGAAGTCGTTATATGGGTTTACGACATCCTTGTCAAAGGGATGGTATTGGAAGTTTACCACAATGTTTTCACGCATGGCAGCCAACAGAGGGATGACATCGATGCAGCACTCGACACTACGGCCATCTATGATCGTCAATATGAATTGTTAATCAATTAAATTTGGTCAATTAAATAATAAGTTGTATTTTTGCACCGTATAAAACATAGAGTATGGTAACACAAGGAACTATTGATGTGGCATTGGTCTACGACTTTGACGGCACGCTGGCACTTGGGAATATGCAGGAGTTCGGCTTTGTGCAAGCCATCGGGAAAGACCCCAACGAGTTCTGGAACAGAACGTATGAGATGGCGGTCGGAAACGATGCGAGCGGAATACTCTGCTATATGTACCTGATGCTCCAGGAGGCAAAGGCCAACGGAATTTCATTGAAACGGGAGAATTTCCAAAAGTTCGGCTCAATGATTGAATTGTTCCAAGGTGTCGAAGAATGGTTCTCGCTAATCAACCAATATGGCAAGTCAATAGGTCTGAATATCAAGCATTACATCAATTCCTCCGGATTGAAGGAGATGGTAGAGGGCACTCCTATTGCCAAGGAGTTTGAAAACATCTATGCCTGCTCGTTCCTCTATGACGCTGAAGGCAATGCCTACTGGCCTTCCGTCGCCGTGGATTACACCACCAAGACGCAGTTCCTCTTCAAAATCAACAAGGGCATCAAGGAGGTCAGCGACAACAAGAAAATCAACGAATATGTAGCCGACGAAGACCGCCCCATCCCCTTCGAGCGGATGATATACTTCGGTGACGGAGAGACAGATGTCCCCTCCATGAGCGTGGTGAAGTCGCAAGGAGGCCATGCGATTGCCGTCTATGGCAACCCAAAGAAAAAAGCCACCGCCATGAAACTCATCAAGGAAAACCGGGTGGATTTCATGTGCAAGGCCGATTACTCCGAAGGTGGGGAGATTCACTCCACCGTCAAACGTATCCTCGACAAAATCCGTGCAGATTACGATTTCCGTCAACTCTTGGATTCTCACAAATGTAAACAAACCTAAAACAAAAGCGATATGACAAAAATGATTGTTTTTTACTTGGCGCTGGGCCTGATGGCAGGCATGGGCGGTGGGCTCCGCAACTACCAGTGCAAGAAATGTGGCACGTTGGTGAAGTCCTCCTGCACGCCATCGTCGCTCAACTGTCCGGCTCGCGGCTCTCACAGCTGGCAGAACCTCGGTAAATTGGGCTCGGAGAACTACTGCTGCAAGAAGTGCGGCACCTGGGTGATGAACCGCAGCACGCCTAGTTCGCTGGGTTGTCCGGCAGGGAACTCACATTCGTGGAACCACTTAGGCCGTGTGGGCGAATACTCTTATCAGTGCAAGAAATGCGGCCTCGTCATCCCCAGCCAGCGCACACCCTCTTCCCTCGGCTGTCCACAAGGCAGCTCACACAGCTGGACCAAACTGGGTCGCTACAACTAATGATTGAAAGGACAAGCGAGCTGACAGATATCGCATCCCTGGGTGTAGCCTCGGGTGTCGATGTCGGGAGGTAGTTCGCGTTGGTGATGGGTAGTGTAGTAGGCGGTGCAGCGCGTCACGTTGAGCATTCTTCCGTCAAGTGCATGATTGGGGCAGGCATCGACGCAGAGGTTGCAGTCGGTGCATCCGTTGATGCCGGGGGTATCATAGGTGTCGCATTCCTCGGTGGTGACTATCTCGCCTAGGTTGACCCAGGAACCCCAGCGTGGGGTAACGAGGAGTGTGTGTCGACCTATCCACCCGAGGCCTGCACGGGCGGCCCAGTGCTTGTCGGAGATGGGTACGGTGTCGCAGCAACATTTCCCTTCGATGCCAAGCTTTTCCCTCAGGGCGAAGAGCATCTGCTTGATGTCTTTATGATATTCACGGGTGCGAGCATAGGCGGCAGTACCACCCACACTGTCGGGCGGCGGGTAGGCGCTGACGAGGCAGATGACACTCTTGGTTCCTGGAACGAGGAGGCGGGGGTCCATGCGCTTGTCGGCATTGTGTTCCATATAGGTGAGTTCTCCGTGCCAGCCACGATGGAGCCACTCGCGGAGAGGATATTCGTCGTCGGTGAGAGCATCGGCACGGGCGACACCACAGTCGTCGAAACCCACGGCCAATGCGGCCTGCTTAATATCAGCACTGCTCAACATACGGCTTATTATTTGTCGGCGAATTTTACGAATTATAAGAAGAATATTTTCGCTCCATTCGCCGATGCAAAGAAGATTATTCGCCGTTGTACTTGGCCTTTTTCGAGCCGTCGTAGAGTTCGAAGTGGAGGAAGCGGCAGTCGAGGGAGCCGTTCTGGACGGGAATCTTGGCGGAGGGATGGAGGCCGATGTGCTTCATGGCCTCAAAATCGGAGGTAATCAGCCACACGTCGCAGTCCTTGCCGTACTTCTGTTTAAAGGTGTCGCCGAGTTTCTCATACATGGCGTCGAGGTCCTCGACCTTGATGCGCTCGCCGTAGGGAGGGTTGGTGACTATCAGGGTCTTGCCCTCGGGAGGCTCCTGATCGACGAAGTCGCCGATGTGGAGCATCACATCCTTGTGGAGCTTGGTGTATTCGAGGTTGCGCTCGCACTGCTGGATGACCTCGGGGTCGATGTCGTTGCCCCAGATCTCGCCCTCGAAGTCGAAGGCGCCGATTTTGCGGTCTTCCTCGTTCTTGACGCTCTTCCACTCGCCGAGGTTGAATTCTTTCCACTTCATGAAGCCGAAGCGGTTGCCACGATAGTATTGCGCAGGGATGTTGTTGGCCATCATGGCGGCCTCTATGAGCATCGTACCCGACCCACACATGGGGTCATAGAAATTGATTGCGTTATCGTGTGATTGCGTTATTGCGTTGTCCCAGCCAGCGAGTTTGAGGAGTCCGGCGGCAAGGACCTCGTTGATGGGGGCCACACCGACACCCTGACGGTAGCCACGCTTGTGGAGCGAATCGCCGGAGGCGTTGAGGAGAAGGGTGACATGATTGTCGCGGATATGCAGATTAAGCTTGTAGTCGGGCTGTTCGGTATCGATATTGGGTCGTTTGCCGAAATTGCGGCGGAAACGGTCGACGATGGCGTCCTTGGTCTTGAGGGCGGCATAGTAGGAGTGGGTGAAGATTTCGCCGCTGGTGGTGGAGTCAATCATGAAGGTGCCGTCGACATCGAGGATTTTCTCCCAGCGAATCTTGTACACCTGGTCGTAGAGCTGCTGGTCGTCGTCGGCATCGAACTCGGCGAAGGGCTTCAGGATGGCCAGAGCGGTGCGGCAGCAGTAGTTGACACGATAGAGGAGACGCATGTCGCCTTCAAACTCGACGGCGCGGGTGAGAGGAACGACATTCTGGGCCCCGAGGGCACGAAGCTCGTCGGCGAGCACCTCTTCGAGGCTGACCATAGTTTTGGCCACCATCTTAAACGTTTCTTTCGCGGTGCCCGTGTTTGACACCACTTTTCCGTGGTTCTTTTGTATTATCATTGCTAAAGATTTGTATTCTGTCTTTGAGTTCGCGCTTGGCCTTGCGGTTCTTGACGCGGAGGGTTCCATTATAGATGCTGATATTCAGCTCGTAGCCCACGAGGAGGACAATGCAGCTGAAATAAATCCAGAGCATGAGGAGCAACAGGGTGCCAATGGAGCCGTAGAGGAGGTTATAATTGCTGAAATTATTGATATAGAGTCCAAAGCCCCAGGTGAGCACGAAGAACATGCCAGTGGCAACCACCGAGCCGGGCGAGAAGAAGCCCACACGCTGTTTCTTCACGGGTGCCCAGTAATAGATGACCGAGATAGCCGTGAGGGTGGCGACGATGAGCAGCAGCCACCTGACGGTATGGAAGAGTATGGCACCGAAGGTGGACATGGGAATGATGTTGTGGACGAGGAAGTACCACATGATATGCTTGTGGCCGAGGAGGAGGCAGAGCACCAGCACGATGAGGATGTACATAATGAACACCAGCCCGATACAGATGAGGAAACGCTGGAGGAACGGACGCTTCTCGACGCTGTGGTTGGCGAAGTTCAGCGAGACGATAAAGCCGTTCATACCGTTGGCCGCCAGGATGATGGAGGTGATAAAGCCGATGGAGAGGAGCGTAGAGTGCTTATGCCCCATAATGTCGTTGATGGTGTTGCTGATGGGAGTGAATATCCCCTCGGGAATGATGCCACCGAGGCTGGTAAGAAGCTCGTTCTGAATACCATCAACAGGGAAGTAGGCCACGAGCGAGAAGAAGAAAATCAACAGCGGCGGGAGGGCAGCGATGAAGGAGTAGGCCAAGCCTTTGGCACGGTCGGTGAGCGACGAGTTGAAGGAGCTGATGAAGAAATAGCTGAGTACATAGTAGATGGGCACACCCTTGCTGCCGGGGAAGGAAATATTGTGAAGATAGTAAAGGATCACGCGCACCCACCGTTTATAGAGCAGGTGGCGCCAGAACTGCTTGAACTTCATGCGCAGCATCCGTACAAAAACCTTCACCCTACCCATGTTATTTCTTCAAAAGCGACAGGTCAAGACTTTTGATGTGATGCGTCAACGCTCCGACGGAGATGAAGTCGACCCCCGTCTCGGCGTATGCGCGGAGAGTCTTCTCCGTGATGCCTCCCGAGGCCTCGGTCTCGTAGCGGTGGTCGATACATTTCACAGCCTCACGGAGGGTCGTGGTGTCGAAGTTGTCGAGCATAATGCGGTGCACTCCTCCGTGGTCGAGGACACGCTGCAGTTCGTCGAGGTTGCGCACCTCTATCTCGATGCGGAGGTCCTTACCCTTGTCCTTGAGGTATTGGTTGGTGCGGTCGATGGCTGCCTCGATGCCGCCGGCGAAATCGATGTGGTTGTCCTTGAGCATCACCATGTCGTAGAGGCCGATACGGTGGTTGGTGCCGCCACCGCACTTCACGGCATACTTCTCCAGCAAACGCATGTTGGGAGTGGTCTTGCGGGTATCGAGAAGTTGGGTGTTCAGTCCTTTGAGCATATCCACCATACGGTGGGTCTCGGTAGCGATGCCCGAGAGGCGCTGCATGAAGTTGAGGGCTGTGCGCTCGGCGGTGAGGATGGATCCCGAAGGACCTTCGACGGTCATCACGATGTCGCCCTTGACGATGGCGTCTCCGTCGTGCTTCAGCAAGTTCACTTTCAGATTATTATCCACGATTTTAAAGACCCTCTCGCCTACTTCGGCACCACAGAGTATGCCGTCCTGTTTGGCCACCATCTTGGCCGTGCCTTGAGCCGTGGGCGGGATGCAAGCGAGGGTAGAGTGGTCACCGTCGCCGATATCCTCGCGGAGAGCCATTTTGATTAATTCGTCAAGATTGTCAATGTTCATCATAATAATCTGATTTATTGCCTAGTATCACGCCTGTTTCAAACGCGCCACCAGGGTTTTCATGTATGCAAAGATACACTTTTTTTTTATATTTCCGTTTTGTTTCAAAAAAATTGCGTATATTTGCGTTTTTAAATAGAAACAAATAATAACTACAACTGATTAGTGTTGAGTGATTAGTGCCGAGTGATGAGTGTTGAGAAATGAAAATATAATGATATGCAGATAGCAATCTCGGGAAATATCGGAGCAGGGAAGACAGAGCTGACGAAGCTGCTGTCGAAGCACTACGGATACCGTGCGGTGTATGGCCCCGCAGAGGAAAACCCGTACCTGAACAGTTTTTATGAGGATATGCGGCGCTGGTCGTTCAACATGATGATTCATTCGCTGTATGCCGGCGTGAAGGAACTGAGCGAGCTGGCGAAGAGTGGCGAGAGTTTCATCCGCGACCGCTCGCTGCTCGACGACGCCTATGTCTTCGCCCCGAACCTGCAGAGCATGGGTCTGATGACCACCCGCGACCTGACGACCTACACGAAGCTTATGGAGACCATGCTGGAACTGCTGCCAAAACCCGACCTTGTGGTGTATGTGCGCGGCGATGTGCCGACACTGGTGAAGCATATCCAGAAGCGCGGCCGTGAATATGAGCGTGGCATCCGCCTCGACTACCTGACGAACCTCAACTCGCGCTACGAGCACTGGGCTTCGACCTACGAGGGCAAGATGGTGGTGGTGGACACCGACGAGTGCGACTTCGTGGAGAACCGCGAGGACTTGGGCGTAATCATCAACCGCATCGACGCTGAACTCGGCGGATTATTTAATTAGAACAAATGAAAGTACTGGCTATCATACCTGCACGTTACGCATCGACGCGTTTTCCCGGCAAGCCGTTGGCTATGCTGGGGGGCGAGAGCATCATCAGCCGTGTCTATCACCGTGTGAGCCGCACCGAGGGTGTGGACGACGTGGTGGTGGCTACCGACGATGAGCGCATCTGCGACCATGTGGAGTCGTTCTGCGATGAAGGGGCCGTGATGATGACCTCGGAAAAGCACAGCTCCGGCACCGAACGTTGTGGCGAGGTGGTGGAACGCCTCGAGCGACAAGGATACCTCTATGACGTCGTCATCAATGTGCAAGGTGACGAACCTTTTGTGGAACCCGCCCAGCTGGAGGCACTCATCGACTGTTTCAACGACCCCGATGTACAGATTGCCACTCTGGCCACCTCCATTGCCTCAACCGAAGAACTCCTCTCGCCCAACAATGTCAAGGTGGTCTTCGACCAAAACCTTAAGGCCCTTTACTTCAGCCGCCAGCCCATTCCCTTCGTGCGTGATGTACCCGTTGAGAAATGGCTCGGCCACGGCACCTACTACAAGCACGTGGGCATCTATGCTTTCCGCTCGCAGGTGATGGAACAGGTGTGCCAACCCGTCCCCTGCCCTATCGAACAATGTGAGCGCCTGGAGCAGCTGCGCTGGCTCTATACCGGCATCCCTATCACGGTGCGCCTCACCGAACATGCCAATATCGGCATCGACACGCCTGAGGACCTGGCTATTGCAGAAAAAGAACTGAAAAAATAAAGCTTTATGAATATAACTGATTTAATTGTTGAGTTATTGAAAGAGGGACAGCGTGTGGAGCTGCCCGGCATCGGAACGTTCGCCAGCGAAGTGCAGGCCCCGCGTCACGACCCGCAGTCGCAGATCTACTATCCCTCCACGAGGAATATCCTTTTCAAGAAGGAATGTACTGGTGACAATGCCATCGTGCGCGAAATTGCGCAGCGCGAATGTGTGAACGAAGACATCGCAGGCCAGATGTGGCAGAACTATGTGGATGCGCTGACCGACAAGATTGACCGCACCGGCGAGCACCGCTTCGGTGACCTCGGCGTGCTGTCGAAAGTTGGCGAAGACTGCAGCTTCAAGATGTCCGACGGCTTGGTCATCGAAGCCGGCAACAGTAGTGAGACCCCACTGGAAGGCGTGAAGACCTACGCCCACAACGACAACGAGGACCCCTTCGCCCAGTTCGAGGCGGCGGCTCCCGCAGCACCGGTGGCCCCGGAGAAACCGGAGATTCCGGAAACTCCCCAAATGCCAGAACCTGAGCCAGAACCTGAGCCGGAGCCAGAACCTGAACCGGAGCCAGAACCGGAAATTCCGGAAGTTCCTGAACCCGAGCCCGAGCCCGAACCCATTCCCGAACCGGAACCAGAGCCAATCCCAGAGCCCGAACCCCAGCCCGAACCCCAGCCCGAACCCCAGCCCGAACCTGTGGCTGTGGAAAGCAACGAACTCCAGAACACCCTGAAACAACTCGACGACCTGCCCAAATCGAAAGCCGTGCTGAAGGCCGAGGCCAAAGCTGAAAAGGAACGTGCTAAAGTCGCCGCCATGGAAGAGAAACGTGCGCTGAAAGAGAAGAAAAAACTGGAGAAGAAAGAAAAGCACGAGAAGAAGGAAGAGAAAGAAGAGAAGAAAGGCCACAAATGGGTGCTGTGGCTGTTGCTGCTCCTGATACTGCTGTTGCTCGGCGGTGGCGGATACTATTATTATACGAACTACATGCAGCCGGGAACTGCCGAACCTGCCGAAGTCACGGTGGGTGGCAAACACCTCGACGCCCCCACAACCAACGACCTCACCTACAACTGCGACCACCTCGTCTACAGCAATGCCGAGATGGTAACTAACAGCAACATGGTTTGCGTGGCCATCGACGGCTACATCAGCGAATTCCTCGCCGCACGCAACTATCGCGGTGCCAAAGCGGCCATGATGGACCGTGTGCGCCAATATGCCGACCGTCGCATGGCAGAACTCATGGGCGACCGCTTCGCCGTACAGCGTGTCATACCTTACGACGACTATATCACCAAACAGTGTGAGCCCTGGATGCGCTACAACTATTCCGGGAAGGTGCGCGGCATCGTGCAAGACGAATTGATGAACCTCAGCCTGCTCGACGATATGCTGGAGCAGCTGGTCAACGACCTCGGCATGCAGCCTAATGAAAAACAACACACCGCCGCCGAGGTGCAGCAGGTGAAGCAGCAGGAGCGCGAGGCGGTGAAGCCGAAGAAGCACGCCGACGAAGGCGAAATCGTAGCCTCCGCCTACACCACCAAGAACAGCAAGCAGGGATTCGACATCATCGCTGGCTTCTATATCAACAGAAACACTGCCAACAAGATGGCCAACCGTCTGCATTCGCAGGGCTGCGACGCCTACATCATCGAGAAGAACGACGGCTACTACGTCAGCATGGGCAGTGCCCCCACACGCACCAAGGCCGAAGCCCTGTATAACCACCTCAAGGGATGGTATGACGGCGATATGGCCATTAAACAATGGTAGACTATGGGACACCATAAACTGCAGCGATTTGCGGAGAACCTCACGTTCCCCAACCTCTTCCAGGTGGGCTTCGACCAGCTGGAGAAGGAAGGCTTTGCCCTGAGGGGCCGCTGGCGCGAGCAGTTTGGAAACGACAATCCCATCACACTCGAGCTGGGCTGCGGCAAAGGCGACTACACCATCGCGCTGGCACGCATCCATCCCGACCGCAACTACATCGGTGTCGACATCAAAGGGGCACGCCTCTGGCGCGGCGCCAAGACCAGCAACGAGGAGCAGATGCACAACGTGGCGTTCATACGCACACGCATCGAGCTCATCGACCGTTTCTTCGCCGAAGGGGAAGTAAGCGAGATATGGATTACTTTCTGCGACCCACAGCTGAAGAAGCCCAACAAGCGCCTCACCTCGCCCCGCTTCCTCGACACCTACGACCGCTTCCTCGCCCCCGCCAGTGTGATGCACCTCAAGACCGACTCCCAGGAACTCTACGACTACACCCTCACCGAGGTGCTCCCGACACGCAACGTGGAGATTATCGCCCACACCGCCGACCTCTACAACGAGGAGCAAGTGCTACCCACTACCCACTACCCACTACCCACTATTTTTGACGAAGCCAAACTCACGCAGACCTTCTACGAGCAGATGTTCCTCGAAAAAGGCATGCCCATTACCTACATCCAATGGAAAAAGAAATAACGTGATAACAACAAAAAATAATTAACAAAATAAAATAAAGTATTATGTCAGGACACAACAAATGGTCAAAGATTAAGAGAGCCAAAGGCGCCGCTGATGCCAAGCGCTCGAAACAGTGGAGTAACATTCTGAAACAGGTCACCATCGCCGTGCGCGAAGGCGGTCCCGACCCCGACAGCAACCCCCGGCTGCGTCTGCTCGTCCAGAACGCCCGCGGCTGCAACATGCCCAAGGACACCCTCCAGCGCTCCATCAACAAGGCTAATGACAAGGACGCCGCCCAGATGCAAGAGCTCACCTTCGAGTGCCACGTCTCCCACGGCATCGCCCTCTTCATCGAGGCCCTCTCCGACAACAACAACCGCACCGTTGCCAACGTCAAAGCCATCATGAACAAGAACGGCGGCACCCTCGAGACCAACGGCAGCCTCGCCTTCCTCTTCACCCGCAAGGGCGTCTTCGTGGTGCCCCGCAAGCCCGAGATGGACATCGACGAACTGGAGATGGAGCTCATCGACGGCGGCCTGGAAGAGATGGAGGCCGACGACGAATACCTGACCCTCTACACCGCCTATGAAGACTTCGGCAACATGGTCAAGATGCTCGAACAGAAGGGCATCGAGTGCGAGAGCGCCGAGCTCCAGCGCATCCCCAACACCCTCCGTCAGGTCGACACCGAGACCATCCGCAAGGTCATGAAGGTCATCGGCATCCTCGAAGAGGACGACGACGTCACCAACGTCTACCACGACATGGAGATTCCCGACGACTTCGAGGAGGAGTAAATCTTGAGTTTGTAGTGGATAGTGGGTAGTGTGTAGCACTTGTCCACGTATGCTACCCACTATCAACTACCCACTACCCACTGAGAAACAATGAAATTGTTCCTAGTACCGACACCCGTGGGGAACCTCGGCGACATGACTTTCCGTGGCGTCGAGGTTCTCAAGTCGGTCGACCTCATCCTCGCCGAGGACACCCGCACCTCGCGTGTACTCCTGCAGCACTACGGCATCGAGACCCCGCTCCAGAGTTACCACATCTTCAACGAGCACCAGACGGTGGCCTCTCTCATCGAGCGACTGAAGGGCGGCACCACCATCGCCGTCATCACCGATGCCGGCACTCCCGGCATCAGCGACCCCGGATTCCTGCTCGTCCGCGAGGCCATCAAGCAGGGCATCGAAGTGGAGTGTCTGCCGGGCGCCACAGCCTTCGTGCCGGCACTCATCGACAGCGGTCTGCCCTGCGACCGATTCACATTCCTCGGCTTCCTGCCCCACAAAAAAGGACGCCAGACAGCCATCCAGACCCTCGCCAACGAGGAACGCACCATGATTATCTACGAAAGCCCCTACCGCCTGGTGAAACTGCTTGAACAACTCATCGAGGTCCTTGGCCCCGACCGCCAGGTCTCTGTGAGCCGCGAAATCAGCAAACTCCATGCCGAGACCGCCCGCGGCACCCTCGCCGAAGTCCTCGCCCACTTCCAGCAGAAGGAAGTCAAAGGCGAAATAGTAGTAATATTATCAGGATTATGCCGTTAGAAACATTCATCTTCCGTTTGGCCTGCGCCCTCATCGCCGGCGTCATCATCGGCACGCAGCGCGAACTCAAGCAGCGTCAGGCCGGCCTCACCACCAACTCGCTGGTGGCTGTCGGTGCCTGCATATTTATATTGATAAGCGAGAGCATCATTATGAGCGCCAAGTTGGCTGGTGGCCCGGTGAACAACGACAACCTCCGCGTCCTCTCGCAGGTGGTCACCGGTATCGGCTTCCTCGGTGCCGGAGTCATCATGAAAGACGGCCTCACCATCCACGGTCTCTCCTCCGCCGCCACCATCTGGTGCAGCGCCGCCGTGGGTTGCCTCTGCGGTTACGGCATGTGGGCCGAAGCCCTCATCGCCGTCGCCGTCGTCATCCTCATCAACTGGGGACTCAAGAGCATCGAGATTTACATCAAGAACCTCCGCCGCAGCAAACGCGGAGACGACAACGACGAAGACATCGCCAGGTAAACTATCATCATGAAGAAAATCTGATGGCCACCCGTCGCCACCCCTTAAAACCCGGTACCATAAGTATCGGGGTTGTCTTTATCACAATGATTTTCTGACTGTTTAACCATTGTTTAACCATTAAAATGGTTAAACAATGGTTAAACAATGGTTAAAAAGAGGTATAACTGTTTGACTTAGAGTAAAATGTAGGCTTAGGAACACGGATGGGGAACCAGCTGCGGACCGGCTGGTCAAGGCCGAGGCCATTCATATAATTATACGTAGCCAATCGCAGGGCCGCTCCCACAGCCTCGATATCATAGTCAAACTGGGGTTCCCAGTCGACCTCGTTATTGCAGAAGGGATTCGGCTCCAGCGTCACACGGCGGGCACCGTAGGCTTCGGGGTTGAGGCCGCTGGGCGAATGACAGGTCATGGCGTAGCGGTGCCAGAAAGCACTCTGCACGATGCCCTCGTCGAACATGCGGCGCACGGTCTCCAGCGCGTCGACGGTCTCCTGCAGCGTCTCGGTGGGGAAGCCGTACATGAGGTAGGTGTGGACCATGATGCCGGCGTCGCGCAGGTGGCGGCAGGCCTCGACGGTCTGCTGGATGGTGACGCCCTTGTCGATGAGTTTCAGCAGGCGGTCGCTGGCCACCTCCAAGCCGCCGCTGACGGCCACCATGCCGGCCTCGGCCAGCAGGTCGCAGAGTTCGGCGGTATAGGCTTTCTCGAAGCGTATGTTGCCCCAGAAGCTGACGGCCAAGCCGCGCTTAAGTATCTCCTCGGCCACCTCGCGCAGCAGCTTGGGCGGCAAAGCTTCGTCGACGAAATGGAAACCCGTGCGGTGGGTCTGTTCCATGATGCACTCCATGTGGTCGACTACCGTCGTGGCCTTGGGGGCGCGGTAGTTGCCGATGTAGTCGAGCGAGGTGTCGCAGAAGGCACAGCGGTGCCAGTAGCAGCCGTGAACCATCACCATCTTGTTCCACCGTCCCTGACTCCAGAGACGATGCATAGGGTTGGTCATCTCGGTAAGCGAGAGGTATTTGTCTAACGGCAGGTCGCTGAAATCTGGACAATATTGGTCGGCTTCGCGGCAGCCGTCGATGACCACTTCGTGGCAAACATCATAGATTCGCTTATCGCTTAGCTGGCGCCATTCGGTGTTGGGGAAGCCTCCACCTATCTCGATGATGGCTTGTGTGTGGGCTTTGAGCCACTGACCACAGCGCAATGCCCCATACAAGCACCCTGGGAACGGAACCGTTATGCATACCTTGTCTATTGTCTTGCACTCCTTGCACTCCTCGCACTCCTTGCACTCCTTGCACTCCTTTTCTAGAACTTCCAGCATCATCCGGTCGATGACCGACGGCTCCTGCTGCAACTCGGCATAGAGCGGGTCGAAGGTGGGAGCGTCGTTGCTGAGGTATTCGGCATAGCGCACGAGGTCGAAGTGGGAATCTATGTTTTCACGGATATAGTCGGCGATGTCCTCGATAAATAAGGTGGCGAGGTGGAGGGCTTTGTCGGTGGTGCCGCTGACGCCGAAGGACCATTCGAGGTTGTCGTCGTCGAGCTGCTCAAACCGTTTGCCCTCAGGCAGCAACGAACGGTTGGCGATACGTGGGCCGAGGGTGTCGTCCTGTCCGCGGAGGAAGCGCTTGACGGGTTCTATCAGTCGTGCCTGCTCCGTCAATCCGATGCTCTGCAGGAACTCGCGGCTCAGCACGCGGTCGGCCACCTCGATGCCGAGGTCCACCTGCCGCACCTCGTAGCCTTGGGCGGTGTAGTATCCTTTCAGGTAGGCCGTGGCGGGATAGGGTGTGTTGAGCTGCGTGAGCGGCGGTGTGATGAGCAGTATTCGCATATTAGAACTGGAAATAAATGAAGGGCTGAACGTCGTCGCTCTGAATCTGCAGGATGCACTGGATGAGGAGGATGAAGGCTATGGCCTTGACGAGGAAGGGGGTCTGGATATAGGCCTGCTCGAGTTTGGAGAAGCGCGAGGAAGGTATGGCGTGCAAGACTATGGCGGCGAGGAGCAACCAGACGAGGAGCCGGCGGGTTTCGTAGAACACGGGGAACACCTCCCAGTTGAAGTCGGTGAAGACATGCTGAATCATCAGCCATGCTGTGGCGAAGTCGTCGGCCCGGAAGAAGACCCAAAGTGCGACGACGAAATGCAGCGTGAAGAGCCATCCGAGGACACGGCACACGGGATTGCCTTCGAGGCGCCGACGGGTGAGTTTGCGCCAGAGTTTGTCGAGGACGAGGCCAAGTCCATGCATGCCACCCCAGAAGATAAACTTCCAGTTGGCTCCATGCCATAGGCCGCCGAGAAGCATGGTAATCATCAAGTTGAGGTAGGTGCGGAACTTACCCTTGCGGTTGCCGCCCAGCGGGATATAGAGGTAGTCGCGGAGCCAGGAGGAGAGGCTGATGTGCCAGCGGTGCCAGAAGTCACTGAGCGAGGTGCTCTGGTAGGGTTTGTTGAAGTTGATACCGAGGTTGAAGCCCATGATTTTTCCCATGCCGATGGCCATATCGGTGTAGCCCGAGAAGTCGCAATAGATTTGGATGGCGTAGCTGTAGATGGCCACGAGGGTTTCGCCGCCAGTATAGGCCATGGGGTTGCCGAAGACCAAGTCGTTGTACTGCGCCAGATAATCGGCCAGGATGGATTTCTTGACGAGGCCTATCATGATGAGGAAGAAACCCTTCTCGACTTCCGTGCGTTTGACCTTGATGGGTTTTTTGAGCTGTGGAAGGAAGTCCTTGGCGCGGACAATGGGGCCGGCGACGAGCTGTGGGAAGAAGGTGATGTAGAAGGCATAGTCGAGGAAGTTGCGCTCGTCGTCGAGCTGGCGGCGGTAGACGTCGATGGCGTAACTCAGCAACTGGAAGGAGTAGAAGGAGATGCCGACGGGCAGGAAGATGTCGAGGCGGTGGAAGTCTAAGTGGAGTAGGTGACTGATATTTTCGCCAAAGAAGTTGGCATATTTGAAGTAGCCCAGGATGCCGAGGACAAGGGTGACGGTTGCCGCGAGCCACCATTTGCGGCCACATCCGTGGCAGCGGTTCATCCAGCGTGTGATGAAATAGACGCCTGTCAAGGTACCAAAGAGCAGGAGGACAAAGAGGCCGCTGGTTTTATAGTAGAAGAAGAGACTGAAGACCAATAGGAAGAGGGTGCGAGAGAGCTTGTTGCGATAGATGGCGGCATAGACGGACATGACAACGATGGCCAGGAATAGGAACTCGTGGCTGTTGAAGAGCAGCGGGGAGTCGGGATGGTAGACGAGCAGGTGTTGTATGAGTTCTGTAGCGTTCATTCTCTGACCATTTGAAGTATCGTGGTGTGAGGTGCTTTGTTATAGGCGGTGTCGGGGGTGTTCATGACCAGCGTATGCTGGGCGTCGGAGGCGAGGTAAGCGGCGATTTCATCCATCCAGCGGAAGGCCGATTTTTTGGTGGGATGGGCACCGTCTTTGCAGCGATCGAAGGAGAGGCGTTTGGATTCAAAATAGCGCGAGGGGCCCACATGGGAGAGGATAAGCTCGTTGATGCCGGTGTCGTCCTTCCAGTTGGGAGGTCCAACCCAGACAAAGGGGATGTTGCCAAGTTGGCTGATGATGTGCTGCACGTAGGGCGTGCGTTTCTTGATGATGTCGCGGATGAATAGTTCGTTGGCACCGATGGTGAGGAGGACGTAGGTGGGACGGTATTTGCGGATGAAGTAGGCGAGGGTGTCGCAGGTGCCATACTGCTTGGTTGTGGAGCCGTACCAGATGACGCACTCGAGTTTGTAGCCGTTGGCGATGCAGTAGTCGTTGAGGCGGAGGCGAAGGAATTCGTTCATCGAGTCGCCGATGAGTAGGATTTTCGCGGAGGTGCTGTCGCCAGTGGTGTCGAGCGGATACTCGTAATGGGTGCTCTTGACAATGGCGGCGGTGTCGGCCCACACGACCGGGATAGTGTCCGTTAATATCTCAGCGTCTGCCAACTGAGCACTGTCTACTGGCCACTGGTCACTCAATTCAACTCCCGACTCTCCGAGCTCCGAACTCACATCCATGCGCTTGAGTTCAAAGGAGATGGCAAGGTCTTCGTCGCGCAGTGCCAGCGTGACAAAAAGTGTCAGCGTGGCAACCAGGAGGAGGAGGTATCCCCAATAGACTCGCGGCAAACGTTTCCGTTTGGCAAGCATCCGTTTCCTGCGTTTTCTGCGAGACTCGTTTTTAGAATTGCCTTTTTTCATTGCTTTTGTTTGCTGAAGAGCCATTGGAAGAGGCCAGGTGTGCTGAAAGCCCTGTCCCAGCAGAGGTGTCCCAAGTCGGGGTAGTGGATATAATGCAGGTCTTTACTGTGCAGATTTTTCAATGCGCGGTACATCTGGCGGCTACGGAGGGGTTTCACCAGTTTGTCCCTGTCGCCATGGAAGATGTAGAGTGGGATGTCTTTCATGCGGGAGGCGTAGGCGGGGTCCCCCCCACCACAGATGGCGATGGCGGCGGCGAATGTCTCGGGATGGCGCTGCAGGGCATCCCATACACCGAAGGCTCCCATGGAGATGCCGCAGATGTAACTGCGGGTGGAGTCTATCGCTCCTGTGTTTTTCAGGCTGTCCACCAGTGTCATCACCGAAAGCAACTGGGGAGTGGGAGTTTCCTCCATGCGGTGGCTTCCCAGGCGCCAGTCGGTGTTGACCCAGCGCTGGTTTTCGGGGCACTGCGGGAGGAGGAGCAGGAAGGGGTAGCGTGCTGTCACCGTATCGGCGAGGAAGTGGCTGACGCAATGGCGCAGCTGCTGGCAGTTGTCGTTGCCGCGCTCGCCGGCGCCATGCAGGAAGACCACCAGCGAGGGCTGTGCCTCGCCGTGGACCGCTGCGTCGGAGCGATAGAGCAAGTAGGGAAGCGTGTCGGCGCCCTCCACATGGAGGTGTCGCTCGAACAAGGCACTGTCGGGCATCTGCGCCCTTGCTGACGAGGGCACAAGGATAAAAAAGAACAGAAGGAGGCTCAATAATCGAGCCTCCCTATTGTTATTCAATTGCATTATTTCTTTTTGCCCTTCTTGGTGTTCTTGTCGTCCTGCATGCCAAGCTTAGCTTTGATTGCAGGGGGGATGGCGTCCTTGTGGACCACGATGTTCATGGTTTTGTAGCGAACGAAGGCTTTGCTGCAGAAGAAGTTGCCGCCGAACTCACCGTTGTAGAGTCCCCAGCTGTTCTTCACCATGTAGTACTCGTTGCCCATCTGGTCTTTGGCCTTGCCGAAGATAAGCATACCGTGGTCGTCGGTGGTCTCCCAGTTGTCGTAGGCCTGCTGGCGCTCCTCCTGGGACACCCAACGCTGCGGGGTAGGGTGCTTGGCGGCCTCGTCGGCGATGTCGGCGGCCTTCATACCGCTCCACTTGGCCTGGTCGCTACCCACACCAGCTTTGGGAGCCTCGGTAGCGGGGAGGACGGCGAAGCCCTTACGGCTGTAGCGGAAGCCGGGCTCGCTGACGTCGGCGCCCCAAGCGACGGTGTAGCCGTTGTCGATGGCATAGTCAAAGACTTCCATCATCTCGTCGAGCGGGAGGTTCCAGCTGAGGCCCCAGCGCCAGTTGTCCTGGATTTCGAGGACGAACTGCTCGTAGAAGGGGTGGTGAGTGAAGGAGGTGATGGAGACATAGTCGTCGGGGTTCAGACCCAGGCTCTCAGCGAAGCTCTTGGGGGTATACTCTTTGCCGTTGTATTTGAACTTCTCGGGGATGGGGCCGAGGTAGGTCTCGTGGACGGCGGCAATGGCTTTCTGCCACAGGGGCTGGCCATCGGGGCTGGACTGGAGTTTTTTGAGCTTGCCCTTGGCGATGGCTTCGACCATGACGTCGGTGAGGGCGCTGAGCTCGGTGTGGTTCGAGAGGGTGTCGCCGTACATCTTGCCGGCAGGCATAATCTCGTCGGGCACCATGCCATAGTTGCGGAGGCAGTAGATGACGTCGTTGAAGGCGCCGCCCTGGGAGAAGGAGACATCGCCGTGGGTACGGACGGCGGCATAGGCGCGGTCGTTGTAGGTCTTCTCGACCACGTACATCTCGCTGAGGTCATACTCGCCCTTGCCCATGCGGAGCAGCTCGCTCTCGAGGAAGGCGATACCGCTGTAGCTCCAGCAGGTGCCGGCGTTGTTCTGGTTCTTGACGGAGGTGATGGGCAGCACCTTGATGGTGTCGAACTTGTAGCCCTCCTCCTTTTTCTCATCCTGTGCGAACACAGAGGTGGCGCAGATGGCGATAGCGCCGAGGAATAAGAATGCTTTTTTCATTGGTTGATTATTAGTTGATTAATTTATTTTTACGCATAAAATCCGTTGCAAAGATACGAACATTTTTTGAACTAGAGACGGAAATAAAAATATTTTTTTGTTTTTCATTTTTCTTCGTATCTTTGCAACGGATTTCAACTGTTCTGAGAGATGAAAAAGATATTGATACTGCTAGTGGTTCTGGCACTGGGTTTGCAGGCGGGTGCCAAGGAAAAAGAATGGACGCTGGCTTCGCCCGACGGGCGGCTGGAGGCTAGAATTGTCAACGACGAAGGATGCATCTACTATTTTATTGCCTATGACGGCGATTATTTGATTACCGCAGCTAGCATAGGACTGCGCTACACGACGGGCGACAATGCCGAACAATGGCATACCGCAGCAAAGAAGGTTTCCCGCCGCACTATAGACGAAACAATCGCTTCGCCATTCTCGCGGCAGACCTCAATGCGCAACCACTGCAACGAGATGACAATGTACCTGAAGAAAGACTTGAGCATCGTGTTCCGAGCCTACAATGAAGGGTTCGCCTACCGCTTCGTATGGGAGGGTAAGCCTGGAAAGGTGTTTGAAGAGAAAGTGGATTATCCTTTCCCTCACAATTGGTTGGTCACGGTTCCCTATGTCTCACAGTTCGACTCCACCGACCGCACGATACAGTACTGTTCATCGTTCGAGAGCCAATACAAGACCATGCGTCTCGGGGAGCTAGACCCGCAACGGCTCTGCTTCTTGCCCATCATGGTGCACTGCGGCAATGGGATAAAGATGTGTATCACAGAATCGTCGTTATGCGACTACCCCGGGCTTTACCTTTATAAAAATCCTTCTCCTATCCAAGCTGGTATGATTAACGGCGAGCACGCCCCGCTGCCACGCCGTGTGGAGCAGGGCGGACACAACAACCTGCAGCTGCTGGTCAAGGAGCGCGAGGACTACATCGCCAAGATGGACAAAACGAAGCACTTCCCCTGGCGCATCTTGATGGTGGGCACCGCTACAGAGATAGCAATGAACAACATGAGCTACCTGCTGGGCGAACCCTCACGGGTCGACGATATCAGTTGGATCAAGCCCGGCAAAGTGGCGTGGGACTGGTGGAACAACTGGAATATCGCTGGCGTGAATTTCGAGGCCGGCATCAACAACGACACCTACAAGCACTATATCGACTTCGCCTCGCGCTACGGCATCGAGTATGTCATCCTTGACGAGGGCTGGGCAGTCAACAAGCAGGCCGACCTCTTCCAGGTGGTGCCGGAAATCGACCTGCCCATGCTGGTGAACTATGCCCGTGAGCGCAACGTCGGCATCATCCTCTGGGCGGGCTACTACGCCTTTGACCGCGATATGGAGCGCGTTTGCCAGCACTACAGCGAGATGGGCGTCAAAGGGTTCAAGGTCGACTTTATGGACCGAGATGACCAGATTGTCACCGACTTCTACCGCCGCACGGCAGAGACATGTGCCAAGTACCATCTAGTGGTCGACTTCCATGGAGCTTTCAAGCCCGCAGGCTTCACGCGAACATACCCCAACGTGCTTAACTTCGAAGGCGTCTTCGGGCTAGAGCAGATGAAGTGGGCACCGACGACGGTGGACCAGATGCGCTACGACTGCGAGATACCTTTCATCCGTCAGGCCGCTGGTCCCATGGACTACACGCAGGGAGCCATGCTCAACGGCGGACGCTGGAACTACCACCCCTGCTGGAGCGAGCCCATGAGCCAGGGAACGCGCTGCCATCAGCTGGCCCTCTACATCGTTCTGGAGTCGCCGCTCAACATGCTGTGCGACTCGCCCGACCACTACGACCGTGAGCCGGACTACACCCGCTTCGTGGCCTCGCTGCCCACCGTCTGGGACGAGACGCGTGTGCTACAGGGCGAGGTGGGTGAGTACATCGTCACCGCCCGCCGTAAGGGCGACACCTGGTACGTAGGTGGAATAACCAACTGGACGGCCAGAGATGTAGATATTGCACTACCTCTTATCAGCCTTAACATCAGCGACATTGAACTGTACACCGACGGTATCAACGCACATCGCCAGGGTAGTGACTACCGACACGAAACGCCTGAAGCGGTCTTGCCGGTCATGACAATCCACATGGCTCCCGGTGGGGGATTTGTGGCAAAAATCAAGGTTCAATAATTATAAAACTCAATAACCATCTCTATTGGGTAGTGGTCGGAGATATACGGCACACCGTAGTCGCCGTCGAGGATTCGATATTGCTTCACTTCGATACCCCCTCGGACAAAGAAGTGGTCGATGCTGGCACCGGGACCTTTGCCGTAGGCGTTGTAGGTGATGGCGTGGCAGAGCGCTGTTGACACCATGTCGCAGGCGGGCCTCAAGTGGACATACTCGAAAGCCAGAAGGGCCGTGTCAAGTATGGAGGAGTTCATGTCACCACCCACGATGGCGGGGACAATCAGGGCACTCTTGGACGGGGTGAAGAGCGAGGAGATGAGTTTTACCCCCTCGGCGCGGGCCGTCTTGCCCATGTGGTCGAGATGGGTGTTGATGTAATAGAAATTGCGGTGCGACTGTCTGTCGAAGAAGTTAGCCACCGTGGCGGTGCGGTAGCAGGCGGCATCCCAGCCTTTCGACGGCACCTCGGGAGTCTCGCTGAGCCATAGCGTCTGGGAACCGTCTAATATCAGCTGCGCGGTGTCGTAGTAGATGGCCATGAACTCGCCAGCCTCCTTGCCGTCGTCGCGCCCCACGCCGATGCGGCGGTAGCCGGGCAGGTTGCTGTCGAGGTATTGCAGTTGGTCGATGAGCGCCTCCTGTAGGCCGATGGCGGCAGGCCGCTCCTCCAGAATCATCTTCGCCACCGCCGCCTTGCGGTAGGGCCAGCCGTTCTCGCCGTCGATGTTGTTCCACGAGTTGTAACGGATATTGAACGACACAATTTTCAACTCCTGAGCCGTCATACCCTGTGCAAAGGCAAGAAAGACAACAAATAAAAAGATTTTTTTGATGTTACCCATGATGTTTATAATTTACAAGTGAGGTGATGGCGACCGCTGGGAAAGGATCCTTTTAGGATGTGGCCACCTTTGGTAGGCAAATAGACATCGGCACTGGTGTTGGCTGGGATGATGAAGTCCCACTCGAAGGTATCTCCATTACGTTTCCAATGACTTTCAATACGACCTGATACCGAATTATAGGAGCAATCGACATGATCGAGGCCCTCAATGGGATAAGGCTTCAGTTCAATGCGGCTGTAACCTGGAGAAAGGGGTCTTATTCCACCCAAGTATTCGTAATACCATATAATAAGGTCGCCGAGGAGCATCACATGGTTGCCGGAGTTCATCGAGGGGTCACCGGTGTCGCCGTTCCAGAGTTCCCAAATGGTGGTCGCTCCCTTCTTCACCATATAACCCCAGCTGGGGTAGGTGTCGTTGGTAGCCAGCTTCAATGCCAGGTCGCCACGGCGGTGCTCGGTGAGGGTACGCATCAGGTGCTGGATGCCAACGACTCCGGTGGAGACATGGCCGCCGAATTCGTTCTCTGTCTTGTCGACGATATTATCAAAGACTTTCTGGCATTGCCCTGCAGGCACCATGCCGAAAGCCAAGGGCAGGATGTTAGCCGTCACAGTGTTGTGGTCGTAGCACCCACAGACGGTGTCAAGATAGCGGGCGTTGTAGGCCTCGGTGACGGCATCGGCTTCGTCGAAGAAAAAGCGTGCATCGTCGTCACGACCAAGGAGTTGCGCAAAGTACGCCATAATATTGCAGAACCCGACATAATAGGGCGTGGAGAGATTGGCGGGCCATGTCATGCGGTTGGTGTCCTTCGTGTGGATAAGCTCGGGACTCTCGGGTGGGACGCACCAGTCGCCGTAGGTGTCGCGGATGAGGATGCCGTCTTTGAGGTAGTATTTCTTCATGTGGAGCATCCAGCGGCGCATGGCATCATAATGCTTTTGGATGGGTCGGAGGTCTCCGAAACGTTTGTATAGCATATCGGCCACGGTAATGAAGGCTCCCGGCCAGGTCATATTGTCGGTGTAGTTGCGCCAGTAGGCAGGGGCCACGTCGGAGAGGGCGCCGTTCTCGAACTGGCAGTCCTCGAGGTCTTGAAGCCATTTGGCATAGAGGGCATGATTGCCGAAGATGTAGCTCTCGCCATAGCAGCCGGTGGTGCGGTCGCCTGTCCAGCCCATGCGCTCGTCGCGCTGCGGACAGTCGGTGGGCATGGAGCGGTAGTTCCCGCGGATGCCCCACGTGGCATTGCGGTAGACAGCATTGATGATGTCGTTGGAGCACTCAAAAGATCCTGTTATCGGCATCGCATCATAAAGAACATGGCCGATGAAGTCGTCGAGTTCAGGTGTCTTTCGTAATCCCGTTATCTCTACATAACGGAAGCCATGATAGGTGAACATGGGGTACCAGACATCTGTAGATCCAGTGGCAATGTAGCGGTCGGTGCATTCGGCGCTACGGAGGTTTACTGTATATATCGTGCTGTCGGCATTTAGTGTCTCGGCGTAGCGGAAGGAGATGGTGTCGCCAGGCTTCATGCCGGACATCGTTGCTGTCATCACTCCGACCATGTTTTGTCCCATGTCAACTATCCATTTGCCGTTTTTTTGGAAAATGTTTATGGGCTTTAATAGGTGCTGAACCTTGATGTTGGGGTTGGGCTGCGGTGTGAGAAGCTGCATGGGGTCGGGGCGTTGGTAGTCTTCTGGTAGGGGACTGCCGGTAACGACAGGATACTCACGTGAGACGCGGTGGCGGGGATTGTAGATGTCCTCGCGGTACATGTTCTGTCGGTCGTAGTCGACGACGACATCATCCCATTCGCTGTCATCGTAGTGTGGCTGCGTCCAGTCGCCAAGGTCGAGGCGGGCGTCGTAGGTTTCGCCGTCGAACTCGTTGCTCTTGCGTATCGGTCCACGGTTAGTTATCTTCCAATAATCGCTGCCACTAACAAAGGTATCAGTGGAGCCGTCCTTGTAGGTCACTTCGAGCTGCATGAGCAGTTGCGGCAGACCGTAATGTGCAGCGTGGTTGATGCCGCACCATTCAAGGTAGTTTGTATCGTGCCGCACGGTGGTGAAGCGTCCCCCTTCGAGGATGACACCCACGGCATTGAGGTCGCCAAACCGCAGCAGATCCGTCACATCGTAAGCGTTGAAGTAGATGCGCTGGGTGTAGTCGCTCAATGCGGGCTTCAAGACGTCGTTCATGCCCACCTCGGCACCGTTGATATAGACGCTATACGAGCCCAAACCGCTGATATATAGGCGTGCCCGCTCGATGTATGTCTTGTCGAGCGGAAACACCATGCGCACATAGCGGGCGGCAATGGCGGTATGGCCCTCCACATGGTCGTCCTCGTAGTCGCGTCCTATCCAGTGCGCCTTCCAGTCATCGGGAGATAGCAGGCTGATTTCGAAGTATTGTACGTCGCTCTCGAGGTGTTTCTCACTGTTGTGGTCGCCGTAGGTTACGGTGGTATAGACCTTCCACCAGCAGCGGTCGCGGCTCTTCAGCGGTTTGCCTTCGTATGAGATATAGAGCATCTGGTTGGTGTCGACAGTCTTGGAGTCCCATAGGTCGCCGATGCCCTTGCGAGCGTTCTTCTCGCTGGAGGACACGATGATACGGTAGTCCACCTGCCTGACATTATTTTCGGATGATTCGTACTTCCAGCTGAAGCGAGGTTCGGCGGTGGCCAAGGGGATAGAGCCGTCCTGCATTTCGACGGTCGGGTTGACAATCTCAATCTTGCTGCTGCAAGAAACTAGCATAAGAGCCAAAAGTATGGGGAATATATATTTCATAAATCAATTATATGTTCTCCGCTCGCCAATTCCCGCTCCTTCGGAGTGCCAGGAAACACCGTGGCTGTCGTTCCCTGCGGAATCTCGATTTTTAACTTTCCATTTTCAATTTCCACCTTGATGGTGCCGTAGGAGGTGGGTTTGGTGGCTTTCACCCAGTCGATTCCTTCGCAGGGTTGCGGGTCGATGAAGAAGTGCTTGTAGCCGGGATGCTCTGGGTCTAGTCGGATGCCGGCGAAGGCTTGGTAGAACCAGATGCCGATGCCGTTGTAGCAGTTGTGCACGCGGCTGCGGTCCTCCTTGCCGGGACGGCCGCAGTCCCACGACTCCCAAGTGGTGGTTGTCCCTTGGTTTATCATATTCAAATAGCCCGGATAGTCTTCTTGTCGAAGGATTGTAGCCAAGAGGTCGGCCTGGCGTTCGCGGATGCACCACTCGGTAAAAATGGGAACACCGACGAGGCCGACAGCGATGTGGTCGCGGTACTTTCCATGGATATCTTTGAGCAGCTGTTCTTTGACGGCAGTAGCGGTGACGCTGTCGGGCGGGATTCCCTGGAGGAGGGAATAGCACTGGTCAAGCACCGTGCCGTTGGCATAGGTGTGCGTCTCGGGGTGGTAGAAGTGGCGGTGGATATCTTTCACTAGTCTTTCACGCCAGGCGGCGAAACGCTGTGCGTCGTCGGGATGGTGCATGAGGGTCGCCATCTGCACCATATCGGAGAGACATTCGGCGAGGAAGCAGTTGCTGACATGCAACACGCTCTCGCCCCCTTTGTCGACCCCTTCGGGAACAGCCCAATCGCCGAGAAACCAGTTACGCCGTTCGGTGTCGGGCCAAGGCTTCAAGATACCGTCCTCGCAATGACGCTCCACAAAGTCGAGCCAGCGGACCATCTCATTATAGTGCTGGACAATGAGGCTGCGGTCGCCATAGTTGAGCCAGGTGCGCCAAGGAGCCTTGATGATAAAGCCACTCCAGTAGGGGCCGCCGCCGGTGCGGAAGGCAGGAGCCACGTAGGGGAGGTCGCCAGTAGAGTCGATGGCGTCGCTCCAGGCCTGCACCCAATTCTTATATGTATCGCGCACGTCCCAGAGGGTCTGCAGGGTCATGGTGGAGGAGTTGCCGTCGCCGCCGTAGCCCATACGTTCAATGTGGGGGCAGTCGACCATGTAGCCGCTGAAGGTAAGGCAACTGAGGGTATATTTCACCATGTCGTGGATGGCGTTGAGACGCGGGTCGGAGCACTCGAAGGTAGCAACCTCCTTAGGGTCGACAGCAGAGATTTGGAGAGCCTTGTAGTGGCTTTCAAAACGGCCTGCCCCTGTAATATGGACATAGCGGAAGGTGTGGGTGTGAAATCGGTTGCAGAAGTGGTGGTAGGCTCCGTCATTCGCAATATAGATGTCTTTTTCTGTGAACGGCGGTTTGGCGTCCAAGTGGTCAAGGTATTCCATCGCAATCTCCTGTCCTTTAGGTGTGACAGGGTGGAAGATGGCATCAAACCATCCTGTAACCACGCGTCCGAAGTCGAGGAGTGTAGAACCGTCGGACAGCAGTTGGATTGTCTGTGGCTCAAGAACATCTACGATGCGGTTGCCCTTGAATTCCTGATAAGAGACAGGGATATCCTTGGCATCATAGACCGACGCAGGGCGCCAGTCGGGATTCACCCGTGCATCGTACCGTTCGCCGCCGAAATGCATGGGTTGCCAGTTGTCGGTGTAGCTGTAGCCGCTGGGCGAGGCCTCCCAGCTGCTGTCGGTCTGGGCGAGTATGTACAACAGGCCACATTCTTCGTCGGAGACACATCGGATAACCTCTGCCTTTGCCACCGCCGGAGTGCCATAAATACGGCCCCACCCCTGCCCCAGCCAAAGCATAATCTCGTTGTCACCCTCATGGATATAGGGTTTGATGTCGTAGGTCACCTTGAGTGCCCGTTTGTCGAGTTGCGACACGGCGGGCTGCATCACATAATCACCCACTTTCGTCCCGTTGATGTAGACTTCGTGATAGCCCAACGAGGTGACGTCGACGGTAAACTCGAGGGTTTCGAAGTCGTAATGTTTCAATTCGGCAGCCGACACGTTGAATGTCTTCCGCAGCATGGGTGTCTCCGCCCAACTGCTGTCGGTATGGCAGCCGATGAACTGCTGGGCCGAAGCAGTATTGAAAATTGAATGTTGAAAGTTGAAAATTATTAATATGAACAGGAACTTTCTCATTGATGACGGTATCTTTCTTCCAGTTCTTTGCGGTACTTCTCGGCGATTTTACGGGCCAGCGAGACGCCATCACCTTGCGTCTTGGGACTGAAGGTTCCGATGCGTTCGCGCCACCATTGCCCCTCGTAGCGGCAGATGCGGTCGTGGTAGGCTTTCTCGTTGAAGGGCACACCCGCTTCGATGACCGCATTGACCTCGCGGAAGAATTCGCGCCAACGGTAGGCATAGTAGGTGGCGGTGAGACCGGCCCAAGCGCGGCTGCCGTATTCGTTGAGCAGGGCGTCCTCTTCGCCCCAGGTGGTGATGAGGTTGCGGGCATTGCTTTCGTAGTAGTCTTTTTCCTCATCGGTGGTGCCGATGGCGCGGGCGTCGCGAATCCAACGACCCAATAGGAAGGCGCTTTCGGTGGCCAGCAGTGGGTCGGTGTCGTCGAGGATGGCTGTCATGCGCTGCTCGACCTGGTGCAGACGATTGTAATCACCTTCTTTGTAGGCTTTCACATAGTCGGCATAGAGGTCGCCGAAGTAGTTGCCCAGCAGCTGACGGGTGACGTTGACGATGTCGAAATGGCGGGTGCGGGGAAATTGAGAAATATCCAGCAGGTGGTCGAGAACATCGAGCAGGACGATGTTGCTGTATTTATAGGTCGGCGCGATGTAATATTGCTTATATTCCTTGATGTCGCCCATGGTGGGGCGCTGGTTGATGCGCACGGTCTGCCCAGGAGAGGAAACCTTGTTATAGACGCTGTCGGCGAGCAGTTTCCACGCCGCCCGCATCTCTTTGTCGACTTTACCTGCGCGCTGGTCGGCGAGACGCTGGACCCAAGCGGGGACGTCCTGGGTCAGCGGGTTGTCCCATGCTTTCTCAAAGACATACTCGTACATGAAGGGGTTGCAGTCGAAGCCTTCGAGGGTGGAGCCGATGCCCACGAAGTTCTTCCCACCTTTCTCGAATGCTCGCTCGATGCGCACGTTGACGGTGTCGAGGTTGCCTGCGAGCATGGAGTTGCCGCCGAAGTTGCCCAGGTAGCACCAGATGTAAGGAACGCCGTAGTAGGCATCTGTGCGTTCCCACACAGGCTGCCGCTCGCAGTAGTAGTCGAGCAGCAGACGCCGTTCCTTGGGCATGGAGGTGATATAGGCCTCGATGCGGTTGCCGACTTCCCAATGCTGGCGCTCGTTCCAGAAAAGCCAAGTCATCTCGAGCCAGGTGGCCTCGGGGTCGGCGGCGACAAGCGATTCATACACCTGACGACTGACACGATCCAGGTAGTCGGGTTCCCAGCTGGGCGGTATCATCTCGTTGAAGATGTCGATGCCGTAGATGTGGTCGGTGCCGAACATCTCTATCTCCTTGGCGATAAATTTCTTTTGTATCTCAGCATACAAGGGACTCTGAGGGTCGAGGAACTTGCACCAACAGGTGCTGTCGAAGCCGGCCCAGTCGCCCAGCGAGGCCAACGGTGCGTCGGGATAGATGCGCTTGATGCAGGGTGGCACATGTCCGGCAAAGCCCGGCAGCACCGGTTTCATGTTGAGTTCCCGCTCGCGCGCCACTATCTTCTTCTGCAACTCCTTCTGGTTCTCGAGCCACGACATAGGCAGGGGACCGCCCCAGCGGTCGATGTTCTGCATGCGATGCCACGGGAGGTGGGAAGGGCCTGTGAAGTAGCTGCGTATCTCCTCGTCGGTGAGGCCCATCTCGCTCCACACTTCGTACCACACGGCCTCCTGGCCCGTGATGGCCAGCGGCAAGTTGATGCCCTGCAACGCCATCCAGTCGATGAAATGCTCCCACTGCTCCCAGCCCCACCAGGGCATGGTGTAGCCGTAGGTGCAGTAGTTCAGGAAGAAACGTTCCTTGACACGTGCCTTGAGGCTGACCTTCTTGGGCACTCGGGGCATCACGGTGGGAACCTCCAGCGGTTCCTCCTTAAACCACGAATACTGTGCCAGGCAGTAGTATTTCAGGTAGTGGTTCAGACCCACGGCCATGCTGTTGGCGTTGTTGCCACGGATGACCAGTTTGCCCCCTTTGCTCTCGAGCTCGAAGCAGTCGACCGAATCCGAGGTCAGTCGTTCTATTACTATGTTTTTAGCATATTCCGGCACCACACGCGTCACCAGACTCTGCATGGCGACAATATCACGTTCATAGTCTTTCTGTGCAAAAGCGATATTAAAGAATGCACAGAAGGCAATCAAGATACAGGCTTTCTTCATTATCTATTTTTTACCGTTCTCTGATACTCACGGCGAAGCCGCCGCAGGGGGCCATCTTCAGCTTGAGGGTGGTCTTGGAGGTGACTTTCTTCTTGGTGATGGTGTAGGAGTAGGGGTTGTAGTTGTCGTCGGGGATGCCAGAGGCATCTTTGCCGTCGGCGTAGACGATGGCGTCGTAGGTCTTGCCGGGGGTGAGGAAGTCGAGCTTGACGGAGAACTCACGGGCGTTCTCGTCGGTCACTCCTCCCACATACCACGTGTCTTTGGGTTGATACGTTGATACGTTGATATGTTGTACGCTGTCGGGAATGGCATACACGTAGCGAGCGGAGGAGGAGATAACGCCTTTCTTGCCGTCGGGCAACTCCCCTACACCGTCGGCGGCCTTGTTAAGGCTGGAAATCTTCGGCTTGCGGGCGGTGACGATGTAGTCGCCGGGCTCGGCATAGAGGTAGATGCTGGTGTCCCAGTCGACAGCCACATCCTTGATGAACTGGAAGGCGTCGAGGTAGGGCTCGTAGTGCTCGGGGAAGTCGGCAGCCATCTGCAGCGGCGAGTAAAAGGTTACGTAGAGGCCCAGCTGGTTGCAGATGGTGTGCTGCATCTTGCCGCCCCAGGGGACAATCTTGCCCATGTCGGGCTCGAAGATGCCGGGGGTGTAGTCCATGGGGCCACCTTGCAAGCGGGTGAAGGGGAGGATGGTGGTGTGGCCGGGATGGATGCGCTCGCGGAACTCGGTGCCCATAGCGCTCTCGTTGCCAATCATGTTGGGCCAGGTACGACAGAGGCCGGTGGGACGCACCGCCTCGTGGGCATTGACCATGATGTGGTGCTTGGCGGCTTCGACGATGGCGTAGTGGTAGTGGTTGTTGATAGGCTGACTGTAGTGGCCCTCGGCGAAGGGGATGATGGTGCCGACGTAGCCACTCTTCACAGCATCGTAGCCGTAGCGGTTCATGAGGCGGTAGGCGGTGTCCATCCAGCGCTCGTAGTTGATGGTCGAAGCGCTGCTCTCGTGGTGCATGATGAGGCGGATGCCTTTCTCGTGGGCGTACTTGTTGAGGGCCGGCAGGTCGAAGTCGGGATAGGGGGTGAGGAAGTCGAAGACGAAGTCTTTCTGCTTGCCGTACCAGTCTTCCCAGCCGATGTTCCAGCCCTCGATGAGGAGGGCGTCGAAGCCGTGCTTGGCGGCGAAGTCGATGTAGCGACGCACATTGGCGTTGTGGGCGCCGTGCTTGCCGTTGGGCTTAGAGTGCTCAAAGTCGGTCTCGCCGAGCTTCACACTCGGGAAGTCGTTGGTATAGTTCCAGGTGCTCTTGCCCGATATCATCTCCCACCAGACACCCATATACTTCACAGGGTGAATCCACGAGACATCCTCGAGAGCGCAGGGCTCATTCAAATTCAGTATCAGTCTCGACCGCAGCACGTCGGTGGCCTTGTCGCAGACCATCACGGTGCGCCAAGGGGTGTGGCAGGGAGCCTGCATGCGGCCCTTGTAGCCGGCGGCATCGGGACAGAGGTGGGTGTTGAAGATGTAGGAAATAAAATTCTGTGGAACGCCAATGGTGGTGTCAATCTTCAGTTCGAGGTGCATGGTGGGGAAGTCGAGCGTGGCGGCTTCGTGGATATTGATATAGAGGCCGTCGTCGGTGCGCATCTGAAGGGCTGTCTGCACGCCGGTGCGCGAAAAGGCCGTCCAGGGCCAGCCGCCGTGCTCGTGGCTTTTCTCCCAGAGGCTGTCGATTTGCGACAGTCGGCTCTCGGTGTAGTTGTACTCCTGCGTGTCGTAGTCGCCGGGAATCCACCAGGCGGTGTGGTCGCCGTTCATGCGGAACTGGGTCAGTTCCTCCTTGAACCAGAAGCAGACGAGGGCGTTGTCGACGCCGTTATACCGCATCGGGAACTCGTAGCGGAAGCCGAGGCCGTCGTCGTAGAGGCGGAAACGAATCTGCATGATGGTAGGCAACGTCTTGGAACGTCCGTCGGCACTCGTCACAGCCCCAGCAGGTTGCTCGAGTGTCACCAGCAGCTCGTTGTAGTGGTTGCGGATGTGGGCTTCCTCGCCCCAGACGGGTTCCCAGGTCTCGTCGAAAGTGCTGTATTGTGCGTCTTTGAGGACGAAGCCATGGGCGAGGTCGTCGCGCCACTCCAGCGTAAATCCCAGACGCGAGTCACCCACAACGGATTTCCCGTCGCGAGCCAAGCTGTAGGAAATCGACCCATCAGCAAAATCCCACAACTTGAAGAGCAGCTCCATACGCCCGTTAGGACTACGCAGGGGTTGCAGCGTGGTCGGCGAGTTCGCCCCTATGGCAGAACCCATTCCCATCAGCACAATCAATATTGCAACAATAATCTTTCTCATTTCTTCTTGTTTTTAGGTTTCGGCGCCGGCAATTCGCCACAAGTGGCTTTCACCAACGCCGACAAGTAATCATGGTCGTCAACGTCCTCGATGTAGAAGTGAGGCTTGGCTCCTTCATAAGGAGGGCGCATATCCTCGACTCTCAGCATCTTGCGCCCCGCCTCGGTGGGTTTCACATAGAAACCGTTGTCGCAGACAAGGCCGAAAGGCTTGCCACCGCAGTAGACGCAATAATCCCCGAACATCTTCTTCGCCTCGATGTATCCGGCACCCGAGCACTGGTCGACGATGAATTGTACAAAATCGGGGTTGCTTGCCATTACTTGAAGTATTGTACTCCAGATTCAAACAACTGCTGGTCGGGGTTGCCGGGGATATTCATCGCCGAGCCTTTGCTCCATCTCTCCGAGTGTCCCATCTTGCCGAGCACGCGGCCATCGGGACTGGTGATGCCCTCAATGGCAAGGTAGGAGCCATTCATATTGTACTCTTCGTCCATCGTGGGCACGCCGTTGAGGTCGCAATACTGCGTGGCCACCTGGCCGTTCTGGAACAGTCGGTCGAGCCACTGCTGCGGAGCCACGAAACGGCCCTCGCCGTGTGAGATGGGGATGGCGTAGGTGGCACCGAGTTCGGCACGCTGCAGCCAGGGGCTGAGGTTGGAGGTGACACGCGTGTAGGCCATCTTGCTCTGGTGGCGGCCGATGGTGTTGAAGGTCAGCGTGGGCGCATCCTCGGCCTGCGGACGAATCTCGCCATAAGGCACAAGGCCGAGTTTCACCAAAGCCTGAAAGCCATTGCAGATGCCGAGCATCAGGCCGTCACGCTTGTTGAGCAGCTCCATCACAGCATCGGCGATGCGCGGATTGCGGAAAACGCTGGTGATGAACTTGGCCGAGCCCTCGGGCTCGTCGCCGGCGCTGAAGCCTCCGGGAATCATGATAATCTGGCTGTTGTTGATAGCCCTCACATAGGCATCCACACTCTCGCGAATCTGCTGGCCGTTCTGGTTGCGGAAGACAATAATCTCGCTCTCGGCGCCAGCGCGGTTGAAGGCACGTGCCGAGTCGTACTCGCAGTTGGTGCCGGGGAAGGCGGGGATGAAGACATGCGGCTTCGCTACCTTGTGGGAACAGAGGTGGATGTCTTTGAAGTTGGTGGGTTCTGTGGGTTTAATGGGGCTAATGGGCGAAGTGCTTCTGGTGGGGAAGACGCTTTCGAGGGTTCCCTGCCAGGCGGCGAGGGCTTCTTCAAGGTCTATACGCTCGTTGCCTACATAGAAGGCAGGCTCGTCGATGACGCAACCGATTTCCTTGCAACGGAACGGCAAACCTTCAGCATTGGCCACCTCGACCACAATGTTGCCATAATGGCGGGCAACCAATTCATCATTCATCATTCCACATTTATCATTCAACCTAACGCCAAATTTGTTGCCGAAGGCCATCTTGCTGACAGCCTCGATGATGCCGCCGAAGCCGAGGGTATAGGCGCTGCGCACTTGTCCGGCCTCGATGGCCTTGCGCAAGGCGGCATACTGGTTCAGCGCATCCTCGTAGTCGGGCATGCCGAACTCTTTTTCTTTGACATCCAGCAGGACGAGTTTACTGCCGGCTTGCTTCAACTCGGGGGTGATGCAGTGTTGCAGGTCGCTGATACCCACGGCGAAGGAGCAGAGTGTCGGCGGCACATCGATATCATTGAAAGTGCCGGACATCGAGTCCTTGCCGCCAATGGCGGGCAGCTTGAGGCCCATCTGGGCGTGGTAGGCGCCGAGCAACGCGGCGAAGGGCTCGCCCCAGCGGTAGGGGTCGTTGCCGAGTTTCTTGAAATATTCCTGGAAGGTGAGACGCACACGGCTGGCATCGCCACCGGCGGCAGCAATTTTGGCCACCGACGACAGCACCGCATACACGGCGCCGTGGAACGGGCTCCACGAAGTCTGGTAGGGGTCCATGCCGTAGGACATGATGGTCACAGTGTCGCACTTGCCGTCGAGCAAAGGCAGCTTGCCAATCATGCTCTGCGTGGGCGTGAGCTGATACTTGCCACCGAAGGGCATCACCACGCTGCCGGCACCAATCGAGCTGTCGAACATCTCGACGAGGCCTTTCTGCGAACAGACGTTGAGGTCGGAAAGGGTTTTGAGCCAAAGTTCTTTAGTGGGTAGCACTTGACCCCGACTGCTATCCACTACACACTCCCCACTACCCACTTTCTGAGGCATCGCCACAGACACCGTCGTCTCCTGATGGGCGCCGTTGGTGTCGATGAAGCGGCGGCTGAGGTTGACCACCTCCTTGCCGCGCCAGCTGATGACCATTCGGGGCTCCTCGGTGACGGTGGCCACGACGGTGGCTTCGAGGTTCTCCTCGTCGGCATATTTCAGCATGAGGTCGACATCCTTCGGGTCGACGACGACGGCCATACGCTCCTGGCTCTCACTGATAGCCAGCTCGGTACCGTCCAAGCCGGCATATTTCTTGGGAACTTTGTCGAGGTTTATCTGCAAGCCGTCAGCCAACTCGCCGATGGCCACGCTGACGCCGCCGGCACCGAAGTCGTTGCATTTCTTGATGATGGAAGAAACCTCCTCGCGACGGAACAGGCGCTGAATCTTGCGCTCGGTGGGAGCGTTACCCTTTTGCACCTCGGCGCCGCAAGTAGTCAGCGACTTGGTCGTATGACTCTTGGAGGCGCCTGTGGCACCGCCGATGCCATCACGGCCGGTGCGGCCGCCGAGCAGGATAATGACATCGCCGGGGTCGGAGGTGAGACGCTTCACGGCACGACGCGGGGCGGCGGCGATGACAGCACCAATCTCCATGCGTTTGGCCACATAGTTGGGGTGGTAAATCTCGTTCACCAAGCCGGTGGCGAGACCAATCTGGTTGCCGTAAGAGCTGTATCCGTGAGCTGCTGTGGTGACAATCTTGCGCTGCGGCAGCTTGCCGGCGAGAGTCTCGTTGAGAGGCTTCGTGGGGTCAGCGGCGCCGGTGACACGCATGGCTTGGTAGACGTAGGTACGGCCCGAGAGTGGGTCGCGGATGCAGCCGCCGAGACAGGTGGCAGCTCCGCCGAAAGGCTCGATTTCGGTGGGGTGGTTATGCGTCTCGTTCTTGAAGTTGATGAGCCACTCCTCACGATTGCCGTCGATGACGACGGGAACCACGATGGAGCAGGCATTGATTTCGTCGCTGGGCTCCTGGTCGTCGAGGATGCCGGCCTTCTTGAGGCGCTTGGCGGCGAGGGTGCCGATGTCCATCAAGCAGACGAACTTGTCGTTGCGGCCAGCGTAATGCTCCTTGTGGTCAGCCAGATACTGCTGGAAAGCGCCCTCGATGAGCGGACGATAGTAGCCCTCGTCGAACTTCACGTCCTTCAGCTCGGTGGCGAAGGTGGTGTGGCGGCAGTGGTCGCTCCAGTAGGTGTCGAGCACACGAATCTCGGTCATCGTGGGGTCGCGGTGTTCCTCATCATGGAAATAACGCTGGATATGCTTGAAATCGGCGAAAGTCATCGCCAAGCCGAGACCGTCATAAAGTTCTTTCAGCTTGGGCTCGGCCATATCCTTGAAGCCGTCGAAGGTGATGACATCGGCGGGCTCGTCGAAATGGTCCTCGAGGGTCTCGGGCTTGGGCTCGTCGGTAACACGACTGTCGACGGGGTTCACACAATGCTTGATGATGGCCTCCTTCCAACCGGAATCTTCTGTTTTTTCGGAGACTCCGGAAATAACGTATGTTGTCGCTGATTTAATAATCGGTTCCTCACTGTCATTCAGCAGTTTGACGCACTGCTCCGCCGAGTCGGCACGCTGGTCGAACTGGCCGGGCAGATACTCCACCGTGAAGCAGAAATCCTCCGCCTTGTGGGGGAATTCCTCCTCATAGACGTCGTCCACCGGCGGCTCGCTGAACACCGTCTGCTTGGCCACAGCGAACGTGGCGTCGCTGACATTCTCCACATCGTAGCGTATCAGCACACGCACCTCCTCGGACTCGATGCCGAGGTATTCGCTCATTTCGTTCTTCAACTCCTTGGCCTTCACGGCAAACGGAGCCTTCTTCTCAACAAAAATTCTTCTTACCATATCTTATTATTGCTTAATTGCTTGAATATCAATTCTCAATTTCCACGAAATTCTCCGGACGCTTCGCCATCTCCTTCTTGTAGAGGCTGCGGATTTTGCGGATATCGGCCTCATAATCGTCGGTGGTCCAAAACGTCTCGCCGATACGGATTTCTTTCTTCCCGAAATCGAGGAACGCCGGCACGATGGGCACACCCGCCTGATGGGCAATCTCCCAGAAGCCACGTTTCCAACGATGTACAGGCTTTCGCGACCCTTCAGGGGTAATGGCGATGGAGAGCGGCTCTCCTTTGGCAAATTCATGCACGGCGGCACCCACCATATCGTTTTTGCGGTTGCCGCGATCTATCGAGATGCACCCCAGACGGCGCAAGATGGGGCCTATCGGCCACTTGAAAAATTCCTTTTTAATGAATATCTTGCCATTGGAACATATCTGCCACAAGTAGCACGTACCCACCAGATAATCAGCTATTGACGTATGTGGGGCGACGGCAAAGACACACCTCTCCAACTCGGGACGTGAGGCCTTGTCTGGCTGGACGAATTTCCATCCGCCGAGCTTCGCTATTGCAATCCAAATCTTTTTCATAACAAAATGCAAAAATACACTTTTTTTCGCGAATATAAAAAAGTTTTTTTTCACCACCTGTTGAAAGTCCCCTCCCCTACCCTTTCCGACAGCAATGGAAGTAATCACTTGTACGATAGTTGTACGTTATTTGTACGATACTTGTACGATGATTTATCGTACAAGTATCGTACAACTATCGAACAAATAACGTACAACGGATTAACTATCAGACAATTTGAAAGCCGTCCTTGCCTATGGGTAGGCAGGGACGGCTTAGGCTTGATTATCAATGTTTTTTTTTACAGCAGCTGACGAATGGAATTTTCCATAGCGGTCATCGAAGAGTTGTGGCTAAAACGCGACACCACGTTGCCTTCGCGGTCGATGAGGAACTTGGTGAAGTTCCAAGGAATGTCGCCGGGTTTCTTTTCCTTAAGCCACACATAGAGGGGCGAGGCATTGGCGCCGTTGACGTTGATTTTGGCGAACTGGGGGAAGGTGATATTATAGGTACTGGTGCAGAAGTTGTGGATGTCGTCGTAGGAGCCGGGAGCTTGGCCGCCGAACTGGTTGCAGGGGAAGTCGAGGATGGTGAAACCTTGGTCGCGGTAGGCTTCGTAGATGCGCTCGAGGTCCTCATACTGAGGCGTGTAGCCGCACTGGGTGGCGGTGTTGACCACCAGAAGCACCTGACCCTCATAGGTGGCGAGGGAGACGCTGTCGCCCTGACCGTCGAGGACTTTGAACTGGTAGATATTGTCTTTCACTTTGTTTTCTTCTTTTCCACAGGAGGCGAAGAGCATCGTGGCGGTGAGCATCAATGCTAAGAATCTTGCTTGTTTCATATTACATTATTTTTTTTTGTTCAACACTTTAGCCAAGGCGCACATCTCGTCGAGGGTGAGGCCGGAGACAGCGCAGCTACCGCCGGAAATTTCGCCGTTGACACTTGGGGCGGCTATCAGCCTGTCGCCGAGCATGATGGCTAGGTAGCGCCCGACTTTTTCGGCGGTGACCTGACGGAAAATTTCGGTGCCGACGCTGTCGAACTGCCACGCAACGTCTGTACTCAGTTTCCAGGCATCGACCCAGGCGGAGTCGATGTGGCTGCCGTCGAGGATGGGACGATGGTCGTCGTAGTAGACGCAGAAGAAGCGGTAGAGGGTGTCGCCGTCCTTCGGGGCAGAAGCCCAGAAGTAACGCTCGCCGACGACCTTCTCGTCCATATTTCTCTCTATGCCCTCGAGAAAGGCAGCGGTGTCGGAGGCAGGGACAATAAGACCTTCATAGGTATCCCATTCGTGTTTAAGGCTGTCGGGACGACCTATCGTCGCCATATGGACGAGGTCCCAGTAGCGGTGGCTGCCGAAATCCAACACATCCCAAAGGCCGAAGTCGGCGGCGGTGTAGTGGGCGCCGAAGACCTCGTCGGGGTTGACATCACACTGAGGCTCATCGCTCTGTAGCGCCTCCACCTGGTTCTTGCAGGCAGAGAGGAGCATCAGGGCTGCCAACGCGAAAAAAAATACTCTTTTCATTTATAATAATATAATAACGTTTTTTTCGGGGTGCAAAAATACAACTTTTTCGAGATGTGGAGAAAAATATTTTGTCATGTCGGCAAAAATTCCTATTTTTGCACCGCGAAAAAAATAAAAAAACACAAATATGACAAAAAAATATTTAGCATTTGCCATCGCCTCGATGCTGGTTTTCGCCGCGGCGACGGCTCAGAAGAAGCAACAGCAGGACAACGGCGGCATCACCTCCGAGATGATGCAGCAGATGAAGAAAGGTTTCGGCGGCTCGGCTTCGGACAAGGCGCTGAGGAACATCATGGTGAACAACTCGCCGGCCAAGCTGGCCATGAACTACGAGAACGCCACGAAGTTCGACTCGCACTTCTCGAACCGCGTGATTTCCAAGGCCGTCACCGACCAGAAGAGCAGCGGCCGCTGCTGGATGTTCACCGGCATGAACGTGCTCCGTAACCAGGCCATCCGCAAGCACCACCTGCCCGACAACTTCCAGTTCTCGCAGGCCTACCTCTTCTTCTACGACCAGCTGGAGAAGAGCAACCTCTTCCTGCAGGCCATCATTGACACCTACAAGAAACCCATGAACGATCAGGAAGTCGAGTGGCTCTTCAAGAACCCCATCGGCGACGGCGGACAGTTTACCGGCGTGGCCAACCTCATCGCCAAGTACGGCCTCGTGCCCAGCGATGTGATGCCCGAGACCTACAACACCAACAACACCTCGAGCATCAGCAACCTCATCGCTCTCAAGCTCCGCGAAGATGGCCTCCTGCTGCGCGAGATGGCCGCCCAGAGAGGCATGACCCCCGCCAAGCTGCAGGCCAAGAAGACCGAGATGCTGACCGAAATCTACCGCATGCTGGCCCTCACCATGGGCGAGCCCCCCGCACAGTTCACCTGGCAGCAGAAGGACGCCAAGGGCGAAATCGTGGAGACCAAGACCTATACACCCATGGAATTCTATGAGAAATTCGCCAAGACCGACTTCTCGAAGTACTACATGGTGATGAACGACCCCACCCGCGAATACTACAAAGTGTATGAAATCCAGTACGACCGCCACGTCTACGACGGCCAGAACTGGCGCTACCTCAACCTGCCGATGGAGGACATCGCCCCCATGTGCATCGCCTCCATCAAGGACAGCACGATGATGTACTTCAGCTGCGATGTGGGAAAATTCCTCAACCGAGACAATGGCCTGATGGACATGAACAACTATGACTACGCGTCGTTGATGGGCACCACTTTCAACATGGACAAGAAGCAGCGCGTGGCCACCTTCGCCAGCGGCTCGAGCCACGCCATGACCCTCTGCGCCGTCGATCTCGACAAGGACGGCAAACCCATCAAGTGGATGGTGGAGAACAGCTGGGGCCCCAACTACGGATGGCAGGGCAACCTCATCATGACCAACGACTGGTTCAACGAGTACATGTTCCGCGTGGTCCTCGAAGAGAAATACATCCCCGCCAACATCCTCAAAATGATGGACCAAACCCCCATCATGCTCCCCGCCTGGGACCCGATGTTCGCCCCGGAGGAGTAATACAAACAATTAACCTAAAATACGGAGGGAGTCCATTTTGATGAACTCCCTCTGTTTTTTTCTGTTCCCTTTCATGTATCAAAGAGTCACCACCGCGTGGTAAAGACCAGAATAAGGATTACTACATTAACGATAAAGCCTGCGAGGGCCCATTTTCCACAGTCTTTTGCTTTTTCTGGCTCTCTTTCAATCTTTACTATATAAAGAATCAGTCCCACTATCGGGAAAAGGAACGACAAAATGAGAAGTCCTATAGGTATCTCTTGAGGCTTGGGATGCCGAGCAAGGAGCTGTTCATATTCTTCATCCGACAATTCGCCAACGGTCATCCTATATGCCCTTTCCTGAAATGTGTCCCAAAACGGGTAGTCCTCACTGACTCCGTCATCCGTATATTCACGTTCACCGATGCCCAGTTCGTTTATCAAACGCTGTTTTTCTTTTTCTTTCTTTTCTTTGGCATCCTCCGAATCGTCCTCATGACCATTGAGGTAGTCCTCTACATATTTGTTCATGGTAGTTTTTCTTTATATGCTCTCCCGCACCCCATTGAGCAATTGATAAAGAAGCGTGGTGCCGTGTACCACTTCTTCTGATGAGGGTCCTGAGAAATACCTTTGGCGGAGAAATAGAGAACAGCCCACGCTTACACGCGCGAAGCCGTCATACTCTCTTGCGCCATATGAAAGTTTCTCAGGTTTTCATCAGCAAGACGAAGATACAACGCTTCGTTTGATTTCCTTGTGAAATCGGATGCAAAAATACACATAATTTTCCATTCGGCAAAAAATATTTTCACCGAATCATAAAAAACAATGTCTCAAGAGTGGCGTCTAAGATCTCGGAATCAGCGGGTGAGCCACTCGCGGACTTCGGGGGGGATAACCTCGGAGGAGGTGGTGCTGCGACGGTAGCCGGCCATGACGGTGCGGCATTCGACGCAGAGGGTGTTGGTTTCGGTGTTCACCACACGTTGGAGGACGGTGACGCTTTTGTTGCCGATTTTCTCGATTTCCGTCTCGACGTGGATGCGGTCGTGGTAGTGAATCTGGGCACGGAAGTCGACATCGTAGTGGACGACCATGACGGTGAAGTCGCTCTTGGTGGGCGAGAGGCCGTGGGAAGAGAAGAAAGCATCCTTGCCGAGGTCGAGGTACTCCATGATGACGGCATTGTTGACGTGACCCATCTGGTCAATATCATTAAAGCGAATTTGTATGTTTGTGACAAACATAATTAGGAATTATAAATTAGGAATTAGGAATTAATGCTGCCTGACGTTGTTTTGGTTATACTGCTTAGCATACGCAGCAACTCCTCACAATCGTTCATTATCGAATTTTTCTCTTTTTCAGATATATAATCTGTCCTGTATAACAAGGTTATCCAATATTTGGTTTCGTTACACTCCTTGAAGGCAATATACATCTTCGAAAGAAAGTCCTTTCTTGATATTCCACAGAGGGCCTCGTTTATATTAGCGCCAACACTTGTACCGCTACGCAACATCTGTTTCGACATTACATATTCGGACTTCTTCTCAACAAGATATTTATACAAGCCCACAATACGCACTGCAAAATCTTCGCTCTTTGTTTTTATTGCATTGTCATCCTTCATAATTCCTAATTTCTAATTGCTAATTCCTAATTGGAGTTTTTTTCAAAGAGAAAAAGAATTCCAGGCCTCCTTCGGGGCGGTTTTTGGCGTAGATTTCGCCGCTGTGGAAGAGGACGGAGTGTTTGACGATGCTGAGGCCGAGGCCGGTGCCGCCGTTCTGGCGCGAGCGACCCTCGTCAATGCGCACGAAACGGTCGAAGAGGCGCGAGAGGTACTCGTCGGACACTCCTTTGCCTGTGTCATAGTAGTGGAGGAAGTAGTGGGCAGTGGGTAGTGGGTAGTGGGTGGCAGCCTTTGCAGGCTCATAAGTCTCTATCACGATATTGATACCTTCGCCGGCATAGGCGATGGAGTTCTCGACGAGGTTGCGGAAGATGCAGTAGAGGAGTTCGTGGTTGCCCTGCAGCGGCATGGGAGGCAGGTGGTTGTCGATGGCGATGCCGACGGCAGCGGCCTTGTCGGCGAGGTCGCCGACGGCCTCCCTGGCCACTTCGGCGGCATCGACAGCGGTGCGTGGGAAGAGGTCGGCACTCTCCTCGAGCTTGTTGATGATGGATACATCCTGGATGAGGTCGGAGAGGCGCAGCGTCTGGCGGAAGCAGCGGTCGAGGAAGTAGCGGCGGCGCTCGTCGTCGACGGGCTTGTCGCTGAGCAGTATCTCCAGATAGCCGCGGATGGAGGAGACGGGAGTCTTGAGCTCGTGGGCGATGTTGGAGGTCATCTCCTGCTTGAGCTGGCGATTGCGACGCTCGGCCTCCGTGGCCTCGCGCCGCAGACGGTTAGACTCGTCGGCCATCTGCCGCAGACGTCTGTTCTTCAGCATCAAGCGGACATAGAGCACCAGGATGGCGACTACCAGTATCAATAATATTATATCAGACCAATCCATAGCCGAAACCTGTTTTGTTCACAATGCGTTGTCCTTCGGCACCGAGTTTCTTGCGC
Source organism: uncultured Bacteroidota bacterium (assembly GCA_902776365.1). Taxonomy (GTDB): domain Bacteria; phylum Bacteroidota; class Bacteroidia; order Bacteroidales; family P3; genus Colimorpha. Next base: position 80,169 of record CACYPU010000002.1, on the reverse strand, counting down.
AGGCGTGCGATATGGACATCGACGCTGCGCTCGCCCACCAGCGTGTCGCCAGGCCATACGGCGGCGAGGATTTCCTCACGGGTGAAGAACTTGCCGGGATGCTGCCGGAAGAGGTCGAGGATGAGGTGCTCGCGCTTCGTCAGGTTTTCTGGTATCTCCGGAGAATCCGTAGCCTCCGGGATGCTGCGGCTGCGCCGCAATACTGCCTTCACCCTCGCCAGCACGGTGTCGAAAGAGAAGGGCTTGGTGATATAGTCGTCGGCCCCCACACCGAAGCCTTGCAGCTGGTCGTCGTGGGTGTCGCGGGCGGTGAGGAAGATGATGGGGGTATTGTCGCTCCTGGCTCGGAGTTGCCGGGCCATCTCGAAGCCCGACATGCGGTCCATCATCACATCGAGAAGGATAAGGTGAAAGGTGAGAGGTGAGAGTAGAAAGGTAGAAAGCGCCTCCTCGGCACTCGCGGCGGTCTCCACCTCGAAGCCCTCGGCCTCCAGATTGAAGCGCAGTATTTCGCGCAGGTCCTCTTCGTCGTCGACTACCAGAATACGTGTCATATAATGGTAACGCAGATAGCCAGATAATATTGTAGGAGCAGCAACAAAAAGGAGACTCTTTTTGTGAGTCTCCTTTCCGGTGTGGCATCGACTGGATTTGAACCAGTGACGCAAGGATTTTCAGTCCTTCGCTCTACCAACTGAGCTACGACGCCATCTCTCAAAATCGAGTGCAAAAGTACAACCTTTTTTGAAACTGGCAAAACTTTTTTTTAGTTAAGAGTTAAGAATTAAGAGTTAAGAGTTAGTTTTCAGCCACTTCTGTCTCGATATTTTTTTCTTCCCCAGCGGTCTTCTCTTCCTTCTTTTGGAAGAAAAGGAGCTCGACGATGAGCCAAATTACACCGATTGTGATGGCCGCGTCGGCGAAGTTGAAGATGGCGCTGAAGAACTCAAAATGCTCACCGCCCCAGAAGGGGACCCAGTCGGGCCAATCGAGCTCGAAGAGTGGGAAATAGAACATGTCCACCACCTTACCTTGGAGGAAGGGCGCATAGCCGCCCTGGTCGGGGAAGAGGGTGGCCACATCGTAGGGGCTGCTTTTGTCGAAGATGAGTCCATAGAAGCAACTGTCGACAATATTTCCCACAGCGCCAGCGAGAATCACCGCCCAGCATGCGATGTATGAGGTGCGGGCGCCTTCCTGTCTGAGCAGTTTGAGGATATACCAGATAATCAAGCCTGATGCCACGACACGGAAGAGCGTGAGGAAAATCTTTCCCCCCATACCTCCAAAGGCCATTCCGAAAGCAAAGCCCTCATTTTCGATGAAATGAAGCCTGCACCAATCACCTATCAGCATCACATCCTCGCCAAGGGTCATGTGGGTCTTCACGAGGATTTTTATCAGCTGGTCGATGACGATAATCGCAGCCACCAAGATGATTACCAGTCTCTTCTGTTGTTTCTTGTCCATAAGGTTTTCTGTTCTGCCTATGCAATTGATAACGCCCTTTGGCAACACTTATTGTGTGCGCTCGGCATTTCTCAGTTCAATCTGTTCTAAAAGTTCGTCGTACCAATCCTGACCGAAGCGGCGGATGAGCGGTTCCTTGAGGTAGACATACAGGAGTTCGCCCTTGCCTTTGGCACAGCGGCAGATGTCCCATTGGTGGTAGTTGACTGCTGTGAACTCGCCGAAATCCTCCACCCTTATCGGATACAGATGACAGCTCACGGGTTTCTCACAGTGGGCTTTTTCTATCGCGCACAACACACAACCATCCTCGCCATAAGAAATGAAAGCACAAGCCCCTCCCTTGATAAGCGTAGTTCCCAGGTCACCATCCTTGTCGCGCACCGCAACACCCTGCTGTTCAACAGCCTCAATACCCTCCTCTGTCATAAAAGGCTTCACTACGGGCAGCACGGCTTCGATCTTGGCCACCTCCTCCTCCAGAAGGGGGGCACCGCTGTCGCCGTCCACGCAGCAGGCGCCCTTGCAGCAACTCAGGTCGCAAGAGAAGTGCTGGTCGGCCACATCGTCGGAGACAATACTATTCTTTACTATAATCATTTCAGCGCCTCAATCATCTTGTCCGCCAACACGGCGGCGAGTTTGTACTTCGATTCCACGGTCCAGCCTGCGACATGGGGAGTGAAAACCACTTTCTGAGTCAAGAGTTTAGCGTTAAGATTCAAGAGTGAATCGGATTGCATGCTCTCATTTTCAAGCACATCGAGGGCAGCGCCGCGTACCTTGCCGCTCTCCAAGCCCACCACCAAAGCGTCGGTGTCCACCACCGCACCACGGGAAGTATTGAGAAGGAAAAACGTCTTCTTCATGGCTGCGACGAAGTCGGCGTCAAAGTAATGGCGGGTCTCATCCGTGAGAGGAACATGGAAACTAACCACATCGGCCTCAGCCTGAAGGCTTTCCAGAGAGACCCTCTCATAGCCTTCAATGGTTTCATCAAGATACTTGTCATAATAAATCACCCGGCAACCAAAGCCGCTCAGTCTCTTGGCGAAAGAGCGTCCCATGTTGCCGAAACCAATGATACCGACCGTGAGCGGGCCGAGTTCGAAGCCACGATTGGCTTCGCGGCGCCACAAACCATGACGCACCTCGGCGTCGGCACGGGCAATATTGTTCAGCAATGCCAACAGCAATCCCACCGCATGCTCACCCACGGCATCGCGATTGCCTTCGGGCGAATTGAGACAGCGGACCCCTTTGGATTCTGCATAGTCCACGTCTATGGTCTCCATGCCAGCCCCCACCCTGCCAATGCACCGCAGCGACGGCACACGGTCGATGAAGGCGCGGTCGATATCCACCTTGCTGCGCACCACCAAACCCACACAATCCTGGGCGGCGGCGACAAGACGCTCATAATCGTGGTCGGGCTCCACGAGGACGTCGAAGCCAGCCTCGCGCAAGCGTTGCGGGAGCACTTCATGCGTGCGGTCGGAGATGAGAATTCTCTTCATTCAAAATCAAGATTATTGTTACGCTTACGATTGCCTGAATTCCTGTATTCCCTCAATGTCTCGCCAGCCACAATACCCGTGGGAACAGCTATCACGCTATAACCCAACAGCATCACAATCACTGAAAGGAAACGTCCCGGTGTCGTTATCGGCACCACGTCGCCATAACCGACCGTGGTGATGGTCACCACCGCCCAATAGATGCCCGTGGGGACACTCTTGAATGCCGGATTTGCCTCGGCTTCAACCGAATACATAAGGGTACCCAAGATGATGGCTGCCACCAACACCACCATCATAAATATCAGGATTTTGACGGCACTGTTGCGGAGGGCATTCAACAAATGATAGGCTTCCGTCTGGAAACGTTTCATCTTGAAGATGCGGAAGATGCGCATCACTCTCAGCAGTCGCAACACCGTCAGTGCCTGGGTGGTGGGGACAAAGATGCTCAGATAAGAGGGGAAAATAGAAAGGAAATCAATCACGCCCCAGAAAGAGAGCACATATTTCATCGGGTGTTTCAGGCAGTAGATCCTCAAATAGTATTCGAACGTGAAAATCAACGTAAATCCCCATTCCAACACCTTGACTATCCAGAACGAATACGAACCGTGTGCGCCGGAAGTCATGGTGTCGGTGGCGCCCCAGACGCTGTCGAACATCAACAGCACAATGTTGGCGACAATCAGCACCAACAGCCAGACATCGAACTTCTTACCTGCCGGAGTATCGCTCTTGAAGATAATCTCAAAGATATCCTTTCGCGTCAGTTTACGGTAGCGCTTGGGCATCAGCCAGTCGAACACAATCTTGTGCATCACAGCATTTACCGCCTTCAAGAATGGGCGGTAGTTGACATGTTTCAGCCACTCATACACCTTCACGAAAAAAGCCTTTATTTTTTCAAAAAAATCCATCTATCGTTTTCTCCTTATAATCAACAGATTCTCGTTCTCCTCCCTGAAAATCCTACGGGCAGCCTGTTGCAGGGCGTCAGGTGTCACCTGACGATAAATCTCAGGCTCCCTGTTTATCAGAGAGGTGTCGCCCAACCATGTGTAATAGCACAGCCCCATAGCGCGATCGGAAGCCTTGTACTGCGAGAAGACATACGTGCTCTCGTATCTGTTTGCCACTTTCTCCAGTTCGTAGTGGGAGACAGGTTCTTCCTTTAAACGACGTGTTTCTTTTCTGATTGCTTCAGCCACCTCCTCGGGGTCTTCGCCTTCACGCACTTTGGCACTCACCATCAGCAGTCCCTGCCCTGCGTCGCCCGTGATACATGCATCGGCTTCCGACACCAGACGTCCGTCGCACACCATGCCTCTGTACAGACGGCTCGAGTTGCCTGTGCCCAGGATGTCGCTAATTAAATCGCAAGCCTGAAAATCAGCATCGTACCTATCACACATCGGCCACGCCATGTAAACGGCATCCGCCGGCACCTCGCGCTGTACTTCCATCCGGCGCGCAGCAGCCTGTATGGGTTCCTGCGGATACATGCGTTCACGTGCGAAACAACGTTCCGACACAGGACGTTTTCGTGGACGGAGGAGTGTACCGAAAGCCCGTTCGGCCATCCCGACCATCTCTTCGTGCGTCGAGGGAGCGGCTATGGCAAGAATCGCATTGTCAGGACGATAAAAGCGCTCATGAAACTGCTGCACATCCTCCAAGGTTGCCTCCGCCACATGTCGGATATCGGCCCCGATGGTCGCCCAGCGATAAGGACTGACCTTGAAGCATAACGACCTTAACAGCAGCCACATATCGCCATAAGGCTGGTTCATATAACGCTGATTGTATTCCTCCTTCACAACTTTCTGCTGCACTTCCAACGCCTTCGGTGTCAAGCTCAGACCTCCCATCCTGTCCGCCTCCAGAGCCAAAGCCGTCTGCAGACCTCCGACAGGGAGAGTCAAATAGTAGTTGGTGATGTCATTATTCGTAAAGGCGTTGTTGTCGCCTCCCAACGAACTCACCACGGCGTCGTAGTCGGGCACCTGTTCGGTGCCTCCAAACATCAAGTGTTCAAACAGATGGGCGAACCCCGTACGTTCCGGAGCCTCGTCACGGGAACCTACGTTGTACAAGACGTTCACTGTTGCCAGCGGCGTGTCCCACGCCTCATGCGTCAGCACCGTCAACCCATTGTTTAATATGTACTTCTTCCAATCCAGCATAACGAAATAAAGTGCAAAGATACGAAAAAAAAGAAAAAAAATCATAAAACAAAAAAAATTACTAAAAAATTTTGTCGTTCCAATCATTTTTTGTATTTTTGCATTTTTAAATATAACATATATATGGACACCATCATCATATTAGACTTTGGCTCTCAATACACTCAACTCATTGCCCGTAAGATTAGGGAACAGCATGTTTACTGCGAAATCCATCCTTTCAACAAGATTCCCGCCCTCAATAGCGACGTGAAAGGTGTGGTCTTTTCCGGCAGCCCGTTCAGCTGCAATGCCCCCGATGCTCCCGTACCCGACATGACGAATATCAAAGGCAAGCTACCCCTACTAGCAGTCTGTTACGGCGCCCAATACCTGGCCAAATGGGGCGGTGGCCGCGTGCAGCAGAGCAAAATCCGAGAATACGGTCGCGCCAACCTCAACTATATCGACAACGGCAATCCCTTGATGAAAGGTGTCCCCATGGGCAGCCAGGTGTGGATGAGCCACGGCGACACTATCGAGGTACTACCTGATAACTACCGGGTCATCTGCTCGACAGAGAACGTGAAATATGCCGGCTACCAAATCGAGGGTGAAGAGACTTACGCCATCCAGTTCCACCCCGAAGTGCACCATTCCGTAGATGGCAACACGCTACTGCGCAACTTCGTCGTCGATATCTGCGGCTGCCAGCAGTCGTGGACGCCCGAGAGTTTTATCGAGACAACAGTGAAAGAACTGCGCGAGAAAGTGGGAGGCGACAAGGTGGTGCTGGGCCTCAGCGGCGGTGTGGACTCCACTGTGGCCGCCGTGCTGCTCAACCGTGCCATCGGCCATCAGCTCCACTGCATCTTCGTCGACAACGGCCTGCTTCGCAAGAACGAATTCGAAAACGTCCTCGAGTCGTACAAAGACATGGGTCTCAACGTGAAAGGTGTCGACGCCAAGAGTCGCTTTTATGAGGTGCTGGCAGGAGTGAAAGACCCTGAGAAGAAGCGCAAGGCCATCGGCAAGACCTTCATCGACGTCTTCGATGCCGAGGCCAAACTCATCACCGACGCCAAATGGCTTGGCCAAGGTACCATCTATCCCGACGTCATCGAAAGTTCGAGCGTCAAAGGTCCCAGCCAGACCATCAAAAGCCACCACAATGTGGGTGGACTGCCCGACTATATGAAACTGAAACTCGTGGAACCCCTGCGTAGCCTCTTCAAGGACGAGGTGCGCGGCGTGGGACGCCAACTGGGCATCAAGGACGAACTCATCGGCCGCCATCCCTTCCCGGGACCCGGCCTCGCCATCCGCATCCTCAGCGACGTCACCCCCGAGAAGGTGCACATCCTCCAAGAAGTGGACCATATCTTCATCCAGGGTCTCCGCGATGCAGGACTCTACGATAAAGTGTGGCAGGCCGGCGCCATGCTCCTGCCTGTGCAGAGCGTGGGCGTGATGGGCGACGAACGTACCTATGAGAGCGTTGTGGCACTGCGCGCTGTGGAGAGCGTCGACGGCATGACCGCCGACTGGAGCCACCTGCCTTATGACTTCATGGCCAAGATTTCCAACGAAATCATCAACCGCGTCAAAGGCGTGAACCGCGTCTGCTACGACATCAGTTCCAAACCCCCTGCAACTATCGAATGGGAATAATTATGAAAAGGTTTCTAATAATACTGACGCTGCTACTGGTTGGCTCCGCGACCTGGGCGCAAAAGCCCGGTTCCACACCTGTCAAGGTGAGTCATGAGAAGCAGATGCTGCATGGGCGCAAATACTATGTGCACATCGTCGAGAAAGGACAGACGGTCTACTCTATTGCCAAAGCCTATAAGGTGCAGAGCTACGACGCCGTCACCCATGTGGACATTCATTCCTTGCATCCCGGCGACACCGTATGGCTGCCGTTCCGCGGACAGTTCTCCGATAGCGAAGAGCAGGCGACCCAAACACCTGTCACAACACCCGCACCAACCGCTACCCCAGTCGACACGGTGCACGTGCATGACACAGCCTACATATATATCCACGACACCACCTATATTGATGCTCCTTACGCCGTGCACGACACCACCTATATCAAAGTACCCTACGCCGTGCACGACACCACCATCATAACCGACACGGTGACGCTGACGAAATATGTCACAGTGCATGACACAGCCTATATTGATGCTCCTTACGCCGTGCACGACACTACCATTGTTACTGACACGGTGACGCTGACAAAGTATGTCACAGTGCATGACACAGCCTATATTGATGCTCCTTACGCCGTGCACGACACCACCTATATCAAAGTACCCTACGCCGTGCACGACACCACCATCATAACCGACACGGTGACACTGACAAAGTATATCACAGTGCATGACACCGCCTATATTAACGCTCCTTACGCCGTGCACGACACTACCATTGTTACCGACACGGTGACGCTGACAAAGTATGTCACAGTGCATGACACCGCCTATATTAACGCTCCTTACGCCGTGCACGACACCACCTTCGTTACCGACACGGTGACGCTGACAAAGTATATCACAGTGCATGACACAACCCATATCGATGCTCCTTACGCCGTGCACGACACCACCTTCGTTACCGACACGGTGACACTGACAAAGTATATCACAGTGCATGACACCACTTATATCACTGTGCATGACACAAACCATATCGATGTCCCGTACACCGTGCATGACACTACCATCGTAACCAACACGGTGACACTGACGGAGTATGTCCAAGTGCATGACACTACTATCGTTACCGACACAGTGACGCTGACAAAGTATGTCTCGGTGCATGACACAACCTATGTTGACGCTCCTTACACCGTATATGACACCACTGTCATTACCGACACGGTGAGGCTGACAGAGTATATGACAGTGCATGACACTGCTTTTATCGCGGTGCATGACACAATCAATATTAACGTTCCCTACACCGTGCACGACACCACCTTCGTTACCGACACGGTGAGGCTGACGGAGTATGTCCAGGTGCATGACACCACTTTTATCACTTTGCACGACACTACCAATATCAACGTTCCCTACACCGTGCACGACACCACCTTCGTTACCGACACGGTAAGGCTGACGGAGTATGTCCAGGTGCATGACACTACTTATATCACGGTACATGACACAACCCACATTGATGTTCCGTACGCGGTGCATGACACCACTTATATCGCTGTGCACGACACCACATTTGTTATCGACACCGTGGAATTGGCTCTGGCCCCCACCCCAGACATAGCTTTGGCTTCCTCCTCAGACTTGGCTTCCGCTTCCGCCGTGGCGCTGACAGAATACATGCCCGACATGAGACCGCCCAGCCCGACGACGGCACTGCCACAGCAGGTGGGCAAAACGTTGAAGGTTACACTAATGATGCCTCTGCATTTGAACGAAATCGACGAAATATCTACCACAAAATTCGATGTCGAGCAGCGTGGCAAGAAAAACTACCGTCAGTTTGAATTTATCGAGTTCTACGAAGGCATTCTCATGGCCCTCGAACAAATGTCTTCGATGGGCATCAACGCCCGCGTGGAACTCAACGTGGTGGATGTCACGGATAACAGCGCCGAGGGCGTGCAGCGAGCATTTCAGACTCACAATGTGGCGCAGTCCGACGTGGTGATAGCGTTGCTTTTCCGCGACGCCTTCGCCAAAGCGGCCGAACTGTCACGCGAAGCCGGAGTCTACATCGTCAACCCCATGTCGACACGTAGTGAAATCTGTGCCGACAATCCCTATCTGGTAAAGATACAGCCCTCCATGGAGAGCCAGGTGAAAGCTATGCTCGACAACATGAAAGCCGAACGACCCGACGGCCACCTCTACATCATTCATGGCGGCAATGCCGAAAAGCCCGTGCTGAACGAACTCAAACGGCAACTTAACGAACGTGGCGACATCAAATACACGCTCTTCAACTGGAGCCAGAGCAACAAGCTCACCTCCACCTTGAAAGCCACCCCGAATTGCAACGTACTGAGCATCTACGACCAGAAAGCCGACCAGATGCGCGTCTACGTAAGCAACCTGCTAAACCGACTCTCGGCTATCAAGAGCAATAGTCCCACGCTGTACACCCTCTCCGACTGGACACGCGACTACACCGACATCGATTTTTCGCAGCTGCAACTGCTCAACTACCACACCTTCTCCTCAAACTGGGACCTCTCCAACAACGTGCATGTCGACTTCCTGACCCACTTCCGCAACCGCTTCGGCTCCGAGCCCACCTCGGCGCTGGCTGCCACCGGCTACGACCTGACCCTCTACATTGTCAATGGACTCTCCCTCTACAGCAACAATTTCTGGACCAACCCAGGAGCATCGCTACCCAGCCTCATCCATCCCATCCGCCTCGGTCGTCGTCAGGCAGGACTTGAAAACAACCAGCCACAACTATACCGTATGGAGTCCCTGCACTTCGTCCCCGCCACCACTAACCACTAATTGCCAACCACTAAGAATGAATTACCAAACCACCATTAATAAAGAATTCCGCGTGACGGGTCCCGGACTGCACACCGGTCGCACGGTGACCGTCACGGTGAAGCCCGCTTTCGAAGATTTCGGTATCGCCTTCCGCCGAACTGACCGTACCAACATTGTCACCCAGCAGGCGCTGGCCAGCAACGTGGGCGCCACCTCGCGTGGCACCACCCTCGGCAGCGGCCGACAAACCATCGCCACCATCGAGCACCTCATGTCCGCTCTACATGGCATGGGTATCGACAATGCACTGGTGGAGCTCGACGGCGGCGAGGTGCCCATCATCGACGGTTCCTCTCGTCCCTGGATGTTGGAACTCGTGCGCGTAGGTGTTCGCACCATGTCCACGCCTCGCAAATATTACAACTTCCCCGAGCCTCTTCACTTCGAATTCAAACCCACAGGCTCTGTCTACGACCTCGAGCCGTGCGACCATTTCGCCGTACACTGCGTCATCGACTTCCCCAACAGCGTCATCGGCCATCAGGAAGCCGACATGAATAGTCTCTCCGAATATCCCGCTGGCATCGCCCCCTGCCGCACCTTCGTGTTCCTTCATGAGATTGAGCCCCTGCTGCGCTTCAACCTCATCAAGGGCGGCAGCCTCGACAACGCATTGGTCTACGTCAACGAGGAGCTCACTCCCAAACAGCTGAAACGCTTGGGCAAGACCTTCCACAAAGACGTCAACAACTTCAAGGTCCACGACGGCGTGCTCAACACCACCAACCCCTACTTCCCCAACGAACCTGCACGCCACAAACTGCTCGACTTCGTGGGCGACGTACGCCTGGCAGGCTCCATGCTCAACGCCAAATTCTCCATCTTCAAACCAGGACACAAGGCCAACACTGCCTTCGCCCTCTTCCTGATGGAATACATCAAAAAACATCCTGAGAACCTCAAAGAAGACTAACACATTAACGCAATTATAATGACCCTTTACGACTTACATCCCGACGCCAAAATTGGCCAGAACGTTAAGATTTCCAACTTCACCACCATCTGCGAAGATGTCGAGATAGGCGACGGCACCTGGATAGGTCCCAACGTGACAATTTTCCCCGGTGCCCGCATCGGAAAAAACTGTCGCATCTTCCCCGGCGCCGTTATCGCTGCCGTGCCCCAAGACCTCAAATTCGCCGGTGAGTATACCACCGTCGAGATTGGCGACAACAATACCATCCGTGAGTGCTGCACCATCAACCGCGGCACCGCTGCCAGTGGCAAGACCGTCATCGGCAACGGCAACCTCCTCATGGCTTACGTACACGTGGCCCACGACTGCGTCGTCGGCGACAACTGCGTGCTGGCCAACAACGCCACTCTCGCCGGACATATCATCATGGGCGACTACGTCATCCTCGGTGGCAAGACCGCCTGCCTGCAGTTCATCCACATCGGCTCGCACGTCATCACCCAGGGCGGTGCCCTTATCGACAAGGACGTACCTCCCTTTATCAAGGCTGCCCGCTACCCCATCCAGTACTGCGGCGTGAACACCCTCGGCCTCCAGCGCCGTGGATTCACCCAGGAAAGCATCAACCGCATCAGCGACATCTACCGCTATATCTTCGTCAAGGGTCTCAACGTCACCGACGCCATCGAGCAGGTGAAAGAAAAATTCGGAACCACCGACGAAGCCAAGCAGATTCTCGCCTTTATCGGCAACGCCCAAACAGGACTGTTGAGCGGATACAAGAGTGTGGTAAAGAAAGCCTAACCAACTTTTATCATCGTAGTCTCGACAATGGCGACGCGCTTGCCATTGTCGGGATTTTCTATCACCGTCTGATAGAGCGCCGTCGTGTTTCCATGCTTGAGCGCTTTGGCTGTCGCCACCAGCGTTGCTCCCAACGGAACAACAACCAGATAATGTATCGTGGCATCCAGCGACACCCACTGCAGAGTGTCCCTATTCGCCGCCACCGCGGCAGCAAAATCACCTAGCGTATACAGCACACCACCCATCGCCACACCGCGGGCGTTGCAATGCTTCTCCCCCACCCTCAGGCTGCAGCGCGACTCATGCTCCCCCACATACTCGATAGCGATGCCAGCAGCCTCTGTAGCAAAAAGATCCCGACTGAATATTTCTCGTGCACGTTCCGTGATGTCCATAATCTAGAAGGTATACGTCAAACAAAAACTCACCAACCTACTGAAGCACCCCTTGTTGTCCTTGAATATTCGGTAAGTGCCGCTACCGTTCTCCTTGGTGATGCAGAGGAACGAATTCTGGTAGCGCGCCTCGATGCCAAGGTGGTCGGCAAAACGATAACGCAAGCTAAAAGTCAACGGGAGCCAGTCGAAGGCGGTGAAATTCTCCTGCGAGGGAACATCCTCGGCACCATAGTTGGTCACCTTCGACCCCACCAGTACGGCAGGAGCCACGCCGGCGGCAATCCTTATCCTGTTGTCGAGGAGATTGTACGAAATCATCACCGGCAACTCGATATAGCTGGCCGACAATTTGCGGTCGAGATCCTCGATATGCGACCCCTTGTTAGTGAAGGCTAACTCCACCACCATGCGCCACGGAGACTTGACATCGTTGCCCAACGTGAAACTGGTACCCACGCCGGCACGCAATCCAGGATGGTTGTAACTGCCAGCCCCATCGCCGTCAATCTGGCTCATGTTGAGTCCTGCGAAGGCCGTAGCATCAAAACGGCCCTGAGCCTGAGCAGAATTGAAAACTAAAAATTGAAAATTGAGAATTAATACTGCAAAAAAAAGAGTCTTTTTCATATTGCAAGTTCCTTTCGCAATGTCTCGGCGTTAATGAAGAGAATTCCCTGCATGCCCATGCCTTTGGCGGCAGCCACGTTGTCGGGGTTGTCGTCCACGAACGTACACTCTTCGGCCTTCAGCCCGTAGCGGTCGAGCAGCACCTGGAACAGCCTAGGGTCAGGCTTCACCAAGCCTTCGGCGCCACTCACCACATAACGGTCTATCATCTGCAGGATGCCGAAATGCGCTCTCGCCTCAGGAAACGTCTCCATGCTCCAATTGGTAAGGCCGAAAATCTCATAGTTCCTAGCTCTCAGCTCAGAAATCACCTCTCTCATGCCCGGCACTTCATCCGTCAACATCTCACGCCACTTCGAGCGATACAATTCGACTGCCTGCTCGTATTCAGGATACTGGGCTTGCTTCTCACGGATACAATCCTCCATACTCTCGCCGGCATCGATGCGCTGCCGGAAGTCCATATCGACCACATGCCGCAGGAACCACCACGCTTTGGCCTCGTCGCCGAAAAACTCGCCGTATACCACCTCCGGATGCCACTGCACCAGCACGTTGCCGAAATCGAATATGATATTCTTTGTCATATTCCTATAACGGCATTCCTATATTATTATTGCCTACCGCACCTCAATTCTCACCGAATCTTCCACCGACGCCTTAATCTCGCCGCTGTACTGCTCGGGAGAGACGATGACGGTTTCCAGCGGAGCGTCCATTGCGTGGAGTTCCAATAATTTGACGCAGGGCCGCAAATCCACCTCGCGAATCTGTGTGCCACGAATATACAGCTGCCTGAGGTTACTGCAGGGCGTGAGGTCTATCTCTGTCAGCGGCGAGAAGATGAAGAGCAGCAGCTCCAACTCGGGAAACGGCGCAAGGTCGACGGCAGCGAGCTTCGTATAGCTTATCTGCACACGCTTCAGGTGGTGGCAGCTGTCCATCTCCAGCCGTCGCAGCGGAACATTGAGAGCGTAGAGCCTCTCGAGGTGTGGCAAAGCATTGAGGTCCAACTCCTCGATAGGGTTGTCGCTGCACGTCAGCTGCTCCAGCTGCGGGAACATCTCTAACCCCTCAAGACTTTCGATGCCTTGACTGTAACACTCCAACTCCTTCAACCTACACCCCTCCTCGGTGGCCTTCAGCCGTTTCCACCCAGCCTTCTCGGCATACCCCTTTTCTACCAACCACGCACGGAACGTCCCATCCGGCACCTTCACCGCCCGCTCGCACTCGCAAGTCGCCCAGCCACCGGCCGGCCGCGAAGCACCGCAGCCGACCAGCAGCAGGACACTGAAAGCGGCAACGAAAGGGAGCCTCCTCATTGCAGCTTGAAGGTAATCGGCAGGTTGAAATTCACGCGGACAACTTCGCCACGCATCTTGCCGGGAGTCCATTTGGGCATAGCGTTGACCACACGGAGAGCCTCCTCGTCACAGCCGCCACCGATGCCGCGCAGCACCTTGGCGTCGGCAACGCTGCCGTCCTTCTCCACGACAAAGGAGATGTACACTTTGCCCTGGATTTTATCCTTCTTGGCCTGCTCGGGATACTTGATGTTCTCGGAGAGGTATTTTATGAGAGCCTCCATTCCTCCGGGGAACTCGGGATCCACTTCCACCACCTGGAAGACTTGGTCGGTGTCGGCATCCATAGGTGCAGACTTGTCTTCACCGGAGTATCCGAAGGGGATTTCCTCCTGGTCGACAGCCTTTTCGGTGGCAGGCTTGCATCCCACCATCATCAGCAGCGCCGCTACGGGCAACGCCGCCAGCACTTTCCATGCGCCGAAGCGCGATTTCGTTTTGTTCATCATAACAATACGTTTTTTGATGTTAATACTTTGGAAATTATTGGTGATATGGCCATATCCAGTACCGGTGACCTGCCTGTAGAGCAGGTGCAGATAGTCTTCGCGGCCGCAGGCGCCGAGCGAGGCAGCATCGGCCTGAAACTCCTGGACAGCACGCAGCTCCCTCAGCATCAGCCACGCGAAGGGGTTGAACCACGCCATGCAGCACAGCAGTCGAGCGAAGAGGAGGTCGAACGAATGACCTTGCTTCACATGATGCGACTCATGGGCGAGGATGCAGCGCAGCTCCTCGTCGCTGAGGCCACGTGTGCCCACCACTATCTGGTTGAAGAAGGAATAGGGCGCGGTGTCGTCGTCCGTGAGGATGAGCGAGGAATGGCGAGGAATGTCGAATCCATCGCCCGCCCCATAGACAGCATGCTTCCGTCGGAGCCTGACGACAGCCACCGCCTGGGCCACCATCTGGAACACAAGCCAGGCGAGACATACTGCAAGGCCGATGAGGTAGGCCTCGGGAAACACATCCGTCAACCTAAGTGCTTGCGGCGCCGACGAGGCCGAGACATCGATTCCATCCAGCGTCACCACAAACTCCTCCGCCGGAGCAACAGGCAACGATGCCGAGGCAAAAAAGTCGGGCATCGGCAGGCGCGGAACCAGTATACTGAACGGGAGAGCCAGCAGCAAATACCAGAGATTCAACTGCAGCCAGCGGTCACGCCGAAGCGCGAGACAATACAGACCATAAAGAAGACCTGCTGCCAAGGTAGAAAAAATCATCCAGCGTATCATAACTCCAATTCTTTAGTGATTGTCTCGAGGTCCTCGAGGCTAACTTCTTTTTTATCAACGAGAAACGACACCAGCGCCCTCGGCGACGAGCCGAACCAGCGGTGCGCGATGCCTCCCAGCATCTGCTTCATGTATTCCTCGCGCGAGACGAGCGGATAGTAGCGGTTCGAGCGGTTGAAGGTCTCGTGCGCCACGAAGCCCTTCTGCTCCAGCACACGCACTACGGTGAGCACCGTATTGTAAGCGGCATCGCTCTCCACCGCCGCAACAATCTCATTGGCAAACCCTTTCTCAATCTTCCATAAGGCTTGCATCACCTGTTCTTCGGCCTTTGTCAGTTCCTTATTCATAATTATATATACTATTTTGTAATTATTTTTCTAGTTAAGAAACGAGGTTTATTTCTATTTATTGTATAAAATTGAAAAAAAATTTTTCAAAGCCACATCGTCTTAATTATTTCTTCGGTTTATGTTTGTTACTTCTTTAGCATTTCTTTGTTAATGAACAAAGAAATAACAAAGAAATAACAAAGAAGTAACAAAGAAATGAGCAATAAAACATTAAGGATGTGCCACTTACGTAATACATAAAAACGACGCCGTCGGTATCCCGACGGCGTCGTATAAAACTTTGATTAATAAATCGTTAACCGTTAACCATTACCGGTTGGCGTACATATCTTCGTAATATTTCATGTAGTCGCCCGAGGTGACGTTATCCATCCACTCCTGGTTGTCGAGGTACCAGCGGACGGTCTTCTCGATGCCCTCCTCGAACTGGAGGCTAGGCTCCCAGCCGAGTTCGCGCTGGAGCTTCGAGCTGTCGATGGCGTAGCGCATATCGTGGCCGGCGCGGTCGGTGACATAGGTAATGAGGTCCATATCGGCACCCTCGGGACGACCCAGCAGGCGGTCGACGGTGTTGATGACCACCTTGATGATGTCGATGTTCTTCCACTCGTTGAAGCCGCCGATGTTGTAGGTCTCGGCAATCTTGCCCTTGTGGAAGATGAGGTCGATGGCGCGGGCGTGGTCTTCGACATAGAGCCAGTCGCGTACGTTCTCGCCCTTGCCGTAGACGGGCAGCGGTTTGCGATGACGTATATTATTAATGAATAGGGGTATCAACTTCTCGGGGAACTGATAGGGGCCGTAGTTGTTGGAGCAGTTGGTGACGATGGTGGGGAGGCCGTAGGTATCGTGGAAGGCGCGGACAAAGTGGTCGCTCGAGGCCTTGGCGGCGCTGTAGGGGCTGTGGGGCTGGTACTTCAGGTCTTCGGTGAAGAACTTTTCGCCATAGGCCAAATGATGCTCACCACTGGAGGCCTTGGTGGTGAAGGGAGGCTTGATGCCCTCGGGACGGGTCATCTCCAGAGCGCCGTAGACCTCGTCAGTGGAGATGTGGTAGAAGCGCTTGCCCTCGTATTTCTCGGGGAGGCTCTCCCAATAGAGCTTGGCGGCCTGCAGGAGACTCAGGGTGCCCATCACGTTGGTTTGTGCGAAGGTGAAGGGGTCCTTGATGGAGCGATCCACGTGGCTCTCGGCGGCGAGGTGGATGATGCCGTCAACCTTCTCGTCCTGCATCAGCTTATAGACGCCGTCGAAGTCGCAGATGTCCATGCGCACGAACTTGTAGTTGGGCTTGTCCTCGATATCCTTGAGGTTGGCGAGGTTGCCAGCGTAGGTCAGCTTGTCGAGGTTGATAATCTTATACTGCGGGTACTTGTTGACAAACAGCCGTACCACATGGCTTCCGATGAATCCGGCACCGCCGGTGATGATGATATTCATAGTGCTAAAATTTTTTCCGAAATAATAAACTGATAACGCGCAAAAACAAAAAATATTGCATCCCAAATGCAAAAAAGAAAAAAAAATCACGAATTGGAAGTAACTGAATACTAATTCTTAATTCTTAATTCTTAATTCTTAATTAAAAAAAATTTTTGCCAGTTTGAAAAAAGGTTGTACTTTTGCACCCGCTTTCAGAGATAGGAAAGCTGGATTTTGAGACAGAAATTCTCAATTTTCAATTTAAATTGTCCTATGGTGTAACGGTAGCACATCTGACTCTGGATCAGCTTGTCTTGGTTCGAATCCAGGTAGGACAACAAAGCAGACAACCCCAATGGTTGTCTGTTTTTTTTAGAACTCCAGGTATGGAAGCAGGCGCATGAGGAGGGTGTCGGAACAGGAGGGAACGGCCCGGAGGTCGTCGGGCGAGGAGAAGGTGACACCGCGTGAGCGGAGATTCACCAAATCGCGGGCAAAATAGTAATCCATGTAGGGGTGCTTTATCAGTTGCTTAAGCGTCAGCGTGTTGACATTGATTTTGCGCAGATTGCCTGTGTCAAGCGTCAGGTGTGGACGGATGTGATCGAGGAGTTCGGGTGTGAAGCCATAGACTTCGAGGAGTTGGTCGGTGGAGACGAAGCCGCCCAGCCGTTCACGGTAGCGGACGATGCGGCGGGCATAAGCGGGGCCGATGCCATGAAGCAGCTGCAGCGTGGTGCTGTCGGCACCGTTGAGTTCCACGGAGAGTGGCTGGCGTGTTGGCACCGACGGCGCAGTGGTGTAAAAGTCATCGGAAAGAATGCGTGGCGAATCCTGACGACACTCACGGTTTTGAAAAGAATATTGGCGGTGGCTCAAGTGGCGCTCACGGGAGGGACTGTTTTGCCGTCGCGACTGATAGACGGAATCCTCTTTTTTCTGTAATTCGACAATATTTTTTTGTTCTTTTGAACCTTGTTCAGAGGTGCCGCGATGCTGAGGGAAGAAAAAAAATACCAGCGCAAGAACGGCAATCAACACCACTGCAAACCAGACGGTTCCGCTGATTTGCGAATGTAGCAGCCAGTGTTTTTTCTTACCCATGAGATAAAATTATTTTGTCAGTTTCAAAAATGTTTGTACTTTTGCACCCGCTTTCGACAGCTAATCGGTCTGTTAGCTCAGTTGGTTCAGAGCGCTTCCTTCACACGGAAGAGGTCGAGAGTTCGAATCTCCCACAGACCACCATTCAGCCCCTACGAAGGGGCTTTTTCTTTACTCCTACAGCCTTGCTTCTATACCTTATTTGATTTGCAAAAATACGAATAAAAAAGCGAATGGCAAAAAATAATTTTGCCGAGTCAGAAAAAAAATGTATCTTTGCATTTTAAAATAGAATTCATTTTTATGAAAAAAGCATTCGTATTCCTCACGCTGATAGCGGTCACGGCCGCTTTCGCCACCGCTCAGCAGAAGGCTCTTCCCGGCAAATATGCCGGCAGCAACACCGTCACCCTCTTCGACTCCACAGGGGTCTATATGGAGGAGTCGGGCCTCAGCCATGTGGCGAACCATAAGTGCATCGAGATGTTCTCCTTTGCGGGCTGTGCCAGCTACAGCACCTACAAAATCGACTACGACCCGCTGTCGGCCTACTGCGACATCGAGCGCGTGCTGGTGCACCATGTCAATGGCCGCACCGACACCCTCCTCTGGCCCGGCCGCGAAAACAATATCCCCGTCTACGACTATGTGGCCCCCGCCCGCATGATTTACTGGGGTGCCAGCCAGAAGATGGTGGAGATAGGCCACCTCGACCTCGGCGACAAACTGGAGATATGGACCTATAAGAAAGGCTACACCTATGCCCTGCTCCAGGACGAGGTGCCCAGCCTCAACGCCACCTTCGCCGCCCTGCCCGACAACGACGACCGCTATGTGCCGCCCATGCGGGGACACTTCTACGACATCGTCCCCTTCTGGAGCGACCAGCCCGTGCAGAAGAAGGTCTACCAGCTGAACATTCTCGACAGTAAGAACCTGCGCTACCAGGTCTACTTTAAAGGAATGCCCTACAACGACCAACTCGACATCAAGCGCGAGGCTGCCGACGAGGCCGGCCGCAGCCTCTACACCTTCACCAACAAGGAGGACATTATGCCGCTGAAGCGCGAACCCCGCGCCTTGGCCAACAATGATATCCAGTGTAAGCTGCTGCTTTCCACCAGTCCCGACTGGCAGGCCAAGAGCCGCTGGTTCTTCGGCGTGAACGAGGACTACGGCAGCTTCAACGCCACCCCCGAGGTGCAGAAAAAGGTCAACGAAATCCTTCGCGGTGCCAGCACCGAGATGGACAGCATCAGTGCCCTGACGCACTGGGTGGCCGACAACATCCGCTATGCCGGCATCTCCATGGGTCCCGGCGAGGGATTCACCCTCCACAACCAGCAGATGAACTTCACCGACCGCTGCGGCGTCTGCAAGGACAAAGCCTCGACCCTCATCGGCTTCCTGCGTGCTGCGGGCTTCAAGGCCTATGCCGCCATGACGATGGCCGGCGAGCGCATCGACCGCATCCCCGCCGACCAGTTCAACCACAGCGTCTGCGCCGTGAAGCTGCGCAACGGCCAGTTCCTCATGCTCGACCCCACCTGGGTGCCCAACGTGCGCGAGCTCTGGAGCAGCGCCGAGCAGCAGCAGGGCTACCTCATCGGCACCGCCGAGGGCTGCGACCTCATGGAGACTCCCATCTCGCCCGCCGAGAACCACTACCTCCGCATCCTTGGCGAGAGCATCATCGACAATGACGGCACCCTCGTGGGCACCCTCACCGTCACCGCCGAGGGTCAGAGCGACGCCTCTGTGCGCAGCATCTTCAGCGCCCGCCAGAGCGAGTGGCGCGCTAACCTCGAGCTCGAGCTCCTCCGCGTGGCCCCCAATGCCGAAATTCTCGACATCCAGTACAGCGACCCTGACGGCTACCTCGACCACCCCGTCTCCATCACCTACCGCTACCGCATTCCCCACTACGCCGCTGTCGACAAGAACACCATCTCGTTCATCCCCCTCAGCGCCCGCAACCTCTTCCGTCGCGCCATGGGACATCTCAACTTCAACCTCACGCCCGAGACACGCACCCAACCCTTCGCTGACCGCTGCTCGCGACTGGTCGACATCCGCGAAACCATCACCCTGCCCTTCGAGCCCAAGATGCTCCACTATCCGATGGTCGACGGCATCGCCAATCCCGCCGCCAGCTTCGGCTGCGGATTCCAAATGGAGGGCAACGTGCTGACCTTCGGCGAGCAGGCCGTCTTCGGCAAACGCCTCTACGAGGCCGAGGACTGGCCCGCCTTCCGCGCCAGCGCCAGAGCCCAGGTCATGGTCTCCGAAACCCCCGTCATCCTGACCAAATAATGGTAAAAGTTTAATGGTTAAAGATTCTTGAGTTATGAAAAAGATACTTTTTATTGCAGCATTATTATCACCTTTCACCTTTCACTTTTCACCTTGCCGCGCCCAGCAGCCCGATGCCGTCTACAAACTCCTGCGTTATGAGTGGACACTGAATGCCGACGGCAGCAGCGACTACCACTACCGCCATGAGGTGCAGATCCTCCGCAACCGCGCCCTGGTGGCCTATGCCGACAAGGGCGAGACCTTCGTGGTCTACAACCCCGACCTCGAGGAGGTCACCGTCAACGAGGTTTACACCCGCCAGCTCGACGGCACACGCATCGACATGCCACAGAACGCCTTCATCTACCAGCTGCCCGAGGAGTGCGCCGACTGTGGCCGCTTCAACCACATGCGCGAACTCGCTATGGTACACACCGGAATGGAACTCGGCTGCGTCATCGTGGTCGACTACACCATCCACCGCAAATACAACCTCCTCTATGAGAACATCCCCCTGAAACGCGAGGGACCCGTGGAGAGATTCGAGGTGGCCGTGAACTACCCCAACGGTATGGATGTGAAATACGATATCGTCGGCAACCAGTATCTGCCCGACGGTGGTGTGACCAGAACGTCAGGCATCAACACCGAGAATTCCAACCGCTACCTCACGTTCGCCTTCAACAACATGCCGCAGGCACCGCGCGAGGCCTATATGCCCTCCGACATCATCCCCACCCTGCACCTCTACAACAGCACTCCCGAGCACACGCCCGCCTTCGACCAAAATCCCTTCTCGGGTGCAGAAGATGCCATAGCGCAGCAGATTACCGGCAACTCCGGACTCAAGAACGTGGCCAAAATCCGCGACTTCGTGGTGGACAACATCCACCTCAACGACATCCATCCCTCGCACCTCGGCTATGTTCATTCCACGCCTGATGTCACCTGGCAGACAGGCTGTGGCACCGCCATCGACAAGGCCGTCTTCCTCGCCGCCGTCCTCAACAACTTCGGCTACCGCGCCCGCGTCATGGGCGACAACATGGACGAGGTGGGTGTCTTCATCGATACCGTCGAATACCGCCTCATTGTGCGTCGCAAAGCGCCTATCGAAATCAACGGCAAAGCCCGCGACGAGGTGGAGACGTTCGAATTCACCGGTGAGGATACAGCATCGGTCGTGGCTCTCGAAGATGGATTCTTCAGCCTCCACCTCCCTGCCATCCCCCATACCCTGTCACTGCCCGATGTCAGCTATCTCCCCAATGTCCGCACCACTCCCCTGAGCACCACGGCCTGCGACGTCAACGTCGAGCAGACCTTCATCATCAACAAGGGCCTGAAACTCCTCGGCGGCGACATCAGCCGCAAAGCCAGCCACAAGGGCATCGGCAACGTGGAAATCAGCATCCAGCAGAAGGGTGACAAGATTAATGTCATCCGCCGCATCAAAATCGAGAAGACGCTCATCCCCGTGGCCGACTACGCCAAGTTCCGCGAGCTGCTGGCCACCTGGCAAAGCAGCGTGGGCATCCTGATGCTCGTCCCTGAGAAGTAACGGTTAACGATAAAAAAACGGGGGTCTTGCGAACCCCCGTTTTTTTTTATCAGTCAGCCCGTCGGTTGATAACCCCTCGGTAGACCATCTGTTTTCCGTCGATGATGCACGAGAACGTCAGCACATCGAGTGTCACCGACCCCTGCAACTTTTCCACAAGGTATTCGGGCACATCCTTGCCGTCGCACTGGGGCACAATATTGTAGCAAATCAGAGCCGTGCGCTGGGCGCTGGTCTTCACATCGATGCCGGGAATCAGGAGGTCTATCTTGTACGGCTTCACCACGTCTTTCATCACGCGGTACACCATGAGGTTGCAGGTACCTGTCGAATCGTTGTTCATCTCATACTTCACCCACACATCCTTCTGAATCTCCTTCCCCGTCTTCATCGTGCCCACATAGGTCTGCGCCGAGGCAGCGAGACCGAAAAGGGACATCACCGAAAGAAAAAGAATCTTTTTCATGTTAGAAAGTCCAGTTGAAACCGAGTTTCAGCAGTGTGTTCTCCCAACGCAGCACGTCGGTAAACGAATTGAGACCGGCATAAAACACCGAAGTGGTCTGCTTCACGGGGTCGACGCCGGCAATCTCCGGGTCGTAGGTCTCCGTCTCGGTCATATAGCCTATCGACAGCAGGTCGAGCATCAACTCGGCGCTCAGATGCTCCGAAAACTCATAGATGAGCGTGGGACGCACACTCACACCCCACGTCAGGTCGCTGACATGGTCGTCCCAAGGCTCCACCTCGAGATACTCGTTGGGGTTGGGATAGGTGGTGGTGATATAGCTCTCGGTGTATTTGCGGGCACCCAGCAAACGCAACTGCCCTTGCAGCAGCAGATTGAAGTGCATGTTTCCGAAGCGGAGAAACTCCCACTTCACCTGCGGAGCCACCACAAAGCCTTCGCGCAACAGGTGGTTGTTGTGGTCTGTAATATTGATGGACATACCGTTGTACAGATAGGTATCGGTGGCCAGCAGCGTGTCGAACACACTGTTCACATAGCCACCCATCAAACCCACATACAGGTTGGGCGTCACCTTGTAGCCCACCTGGACGGCACCCACCATGTAAGACGACGTCATTTTGTCGGTATTCACCGAGTTACTCTTCTGCTGCCAGTAATAGCCACCCTGGACACCGACCACAAACTGGGCCTGCGAAACCGTGGCAAAAGCCACTGCAACAACAAGTAATGCTATTTTCTTCATATATCGTATATCTTTTTTTACACTTTATTTCAAAATGCAAAAATACGAAGAAAAAACAAACTGACAAAAAAAAATTTTGCACATTGATTTTATTTTGTATCTTTGCAGCGTTAACCCAATGTCTAATCCAAAAGCCTAACACCTGATGGAGAAGAGAATAGGAACTGTCACCATACTCATTCGCGACCGCGAAGCGGCGCCTTCTGTCAATCAGATTCTCTCCGAGCATTCGGAAATCATCCTTTGTCGTCAAGGACTACCCTTCCATGACCGTCCCGTGGCGGTGATGTCGCTCATCGTCGAGGGCACCATGAACCAAATCAACGCCCTCACCGGTCCCCTCGGCCGCCTCGCCGGCCTGAGCTGCAAAACAGCACTGGCCAGCTAAATTATTTGTCCTGCACTCCCCTGCGCTCCCTCGCACTCCTTGCACTCCACAAAATTAAAAAAACAATTAATCCTAAATCAATAAAACCATGAAACACCAGAATTTCATCGATCGTGACAAGCTCTACGGCATGCTGGAAAACAACGCCCCCTCCGAGAGCCAACTCAACGATATCCTCAACAAGGCCCGCAAACTCAAGGGCCTCAACCTCGAGGATGTGGCCAAGCTCCTCAGCGTCGAGGACGAGGCCGGCATCCAGAAAATCCTCGACACCGCTGAGTACTGCAAGGACGAGATTTACGGCCGTCGCCTGGTGCTCTTCGCACCCATCTACACCGGCAACGCCTGCGTCAACAACTGCGTCTACTGTGGCTTCCGTCGCGACAACAAGGCGCTGAAACGCAAGGTGCTCACCCTCGACGAAATCGAGGCCGAAACCCTCCAGCTGCTGCGCATGGGCCACAAACGCGCCCTGCTCATCTGCGGCGAAAGCCCCCGCAACGACGCCAACTACATGGTCGAAGCCATCCGCCGCACCTACGCCGCCAAGGACGAGAAAGGTTCCACCATCCGCCGCATCAACGTCGAGCTGGCCCCCATGTCCGTCGAAGACTATGCCAAACTCAAGGCCGAGAAGATAGGCACCTACGTCTGCTTCCAGGAGACCTACGACCCCATCGAGTACGCCAAATTCCACCCCGCCGGCACCCCCAAGGCCGACTACCTCTGGCGCCTCACCTGCATGGACCGTGCCCAGGAAGGCGGCATCAACGACGTGGGCATCGGCGTCCTCTTCGGCCTCGTCGACTACCGCTTCGAAATCCTCGCCTTGATGGAACACGCACGCCACCTCGAGGAAGACTACGGCTGCGGCCCCCACACCGTCTCCTTCCCCCGCATCGAGCCTGCCGAAGGCACCCCCTTCTCGCTGCCCGAGAACATCCCCCACCCCGTCAGCGACAAGGACTTCATGAAAATCATCGCCATCATCCGCATCGCCATGCCCTACACGGGTATTATTATCAGTACGCGCGAGCGTCCCGAGATGCGCGACAAGCTTGTCAAGTATGGCGTCAGCCAAATCAGCGCTGCCTCCGAGACCAACCCGGGAGGCTACGAGGAGGACAACAAGAGCAACGAGGCCAAGCCCTACGAGAAGACCGGCAGCACCGGCGCACAGTTCACCCTCGGCGACCACCGCTCGCTCGACGAGGTCATCTCCATGATGATCGACGGCGGCTACATCCCCTCCTTCTGCACCGGCTGCTACCGCAAGGGCCGCGTGGGTGCCGACTTCATGGACCTCGCCAAACCCGGTCTCATCAAGGAGTACTGCAAACCCAACGCCATGTTCACCTTCCGCGAATACCTGGAGGACTATGCCAGCCCTGCCACCAAGGAGAAAGGCCTGCGTCTGCTCAAAGAGTTGACCCAAACCTTCCCGAAAGAGGAGCTGAAACGTCGCGTCGAGGGCAACCTTTGCAAGATTGGCGACGGAGAAAGAGACTTGTACTTCTAAAAAATGAAAGAAAACCCCTACGGGGTATCATTAATGTTAATTCCATGGGGATGCTATTAAAAGAAAACCTCTACGAGGTATTGATTTATAAGAAGATACGCCGTATACGTTCCCCTTTAATAGCATTTCAAAAAAAATAAAGTTTACCCCTACCACGTAGGGGTTTTCTTTCTGTTTCAGCGTGTTAATTATGTTAAATTTGAAAAAAAATTTGGTCAGAATAAAAAAAAGTCGTACTTTTGCACCGTCAAACAATTAAGAAAATTTAACCAAAAGCAAAAAAAGTTTAACCTAAAAAATTAAAAAAAATGAAAAAAGTTTTATTGACCCTTGCTCTTGCAGCATTTGCCTTCACCGCTAACGCTCAGTGGGTTATCGGTGGCAATATTGGCATCGACCACACCAACAACCATGCCAATGACTACACCATTGGTAGCACCTCTGGTACCGACTTCAGCATCATGCCCAAAATCGGCTATTGGCTGAACGATGACATGCAAGTGGGTGCTCAGTTGGGCTATAATTACAACTACAACAGAAACTACACCAACCCCGCCGGTAGCGTTGACGACTACACCTCCAACACCGGAAGCGCCATCGTCTTTGCCCCCTACCTGCGCTACAACGTGGCCAAATGGAACAATTTCACCGTGTTCTGCGAAGGCCAGCTCCGCCTCACCCTCGGTCTGGAGAGCCACAACTACAACAGTGTCACTGGCAACACCCTTGACCTCGGCGACAGCTTCACCCGGTTCGGCATCAACATCATTCCCGGCCTGAACTACGCCATCAACGAGAAGATTTCTCTCGACCTCTATGTCCACCTGCTCGGCATCCACGCCAACTTCATGACCAATGACGCTGGCGGTTCCCACAGCTTTGGCTTTGGCGCCGACGCCGGTGAGCAGACCATTCAGGCTCACCTCGCCAACTTTGGCATTGGCTTCAACTACGCTCTCTAAGCTTATTAGTTGATAAATCACACAATCAGAGGGCTTTCCGAACGGAAAGCCCTCTGATTTTTCTACATCCTCACAACCAGCTAATTCTTAATCACTTAAACCTCTGTTCTTTCATTGTTCTTTCATTGTTCTTTCATTTTAATGGGAGAACAATGGGAAAACAATGGTTATTCAATTGCAAAACAGCACTTGTGTTCGCTTATGCGTCGGCGAAGACACGTCCGTCGGCGAGCGTCACTTGGAGCTTGGTGTATTCGCAGTGGAAGTCGTTGCGCAGGCGGTCGAGGTAGCGGCGGCTCTCCCAGTGGCACATGGGCAGGTCGTGGAGCAGGCAGTTGCCGCAGGTCTCGGGTGTGGTGGCGGGGACTTCGGTCTGTGTGAGTATCCATTCCAGGCATTCGATGGTGAGGCGGCGCATGTCCTCGACGGTGTAGCTGCCGGTCATGATGACGTACATGCCGGTGAGGCAGCCCATGGGGCCGACGTAGACGACATCCTCCTTGGCCTCCGAGTTGCGGAACCAGGTGGCCATGAGGTGCTCCAGGCTGTGCATGGCCGACGGAGCCACAGCGGGCTCGCGGTTGGGCTCGGTGATGCGGAGGTCGAAAGTGGTGAAGCCCTTGTCAATACGCGACACATAGATGCCGGGCTTGAGGTGCGTGTGGTCGATGGTGAAACTTTGTATTACTTCCATGGTTTAAAGGGTTT
This sequence comes from uncultured Bacteroidota bacterium, assembly GCA_902776365.1. Lineage (GTDB taxonomy): Bacteria > Bacteroidota > Bacteroidia > Bacteroidales > P3 > Colimorpha. The sequence goes on along the minus strand of CACYPU010000002.1, from coordinate 53,597 downwards.
AAGGGGTTTGAAAGGTTAAAAGGGTTTAAGAGGTGACAGGTTCAAACCTTTTAAGCGAAGCGAACCTTTTTAACTTTTAAAGAGTCTCAAGGTATTTTTTCACGAAGTGGAACGAGTGGTCGCACATGGAGCCGAGGAAGTCGGCCCACTGCTGCTGGTGGTCGTCGGTGCGGCCGGGGGTGTCGCTGATGACGCGGAGGCTGAGGAAGGGCACCTTCATCAGGTAGCAGGTCTGTGCGATGGCGGCGCTCTCCATGTCGCAGGCCAGGCCGTCGACGAAGTTGCGCTTGATGGCGTTCTGCCGCTCGCGGTCGGTGATGAACTGGTCGCCGGTGCAGATCAATCCGGTTCGGAGTTTGGCGTTCGGCATTTGGAGTTCGGCAGTAGCCAGTGCGTGATTCAACAAATTCTGGTCGGCGTCGTAGCGTGCGGGCAATCCCTGTACCTGACCAATGGGGCAGACGCCGCCGTCGCTGATGCCGCCACAGTCCACGTCGTGGTAGACACACTGCGTGGCAGCCAGGATATCCATGACCTGCATCATGGGGTCGATGCCGCCAGCGAGGCCGGTGCTGAGGATGGCGTCGGGATGGTGCTCATGGATGAGGCGCATGGTACCCACGGCGGCGTTCACCTTGCCGATGCCGCACTGCCACAAAATTATCTCGTTGTTTCCCAGGCGACCGGTGTCGCCTCCGATGGCATCGCGCATCCGGCGATACTCGATGTCCATGGCAATAATGACTCCTATCTTCATAAAGTTTAAGGTTTGAAGGGTTTAAAAGGTTTAAAGGGTTTAAAAGGTTTAAGGGATTTGAAAGGTGACAGGTCGATGGTCTCGTGACCTTTTTAACCTTTCAGCGACCGAAGGGAGCGCAACCTTTTCAACCTTTTTTAACATTTATACTTCAGCGCCGCTTCCACAAAGGCTACGAAGAGCGGATGGGGGTGCATGGCGGTGGATTTGTATTCGGGATGGAACTGCGAGCCCACGAAGTAGGGATGCGAGGGTATCTCGACAATCTCCACGAGGCCGCTGTCGGGATTGATGCCCGCAGGCACCATACCAGCAGCCTTGAACTCCTCAAGGTAGGCGTTGTTGAACTCGTAGCGGTGGCGGTGACGCTCACTGATGATTGCCTGATTGTCTAATTGCTTGGCGTAGATATCGTAGGCCTTGCTGCCCTTGACGAGCTGGCAGGGATAGGCGCCGAGGCGCATGGTACCGCCCATGTTGGAGATGTTCTTCTGCTCCTCCATCATGTCGATGACGGGATGGCTGGTACCCGGGGCTATCTCGACGGAATGTGCATCCTTGTATCCCAGCATGTTGCGGGCAAACTCGATGACGGCGCACTGCATGCCGAGGCAGATGCCGAAGAACGGTATCTTGTTCTCGCGGACATACTGCACGGCGAGGATTTTGCCCTCGATGCCACGGGAGCCGAAGCCGGGAGCCACGAGGACACCTTTCTGTCCCGCAAGGCGTTCAGCGATATTATCGGGAGTGAGTTCCTCGGAGTTGATGTATTTCACCTTCACCTTGCAGCGCAATTCGGCGCCGGCATGGATGAAGGCTTCGGTGATGGACTTGTAGGCATCTTGCAGCTGTACATATTTCCCTACGAGGGCCACGTTGACCTCGCGCTCGGGGTTGTGGAGCTTATAGAGGAAGGTCTCCCAGTTGTGGAGGTCGAGCTCCCGTTTGACGGGCACGTCGAGTTTGCGGAGGACCTGCACGTCGAGTTTCTCGTCGCGCATCTTGATGGGCACGTCGTAGATGCTGGCCACGTCGCCGTCCTCAATGACGCTGTCGCCGTCGATGTTACAGAAGAGCCCTATCTTCTCTTTCACGCTGCGCGTGAGGGGTTTCTCGGTGCGGCAGACAATGATGTCGGGCTGGACGCCCTGCTGCTGGAGGGCCTTGACGCTGTGTTGCGTGGGCTTGGTCTTCAGCTCGCCGGCGGCGGCGATATAAGGGATGTAAGTGAGGTGTATGACTATGCAGTTGCGTCCGAGGGCCCACTTCAGCTGACGCACAGCCTCGATGAATGGGTAGCTCTCGATGTCGCCCACGGTGCCACCAATCTCGGTGATGACGAACTCGTAGTTTCCTGTGTTGCCGAGGGCGGTGATGCGTTCCTTGATTTCGTTGGTGATGTGGGGGATGACCTGCACGGTCTTGCCCAGGAAGTCGCCGCGACGTTCCTTCTCGATGACGTTCTTGTAGATGCGGCCAGTGGTGACATTGTTGGCATGCGAGGTGGGCACGCCGGTGAAACGCTCGTAGTGACCGAGGTCGAGGTCGGTCTCGGCACCGTCCTCGGTGACATAGCACTCGCCGTGCTCATAAGGGTTGAGGGTCCCCGGGTCGATGTTGATGTAGGGGTCGAGTTTCTGGTTGGTGACGGAATAGCCGCGGGCTTTGAGCAGTCGTGCCAGCGACGCAGCAATGATTCCTTTTCCTAATGACGAGGCGACACCGCCTGTGACAAAAATATACTTTGTTGACATATGATAATGTTTTGAAAAATGCAAAATTACTAAAAATTTGCCATTTCATGGCACTCTTGGAAAATATTTTTTTTCAACATGCGTTATTTTGTTAAAACTAACCACTTTAAGATAGATAACAAGGCCTAAACCCCACGCCCATGAAACGCTGGATACGAGTTTTCACCATCAGCATCTTTGCTTTTGCCGCCATCAGCTTGGTGTTCATTCAATTCACCCAGACGCGGCGCACCGTCTCCATCAACGACAACATGTTCAATATCGGTGTCACCAACGCCATGGACGAAGTCATCAAGCAGATTAGCGGCGACGTCCTGCTGCCCGACGGCACGTCCAATGCTCCGCTGCCCGACAGTGTGCCCGCCCCCACTTTCCGCTACCAGAGCCTCGACAGCCTCATTGGCGAGCATCTGCTCACCAACGGCATCGACATTGTCCCCGTGGTGGGCATCTACGACGAGAGCCAGAGCACGCTGCTCTATGCTTCGGAGGCTGGTATGGAGCGCGACCTCGAGGATTCGCCCTACCGCTATGTCTTCACGCCCCGCGATGCCGAGAGTGGCACCCAGTACTACATCCTCCTCAGTTTCCCGGCGGCACAGCTCTTCCTGCAGCGCAACTCCAACCTGCTGGCCTATGCCAGCCTCATCCTCATCACCATCATCATCATCATGTTCTTCGTCTCCATCCGTGCCTTGACGGTGCAGCGCAAGCTCGACACCATGAAGTCGGAGTTCATCAACAACATGACGCACGAAATCAAGACTCCTCTGGCCACCGTCAGCCTGGCCTGCGAAATGCTGCGTGACGAGACCATCTGCAACGACGAGGAGTCGCGCCGCAACTTCCTGGGCATCATCAACGACGAGAACCATCGTCTGCGCGTGCTGGTGGACACCATCCTGCAGAGCGCCAAGATGTCGAACAAGACGTTCCGCCTCAACCCCAAGGAGATTGACGTGCACCCGCTCATCGAGAAGGTGGCGCAGAGCTTCAAGCTCACCCTCGCCAACCGTGGTGGCGTCCTTGAGACCCGCCTCGAGGCGTCGCCGTCGGTCGTCGTAGCCGATGAGATGCATCTCACCAACCTCATTTTCAATCTTATCGACAACGGCATCAAGTATTCCACCGACGCGCCTCACATCACCGTGGCCACTTCGGTGGAGGAAGGATGGTTCCGCCTCAGCGTCAGCGACCAGGGCATCGGCATCTCGAAGGACGACCAGCGTCATGTCTTCGAGAAATTCTACCGTGTCTCCACGGGTGATATCCACAACGTCAAGGGCTTCGGGATAGGATTAAACTATGTGGCCCAGGTGGTCAAACTCCACCAGGGCCACATTGCTCTCGAAAGCGAGCTTGGGAAAGGGTCGACCTTCACGGTCTCCCTCCCGGTCGACTAGGACCTGCTCACTGCACTATGAATTTTCCGTTCTTGCTGTTCATGCGGTAGATGTAGACGCCCTTGGGCAGTGCGTCGACACGCAGCGAGATTTCGCCGTTGCCGGGTTGCACACGCTGCGAGAAAATCAACTTGCCGTCGATGCTAAACACCTGCATGTCGGCCACTTCGTTTGTGGAATAGGGCAGCGATACCGACATAGTGGCAGGGTTGGGATAGGCGGAGCCGAGAATGGTGTTGTTGTCCACCTCACGGATAGCGACAGGATTGTGGCGGATGTTCGAATCCTCAGGGGGAATCATACCGAAAAGGCAAGACTGACCCAGATTGAAGTTGTAGCCCTGTTCGGAAATGTACATATTGTTGTCGGCCAGATTGTAGAAGCCGTCGCCCACGCTGGCCCATCCCCAGTTCATATAGTACATCTTTGTATTCTGCTCCATGTAGCCACAGGCCACCCAAGCATGACCGGCAGCATCGGCACCCGAGCCTTGCGACGAGGAGCCGCTCATGGCCACCACATCGTTGTTCAACAAGTAGCGACGGAGGGTGTTGACGAAGCTGGTATCGGTACCGCTCCCTCTGCGATAAGTCACGGTATTCCTTTGATATTTGAATCTGAATCGCATAGCATCAGAGGCATCAGACATATGGGCACCACTGCCATCGGGGCTATAGTCCATTTCGACAGCCACGCCGAGGCAATAGTTCAACTTGGCCACCTCAAGCTTCTGCTCCTGCGGGGTATTGCTTTTCAGGTACTTGGGCATCAACGAATAATCAAACTGGACAGTGTCGTATGAAATACTCAAAGTGGTGCCATTCCAATCGTAGGTTTTCGCTCCCTTGGGCTGGACAGGGTATTCATAGTATTTGCAGATTTGGGCAAGTGCCGTAGCCACACAGCCTGTGACGCTATAGCGATTGCCGACCTTGGGGCAGTAGTAGTTATAGGTAGGGTTGCGGGTGGTGCCCTGGTCCCAGGTGGTTGTCATCAAGACGACCTGCTGGTCCTTGGTACCGTTCTTGCCTTCCTTAACCAACTGGGTATACTCCTGACTGTCAGGATAGTCCTTTTCAGCATCCAGCACCTGAACGCTGGCGATGACATCGGTGTAACCGTTCAGCCACCAACGCATGTTGTCGGGGATGTCGCTCATGTCGAGCGTGCTCTCGGTGGAGAAGGCGATGATGGGGTCCACCACCGACGAAGCTGCAATGATAATCCAGCCACAACTGTTCACGTTGAAGACATACGCCGAAGGAATACCCAATTCTAGGTTCTCGAACTGGTAAATCAGCGTGAGGTGCTCGGGGGCAAGTTTGCTGTAACCCGTTTGACTGGCCATGTAGTAGCAGCCGATGGTTTTTGCCTGCTCGACAGTGAGGTTGTCGGCCTTGGCCACAGAGACACAAAGCATCATCGACATCACTAACAATGAAGAGATTACCTTTTTCATATCTGATTCTAATTTTATTATTTCTACTTTTTTTCGCGGTGCAAAGATACATCTTTTTTTTGACATACAGAAAATATTTTCCCACCCGAAGCATAATTTAGTACCGCCGACCTTCCTTTTCTTGCGGTGGCAAAAGAGATAAAAACCACTCCTGCCCGATTCCGGACAGGAGTGGATAGAAGTGGAGAAGGCAAAAGCCTTATTCAGCGACGACCTCGATGTTGAGTTCGGCCTTGATCTCCTTGTAGACATTGACCTTGGCGGTGAAGGTGCCGACGGTCTTGATGGCCTCGACGACGATGTTCTTGCGGTCGATGTCGTAGTTGTGCTGTTCCTTGAGGGCCTCGGCAACCATGATGTTGTTGACGCCGCCGAAGAGCTGGCCGTTCTCGCCGACCTTGGCGATGATCTTCACGGTCTTTCCGTTGAGGGCTGCCTGCTGGGTCTCAGCGTTCTTGCGGAGAGCCTCTTCCTTATGGGCGCGCTGGCGCAGGTTCTCAGCGTGGATCTTCTTGTTGACGGGGGTGGCGATGATGGCCATTCCCTTGGGAAGAAGATAGTTGTTGGCATAGCCGTTCTTCACGTTGACGATTTCGTCCTTGTAGCCGAGGTTGGCCACATCCTGTTTCAGTATGATTTCCATCTATCTTTCCTCCTTATTATTATTTGAGACAATCGGCGACGTAGGGCATCAGGGCGATGTGACGGGCGCGCTTGATAGCCTGCGACACTTTCTTCTGGTACTTGTTCGAGGTGCCGGTGATGCGACGGGGCAGGATCTTGCCCTGCTCGTTGACAAACTTCAGCAGGAAGTCGGCATCCTTGTAGTCGATATATTTGATGCCGAGCTTTTTGAAGCGGCAGTATTTCTTACGCTGGGTCTCCACAGCGATAGGGGTCAAATATTTGATTTCGGTTTCGTTAGCCATAATCTTAATCTTTTTAATCGTTATTACGTTATAACGTTATGACGTTATTACTTAGCCTCCTCTTCGGTTGCGGCGGCTTCGGCCTTCTTGGCGCGTTTCTTCTCGTTGTAAGCCACGGCGTGCTTGTCGAGGCTGACGGTGAGGAAGCGGAGCAGACGCTCGTCGCGCTTGTAGGCGACCTCGAGGTCGTTGATGACACTACCCTCGGCCTTGAACTCAATGAGATAATAGAAGCCGGTGGTCTTCTTGCGGATAGGATAGGCGAGCTTGCGCATGCCCCAGTTGTTCTCGTACACGATCTCGGCACCTTTGGAGGTGAGCAGGTCGACGTACTTCTTTACCGTTTCCTTCATCTGTTCTTCAGACAAAACGGGAGTGGCAATGAAAACGGTTTCGTACTGTTTTACCATTACTGTTGTTTGTTTTTGTTTGTTAATAATACATAAAAAAAGCAGGGCTTCATGTCCTGCTTTCTTGTTTTTGAGCCACTTTGCGGACTCGAACCGCAGACCTACGCATTACGAATGCGTTGCTCTACCAACTGAGCTAAAGTGGCGGCGGTTGCGGGTTTTTGTTCGCAAAGGCGAGGCTTGGTGTCGGGGTGAGAAGACTCGAACTTCCGGCCTCCACGTCCCGAACGTGGCGCGCTAGCCAACTGCGCTACACCCCGCGATAAGTGTCCTGGCAGGGATTCGAACCCTGGACCCATTGATTAAGAGTCAATTGCTCTACCAGCTGAGCTACCAAGACATTATTCTCGCTTGTGTTTCAGCAACGTGCATCGGCCTCCGGGGAGGCATCTTTTGGACATGGGCTTTGCCGCTGCTGCAGCATTTCAAATTTCTCTCTTTTTTGAGCGGAAAACGAGACTCGAACTCGCGACCCCGACCTTGGCAAGGTCGTGCTCTACCAACTGAGCTATTTCCGCGTTGTTGGGATGCGAACTTGTTGAGCAAACCAACAAAAACGCTCCGCGTTTTTGGTACTCCGGGTGGGACTTGAACCCACACGCCCTTGCGGGCAAGGGATTTTAAGTCCCTCGTGTCTACCATTCCACCACCAGAGCATCTCTCTCTGATTTAGGAGACCTGGAGCGGAAAACGAGACTCGAACTCGCGACCCCGACCTTGGCAAGGTCGTGCTCTACCAACTGAGCTATTTCCGCATCGCGTTTTTCACAAAATTTCAACGTTCTTTTCGCCTCAAAAGCGGGTGCAAAAGTACAACCTTTTTTGAAACTGGCAAAATAATTTTTATTTTTTTGCCACAATTTTTTTAATTTCGTTCAGTTTCAGCAGCGCTTCTATCGGCGTAAGTGTATCAATATCAATATCTAATATTTTATCCTTGATTTCAAGCAACGTCGGGTCGTCGAGCTGGATGAAACTGAGTTGACAGCCTGCAAAAGTGTCTTTCTCAGGTGTCTTTTTTCCATTTTTCGCCTTCTTCGTGTCGACCACCGTGGCCCTGGAATTTTTCTCTTCAAGCATCTGAAGCATGGTGCTGGCGCGGTTCAAAACCTGGGGAGGCATGCCAGCCAGACGGGCCACATGGATGCCGAAACTGTGCTCGCTGCCGCCAGGCACCAGTTTGCGCAGGAATATCACACGGCCGTCGATTTCCTTGACGCTGACATGGTAGTTGTGGATGCGCTCGTATTGCTCCTCCATCTCGATGAGTTCATGATAGTGGGTGGCGAACATGACCTTGGGGCGCGCCTTCTTGTTGTCGTGCAGGTATTCGGTGATGGCCCAGGCAATGGAGATGCCGTCATAGGTGGAGGTACCGCGGCCTATCTCGTCGAGCAGCACCAGACTCCTGTCGCTCACGTTGTTGAGGATGCTCGCCGTCTCGTTCATCTCCACCATGAAGGTACTCTCGCCACTCGAGATGTTATCGCTGGCACCCACACGGGTGAACACCTTGTCAACGATGCCCACGGTGGCGCGCTTGGCGGGACAGTAGCATCCCATCTGCGCCATGAGTACGATGAGGGCTGTCTGGCGCAGCAGGGCCGACTTACCGCTCATGTTGGGGCCTGTGATAATCATAATCTGGTGGTTGTCGCGGTCGAGCATGATGTCGTTGCTGACATACTGCTCTCCCGGCGGCATCTGGGTCTCGATGACGGGATGGCGTCCTTCGAGAATCTGCAGCTTGTTGTCGTCCGTGAGCTCGGGGCGGCAGTAGCCATTGGCCAGCGACACCTCGGCGAAGCCCTGCAGGCAGTCAATCTGAGCCACCAGCTGCGCGTCGTACTGCACAGGCTGTACATACTCGGTGACGGCAGCCATCAGCTGGTTGAAGAGCTGTGTCTCGAGCACAAGGATTCGCTCCTCGGCACCGAGAATCTTGTCCTCGTATTCTTTCAGCTCGGGGGTGATATAGCGCTCGGCATTGGTGAGTGTCTGCTTACGCGTCCATTCGACGGGGACCTTGCTCTTGTGGGTGTTGGAGACCTCGAAGTAGTAGCCGAAGATATTGTTGAAGCCCACCTTGAGCGACGAGATGCCCGTGGCTTCGCTCTCGCGCTGCTGCAAGCCCATCAGATACTCCTTTCCGGAGCCCGCCATGGAGCGCAGTTCGTCGAGTTCGGCATTGACGCCGGCGGCGATAACGCCACCTTTTTCCACCTTCACGGGCGATTCCTCCCTGATTTCCTTGCCAATCCGCTCGGCCAACGAGGCGCAGGGATTGAGTTGTTCGGCGAGGGTGGCCAACGGACCCTTGCAGGCCGCGCAGAGTTGCTTCACCTCACCCACCGCCACGAGGGCGCGGCGCAGCTGCAGCATCTCGCGGGGGTTGATGCGCCCCACGGCGGCCTTGGTGATGAGGCGTTCCAGGTCTCCGATTTCCTTCACGCAGCGCTGCAGCCGCTGGCGCAACTCGCCGTCGCGCAACAAAGTGTCCACCACACCGAGGCGCTCCTCGATGGCGGGGATGTCCTTGAGCGGCATGAGCACCCAGCGCCGCAAGAGGCGCGAGCCCATGGGCGTGAGGGTGTGGTCGATGACGTCGAGCAGCGTGCGGGCACCATCGTTGGGCGACGACACCAGCTCGAGGTTGCGCACCGTGAAACGGTCGAGCCACACATAGCGGTCGCGCTCCACACGGCTCAGACGGCAGATATTCTGCGTGCGGTCGTGCTGCGTATCCTGCAGGTAGTAGAGCACGGCGCCGGCGGCGATGATACCCATGTCGAGGTCCTCGACGCCAAAGCCCTTGAGGCTCGAGGTGCCGAACTGCTTCAAAAGCAGCTCTCTGGCGAAGTCGGGGGCGAAGACCCAGTCATCAAATGTGTTGGTATAGTATTTCTCGGCCGAATGCTCCTGGAACCAGCGCAGCTTCTTGCGCTGCAGCACCACCTCCGAGGGATGGAACGAGTCCATGAGCTTGTCTATATAGGCCATGTCGCCCTGCGCCACGAAGAACTCACCGGTGGAGACATCGAGGAAACTCACGCCGTGGACCTTGTCGGCCAGATGCAGGCCACAGAGGAAGTTGTTCTCCTTGACCTCTAGCACCATGTCGTTGTAGGCCACACCCGGCGTCACCAACTCGGTGATGCCGCGCTTCACGAGTCCCTTGGCGGTCTTGGGATCCTCGAGTTGCTCGCAGATGGCCACCCGCATGCCGGCACGCACCAGCCGCGGCAGGTACTGCTCCACAGCATGATAGGGAATGCCCGCCAAATCGGTATACTCGCCGCCACCGGCCATCTTGCGCGTCAGCGTGATGCCCAGCACCTGCGACGCCTTGCGGGCGTCCTCGCCGAAGGTCTCGTAGAAGTCGCCCACACGGAACAACAGCATGGCGTCGGGGAATTTCTTCTTCAACTCGGCATGCTGCTTCATCAGCGGCGATTCATTATCAGCGTTCTTGGCCATCGGCAAGGTGTTTTTTTGAAACTGCAAAGATACGAAAAAATCGAGAAAAAAAAGGAGGAAAAATATAAAAAAACTTAAATCACAAAGTACCCATACAATATAATATATCCTGCGGCGTTATAAAAGCCTGAAATAAAAATCACACACCATGAAAACACTGAAACATTATCTGAAATTTTTCCTGCCCGTCGTCGCGACGGTGGCACTGGTGTTCGCCTCCTGCTCGAGCGAGAAAGAGGAAGGAGCCCTCATCCCCAAAGACGCCTATTTTGTAGCCGACATCAATGTCAACTCACTGTGGCAAAAGGGCGAGCTTGCCAAAGCTGACGAGCAGCTCAACAGCGTGATGCTGATACGTTCCTTCACCAAGGCCGCCGCCCCAGAGTTCGACAAACTCCTCGGCGACATGCTCAAGGCCCCCTCCTCCTGCGGCATCGACATGGAGCGCAACATCTCCTTCTTCATGAGCATGAACGGCAACAAGCAGATGGCCGCCATGACCGCCACATTGAAAGATGAAGAGGCCTTCGAGAACTTCCTGTCGACACTCACGAAGGATGCCAACGAGGTGAAGACATCCGAGGAGAACGGTCGCAAGGTCGTCAACTTCGCCAACGTCTTCACCGGCATCTATGACGCACACAACCTAGTCTTCGTCTTCGATGTCGAGAACCAGAACGACATCCAGGGACAAAAGGCTTTCGCCGCCAAGCTCTTCGACCTCGACAAGGACAACAGCATGGCCGCCGACAAGAACTATAACGAGTACCTCAAGTGCCGCAAAGACCTCAACTTCTTTGCTTCTTATGCCAGCCTCTTCGAACTCAAGAACGGCGAGACCGACATGGAAATGCTGCTCTTCCTCCCCAAGGACGTCTACGAAGCCCTCAAGCAAGCCGCCATCTATTACACCCTCTCCTTCGAGGACGGCAGCATCGACTTCAACGGTGGCTACCTCGGCAACCCCATTGGCATGACAGCCTTCATGGACCAGAAGTTCAACGACCGCGTGCTTCACTACATGCCGCAGACCGCCTTTATCGCCGCCACCTTCGCTATCAACCCCGAGGGCTTCTACAACTACCTCTCCCAAATTCCTTTCCTCAAGGGTCTCATGGCCGAGAGCACCGAGCTGGGTGATGTTAAGGACATCATCAACGCCTTCGGTGGCAGCTTCGCCTTCGACTTCTACGGCCTTGAGGGCGACAAGCCCCTCTTCGCCGCCGCCTGCGATATCAAGAACGCCGCCCTCGTGGACCAGCTCCTCGCCTCCCTCGGCGTCCAGAACGGTGGCACCATCCCCAACAGCCCCGCCATGGTCTACCATAACGACGAGATGCTGGTCGTCTCCACCGACAGCCGCGTCATCGACGCCGCCAAGCAGGGTGGCCTCGGCAACGGCATGGCCGACATCGCCGCCAAAGCCAAGGAGGGCAACTACTTCTATATGAACCTCAAGTATCAGGACTACCCCACAGAGGTTCTCAACGCCATCGGATTCGACAAATTAGACCCCTCGGCTCTCGCTTTCCTCGACCTGCTCGACTATGCCGAAGCGTTCGCCGAGAGCAATACCTTGGGAACCTTCAAAATCCGCCTCACCGACAACCGCAACAGCCTGGCCACACTCATCAGTACCATCGACAACGTGGCCGTCAACTACTTTGGTTTTTCCGCGACGGACGAGTTGGCTGTCGACAATCCCTCTGTCGAAGCTCTGGAGGAAATAGACGAAATCGGAGAATGGGAATAAACCGATGACCATCGAACTCAAAAATCTCAAACCTCGTTATATGTCGGAGTCGGAAGTCGCCGGCTCCGACATATATCTTCAGCCTTCCGTTCTCTTTGAGCAGGGCAAGAAATACATGGTCTGTGCCCGCTCTGGCCACGGCAAGACCTCCCTCCTCAACTTCATCTACGGTTCCAACCTCAACTACGACGGACAAATCCTCTATCACTCCCCTGCACTTCCCAGTACTCCACAGCACTCCTCGGCTCTTCCCTTCTCTCTCCGCCTCCGCCATCTCAGCTACCTCTTCCAGGACCTCAGCCTCTTCCCCGAACTCACGGCCTTGGAGAACGTGCAAATCAAGAACAGCCTCACCGGCCACAAGTCTGAGTCCGACATCGAGGCCATGCTCGACAGCGTGCTGCCCTCCGACAAGAAACACCAGCCCCTGCGCACCCTCTCACTGGGTCAGCGCCAGCGTGTGGCCGCCGTGCGCGCACTCTGCCAACCCTTCGAGTTCCTGCTCATGGACGAGCCCTTCAGCCACCTCGACAGCGAGACGGCCGTACAGGTCGCCGCCATGACTCTCCGTGAAGTCGACGCCCAAGGCGCTGCACTCATCGTCACCGCCCTCGAACCCACCGACCTCTTCCCCTTCGACACCACACTTAACCTCTGACACCATGTTGAAACGTCTCCAAAGCCGCACCCTCATTCCCACCCAGATTGCCGGCTATGCCGCCACACTCCTCGTGGGCGTCACCATCGTCATGCTCTCCGTGCAACTCTATGCAGACATCCGCCCCGTGCTCACCCAGCAGACCGACGTCTTCCGCAACCACGCCGTCACCCTCAACAAGACCGTCAGCACCCTCAGCAATCTCAACCGGGAAAGCCTCTACTTCGACGATGACGAGATCGCTGCCATCCAAGGGCAGCCCTTCGTGAAGAATGTAGCACGCTTCCGCAGCTCCTCCTTCGAGGCCTACGCCTCCATCGCCCTCGGTCAGCAGGCGCTCCGTACCGACCTCTTCTTTGAGAGCATCCCCGAAGACTACATCGACGTCCGCAGTGACCAGTGGCATTGGACGACCGATTCCACTTTCGTCCCCATCATCATTCCCGAGGACTACCTGAACCTCTACAATTTCGGCTTTGCCGAAAGCCAGGCGCTGCCTGTCATCTCGCAGAGTGCAATCGAGCAGGTGGCCTTCACCCTCCGCCTCACGGGCCACGGCCGTCAGCGGACCTTCCAAGGCCGCATCGTAGGTTTCTCAGGCAAAATCAACACCATCCTCGTCCCCGAAAGTTTTCTCCTCTGGGCCAACCAAGAATTTGGCGAGGTCAACGGCGAAAACACCTCCCGACTTCTCGTCGAGTTCTCCGACGCCTCGGACCCCCGCATCCCGACCTTCATCGAGGGCCACGGCTATAACATCAAGCAGGACGAGTTGGAGAACAGCAAGATGGTCTTCTTCTTCCGCCTGGCCATTGTCTTCGTCATTGTCGTGGCCCTCATCATCATCCTGCTCTCCGTGGCCTTCATCATCATGAGCCTCAACGTCATCGTACAGAAAAACCGCGACCTCTTCACCAACCTCTACAATATCGGCTATTCGCCACGCCAAATCGCACGCTATTACCAGCGTATGGTCAGCATCATCACCGTGGTCGACATATTGATAGCCGTGGCCGTGGCTGTGGCTATTCGTGGAATATACTTAGAGGAACTATCAAGAATTTTCGAGATAGAAGGCGATATGTCGCCCATCCTTCTCTCAGCAGCAATGCTCATAGTAGTACTTGTACTTGCCTACAACTACATCATACTGCGGACTATCCGCACTACAGTGGAACCTAAGAAAAGAACGAACTGACGGGGCCGAAGTCATAGCCGTCGACCACCACGCGGTTCTTCGTCGTGCGTCCGAGAAAACAGCAGTTCAAGCGGGCGTCATCCATTTTCAACAGGAAAGCATCGTCCTGGCATTCCTCCAGCGCCACCAGATAGCGTCCCGGCTCCTCGCCGAAGAGAAAGGCATCGAGCCGCACTTCGCGTGGCACCAGCACGTCGTATCCCAGCGGCGCCGTGAAGCGCAGCAGCGAGCAGAAAAGTCCCCCTTGCTCTACCGGTGCCGACGTCAGCACCATCTCGCCCCCCTTCAGGGCCTCAAGAATCATCTCTATATACTGGCAATCCTCCTCATGTCCGCCCGTGGCCATGGGTTCGTCGACCAGATGCAGGCAACAACGCGCATACTCCGACCCAGCGAACTCGCCACTGACATTGCCCACCATGTAGAGCAAAAGTCCAGTGGTCAGTTGATAGTGGTCAGTGGTTAGTTGGCTGCCGCAGTCATTGTTTTGCGTAGCACACTGACTACTGTCCACTGACCACTGACCACTCATCAGCGAGCTGGCGAGCTGGACACACTCCTTGACTTTCGGTTCGCGGATGGTCTTGTGGTCGGCGGTGCCCTTGTAGAGGTAGTCGTTGCGCTCCACCACATGATGCTGGCCACGCAGCCAGCCATAGAGGCTCTGCTGCTTGCCGTTGCTCTCCCACATGGCCAGCAACGTCGACAACTCGTCGATGGTAGGCTGCCGCCCTATGATGTCCAGCACCTCATCGAACGCCTGCCGCGAGACACCCATCGCCTCCGCAGTCTCAAAATCTACCAAATCCGCCATCAATTATCATTTTTCCCTGCACTTCCCTAGCACTCCTTTTGCACTCCCCTGCACTCCTCAAATAACGCCGTACAGCCGGCATAGATATCCTCCCATGCCACGTTGAATTTCCGCGTGTACCAGGGGTCGGAGACATCGCGCCCGTGGTGCTTGGTATCGCTTTCGGGGGTGTGGTCGAGGAGCAAGGAAAGTTTGTGGTCCCTGTCGTTGCCGAAGAGGCGGCGCATATACACCAGGTTGGCCTGGTCCATGCCGATAATCATATCATAGTGGTCGTAATCCTCAAAAGCGACATGTCGCGCCGTCTTGCCGGGGCAGCCGATGCCGTGTTTCGCCAACTCCTGACGTGCCATGGGGTAGACGGGGTTGCCAATCTCCTCGTCGCTCGTGGCGGCGGAAGCTATTTCAAACTCCTCCTCGAGGCCCGCGGTGCGTACCATCTTTTTCAGGATGAACTCAGCCATGGGGCTCCGGCAGATATTTCCGTGACAGACAAAAAGTATTCGTTTCATGCTGCAAAAATACGAAAAAATTTTGAAATAGCAAAGAAAAAAAACAAAAAAACTTCAGAGGGAAAAGAAAAGAGGATGCTCCGGGGAGCATCCTCTTTTCGGTAGGTAGTGTTACCGACTACCGAACCACGACGACGCGCTTGGCGGGAGCGTTGCCGACCTTGACCAGGTAGACACCGGTAGCCGTCATGCGGAATTCGATGGTTTCGGGAGCGTTGAGTTCGCGATACATCATACGACCGTTGACATCGTAGACGTGGACATCCTGTCCTTCGGCGCCCTTGACAATGATACGGGTGTCGGAGGTGTAGATGGAGACATTGTCCTCGTCAACATCCTCGATATCGACCGGCTTCGGCAGGAAGACGGCGGTGAGGGTGATGTCCTCGGTGACCTGGAAGACGTAGGTGGCGCTGGTCGACACCGTGTCGAAGCCGTTGAACCAGGCAACGAAGTAGTAGCCATCGTTGGCGGTAGCTTCGGCGGTGAAGTATCCGTTCTCCACCATGGTACCGCTCTCGCTGACAGTACCCCATTCATCGTTGATGGAGACCAACGTGACGGTGTAGACAGGAATGACGGTGAGGTGCAGCGTGGTGACGCTGTCGCAACCATTGGAGCCTTCGGTCGTGTAGGTGTAGACACCGCTCTCGGTATAGACATTGCCGTTCCAGCTGTAGCTGCCCTGGGCAGTAGCCTCGACATCCACATAGACGGGCTGGTTGACGGTGAGGTGCAGCGTGGTGACGCTGTCGCAGCCGTTGATGCCCGTGTTGGTGTAGGTGTAGTTACCGCTGGTGGTGTAGGTCTCGCCATTCCACTCGTAGCTCGAGCAGGCGCTCTCGGTGAGGGTCACCTCGACGGGAGTGTTGATGGTGAGAGCCATGACGACGGTGCTGTCGCAACCGTTACGGCCGGTGAAGGTCTGCGAGTAGCTGCCACTGGTAGTGTAGGTCTCACTATTCCAGGTGTAGCTGCCGCAGGCGGTCTCAGAAATGTTGGTGGTGGTCGAGTTGTTGATGGTCAGGACCAGGACAACAGTGCTGTCGCAGCCGTTGACGGCGGGAGTGCTGTAGGTATAGTTACCGCTGGTGGTGTAGGTCTGTCCGTTCCAGGTGTAGCTGTCGCAAGCGGTCTGGTTGACCGTGGTCTGGACAGCCTGCAGGTGGGTGAAGAACAGGGTGACTACGCTGTCGCATCCGGCGGCGTTGACAGTGGTGTAGGTGTAGACACCGGTAGTGTCACAGACCTGACCGTGCCACGTGTAGTTCTGGCAGGATTGGTAGGTCTCCATGCCAGTGGTGGGCTGGTTGATGGTCAGGTTCAGGGTGACGACACTGTCGCAGCCGTTGAGGGCGGTGGTAGTGTAGGTGTAGGCACCGCTGGCGGTGTAGGTCTGGCCATTCCAGGTGTAGCTCTCGCAAGCGGACTCGCTGACGACGTGGGTCACCGGGTTGTTGATGGTCAGGTTCAGAGTGACAGTGCTATCGCAGCCGTTGGCGGCGGTGGTGCTGTAAGTATAGTTACCGCTGGTGGTGTAGGTCTGACCGTTCCAGGTGTAGCTGCCGCAGGCCGTCTCGGTGACGGTGGCGGTGGCGGGCTGGTTGATGGTCAGGTTCAGGGTAACGATGCTGTCGCAACCGCTGACGGCGGTAGTGGTGTAGTTGTACTCACCGCTGGTGGTGTAGGTCTGTCCGTTCCAGGTGTAGCTGCCGCAAGCGGTCTGGTTGACCGTGGCATAGACGGGCTGCAGACGGGTAAAGAACAGGGTGACCACGCTGTCGCAACCGGCAGCATTGACGGTGGTGTAGGTGTAGACGCCGGTGGCGGTGATAGTCTGACCGTTCCAGAGGTAGTCAGTGCAGGACTCGTAGGTCTCAGTGCTGGCGGTGGGCTGGTTGATGGTCAGGTTCAAGGTCACAACGCTGTCGCAGCCGTTGGCGGCGGTCTCAGTGAGCGTGTAGACGCCAGAGGCGGTGTAGGAGATGCCATTCCAGATGTAGCTGCCGCAAGCAGTCTCGCTGACGGTATTGGCCACAGGCTGGTTGATGGTGAGCGTCAGGGTGACAACACTGTCGCAACCATTGGCGGCCTCGTAGGTCTTGCTGTAGCTACCGCTTTCAGTGTAGTAGCTGCCATCCCAAACGTAGGCGCTGCAGGCGGTTTCGGCGAAGGTGCTGGTAACCTTGGTATTGAGAGTCAGGTTGAGGGTGACCACGCTGTCGCAGCCAGCAGCATTCGTCAGGGTGTAGGTGGCGGTGCTGTTGGAGGCAGTGTAGACGTTGCCGTCAATCCACTCGTAGCTGTCGCAGGCGACCACGGCATCAACACCAGTGTTGCTGTTGTTGATGGTGAGGGTCAGCGTAGCGGTGCTGTCGCAGCCGACAGCGTTAGTGGTGTCGAAGGTGTAGACGCCACTCTCGTTGTACTTGACGCCGTTCCACTCATAGCTGTCGCAGGCGGTGACGTTCTCGTTGCCGGAGGTGCTGTTGTTGACAGTGAGCACGAGGTAGTCGGTGCCGTTGCAGCCGTCGGTGGTGGTGTAGCTGTAGGTGTAGACGCCAGAAGTGGTGTAGACTTCTTCAGTACCGTTCTCCCACTTGTAGCTGTCGCAGACGGTCATCTCGATGGTGTTGATGGCGCTGGCGCTAATGGTGAGGTGGAGGGTGTCGGTGCTGGCGCAGCCGTTACCGTCGGTGTAGTCGTAGGTGTAGTCGCCGCTAGCGGTGTACTGGGTGCCATTCCACATGTAGCCGTCGCAGACGGTCTCGGTGTACCCGGTGCTGCTGTTGTTGTGGATAGTCAGCGTGAGGACATCGACAGTGGTGCAGCCTGCAGCATTGGCATAGGCGCCGCTGTTGTAGGTACCGGAGGCGGTGTAGTTGTAGGTCTGGCCGTCGCCGGCATTCCAAGCGTAGCTGTCGCAAGCCTCGACCTCAATCGGGTTGTTGAGGACGTCACCAACGGTGAGGGTGAGGTTGACGGTGCTGTCGCAGCCGTTGACGGTGGTCAGATGGAGGACGAAGGTGTATTCACCAGCAGCGGCAAGCTCGCTAGCAGCAATGTCGAAGCCGTTGGCGGTGTAGCCGTTGCCGAGGCAAATCTGGTCGGTGAGGTCGGTCACCTTGGTCTTGTTGACGGTGAGAACCAGGAGTTCCTCGCTCTGGCAGATGTCGCCATCCATAACCTTCTCGCTGTAGGAACCAGCCTCGCTGTAGACTTGGCTGTTCACAGCCCAGGTGTAGGTCTGGTTGTCGCAGATGGTATCATTGGTGATGTTCTGCGGATTGACAGTGAGGTAGAGGAAGATGGTCGAGTCGCAACCCGTGGCGGGGTTGGTGACAGTCGTCGAGGTCTCGATGCTCTCGTTCAACGTGCCAATCTCAGTACCATTGACAACCCAGGTGTAGGGACCGCAGACGGTAACATGCTCGATGCCGTAGGCATGACCAGTACCGATGGTCAGGTGCAGGGTGTCGGTGCTGGCGCAACCGGCAACATTGGTGTAGTCGTGGGTGTAGATGCCAGAGGCGGTGTAGGTGTTGCCGTCACCCTCAGTCCAGGTGTAGCTGTTGCACTCAATAACACTGACGCTATTGTGTGTAGCCTGGTTGACGGTGAGTTCGAGAGTATCGATGCTCGGGCAGTTGTTGCCGTCAGCATAGTCGTAGGTGTAGGTACCACTGACAATGTACTTGGTACCATGCCATGTAATGCTGTCGCAAGCGAGTTCGACATCTGTGTGACCGCTGTTCTGGTTGACGGTGAGGTTAAGGGTGTTGGTGCTCGGGCAACCATTCTCAGCCTCGTAGTCGTAGGTGTAGGTGCCGCTGACGGTGTAGGTCTCGTCGTTGCCACCCTCGGCAGCTGTCCAGGTGTAAGTGTCGCAAACGGTCTTGGTATAGGTCGTGTTGCTGTTCTTACGCAGGGTCAGGTAGAGGGTATCGACGCTGGTGCAGATACCGGCGGCGTCATCATAAGTATAGAAGAAGGTGTCGGCGGTGGTGTAGGTAAGACCGCTGCCGTTCTCCCAGGTGTAGCTGTCGCAAGCATCAACCGTGTAGGCGGTGCTGGTCTTGTGGTTCACCGTGAGGTGGAGAGTAGCGGTGCTGTCGCAACCCACAGCGTTGGTGAGGCCAGTGATGGTGGTGTCGGCACTCTCGGTGAAGGTGATGCCGCTCCAAGTGTAGGTCTCGCAAGCTGCAGCGGTCAGTTCGCTGCTGGTGGACTTCTTGATGGTGAGCATCAAGGTCACGGTGCTGTCGCAACCGTACTGGTCAACCGTGCTGTAGGTAGCATTGGTGGTGCTCTCCGTATAGACGGTGCCATTCCACTCGTAGCTGTCGCAAGCGGTACGGCGCTCAGTAGCATAGACGACCGGGTGCTGGTTCACCTTGACGTACTCAATCACAGGAGCCTCGGCGGTTCCGACGGTGTCATACACATAATAGGTATGAGCGTGGTCGTAGTCGAGATTGTGGTTGTCGTCGTAAGGAGTGACATCGATGGTGTGGCCGCGCCAGGTGTAGCTGGTCTGAGTCACGCAGATGTCGGCAACCTCAGCCTCAACATAGTTGTTGACGAGATTGACGGTCAGGTCGACAATGCTGTCGCAGTAGTAGTCAGAGTGGAAGTGAACCTCGCGGTACTCGGTGGTATTGACAAAGTCTCTGCTGTTGAGAGCACTGTAGTCGAAGATGCTGTCACCATAGTGAAGCATTTCAAGACTGATGGGGAAGTTGACCACATCGGTGGTATTGGTGCTCTGAGTCAGGGTGAGGCTCAGCATATAGACGCTGTCGTAGTTGTTCTCCTGAGGCACAGTGTAGGTGGGCATGTAGTAGACATACTCGTTGTCGGTCGAGTTGTAGTAGATGGCAGGCTGACCGTCATCGTTCTGGTGGGCAGCGCGCTCATCGCTCGAGAGCCAAGTGTAGGTCTTGCCATTACGCCAGGTGTACTGGCTGCAGGACGTATAGGACTCAACCTCGAGGAGGACGGTACCGACATTGAGTGTGATGTTCAGAGTGCTGTCGCAACCGGCAACGTTGGTGTAGGTCTCGGCGATATTGTAGACACCGGGGCCGTAGAAGGTGACATTGCCGTTCTGAGCAGTGTACTGGTAGGAACCATCACTGATGTAGAGGGTGCTGTCGTAACTGCTGGTACTGTTGATAGTCAGGTGCAGCGTGTTGGTGTCGGTGCAACCGTTAGCATCAGTAGTGGTGCAGTAGTAGTCACCCGAGGTGGTGTAGAGGCGGTTGTTGTTGAGGACCCAGGTGTACTCGTCGCAAGCGGTATCGTAAACCTCGACACCAGTGGTGTTGACATTGATGGTGAGGTGCAGCGTATCGACGCTCGGGCAAGTAGCAACGTTGGTGTACTCGTAGGTGTAGTCGCCAGAAGCGGTGTAGGTGGTACCATGCCATTCGTAGCTGTCGCACTGGGTGAGAGTCTCACTGTTGTGCGTGGCGGCATTGATGGTCAGGTGCAGCGTGTCGGTACTGGCGCAACCGGCCTCGGTGTTGTAATCATAATTGTAGTCGCCACTGACATAGTAGGTGGTGCCGTGCCAAGTCATGCTGTCGCAAGCCGTCTCGGTGTAGGCGGTGTGCGTGGGCATGTTGATGGTCAGGTGCAGCGTATCCACACTCGGGCAACCACTGGTAGCAGTGTAAGAATAGGTCGTGTCGCAACTGACGGTGTAGGTCTCACCACTACGATCCCAGAAATAGCTGACGCAAGCAGTATCAGTGTAGCCCTGGTTGGTGTTCTTCTTAATGGTGAGGTGCAGCGTGTCGGCGCTGGCGCAAGTGGCAGCGTTGGTGTAGTTGTTCACGTAGTCGCCGCTCTCAGTGTAGGTGAGTTCGCTGCCGTTGTTGCTCCAGGTGTAGGTGTCGCAGCTTTCAGCAGTGAAGGCAGCGTGAGTGCTGGCGTTGATAGTGAGGTTCAGCGTGACGGTACTGTCGCAACCGCGGGCAGTGGTGGTCTGGAAGGTAGCAGTGTTGTTGGAAGCAAAGTACCAAGTTCCGTTCCACTCGATGCTGTCGCAAGCAACCTTGGTGTCAACAGCCAGGTTGTTGACCGGCAGCTGATAGACATAGAGGCTGTCAACAGTCTCGTCGAGGGTGCCAGCGTTGTCGACATACTCGAACTCGAAGGTGTGACCAGGAGTGCCGAGGGTCTGCTCGCCGTGCCAGGTGTAGGTAGTCACATTGTCGCACACGGTGTCGCGGGTGACAGTGTAGTTGTTCACCAGGTTGACGGTGTAGTCGCAGTAGTTGGCGCAGAAGCTGACGGAAGCCAGCATGACGGTGTCGCGGCTGAAGAACTGGGTATCCACAACGGTCTCATTGGCGAAGTTGTAGGTCATGTTGTGAGCAGCATCGATACCATCGATGGTCCAGGTGCCAAGGCTCAACGGGAGGTTGAGGGTGGCGGTGGTGTACTCGGCCTCCATCATGTTGAGGACAAGCATCGAGATTTTCTTCATCTCGCCATCGGTGCCGAAGAGGGTATCCACTGGGTAAGTGTAGACATACTTGTTGTTGGTCAAATCTTTGAAGAGGGCCATGCCGTGGCTCTGGCGCTCGCTCATCGGAATCCAACCGTAAGTGATGTTGTTCATATCCCAAGTATAGGTACCGCAACCATTCACATGGATGGTGTCGATTCCAACGAACGGGATAACGAGGTGCAGCGTGTAGGTGCTGTCGCAACCGGTTACCACGCTGACGGTGTTCACCACGATGTCGCCATCGACAGTGTAGTCATAAGGAGCAGTGTAGAGGACACCATTAAAGCGGTAGCTGGCGGAGTCAGCATTGACCACGACGGTCTCTTCGACGGAGACGGGCTGGTTGATGGTGAGGTTCAGGACGCTGTCGCCCACGCAGCCGTTCACATCGGTGAAGCTGACGCTGTAGGTTCCGCTAGTGGTGTAGTCAGTACCCTTCCAATTGTAGGTAACGCAGGCCGCCACCGTATCCTTGACACCAGGATTGGTGTTGATGGTGAGGTGGAGGTTGGCGGTGCTGTCGCAACCAACGGCGTTGGTAGTATCATAGGTGTAATCACCGCTGGTGGTGTAGGACTGTCCGTTCCAGGTGTAGCTGTCGCAGATGGTGACAGTGTCATTGCTGCTGGTGCTGGCGTTGACGGTGAGACTCAAAGTAGCCACGCTGTCGCAGCCGTTGGCAGCAGTGTAGGTCCTGGTGTAGTTGCCACTCTGGGTGTAAGTGCTATCGCCAAAGATGCTGTCGGTCCAGGTGTAGCTGTCGCAAACAGTCATCGGGATAGTCTCAAGGACATTGCGCTTGATGGTGTAGGCAATGACGGTGTCGTTGCCCTGAGTATCGCTGTTGGTCCATTCGCCCGTCACGGCATCGGTGTCGAGGACAACGGTGGTGTTACCCACGGTGACGGTGTAGGGCAGCTCGTTCTCGCAAAGCACGATGGGCTCGCCCATGGTGAAGTGGAGCATCAGCACGCTGTCGCAGTCGCCAGCCACAGGCACCTCGTAGAAGACACCTTCCGTATTGGTATTGTAGGTGTTGCCATCATACCAGGTGTAGGGCTTGTTGCTGTAGACATATTGCTCGTTGAGGGCATTCTGAACAACCTTGTAAGTCACATAGTGGACGCTGTCGCAACCCTCGAGGGTAGTACCGGCCTCCTCGCGGAAGGTCATGGTCTTGCGGTAGGTCTCACCCTTGTATTCGAACAAGGTGCAGACATTGATAGTGTCATAACTGCGGGCAGTGTCGTTGACCGTCAGGTTGAGGGTCACGGTGTGCATGCAGCCATCGGTATTGACAGTCACGTAGTCCTCGGTGTAGGTGCCGGGCACTTTGTAAATGGTGCCGGTGAGATCCCAAGTGTACTCGTAGCAAGCCACCTCAGTGATGGTATCGACGGTGGCGGGGTTCACATCGAAGGTGATGGTCACCACGCTGTCGCAACCACTCTCGGTAGTCCAGTCGGCGATTTGGGTCTGGCCATGCAGCGCCGTGCCGTTGAGGGCGTCGGTGTAGGTCAGCTCGACGAAACTGCCTTCGTGCTTCTCATCATAGATGGTGTCGACGAAGAGGTTACGATCGGTGTCGAAGGTGAAGTCGTTCTCACAGAGGACGAGTTCCATGGTTTCCTTGTAGGTGGGATTGACGGTAAGGTCGACCTGCTTGGACAGCGGGCAACCATCGGTATTGAGCTCGCTGTCGTCCCAAGTGTAGATGCCGGAGGCATAATCACTGCCTTTGAAGACGGTGAGATTGTCGGCTTCCCATTCGCCGTTCTGGCAGATGGTCACGACATCGGTAACCTCGGTGGAGGGATACTTGGGAGTGAGACGCAGCACCTCGATGGTGGCGCAAGAGGTAGACACAAAGCCGGCCTCGGCCAAGTCGACGCTGGTGTTATAGACAGCAGCACCGTTGACCATGTCGGCAGTGATGGTGGCAATCTCGAAGGGATCACCATTGACATCGAGGATAGTCCAGGTGTAGGGCAGACACTCGGTAGCCATGGTGGTGTGGTAGGACGAGGTATTGACGGTAAGGTGGATGCGGGTCCACTGGTCGTGGCCGTCGGCAGCGCGGGT
The DNA here is from genome assembly GCA_902776365.1 of uncultured Bacteroidota bacterium. GTDB lineage: Bacteria > Bacteroidota > Bacteroidia > Bacteroidales > P3 > Colimorpha. The sequence goes on along the minus strand of CACYPU010000002.1, from coordinate 29,871 downwards.
GCGGAGCTCATGGTCGCCGCTCTCGCGGAAGAAGACGGACTCAATGTGGCCTTCGCAGTCGTTCTCATCGTTGAAGATTACAGCATTGGCAACTTCATACTCGTCGCAAGCCTCAACGGTAGTCCAGGCGAGGATGTCGGTGACGGGATTGAGGACGAGGTTCAGAATAGCAATCTCGTTACAGCCGGCGGCGTTGGTGCCGGTAATGAACTCGAGGCTGTCGCTAACATCCACATTCATGTTGTAGGTGACACCGTCGAGCCATGTGTAGTTCCCAGCATCGCGGACACAGTGGAAGTCCTCGTGATAGCTGCGGTAGTTGACCGTGAGGTCGAGGGTGACGATACTGTCGCAACCCCACTGGTTCTGCAGCGTGAAGGTGGGCTCGTTGGTGGTAGCGGTGTAGGTCTCGCCGTTGAGCGGCCAGGTGTAGGTGTCGCAAGCCGTGACGGTCTCGACGCCGGTGTTCTGGTAGTTGACGGTGAGGTTGAGTGTCACCAAGCTGTCGCAACCCTTGACGGTCTTGAGCAGGGTCTCGTAGGCACCCGTAGCGGTGTAGGTCTCGCCGTTGAGCGGCCAGGTGTAGGTGTCGCAGACGGTTTCCTCGACGGTGGCGGGGTTGTGAGTATTGACGGTGAGGTTGAGGTTGAAGCGGGCGGGGCAGTCGCCGGAGGTGGTGTCAACATAGGTGATGACTGTGCTCTCGGTGGCGGTGTAGGTCTGCTCGTAGATACCCTCGCCGAAGGTGAAGGTAGCACCCTGGCAAAGCTCGCGGTTGGTGTTGGTGACGGCGGTGTCCTCGACCACGAAGGTCAGGTGGACCAAGCTGTCGCAACCGTAGGCGATAGTGAAGGTCTGGTCGTAGCTGCCAGCGGCATTGAGGGTCATAGCACCCCAGGTGTAGGGCAGCATGCCGATACAGGCGCTCTGGTTGTCGTTGAGCTCATAGCTGGGATGGACGGTCACCGTAGCGGTGGTGAACTCGTTGACGCAGCCGTTGGCATCAGTGATGGTCACGGTGTAGTTGCCAGTGGCGGCGGGCACCGTGGTGGCCTCGGCGGTGGTGGCGCCGGTGCTCCAAGCGTAGCTGTAGCCGTCGACGACCTCAGCATTCAGCGTGACGCTCTCGTTCAAGCAGAGCTCGCTGACAGAGGTAGTCGGGGTGGCGATAACGGGCAGCGGGTTGACCGTGACGGTGTATTCGGCCGTGACGGCGCAGGCGCTGGCGTTGTTGGTAGTGGCAGTGACGGTGTAGGTGGTCGTCTCGGTGGGGTTCACCGTGATGGAGGCACCGGTACCTACATTGGTACCGTTCTTCTTCCAGACATAGCTGGCGTCAAGGCCATTGGCATCGGCGACGGTGAGCGTGGTGCTCTGGCCGTAGCAGATGGCGTTGTTGCCGCTGACAGTGAGGGCGGGCACCGGGGTGGTGGTGACGGTCACCTGGGCGGGCAGGCTGGTGCAGCCCGTCGTCGGGTTGGTGGCAACCACGCTATAGGTGTTGCTCTCGTGCGGATTGACGGTGCGGGTAGCCAGGAGGCTATCGTCGTCCCACTTGAAGGTGGCACCCGTAACATTGCTACGGGCCTGCAGGGTGAGGTCGGCGAGGTCGCAGAAGTCGGCAATCTCGGTAACAGCACGGTTGTTGTAATAGATAGCAGCCAAGGGGGCGGGGTTGACCTGGAGGGCCAGGATACCCGTCGAGTCGGCGCCATACTGGGAAGTCAGATGCACGGTGTCGTTGCCGGTGGCAGTGAAGGTCTGTCCGTAGAACTCAAACGTGTCGCGCTCGCACATGGTGTGGCTGTAGGTCAGCTCATAGGTGGGATGCACGGTGAGGGTGAGGTGACGGGAAACACTGTCGAAGCCGGCGACGTTGGTGAGCCAGAAGGTGATATCCTCGTTGCGGTCGGGAGCGGCATCACTGGTGGCATTCCTCGTGTAGGTCTCGCCGTTACCGGCGGTCCAGGTGTAGGTGCCATTGGCCTCGACAACATCCTCGATGGGAGTCATGTTGGCGTAGGGCTGCTCGCAGGAGACGAGGAACTTGAAGCCGGTATGGGCAAAGGCGTTGTCGGCATCGGTGGTGAACACCAGGGTGACGAAGCCGCTATCGGCCCAGAGTTCGCTGGTGGTCATGTAGTCGATGCTGCCGGTGCCGGTGTAGGTGCCAACGAGGTTGGCAGCGGTGGCGGTGCCACGATAGACTTTGAGGAAGTCGTAGCCGTTCTCAAGGTCGTAGTCGCCCTGGATGTGGGCCACGTAACCAGCGTCGGCGGGACGGACCACATAGGTGGCGTTGAGGCCACCGTGATATTCCGCATTGGTGGTATCGGGCATGATATACTCGTTGCAGGCAACGATGGTGCCACCATTGTCGGCCAGGGTGTTGACTTTCTCACGCAGTTTGACGGTGAGGTCGTCGAGGTAGACAACATTGTAACCCGTGGTGGGTTTGGGAGCACGGAGGGCGATGTAGCTGCCCGTACCAGTAAAGCCTTCAAAATTCACCTCGAAGTATTCGTAGCTGGTGGTGGTGGGCATGACGGTATCGACAGGCACAAAGGTAGAGGCGTTGTCAGGATCGCTCATGACACCCACCACAACAGTACCGACATAGGAAGCTGTGGTAGAGCTCTCGCGAGCATAGAAGCCAACTACCACAGTGTCGAGGTCGAAGCCGAACTGCGGAAGGATAGCATACTGGTCGCCGTAGGCAGCCGTAGTGTAGGTGTAGAAGCGCATGTGGTTGTTGCCACTATGGCTATAGCTTGCACTATTGTAGGCAATGGGATAGCCAGGATAGCCTGTAGTGGAGGTACCACTGGTAGTCGTGGAGGTGTTCAGGTAGTCCCAGCAGTTGGGCAGCACATGGCTGTTGATAGCGCTGCTGGTAGTACCGGTAACACCGTCGAAGTTCTCCACAAGGGGCAGATCTTTCATCGACCAGGTGCCGCACTGCGTAGTACCGGTAGCCATATTGCTCCAGTCACTCTTGTCGCTAGTGGCAGGGTTGCAGATGGCGCGGACATAGAACTCATACTTGGTGGAGTGATTCAGGCCCGTCACTGCGAAGTTGGTCTTGTTGGTGGTCGTCACGATGGTGCCACGTTCGGGGTCGAAGCCCTCGGGACCATAGGACACCTCCCAGCGCGTAGCGGTAGCGGAGGCGGGAGCATTGGCGTCGTTCTCCCAGGAGAGGATGACGGAAGTGTCGGTGGTGGCGCCGGAGACCGTCAGGTTGACGGGGGCCCAGCAGGTGGGATAGGTGGTGAAGCTGGCCTTGGTCCATTTGCTGTGGTCGTTCTCGCCACAGACGGTGCGGACATAGACATCGTAATTGGTGTTGGCATCGAAATCCTCATTAATAATATATGAATTCATATTATTAAGATTGGGAACCAGAGTACCCTGGGTCTCGGGGTTGAAGCCCTCATAGCCATACTTCAGCTCGAAGTTGTTGACAATGGGCTCGAGGTCGGTGCGAGGAGCCCAGGTCACAGTCACAACATTGGCGGGAGTAATAGCGGTGTTCACGCTTGCCGGAGCGAAGCAGGTCACATCGGTGTTGCAGTTGGCGCCAAAGATGAAGTTATTCTTGACAGAAGCGACAGAATTGGTACCACTCGTAACATTACTAGGTGTTATTTCGTAGTTGTCACTATAGGCATAGAGAGCCTGTGACGTTGCAGTGGAGATAACGCCAAACGATGCTGCGGTTCCTTCATTCCAGTAATGGTACGGACGCTGAACGACAACCACAAGGTTGCTGGTGCCATCGTATTCAAAGTTCGTCATGAACTCGAGAGTATTCCAGCCGATTTCAGCTGTCATAATACCATCAAACACCAAGGTCATTCCCTCGGTAGCGATAGCTTCACTAGCGCTAGAGAACGACGACACAGAGGTATGGCCCATGTAAATCTTTGCCTCGCGGGCGGCATTACCAGATATCACCTCGTAAGAGAGACTGGACAAGGTGTTTGCTGCACCCAGCTCGTCGGCAGTATAAATCTGCTCAGACAAAGAGTAGTTATAGGTCTTATAGAAAGGCAGGTAACTATTTGTGGTGGTGCTTTCACCTAAAGCAATCTCACCACCGTCGGGGCACTTGGTCTTAAAGGTAGCCACGGTGCTCCAATCGCTGTGCTCGTCGCCGCTGTTGGCACGGACATAGACGAAATAGTTAGTATAGGCTTCAAGGCCGGTGAGTTTCACCTTGTTGCTGGTGGCAGCAAGGGTCAGGCCTTCGGTGCCGTCGGGGTCAAAGTCGGCACCGGCGTTGTAACGCACGGTCCAGCTGTTGATACCCTCGGTAGCCTCGGTCCAGCTCAAGCTATCGGTGCTGTTGGTGATGTGCCAGTTGGTCACGTTAGCGGGAGCCTCGATAGTAGGAATTGCGAAGTCGTAGCTGCTCCAGTTGACGCTATAGTCGTTCTGGGCGGCATTGCAGGTGGCCTTCGTATACATATATATATGGTCACCATTGTGTAGACCCGTGAGGGACAGGCTTGCCGTGGTGACGTTCACCTCGGTGTAGGTGCTGGCGTCCTCAAGGTCAATAGTGCCATTGACGGCGTAGCGCACCGTCCAGCCCTCGGGAACCTGGTTGGGGTCTTCCTGCTGCCAAGTGACAGTGGCGCCGGTGTAGGTCACATTGCTGGTAGCAAAGTTGGCCTGAGGTTTGCAAGTAGGCACAAACGGCGTGGTGAAGCTGTAGCGCACCATGCGGGGGTTGCTGACACCCGTGCAGACGCTATAGACATAGAGGTCGAAGGTGGTCTCCTGAGCCAGCGGGGTGATGGTGGCGGTGTTGCCCGTCACGGTGACACCGTTGGCGATATTGGGAGTGAAGCCGGCGGGGCCATAAACGTAACCGTAGGCATCCTCACCGCCACTGAAGGTCAGGTCGGCCTTGGCGTTGTCGCCATCAGGGCCAACGGTGATAGCCACCGTGGGAGGCACGCACTCGCCCTGGTTGCAGGGAGCTGTGGGATTGAAGACGATGTTAGGACGATAATTTGCCCTGTTGCCATAACCACTAGTAGAATAATTGGTAGCGTCGTAGGGATTGCTATCGCGATAGCGGCACAACGCACGGTAATCACCCACAGAAGTTGTGGAGCCTTTCGCTTGGAAACTGGAACCAGTATTACTATTATTTGCACAGTCACACTGGTTCATAAAGGTGGTGATGATAATATTGCTGGTGCCATCCCATACAAACGGACTACTGAAGGTATAAACCGGCGAATCAGCACGTGTGGCATTGGTGGTGGTCACGGGACCGTAGACCAACGTCAGAGTGCTCACATCGTAATAGTCGGTTCCACTACTGAAGGTTGACTTATCAGTAGAACCAATATAGATGGAGAAGTCCTTATCCTTGGCAGAGGTGCTGGTTGACCAAGTGAAACTAATATCACTGATATTGCCAGCGGTCAATCCTGCTGCTTGCAATTCTTCAGCAGTGTAGATTACCTGATAGAATGTGTTGCCATAACTGCTATAGACAGGGCCATAGGAGATATTCGACGTACCATTTCCGATAGGAACCGGGCCGGAGAGACATTCAGCAATGCTGAAGCTGCTGACAGCACTCCAGTCGGACTGGTCGGTAGCGGAGCAGAGAGAGCGCACCTGCCAGTTGTAGGTAGCAGCCATCTCGAGATAGTCGAGCGTGTAGGGGTTGGCGTTGACAACGACACTATTGGTATCGGTGGTGCCAGCCTTCCAGTAACGCACCTCCCACTGAGTAGCGGGAGTGGGAGTAACCTCCGTCCAACTCAGCGTAGCCGTGACGCTGCTGGCAGTAGCATTCGGCGTGGCGGCCAAATTGATGGGCTTGAGGCAGGTGGGGATAACTTCGACTCTTACATTATCAAATCTCGCCCAATAATAACTGCCAGATCTCCACACCTTCAAGGCAATTCTTGCACCGGCAGGAATAGTGTTGCCGGCAAAAGAATACTCATAGTGAGAGAATGACGATGAGACACCGGTAATCTCGGTCAAAGGAACGAAAGTGGTCGTGTCGTTGGCATTAGTCACATAACCGATGAAGATTCGGGTATCAGCGTTGCCACTTTCACGTGAACAGTCGAAAGACATCTGCAAGTTCGTCAACGGCTGTGTAAAAGGAGGAAGAACAGCTATATTATTCTGTATGCAATTGCTGGTACCAGCTGTCATCTCGAAGCTGTTGTTGTTGCTAGACCTATAAATATGGGGAATTCTCGATAATGAAAAATCAGAGAAGACATTCCAACAAGTCGGCAATTCTGTAGCTCCAGTATATGAAGATGTGGAGTACGTATAGCTCTCGAAGTCTTCGATGAAGGGATTGGAAGCAGTAATAGGCATCGGCATACAGGGAGCGGTGAAGCTCACAGGGCCGACCCAGTCGGTCACCTCACTGGTGGCCGAGCAATGGGCACGCAGGTAGACATCATAAGTGTGGTTGCTCTCCATACCCGTGAGGGTTTGGGTAGTGCCAGTGATGTTCTGAATGAGAGTGCCAGCGGTTGCGAGGTCGAAACCTTCGGCATCCCAGATAATGTCATAGCTGGTGTTGTTGTTGCCAGCCGTCCAGGTCACTACACCTTCTGCAGTAGCAGCAAGACCACTGGGCGTGGGGCAAGTGGGCTCGAGACCCACAGTGACGGCGCCAAGGTAGACACCATAGCCATAATGGCCACGTCCCTCAAAGGCCAGCTGATAAGTAGCCGAGGGATTGGGCAGGGCAAGGGTGGTATGGGAATATGCGATATTGCCATAAGCCTGATGGGTACCCAACTCAGCCAGACGCACCCATTCGCCAGTGGCGGAGGTACGATAGTAGACGTACAGGGAGTCATCGGCATCGCCGTCATAAGTCTCAGCATGATAGAAGTCCACCTGGTAGTTACCAGCGGCGCTGATATTGATAATCGGAGTAATTAAGCGTCCAATATCACCATCGGTATAATTAAAGTAAGCATAATCACCCGAAGAGAACGTCCAATCGGTTGTTCCTTCAACAATCGCCGTGCTCCAGCACATAGGCAGACTGCCACTGGAGAAAACCGTGGAGAAAGGCACATTCTGAGTGCCGCAGGGGGTGTTGAAAGAGATGGGGCCGACCCAGTCGGTGGTCAGGTTAGAAGCACTGCAGTTGGTGCGCAGGTAGATATCATAGGCAGCGGCCGACGCCATGGAAGCGACAGGCAAGGTGGTGGTGAGGCCAGTGATGTTGTTGATGGCGGTACCTGCGATTTCGGGGTCGAAGCCGGCGAGGCCGTATTTCACATCATAGCTGGTCACAAGGTCGTCGGGAGAAGTCCAGGTCACCACGCCCTCGCTGTTGACGCTAGGCCAATTGGCGCTGAAGCAGCCCTGAAGGGTGGTGGCGGAAGCCTTCACCGCGTTCCAGCCGGAAGGAGTGCTGCCACACATCTTACGGACATAGAAGTAGTAGGTGGTGCTGCCGTTGAGACCGGTAACATCGGTATTCAAGGCTGTAGAGGTCTTGCTCTGCCCCTCGGTATCGGGGTCGAAGTCGGGATCGGTGCTGTATTTCACCTGATAGCTGTTGCCGGCGCTGGAGACAGTCCATTCAACATGGATGGTGTTCCAGGCGGTAGCAGTGGCGGTGATACCAGTAGGCTTCACGCAGGCAGGCTGGGTGAAGGTGTAGACGGTTCCCTGAGCGGGATAGTAGGTGGAGGAGAGGGTGCGCGTGCCACTTGTGGTAGCACGGGCCAGAGTGCTCCAGTCGGAGGCAGTGCTCTCGCCGGTAGCGCGGAAGATGTCGGTGCCGGACTGCAAGCCGGTGAAGACATTGATGGAGCTGCCGAGGGTCATAGGACCGTAGCAGAACTCGATGTCACCGTTCGGGTAGAGCTTCAGCTGGAAGCTGTAGCTGCTGTTTCCGTTGGCGGTGACTTTGCGCCATTCCACAGTGAGCATCTGAGTGCTGCTCTTGTAGTGGATGGAGTTGGCCGTCGAGCCGTAACCGGAGGCGTAGTACAGCGGTGCGAGCTGCGAGCCGGTGATGCTCGTAAACTCGGCACTACCGTCATCGTAGACACGCAGGGTGCTGCCGGATGTAACTTGGTCTTCACCAAAGTACATCGCAAACGGCATGGCAATGTCCACGTAGCCGGCGGTCTGGTCCGCCGCTGTCCAAGCGACGTCACCCGTCGTGCCAACAATCGTGCTGTAGGTGGCGGTGGCGGCGCTGCCGTCATACTCGCTCACCTTCGCGTTCTGTCCCTGTGTGACCCAAGGCACCACTAACAGCGCCACTAAGGTCAAAGTTCGTAGAAACTTTTGCATAATGTTTGTTTTGTTGGTTAATAATTAATTGATTAAACTTGTTTTATTTTATTTTCTTCGTTGTTTACTATCGCTTCTATCTATCGGAGAGTTTTGGATTTCGCCTTTTTATTAATAATTATTTTTATATCTCACTTATATTTAATATAATATACACTCCACCCACGCATAAATACACTACGCACTATTTTGCAAAGATACGAATTTTTTTAATAACTGGTAAATTTTTTTTCATCGGAAAGATTTTTTAACATTTCGTCTTTGCATATCTCCATTGAAACAGAGTCACAAAGGCAAAAAGAGAGGGAGGCGCCAGTGGGCGCCTCCCTCGTTCCAAGTGTATCGCAAGACGAAAAAGATTTACTCTTTGACGCGCATCTTTTTCTCCTTGATACGGGCTTTCTTACCGGTGAGATCGCGCAGATAGAAGATGCGGGCGCGGCGCACAGCACCGTGCTTGTTGACGTCGATCTGCTCGATGAACGGACTGGCAATGGGGAAGATGCGTTCCACACCGACGCCGTTCGTGATCTTGCGGACAGTAAAGGTCTCAGTAGCTCCGCTTCCACTGCGCTGCAGGACAACGCCCTGGAAGTTCTGGATACGTTCTTTGTTTCCTTCCTTAATCTTGTAATGGACAGTGATGGTATCGCCAGCCTTGAATTCGGGGAACTCCTTGCGCTCGACCAAATTCTCTACAAATTGCATTAATTCAGTTTTTCCCATGACAAATAGAGTTTTTACAGGTTAATAGACTTATTTTACCATCTTCACGACGGCGGCGAAAGCCTCGGGATTGTTCATGGCGAGGTCGGCCAGAACCTTGCGGTTCAGCTCGATGCCGGATTTGTGAAGATTGCCCATAAAGACGGAGTACGAGATACCGTTGATGCGGCAACCGGCGTTGATACGGTTGATCCACAGGGCACGGAATTCGCGCTTCTTGTTCTTTCTGTCGCGGTAGGCGTAGGTCTGACCTTTCTCCCACTTGTTCTTGGCGACGGTCCATACGTTTTTACCTCTGCCCCAATAACCTTTGGTGCGATTGAGGATTTTCTTTCTGCGGGCTCTGGAGGCCACAGCATTGACTGATCTTGGCATAGATTTTTAATTGTTTTTTCATTTAGGCGGCAGCGAGGCAGCTTTCGCTTTGGGCCTGCTGCACTTGTCAGCACTAAATAATGGTTAATAACTCCTTTTCTCTAGTGGTTTAAGAGGTTTTAAAGGTTTTAAGGGTTTAAAAGGTGACTGGTTTTTCACTCAAACCTTTTAAGCGAAGCGAACCTTTTCAACCTTTTCAACCTTTTACGCTAAAAGCATACGTTTGACGCGCTTCTCGTCGTCGCGGCTCACGAGGGCCGTGTGGTCGAGGTTGCGCTTCTGGGTCGTCTCCTTCTTGGTGAGGATGTGACTGTGGTAAGCATGCTTGCGTTTGATTTTGCCGGTGCCGGTGAAGGTGAAACGCTTCTTGGCAGCGGACTTGGTCTTCATTGTAGGCATTACTTTACTGTTTTTTTCGTTAGACTATATGTTGATACACTTGGTTTTTCTTTCTACTGGCTACTTCTTCGGTGCGATAACCATGAGCATGCGCTTGCCCTCCAGCTTGGGCATCTGCTCGGGCTTGCCGTATTCGAGGAGGGCCTCGGCGAATTTCAGCAGCTGCTGTTCGCCCTGCTCCTTGTAGACGATGCTGCGTCCGCGGAAGAAGACATCAACCTTGACCTTGTTGCCCTCCTTGAGGAAGCGGATGGCGTGGTTGAGCTTGAACTCGAAGTCATGGTCGTCGGTCTGGGGACTCAGGCGTATCTCCTTGATGACAATCTTCTGGGAGTTGGCCTTGCGCTCCTTCTCGCGCTTCTTCTGCTCGTAGAGGAACTTCTGGTACTCGATGATTTTGCACACCGGGGGGTTGGCCTGGGGCGAAATCATAACGAGGTCGAGTCCTTCGTCGTAGGCGCGGCGGAGCGCCTCCTTGGTGTTAAGGATGACAGGTTCCATGCCTTCGCCGACGACACGCACCATCGGTACGTCGATGCGCTCATTGATGAGGTGGTCGGGCTCTTTGCGGACAGGTCCGCGGCCGCGCATGGGAGCGCGGTTTGCGCTGGGGTTGAACGGTGCTGCTATAACTTTGTTCTCCTATTTTAAATTAGCAACTAATTAATTTTCTTGTTTTTATACTTTTTTCTGCAATCCGATTTGAACTGCAAAGATACAACTTTTTTTTATATTGTATATTTTTTTTTGTAGGAGTAAGGGGGGAGTGACGGGGGAGTGAGGCCACTTTCACTCCACCTTCACTCCTCTGCACTCCCTCGCACTCCTTCTCACTCCTTCGGAGCAAGCGCCTTGCTGTCGATGTCCTCGCGGATTTCTGCGATGAAGTCGGTCAACTTGGCGGCACCCTTGTCGCCAGCCTTGCGGTTCCACACCGACACGAGGCCTTCGTCGCTTTCCTTCTGGCCCACAATGAGGGCATAGGGGATGCGCTGCAGGCGCAGGTCACGCAGCTTGTAGCCAATCTTCTCGGCACGCTCGTCGACGGAGGAGCGGACACCAGCCTTGACGAGCTCTTTGTTGACGGCGTTGGCGTAGTCCATGAACTTCTCCGAGATGGGCAGCACACGCACCTGCTCGGGGCAGAGCCAGGTGGGGAAGGCTCCCTCGTATTTCTCCACCAACCAGGCGAGCGTGCGCTCGTAGCAGCCGATGCTGGTGCGATGGATGACGTAGGGGCGCACCTTGTTGCCGTTCTGGTCGATATAGAACATGTCGTAGCGCGGCGCCAGCAGGGCGTCCCACTGGATGGTGATCATGGTGTCTTCCTTGCCGTAGACGTTCGAAGCGTTGATGTCCACCTTGGGGCCGTAGAAGGCGGCCTCGTCGTCGTCCTCCACAAAGGGGATGTTCAGCTCGTTGAGGATGTCGCGGATGTGCTGCTGACTGGCTTCCCAATCCTCGGCGGTACCGATATACTTCTTCGTGTTGGCGGGATCCCACTTGGAGAGGTGGTAGGTCACGTCGTCCTGCAGACCGAGGGTCGTCAGGCAGTACTTGGCCAGCGCGAGACACTTCTTGAACTCCTCGACCATCTGGTCGGGGCGCACGATAAGGTGGCCCTCGGAGATGGTGAACTGGCGCACACGCGTCAGGCCGTGCATCTCACCGCTGTCCTCGTTACGGAACAGCGTGGAGGTCTCGCTGTAACGCTTCGGCAGGTCGCGGTACGACTTGGGAGAGGCCTTGTAGACGAAGTACTGGAACGGGCAGGTCATGGGGCGCAGAGCCAGCACCTCGGGGTCTTCGGGGTCGCCGATGACGAACATGCCGTCGCGGTAATGCTGCCAGTGGCCCGAGATCTCGTAGAGGTCCTTCTTGGCCATGAAGGGGGTCTTGGTGCGGATATAGCCCCACTCGTTGTCCTCCAGGTCCTCAATCCAGCGCTGCATGGTTTGCACAATCTTGGCACCCTTGGGGAGCAACAGCGGCAAACCCTGTCCGATGACGTCGACGGTGGTGAAAAGTTCCAGCTCGCGGCCCAGCTTGTTGTGGTCGCGGTTCTTGATATTCTCGAGGTATTCCATGTGGGCCTCGAGGTCTTCCTTGCTGAAGAAGGCCACACCGAAGATGCGCGTCAGCGACTTGCCGTTGCGGTCGCCACGCCAGTAGGTGTTGGAGTTGGCGATGAGCTTGAAACCCTTGATGAGACGAGTGTTGAGCAGGTGGGGACCGGAGCAGAGGTCAACGAAGTCGTCCTGACTGTAGATGGTGATGCGGGCGTCGGGGGCGATGGCGTCGAGGAGTTCGAGCTTATAGGGCTCCTGCTTCTCCTCAAAAATCTTGCGGGCCTCGTCGCGCGACACAATCTTGCGCTCCAGGCGGGTGGCTTTCTTGATGATGGATTTCATCTCCTTCTCGATGGCATCGAGGTCTTCGCGGTTGAAGGGGCGGAAGTCGAAGTCATAGAAGAAACCTTTGTCGGTAGCGGGACCGATAGTGATCTTGGCCTCGGGGAAGAGGTGTTTCACGGCTTCGGCCATGATATGGGCGGTAGTGTGGCGGAGGATGGCGAGGGACTCGGGAGCGCTCTTGTCGAGCAGTTCGATTTCACAGTCGTTCTCAACGACGTCGCGCAAGTCGACGACCTTGCCGTCAATCTTGGCGCCACAGTAGTTGTTCAGTTCCTCGGGTTTCACCTTCAGGATAAGGTCAATTATCGAGCAAGGAGCATCCGCCTGAACATTGCCTAATTGTTTAATGTTCACGTTCATAGTATGATATATTTTATTTTTTCAGTCTATTTCAAACTGCAAAGATACGATTTTTTTTTATAATAACAATTAAAAAAAGTTAAAGGAGCGAAAGGGAGTGAAAAGGGAGTGAAAGGGGAGTGTGAGGGACGATAGCTTCATGAGGGGAAACGTATCAGCAAAAAGCTGCGGCAGCCATCATTTGTCCCTCTCACTCCTCCCTCACTCCTCCCTCACTCCTCCCTCACTCCCTCAAAAAAAAATTTTTCATATTGAATTTATTTATTATATTTGCAATTTAAAGTTAATGATTGATAAACGATAATTATTTGATAATGAGACCTGATTTTTCAAAAGTCGACTTCCGCGCCGTTGAAAACGGCCGTGAAACGTTCGAAAAATGGGAAAAAGAGAACCATATCGAGAAGAACTGGAAGACTCCTGAGCAGATCGATGTGAAGCCCGCCTACGGCAAGAAAGACCTCGAAGGCATGGAGCACCTGAACTATGCCGCCGGCATCGCGCCGTTCCTGCGCGGTCCCTACAGCACCATGTACGTGATGCGTCCCTGGACCATCCGCCAGTATGCCGGCTTCTCCACCGCCGAGGAGTCCAACGCCTTCTACCGCCGCAACATCGCCGCCGGCCAGAAGGGCCTCTCCTGCGCCTTCGACCTGGCCACGCACCGCGGCTACGACAGTGACCACGAGCGCGTCGTCGGCGACGTCGGCAAGGCCGGCGTGGCCATCGACAGCATCCTCGACATGAAGATTCTCTTCGACCAAATCGACCTGGGCAAGATGTCCGTCTCCATGACCATGAACGGCGCCGTGCTGCCCATCCTGGCATTCTACATCATCGCCGCCGAAGAGCAGGGCGTGCCGCAGGAGCAGCTGCAGGGCACCATCCAGAACGACATCCTCAAGGAGTTCATGGTGCGCAACACCTACATCTACCCTCCCCTGCCCTCGATGAAAATCATCGCCGACATCTTCGAGTACACCTCGAAGCACATGCCTAAGTTCAACAGCATCTCCATCTCCGGATACCACATGCAGGAAGCCGGCGCCACCGCCGACATCGAGCTGGCCTACACCCTGGCCGACGGCCTCGAGTACCTCCGCGCCGGTGTCAAAGCTGGTATGAGCGTCGACGACTTCGCACCGCGTCTGTCCTTCTTCTGGGGCGTGGGCATGAACCACTTCATGGAGATTGCCAAGATGCGTGCCGCCCGTATGCTGTGGGCCAAGATTGTCAGCCAGTTCAACCCCAAGAACCCCAAGTCGCTGGCCCTGCGTACCCACAGCCAGACCTCCGGCTGGAGCCTCACTGAGCAAGACCCCTTCAACAACGTCGCCCGTACCTGCATCGAGGCCATGGGCGCCGCCCTGGGTCACACCCAGTCGCTCCACACCAACGCCCTCGACGAGGCCATCGCCCTGCCCACCGACTTCAGCGCCCGTATCGCCCGTAACACGCAGATTTACCTCCAGGAGGAGACCAACATCTGCCGTGTCGTCGACCCCTGGGCCGGCAGCTATTATATCGAGACCCTCACCCACGAAATCGCCCACCGCGCCTGGGGTCACATCCAGGAAGTGGAGAAACTCGGCGGCATGGCCAAAGCCATCGAGAGCGGCGTGCCCAAGATGCGCATCGAGGAGGCCTCGGCCCGCAAGCAGAGCCGCATCGACTCCAACATCGACACCATCGTGGGTATCAACAAATACCGCCTCGACCACGAGGACCCCATCGAGACCCTCGAAATCGACAACACCGCCGTGCGCAACGCCCAGATCGAGCGTCTCCATAAGCTGCGCGCCGAGCGCGACAACGAGGCCGTGCAGGCCGCGCTGGACCGCCTGACGGAATGCGCCCGCACCGGCGAGGGCAACCTCCTCGACCTCAGCATCGACGCCGCACGCAAGCGCGCCTCGCTGGGCGAAATCAGCTATGCCCTGGAGAAAGTCTTCGGACGCTACAAAGCCAAAATCAACCTCATCAGCAACGTGTACAGCAGTCAGACCAAAGAGAGCGACGCCTTCAAGAAGGCTCAGGAGCTCACCGACAAATTCGCCAAACTCGAAGGCCGCCGTCCCCGCATCATGGTGGCCAAGATGGGCCAGGACGGCCACGACCGCGGCGCCAAAGTCGTCGCCACCGGCTATGCCGACATGGGCTTCGACGTCGACATGGGACCCCTCTTCCAGACTCCCGCAGAGGCCGCCAAGCAGGCCGTGGAGAACGACGTCCACATCGTGGGCGCCAGCTCGCTGGCCGCAGGCCACAAGACCCTCCTGCCCCAGCTGATTGAGGAACTCAAGAAGCTGGGCCGCGACGACATCATGGTCGTCGCCGGCGGCGTCATCCCGGCACAAGACTACCAGTGCCTCTTCGATGCCGGCGTGGCCGCCGTCTTCGGACCCGGCACACCCGTCAGCACCTCGGCCATCAAGATGATGGAGCTGCTGCTGGCCGGACGCGAATAACAATGTCGTTATTACGTGATTACGTATAACGTTATGACAAAAAAAGGAATCATCATCATCGCAATGCTCCTCGCCGCCGTCG
This sequence comes from uncultured Bacteroidota bacterium, assembly GCA_902776365.1. GTDB lineage: Bacteria > Bacteroidota > Bacteroidia > Bacteroidales > P3 > Colimorpha. The sequence continues at coordinate 14,731 of CACYPU010000002.1, read as the reverse complement.
CGGCGAGGGCATTCGATTTCAGCGCCACCACGACGACGGGCCAGACGGTGTACTACAGCATCGTGGGCTCCACGACCGTCAAGGTGGTGAACCCCGACTGGGACAGCCACACACAGCCAACGGGCTTCATGGCCCTGCCAGCCGCCGTGCAGCACAACGGCACCACCTACCAGGTGACGGCCATCGACGCACAGGCCTTCCGCGGATGCAGTGCGCTCACCGGCGTCTCGGTGCCCGAGGGCGTCACCTCGCTGGGCCGCATGGCCTTCGCCTTCTGCACGTCGCTCGACAGCATCGTGCTGCCCTCGACGCTCTTGGAGATAGGCTCCATGGCCTTCACAAGCACGGCCTACTATGGCGACAACAGCAACATCAGCCCCGAAGGGCTCATGTTCATCGGCCCTTATGTCATCGCCGCACGCGCCAGCATCGACACCGTCGTTGTGGTGCCCGAGGGAACTCTGGGAGTGGGCAACATGGCCTTCTACAGCTGCGAGCAGATGCCGCAGGCCGTCCTGCCGGAGACGCTGCGCTTCATCGGCGAAAACGCCTTCAACAACTGCCAGTCGCTCGACACCCTGAAGGTGCTCAACCCCGTGCCGCCGGCGCTGGGAGCCAACGCCTTCCTCAATGTGCCAGCCTTCACCGTCGTCGTCCCCTGCGGTGCCAGCGACGCCTATGGCGAAGCGGAACACTGGAGCGAGCTGACCATCGTCGAAATAGGATGTCCTCCCCCCACCCCGCCACCGCCTCCTCCTATTGGCATCGACAAAGCCCAGGCGACCTCCTTCTCGGCCGTCGCCGTGGAGGGCGGACTGCAGATTCAGCTGACCGACGGAGAGACCTGCACGGTACGCGACATCATGGGACGCGTCATCGCCCAGCTGCAGAGCACAGGCTTCGTGCCGCTGAACCACACGGGGCTCTACCTTGTGAGCAGCCCTCTGCAGGGAAAGACCCTCAAGGTGATTTTCAATAATTAATAGTATCGCTGCGCTGCTTGTCAACAGGATGCACGGCATCCTGAACACCGTTGTGCACGTTTTTCATCAGCTTGTTCATCGAATCGCTGCTGCCGCTCGTCTGGTAGAAGACCATAGAGACGAGGAGGTAGATGGAGAACGCCATCAGGACGCAGCCGGTGACACGGTTGAAGTTGTTCATAATGCGGGCGGTAAACCAATGCTGCAGCATGGCGGCAAGGCGGCACTTAAGGACATCTGTGCCGAAAACCGCAGCCAGCATGCCGGCAAAGAACAGATAGCGCTCGGCGACGGTGAGCCTCATCTCGGCCGAGACGAAGGTGATGATGGAGAGCCAGTAAATCCAGATGAGCGGATTGAGGATGTTGAGCAGGAACCCCGAGAGGAGCAGCTGCCAACGATGGGTGACATGCTCGACGCTGAACTTCACACCGCTGCCGGGGACGGAGGCCTTCTTGACCTTGCTGCGCCACGTGAGGACGGCAAAGACGGCGGTGGCCACACTGCCGATGATGGCGACATAGACATTGTGAAGGATGGCGGTGAAATCGTCGAAACTTAGATTTGCAAGTACCGTGAGCATCAGCATCACAATGAGGATATCGCTCAGGCTCACCCCTGCAGCAAAGGACACCGCTTTATTGAATCCATGGTGTATACTATTCTGTATCAGCGAGAAAAATGCCGGCCCCAAACTAAAGACCAGCGACAGCACGATGCCGCAGATTATGCCAATCAGAATCTCCATTCAGCACGATTTGAAGTTGCAAAGATACAACTTTTTTTTGATTGGGAAGTGAAAAAAGCAAAAAACCATGCCCAACTTAATCATTTGTACGTTCGTTGTACGTTATTTGTACGATACTTGTACGATGATTTATCGTACAAGTATCGTACAAATAACGTACAAGTAACGGACAACGGATGGACCTGATGTCTATGGAAACGGGGGACGAAGGGGCGGTTTTCCCAAAAAAAGAAAAAAAATTTTGCCAGTATAAAAAATGTTTGTATTTTTGCAAACTCAATAGGAGTGTGAAAATGGGTCAGAATGACGATATGACTATTCGGTTTAGCGGCTTAAAGCCAGGTAGTTACACCTATAGCTTTACGCTGACCGACGAGTTCTTTGAAGAGTGTAAAAATGAAGAAATCGAGGGTGGAAAAGTGGAAATTGAGGTGAAAATAGAGCGTCTGGAGCACATGATGATGCTTAATTTTTCACTGAGCGGCGAGGTGGCGACACCCTGCGACCGCTGCCTGGGGAGGGTGATGGTTCCGATCGAGGGCGAAGAGCACCTGTGCGTGCGCTTCAGCGACACGGAGACCTGCGAGGACGAGGATGTGGTGGTACTGCCGGAGAAAGCCTTCGAGATTGACCTGAAACAGTGGCTGTATGAGTACGTGGCAGTACGTATCCCGATGCAGCACACGCACCCTGACGGAGAATGCGACCCTGAGATGACCAAATTCATCAAAGAGGAAGACGAAGAGAGAACCGAAGAAGAGATGGACCCTCGATGGGAAGCACTGAAGAAGTTGAAATAAATAATTAAAAAAGTAATAATATGCCACATCCAAAACACAGATTCTCGCAGACCAGAACGGCCAAGAGAAGAACGCACGATGCGTTGGAGAGCGCCCAGCTGACGACCTGCAGCAATTGCGGCGCACAAGTCATGTACCACCATGTATGTCCCGAATGCGGATACTACAGAGGCAAACTCGCCATCGAAAAAGGTGCCGAGGAATAAGTCCTGAAAGGTCACACATGATGTGAAAAAGAGAGCCTCCTTGCGGAGGCTCTTGTTTTTTTGAAAGAAAGCTCCTACGGAGCATTACGCCGAAGGCGTTTTCTTTCAATTTTTCCTATAGTTCCCGGAGGGCCTGCTCGGCGGCTTCGATGCCGTTCTCGGCGGCGACGGTGAGCCAGCGCTTAGCCTCCTTCTTGTTTTTCTTCACTCCCTCGCCCTTGGCGTACATCTGGCCGATGAAGTAGGCACACTTGACGTTGCCGGCTTCGGCGCCTTTGAGCATCCATTCGGCGGCCTGTTCCATGTCTTCTTTGACATAGATGCCGTCGATATAGCACATAGCCACGAGGTACATGCCGTAGGAGGAGCCTTGCTCGGCAGCCTGGGTATAGAGGTTGAAGGCCTTGCGGGAGTTGAGGATGACGCCCTCGCCCTCCTCATAGCAGAGGCCTAGGCGGCAGAGTCCTTCGAGGCTGCCGTGGTCGGCGGCCATCTGGAAGAGCTCGGCGGCACGCTTGGCGTCGTGGGGGAAGCCGTCGCCGCCGGTGTAGAGGCCCGAGCCCAGACGGAGCATGGCTTTGACGGAGCCTTTCTCGACGAGGCGGTTATAGAGTTCGATACCTTTCGCAGTGTCGCGCGGCAAGTTGTCGCCCTGGAGGTAGAGGGAGGCCAGCTCGAGGGTGGCCGAGACATTGCCCAGTGCCACAGCAGTGTCGAAGAAAGCGATGGCCTTTTCTTTGTCCTCAGGGACGCCGCGTCCGAGGAGGTGGGCGTAGCCGAGGATGAAGTGGGCAGTGCCCGTGGTGGTCTGCGGAGCGGCCTGCTCGAGGAGCTGGCAGGCCAGCTCGGGGTTGGCCTCGATGCCGGCGCCAAGCCAGAGGGCACGGGCGTAGGCCACGAGGGCGTCGATGCTTCCGTGGCGGGTGGCAGAGAGGATGAACTGGAGCGACTGCTCATAGAGTTCCTCTTCGAAGAGGAGGTCGCCAATCATGTAGTCGCCACGGGGGTCGTCGCCCTGCGAGGCGAGGTAGTAGTAGTCGTAGGCGGTGTCGCTGTTGGCCTCGAGGCCTGCCCAGCCGTAGTAGTAGGCGTCGCCCACGATGGACATAGCCTCATGGGAGCCCCCTTCCGCCGCCATGCGGGCATAGTCGATGGCCTGGGCGGTATCGGCAGCGGTGCCAATGCCGTTGAGGAGGCATTTGGCCACGCGGAGGTAGGGCGTGGGGTCGTCGCCATTCATGAATGTCGCGAGTTCATAGTAATGGAAGGCGGCGGTATCGTCGGCAGAGACGCCGGTATAGCCTTCCATGAGGAGGTCGGCGAGATAGACATAACCCATGCTGGAACCTGCCTCGCCAGCCTTGTCGTAGTATGTGGCGGCCATAGCGGTATCTGTCTCCACGCCACGTCCCAGCTCGTAGGCTATGCCCATCTGGAGGAGGCCCTCTTCATTGCCTTGGTCGGCGAGGTGCTGGAAGCAGAGGATGGCGCTGTCGTACTTGGGTTCGTCGCCATACAGATAGCTTCTGCCGAGCCAATAGACAGCGTCGGTGTAGTCGGCATCGGCAGAGCGACGGAGGTACTGGAAGCCGCGGGCGGCGTTCTCGACGGAGTCGCCGGGAATCTTGCCGGCGATGTAGAGCACCGCGAGACGGAAGTCGGCCTGCGGGTCGGCGGCTTTCTCATAGTAGGAGGCTGCCTTCTTGTAGTTCTCCTGCTGCTCATAGTAGGCGGCCAACTCCATGAGGCAGTTCTTGCAGCCGTTTTCGCTACCCTTCTCGAGGGTCTTGCGGAAATGTTTCTCGTCTTCTTTATAACGATAATAGTAGGCTTTCTGGACGTATCCGTCGGAAAAGCCGTTCTCGATAGCGCGGTCGTAGCATTCGAGGGCTTTCTTGTCATCACCGAGCTGCTGGGCGTAGATTTCGGCCACAGAGGTGCGCCAACTCTCGTCGCCCCAGTCGGCGGCCTGGATGGCATAGGCGAGGGACTGCTCGACATTCTCGGAGAAGGTTATCTGGGCTAGCAGGCCGGCGGCCTCGGAGGACTCGAGGTCGTAGGCCTTGAGGAGGTAGTACTGGACGCTGTCGGTGCGGTCGTAGATGTTATGGTACTGGGCGAGGTGGACCATCGACTTGGTGTCGTTCTTGCGGGCACCACGGAGCCAGTAGCGGTAAGCCATGGTGCTGTCGATGGGCGTCATGTATCCGTAGATGTAGGAGAGTCCGATGACGTCGTAGTTGTCGTAGCCATCAGCGTCGCCAATCTGCTGAAAGAGTCGCAGTGCCTGGACGCTGTCGCGGAGTGTGGTATCGGCGGCCCTCAGCAGGAGCTTGGCCTCCAAGGAGAGGAACTCAGGGTCGTTGAGGTATTTCTCCTTGAGGCGGCGATATTCTGCCAGAGCGGCACGCTCGTCGACAGGCATGCCCCAGCCGTTCTCCGTGTAGCGGGCGAGTTCACTCATAGCGAAGGGGTTGCCCACGGCGATGCCCTTGTTGAGCCACGAGAGGGCGCTCTTGAAATCGCCAATGGTGGCGTAGTAGTCGGCCATGAGGATGTATTTGGCATTGCTGCAGCTACCCTCATCCATCTTCTTGGCATACTTGTAGCCTTTCTGCAGGTCGTGGGAGTAGCCGTTAACCCCCGAGAGGTATCCGCGGGCGATGTAGCCTATGGCGTCGTCGCATCCCTTGTCGGCGGCACGCTCGACGAGCTGATGGCCACGCTGACGGTCGCGTGGGACGGCGATACCTTCGATATAGCAGCGGCCGAGGCGGTAGGTGCCGTAGGCCGAGCCGGCATCAGAAGCAGCCTGGGCGAGGCGGAAGCATTCGGCGCTGTCGTGGCCGAGGGCGGAATAGTAGAGCGTGAGACGCGAGAGGTTGCCCTTGGCATCGGCATTGCCGAGGGCATCGGCACGACGGTAGAGCTCTAGGGCCTGAGCGGTATCGACAGGCAGGCCGTAGCCGGCCTCATAGTAGTCGGCGAGTTCAATCATGGCCTCGGTGTTGCCCGCAGCCACCTTCTTTTGCAACTTTTCAATCTGCTGGGCCTGCACAGTGAAGGAGGCCAGAAGTGCTAGAAAGAATACTATCCTCTTCATATTGTTGTAATTTTCAGTCGTTTATCACAATCACCATTTTTGGGTATTGTCGGGTTTCAGGAATGGTCGTATTTTTGCATCCAGAAAAATGAGACAACAGAGCCTACTACAAAGTCCATTTTTTGTGTTTTAGGATTAATGACAATAGGAGGTATTCATCGATGATGCCTCCTTTGTTTTTCCCTTACAAAAAGACATATATAATATAACGCCATAATTGCCGTTTTGTGTTACCCTGGGAAAGTTTTATGATTATTTAACATTTCTCGACAACGTAAAGCCGGCAGACTCCGAAGGTGAGCTTGCGCTGCTCGCAATGATGAATGTTGAATGATGAATGATGAATGATATCGAGGAAGGCGTCGCCTTTGGGGAAGCGAGCGATGCTGTCGGGGAGGTAGGTGTAGGCGTCGCGGTTGCCGGCGATGCGCTGGCCGAGCCAGGGGATGACGTGCTTGGTGTAGAGGTTGTAGAAGGGGCGGATAAACTTGCTGTCGGGGGTGGCGAGCTCGAGGATGACCATGCGGCCGCCGGGCTTGAGGACGCGCAGCATCTCGCTGAGGCCTTTTTCCAGATGGACGAAGTTGCGGACGCCGAAAGCACAAGTCACGCCGTCGAAGCTTTCTTCCTCAAACGGCAGGTTCTCCGCGTCAGCAACCTCAACTTTCACCTTTAACCTTTCACCTTTCACCTTGGCTATCGCCAGCATCTCCTCACTGAGGTCGACACCAGTAACAGTACAGCCTCGTTTCAACAGCTCTACGCACATGTCGCCCGTGCCACAAGCCACATCCAGCACGTTGACCACTGGCTGCTGCCCACTGACCACTTCCTTTACCGCACGCCGACGCCAGCGGCGGTCGAGGCCGAGGGTCATCACGCGGTTGAGACGGTCGTAGGTGCGGGCAATAGTGTCGAAGTTATAAGGCATACAGCAAAGCAAGCAAGAAGGTGCTGATAACGAGGACAGGCAAAGCGGGGTCGAGTTTTTTCCCCTTGCGGGACCATACCATCCACAGGTGCACGACGATGCCACCGACAGGGAGACCGAGCCACCAGCGAAAATCAGGGGCACACATCATGGCGGTGCCCACAACGATGAGGAACGTCTGATACCAGCGGGCAAATTTTTCCCCGATACGCAAAGGTATCGTCTTGCGGAGTCCCTCGTCGCTGGCCATGTCGCGAATGTTATTGACATTGAGCACCGCTACGCTCAGCAGGCCAACGCCCACGGCGGGGCATATCAGTCGTGGCTCAAACACTATGGTGTGCGCCAGCACAAAGTAGCTGCCCAGCACGCTCACGAGTCCAAAGAAGATGAAGACGAAGAGGTCGCCGAGGCCGATATAGCCGTAGGGCTTTTTGCCAAGGGTGTAATGCGTGGCCGCCCAAATCGCCGCTGCGCCGAGTGCCAGCAAGCTGGCAAATTGATAATTGAATATTGAAAATTGAAACGAGAAGAGCAGCATCAGCAGACCGCTGAGGGCGCAGAGGACGACCATCGTGTTGATGGCGCACCACATCTGCTTGACGGTGAGGCCGCCGTCAGTCATGCCGTAGTTGGGTCCTTCCCTACCCTCGCCATCCACGCCACTCAGGTGGTCGCCCATCTCGTTGCTGAGGTTGGAGAGTACCTGCAGCGAACAAGCGGTAAGCAGCACAAGGGCAAAAGCCCACCAGTTACCGTCGCGCCCAAGGCCACTCATAGCAAGCAAACCTCCACACACCACTCCTGCCAACGACAGAGGCAACGTGCGCAATCGCATTGACTTTATAAGAGCCTTAATCATCAATCTTCGTTATAACGTCATAACGAAATAACGTTATTTCGCCACAACGGCAATCTGCAACTCTTCGAGCTGCTCCGGTGCTATCGGCGCGGGCGACTGGCTCATCACGTCGCGGCCGGCGTTGTTCTTCGGGAAGGCGATGAAGTCGCGGATGCTGTCGGCACCAGCGAAGATGGAGCAGAGACGGTCGAAGCCGAAGGCGAGGCCGGCGTGTGGCGGTGCACCGTAGGTGAAGGCATCCATGAGGAAGCCGAACTGTGCGGCGGCGCTCTCGTCGGTGAAGCCAAGGGTGTGGAACATCTTGTTCTGCAAAGTGCGGTCGTGGATACGGATGCTGCCGCCACCCACCTCGGTGCCATTCATGACGATGTCGTAAGCGTTGGCACGGATGTCGCCCCAGCGGCTGGGGTCGTCGAGCAGCGCCTCGTCCTCGGGCTTGGGAGCCGTGAAGGGGTGATGCATAGCGTAGTAGCGCTGCGTCTCGTCGTCCCACTCCAGCAACGGGAAGTCGATGACCCAGAGGGGGGCGAATTTCTGCGGGTCGCGCAGGCCGAGCTGGTTGCCCATCTCGAGGCGCAGGGCGCAGAGCTGCGTGCGCGTCTTCATGGCGGGGCCGCAGAGGAGCAGCATGAGGTCGCCGGGCTTGGCACCCATCTTGTCGGCGATGGTCTTGAGGGCGTCGGCGTCGTAGAACTTGTCCACGCTGCTCTTGAAGCTGCCGTCGGCATTGTATTTGATATACACCATGCCGCCGGCACCCACCTGCGGACGCTTGACGAAGTCGGTCAGCGCGTCGAGCTGCTTGCGGGTGTATTCGGCGCAGCCGGGAGCCACGATGCCCACCACCAGCTCGGCGCCGTCGAAGAGTCCGAAGCCGTGACCTTTGACCACGTCAGTGACCTCCTGAAACTCCATACCGAAGCGGATATCGGGCTTGTCGGAGCCGTAGAGGCGCATGGCGTCGTGCCAGGTTATGCGGGGGAATTTATCAAATTCTATGCCCTTCATCTCCTTGAAGAGGTGCTTGGCGAGGCCTTCGAACATGTTGAGCACGTCCTCCTGGTGCGCAAAGCTCATCTCGCAGTCAATCTGCGTGAACTCGGGCTGGCGGTCGGCGCGGAGGTCCTCGTCGCGGAAGCAACGCACGATTTGGAAGTAACGGTCCATACCGGCCACCATCAGCAGTTGCTTATACTGCTGGGGACTCTGCGGCAGGGCGTAGAACTCGCCGGGATTCATGCGGCTGGGCACCACGAAGTCGCGGGCGCCCTCGGGGGTGCTCTTGATGAGCATGGGGGTCTCTATCTCCAAGAAGTCGCGGTCGGAGAGGTAGTTGCGCACCAGCATGGCCATCTTGTGGCGCATGATGAGGTTGTTCTTCACGGGGTTGCGGCGGATGTCGAGGTAGCGGTAGCGCATGCGGAGGTCGTCGCCGCCATCGCTCTGGTCCTCGATGGTGAAGGGCGGCACCTTGGCCTCGTTGAGGATGGTCAGCTCAGCGACCTCAATCTCAATCTCACCAGTGGGAATCTTGGTATTCTTCGAGCTGCGCTCGATGACCTTGCCGGTCACCTGGATGACATATTCGCGTCCCAGCTTGCGAGCCTGCTCGCAGAGCGGCGCGTTGGTCTCCATGTTGAAGGCCAGCTGCGTGATGCCGTAGCGGTCGCGGAGGTCGATAAAGGTCATGCCGCCGAGGTCGCGCGAACGCTGCACCCATCCGGCGAGGGTCACTGTCTGTCCCACATTGGCGAGGCGGAGCTCGCCGCAAGTATTTGTCCTATACATTGTTCTTTTATTATTCTTTCAGAAAAAATCGGTTGCAAAGATACAAACATTCTTCGATATGGCCAAAATTATTTTTGGGGAGGCACGAGGCGGAGCAGCAGCGGCAGGTGGTCGGAGAGGCCGCCCTCGTAGCGCGGTCCCTGATAGGTGCGCTTGGGGCGCTGGCCGGGACGGTTGCCATCGTCGGTGAGGAGATGGTCGAACTTCATCAGTTTCAACTTCTTCACCTGCCACGACTCATCGGCCAAAAAGAAGATTTGGTCAATATAACGCCACTGTCCCTGATATTTATGCGAGCCCCAGTCGTTGGGCAGCCGCTGGGTGAGGAGACGGATGCCGTCGGGGTTGATGCTGTCGCCCGCAAAGCCCATGCCCACGGCGATGGCATCCTCGTCGGAAGTGCTGTTCATGTCGCCCATGGCGATGACGGCGGCAGTGGGGTGCTTGGCGTGAAGGTCTACCATCAAATGGCGCAAGGTGTCGGCGATACGCAGCCGCTGGGCGTCGGCCTCGTCTCCTCCCCTTTTGGAGGGCCAATGGTTGACGAGGATGCAGACGCTGTCGCCCTCGGCTTTTTCGCCCTCCGGGGACACCCGGACGCCCTCGACGACAAGGATGTCGCGAGTGAAATAACCTGCGGCGCTGTCGCTGACATTCACCTTGCGGCTGGCGGTGACGGTGAAGCGGTCGCTACGGTATATGAGGGCCACGTCGATGCCGCGACGGTCGGGCGAGTCGTAGTGCACATAACGATAAGGCACCTGCGCCAATGGCGTCCCCTGGCAGAGCTCGCGCAGCACGTAGGCGTTCTCCACCTCGCCGAGACCCACCACATCGGGCAGGTCCATCATCACGAGGGTCTTGTAGATGCCGTCACACTTGGCGTTAAGACGTCGACGTGTCCAGTGACGGTCGCCCTCGGGGGTGAACTCCTCGTCGTTGGTCTTGGGGTCGTCACGCAGGTCGAAGAGATTCTCCACGTTCCACCAGGCAGCGGTGAACGTGGAGAACTCTTGCGATTGTGATGCCAATGGAATCATCAGCAACAGTATTGTCAGCAACCGTTTCACTCAGCGGGCGTTTCTTCAGCGGGCGTTTCTTCAGCGGCGGGAGCTTCGGCGGAAACCTCAGCGGGAGCTTCGGCCTCGGCGGCGATGCTGTCAACGACCTCGGTGGTGGCGGGTTCCTCGACGGGCTTGCATTCCCACGGCCAGTAGTGCTGTGTCAGCTTGAAGCCCACGACGAACAGTGCGGCGAGGATGACGAGCCAGATGAGCAGCTTCTTCCAGAGGGGCATCTTCTTGTCGGCGAAGGGGTCCTTGCCCACCACCTTGGGATACTGAGCCCTGGAGGTCAGCGTGGCGCCGAAGGTGGTGTTGATTTTCACCATGGAGTTGATTGCCCAGCCGTTGGCGTTCAGCAGGGGACCGAGGTTGCGCTTGCGCAGCTTGAGCCAGGCGAGGAGCATTGAGGGACCAGAGATGAAAACAACGATAGCGCCGATGAGGATGAGGGCATTATACCATTTCTCGGTAACGAAGCCACCCAGCGTTGCCAGAGCGCCACCGATGGCACCCAGAGCCAAGCCGATGGCTGCGAAGATACCGGCGAACTTGGCGATGTCGAACATCTGAGCTTTCTTCTCCTCGGCCTTGGTGGCGGCCTCATCTTTCTTGGTGGCGATATTCTCTGTCGCGGTATCGGCCTTGGCGGTCATGTCATCGAACGACTTGCTTTCCTTCTCTTCGGCTTTCTTGGTAATCTTGTCGGTAATCCACTGACCGAATTTGCGGTAGGGGCTCCAGAAGGCCTGACGGATGGAGATGGGATTGTCGATAATCTTGGTGACGGTGGCATCCCAGTCCTGACCGGTGCGGTCATAGAAGACGGCGTTCTTGCCCTCGTGGAGGTCCTTGACATCGCCGTCGGTGAGGGCTGCCACGACATCCATCTCGGTACCCTTCACCTTGCTCACACAGTGGCAGTAGAGCAGGTACATGCCGCTCTTGCCGGCGGAGTTGAGGTGCTTGCCCATGTCGTCGACCCGCACGCAGAGGTCGCAGCAACGCTGGTCGATATAGAGCTGGCCGGCTTGGAAGATGGCGGTGTTGCCGGCGGCACGGTTGTAGAAATCTTTGAAGACAACGAAATTATGGAGCAGCTTGAAGAAATCGCGGCAGAGGCGCAGGAGTTTCTCCACAGGCTCGATGGCGGCGGAGTGGACCTTCAACATCTCGGCCACAGCTTCGTTCATGGCGGTCTCACCGGCGGCCTTCCATGCTGTGTAGGCGTCGACCTTGGCTAGGACGGTGTTCCATTCTTCCTCGCTGATGCTCTCCTTGCCAGCGAAGTCAACGTCAAGTACCAAGCTCTTCAGGGTGGCGAAAGCAGCCTGCCAGGCGGGGTTGATGCCACTGTTGAGAGGCAGCAACGCCTCCTTGACAGGACGAGCCAACGGATAGGTGGAAATCTCGTCCACGCTGTCGCTGAGGTTATTGGCACTGATGGCGGCAATTTTCTCCACCTGCACGTCGAGGGCGGCAGTGGCTTCCTCGTCGAACTGGGCGAGTTTGCAACGCATGAAGAAGTCGGCCACCTTGGCACGGATGGCGTTGACGGCGGCTTCGGCATCATCGCTCTTGTCTCCATAAGGGGGCTCGAACGGCTCGGCATTGGCGGCGGTGTACTCATCCTTGCATTTCTCCTCGTAGCCAGCCATGTATTCGGCCACATCGGCCAAAGTGATACTCTCTTTCTCCTGGCCCAGTTGCTTGAGGATAAGCTGTGCCGACTCGAGGACTTCCTTGCCCTCGTCGGTATCGGCCTGCACCTGCGAGAAGTCGATGGTGTCCTTGCCCTCGAGGAGGTAGTTCATGTCCTTCAGGACCTTGGTGAGCCACTGCGAGGCGGCCACCACCTCGTTGACACGGATGCGGCCGTCCTTGTCGGCATCCATCAGCGTCAGCGTTTTCTCGTCAAACTCCAAGCCTTTCACCGGGCAACTCAGCACGGTCCACAGCTTCTGGTCCAACTCGTTCAGGTGGGCGATATCCGCACCGGTCTCGATGTTGACACGCGTCACGCCTCCGACCGTACTGAACTTCCAGTCGTAGTCGTTTTTGCCAATCAATTTGTTAATCTTTGCCATAATATCACTATTTTAATTATCGTTCATCATTCAACATTCATCACTCATCATTATTTCACCCTTTCTATCAGGAAGCTGACGGGACGGAAGCCGTCGTTGCAGCTAATCATCGCACTGTGGGGATTCTTCATCCACCCATCATAGAAATCTCCCCCACCCTTCGCCAACTCTTCTACAAAGGAGCGCATACTCTCCCATGCGCTGTCGCACATCCCCTCAGGCATCTTCCCTTCGTGGGATACCCACGTCTGCCCTTCCAAAATATCGCAGGTATGCTCTATCGGATTCTCGTAAAGGGCCTGCAGGTCTTTGTAGTCGGCCTTACGGATGGCGGTAATCTTGACGTCGTACATATCATCTATTTCGGACTGCAAAAATACAAATTTTTCAGCGAACAAAAAAATTTTTTTTGCCATTATCAAAAATCTTCGTATTTTTGCATCCCGTATTTTTTATTCATCATATATTAATCATCTTTATGAAATACGGGTTTGACAACGAGAAGTATCTGCGGATACAATCCGAACACATCAAAGAGAGAATCAGTAAGTTCGGAAACAAACTTTACCTAGAATTTGGCGGTAAACTGTTCGACGACTACCACGCCAGTCGTGTGCTGCCCGGCTTTGAGCCCGACAGCAAGTTGAAGATGCTGACCCAGCTGAAGGACGATGCCGAAATTGTCATCGTCATCAGCGCTGTCGATATTGAGAAAAACAAGAAGCGCGGCGACCTCGGCATCACCTACGACGAGGACGTGCTGCGCCTGCGCGAGGTCTTCACAGAGCGTGGTTTCCTGGTCTCCGGCGTCGTCATCACCCACTACAGCGGACAACCCAGCGCCACCGCGTATCGTGAGCGCCTCGAGCGTATGGGCATCAAAGCCTATTACCACTATATCATCGAGGGCTACCCCACCAATGTCGAGCTCATCGACTCGGACGACGGCTTCGGCAAGAACGACTATGTCGAGACCACACGCCCGCTGGTGGTCATCACCGCCCCCGGTCCCGGCAGCGGCAAGATGGCCGTCTGTCTCAGCCAGCTCTACCAGGAGAACAAGCGCGGCATCAAGGCCGGCTACGCCAAATTCGAGACCTTCCCCATCTGGAGCATCCCCCTGAAGCACCCCGTCAACATCGCCTACGAGGCCGCCACAGCCGACCTCAACGACGTCAACATGATTGACCCCTTCCACCTCGAAGCCTACGGCGAGACCGCCGTCAACTACAACCGCGACATCGAGATATTCCCTGTCTTGAACGCCATCTTCGACGGAATCTACGGCGAGAACCCCTACAAGTCGCCCACCGATATGGGGGTCAACATGGCCGGCTTCTGCATCTGCGACGACGACGTCTGCTGCAAGGCCTCCAAGGACGAGATTATCCGCCGCTACTACACCACCCTCTGCGACTACGCCAACGGCAAAGCTTCCGACAGCGAAATCAGTAAGATAGCCTTGCTCATGAAGCAGGCCAAGATATCGACCGACGACCGCCGCACCACCGTCGCCGCCAAGGAGCGCCGCGACCGCGAAGGTGTCCCCTCCGCCGCCATCGAGCTGGCCGACGGCACCATCATCACCGCCACCACCAGCGACCTGCTTGGTGCCTGCGCCGCCCTGCTGCTCAACGCCATCAAGCACCTCGCCGGCATCGACCACAGCGTCAAGCTCATCTCGCAGAAGATGATCGAGCCCATCCAGCACACCAAAGTCAACATGCTGCACGGCAGCAACCCACGCCTGCACACCGACGAGGTGCTGGTCACGCTGTCGATTTTGAGCCTCCTCGACGACAACTGCCGCCGCGCACTCGACTGCCTGCCCCTCCTCGACGGCTGCCAGATGCACACCACCGTGATGACCAGCGAAGTGGACCGCAAGATATTCAAGAAACTCGGCGTCGGCCTCACCAGTGAGCCCGTCCGCAAGGACTGACCCCAAAAAGGATAATCCCAACAGAACCGCCGCCAAACAGGTGGCGGTTTTTGCTTGGCATTAGGAGAATAAGTTTATTAAAAGCGAGACGCAAAAATAGGGAACCACATTTCTGTGATTCCCTTATAAAAAATTGGCGGCGACCTACTTTTCCACAAACAAGTGCAGTATCATCGGCGATGTGAGGCTTAACTTCTCTGTTCGGAATGGGAAGAGGTGA
>CACYPU010000001.1 GCA_902776365.1 uncultured Bacteroidota bacterium | reverse complement strand
ACCTGCTGAAACAAGCATTGACCGACCGCATCGACGACCGCGAGATCTTCATGAAGGGCATCGATTATTCGTATTACTACGAGCAATCTGAGTAAACATTCATCCTAATCCAAAAAGATTTTGTATCTTTGCAAATTGAAAACGACAATATGAATGTGGGAATGTGTGGATGCGAGAATGTGTTAGTATCAATAATATAGAATAACTAAAAAAAATATAAACAGCCTACCGTTTTTTGTTCTGCTCTTCGTCGGCTGCTCGAAGGCCGAGGAGGGAGGGGCTTCCGATACTTCCAACGGTTTGGAAGAAAGGGAGGATGTGGGCGTCCTGTTCTGAGGAGGGGCGGTTTAGAGTTTAGAGTTAAGAATTAAGAATTAAGAGGGATTTACCGTTTCTTGTTCAGCTCGATGCGGAAGCAGGTGCCCTGGCCGGGGACGGAGTATTTGAGGTAGAGGCGTCCGCGGTGGTACTGGTTGACGATGCGGCGGGCCAGCGGCAGGCCGAGCCCCCAACCGCGCGACTTGGTGGTGAAGCCCGAGTCGAAGATTTTGCGCTGGACGGATTTGCTCATGCCGCGTCCGGTGTCGCTAACGTCGAGGTAGATGGTGCGGGCGTCCTGGGAGGCGACGATGGTGATGGTGCCGGAGCCTTCCATCGCATCTATCGAATTTTTGCAGAGGTTTTCGATGACCCATTGGAAGAGGTAGGAGTTGAGGGGTGCGATGAAGGTCTCGTCGTCGGGGAAGGAAAGGACGAATTTCACCTTCTTTGGTGCGCGGCTCTGGAGGTAGTTGATGGCGCTCTCGACGGCGTCGCGGACGTTCTCGTCCTGCAGTTCGGGGACGGAGCCTATCTTGGAGAAGCGGTGGGTGATGGTTTCGAGACGTTGGAGGTCTTTCTCGACCTCGCAGGCGTACTGGTCGGAGAATTCCTTGCCGCGGAGGTATTGAGTCCAGCCGGTGAGTGAGGAGATGGGTGTGCCAAGCTGGTGAGCGGTTTCTTTGGCGAGGCCTACCCAGATGCGGTTCTGCTCCATGGTGCGGGTGGTGCGGAAGAGGTAGTAGGCGACGATGAGGAGCACGAGGGCGATGAAGAAGTAGAAGAGGGGAACCCAGCGGAGGGTCTTGAGGAGCTGGGAGTTCTCGTAGTAGATGTAGGCGGTGCTGTTGTCGGGGAGTGCGATTTCGATGGGGTCGTTCATGCTTTCCATGGACTGGAGGCGGCTGGCGAGCTTGTCGGGGGTGTCGATGTCGGAGGGGTCGATATTGCCATGTGCGATGAGGTGTGAGCGGCAGCTGTCGACGATGACGACGGGGACGATAACGGAGTTGTTGGTGATTTCCTCCATGAAGGAGCGCGAGAAGCTGGAGAGCATGTCGCGCAGCTGGGTGTAGTTTTGAGACTCCTTATAGTAGAGCGTCATAGGCATGCCCCAGAGGCGGTAGTGGAAGGGTGGGTTGGAGGAGTATTCCTTGAGCAGGGAGCCTTGGAGCTTCTGTCCGGCGAGTTCGCTGGGGACGGTGATGACGGAGTCGTCGCGGGTAATGATGATGGGTGTTTTGGCGCTGTCGACGATGTAGTTGACGTAGGCGAGGCTGAAGCGGAGGTCTGTCGACTGGTCGGGGTCGTTGAAGGATTCGAGGATATCGGTGTAGAGGCGTATTTTGCGCTGTTCGTCGAGGGTGGCTTCCTGGAAGAACTGGTGGGTGACGGAGGTCATGCGGTTGCGCTGGGCGATGGCGTTGGCCCAGAGGCGAATCTTCGATTCTTCGGACTGGCGCACTTGCTGGGCGACGTTCTCGACCTGCCACAGTGCGAAGAGTGCCAGCACGATGGAGAGCAGCAGTAGTATGAGTTTGAGTTTTTGTTTCATTTTGGAGATATTTTTTGGGGAGTGCAGGGGAGTGCCATGGAGTGCAGGGAGTGCAAGACAATAGAGTGGTTATTCGGTCTTGATTGTTTTCGCGGGGCTGATGCGGCTGATGTAGGCGGCGGGGAGGAGGAGTGCGAGGAGGCAGACGAGAGCGGTGGAGAGGCTGATGAGGATGAATATCCAGGGGTCGGTGTCGACGGGCACGTGGCTCATGTGGTAGCTTTCGGGGTTGAGTTCGATGAGCTGCCATTTCGACTGCACGAAGCAGAGGGCGGTGGAGAGGGCGATGCCGATGCCGATGCCTTGGAGGATAAGGTGCGAGGCTTTGAGGATGAAGATGCGGCGCACGGAGGCATTGCTGGCGCCGAGGGCTTTGAGGAGGCCGATGGTGCGGCTTTTCTCGAAAATCATGATGAGGAGCGCGGAGACGATGGCGACAGCACAGACGATGCTCATAATGATGAGTATGAGAGTGATGTTGCTGTTGAGAAGGTCGAGCCAGGCGAAGAGGGCGGGGTAGGCGTCGCGGATGGAGTGGGCGGTGAGGTCGTAGCGGTTGTAGTCGGTGAGTATCTCGAGGACGGTTTTCTGCATCTGGTCCAGTTGGCCGAAATCGTCGACCAGCAGCTCGTAGCCGCCGACCTGGTTGCTGTCCCAGTCGTTGAGTTTCTGGACTTGGCGGATGTCGCCGACGACATAGAGCTCGTCGACTTCGGGGAGGTCGGTGTTGTAGATGCCGGAGATGAGGAAGGCGCGGGAGCGGTAGCCTTGGTCCTGCCAGAAATAGGTGCGCAGTTTGTCGCCCACTTTGAGGCCAAGCTTGCGTGCTATGGTGCTGGAGATGAGGACGTCGTTGGAAGGTGAAAGGTGAGAGGTGAGAGGTGAGAGGTTTGGAAGGTGTCCTTCGACGAGGTTCTCGTGGAAGAAGGAGGTGTCGTAGTCGGCGCTGAGACCCCGCAGCAGGATGCCATAGATTTGCTCTTTGGTTTTCACCATGCCGCCTTTGGTGGCGAAGCTCTGCAGGTGCTTGACTCCCGGCGTGGAGCGCAGGGTGGCGGCGAGGGCGTTGTCGATGGTGACGGGCTGTTCCTGGTAGTTGGGGTTGATGGCGTAGTTGCTGACGGTAAGGTGGCTTCCGAAGCCGACAACTTTGCCGGCGATTTCGCCCTGGAAGCCGCGGAGGATGCTGACGGCCATGACCATAACAAGCACGCCGAGGGCGATGCTGGCGACAGCAATGACGGACAGGGGCCCCGAAAAGCCCCCGCCGTCTTTGCTTCGCGGCATGAACCGCTTTGCTATGAACCGTTCGAAATTCATATTATTGAAGTGAAAAATGAAAAGTGAAAAGTGAAAACAACGCCGTTTCGCTTTTCATTTTTCACTTTTCATATTCTTAGAAGCTCTGGGCGATGGCGATGAAGTCGTCGGCCTTGAGGGAGGCGCCGCCGATGAGGCCACCGTCGATATCGGGGCAGGCGAAGAGTTCCTTGGCGTTGCTGGGCTTGCAGCTGCCGCCATAGAGGATGCTGATTTCGTCGGCCAGTTCCTTGCCATATTTGGCGGTGAGGAGCGAGCGGATATGGGCGTGGATTTCCTGTGCCTGCTCGGGAGTGGCGGTCTTGCCGGTGCCGATGGCCCAGACGGGCTCGTAGGCGATGACCACTTCCATCATCTGCTCGGGGGTGAGGTGGAAGAGGCCTTCCTCGACCTGTCGTTTCACCACCTCGAGCTGCTTGCCGGCTTCGCGCTCCTCGAGTACCTCGCCGACGCAGACGATGGGCTTCAGGCCATGGGCCAGCAGCTTGTCGACCTTGGCGGCGACAATCTTGTCGGTCTCGCCATAGTAGCCGCGGCGCTCGGAGTGGCCCACGATGCAGTAGTCGAGCTCCATGCTTTCGAGCATTTCGGCGCTGACTTCGCCGGTGTAGGCGCCCTTCTCCTGGTCGCTGACGTTCTGGGCACCCACCAGGAAATAGCTGTCGTTGGCGTAGTCGGTGGTCATCTCGAGATAGGGGAACGGGGGGCAGACGATAAGCAGAGTTTCGCGCGGAAGCTCGGTCTTCTCGAGTTTCTCCATGATTCCGTTGATGAGTTCATCGGCCTCGGTGAAGGTGCAGTTCATTTTCCAGTTGCCTGCTACAATATGTTTTCTCATTTTTAATGGGTTTTAGGGGTTATTCTATGAATTTCTATAGATAACGCGACTGGCAATTTTTTATTTTGTCATCGAAAAAAAGTTTTATAATTTTATTTTTATTTTGAATATATAAATTTATTTACTATTTTTGTAGCCTCATCCAATAAGGAAGAATTGAGTTAATTAATTAAATATAAACCCTTTAAAACAAAAACAAACAATGAAGACCGCTTATAATTTCAATGCAGGTCCCTGCGTCCTGCCCAAAGAGGCCATCGAGTCCACCATCGCCGCCATCCGCGACTTTGACAACACCGGTATCGGCCTGCTCGAAATCTCTCACCGTACCCCCGGTTGGGAGCGCACCATGGAAGAAACCCGCCAGCTGTGGCGCGACCTGCTGAATATCCCCGCTGAGTACGAAATCCTCTTCCTCGGTGGTGGTGCCAGCACCGGTTTCATGGATGTTCCCGCCAACCTGCTCAACAAGAAGGCTGCCTACCTGCAGACCGGCGTGTGGGCCAAGAAGGCCGCCAAAGAGGCCAAGAACTTCGGAGAGACCGTGATCGTGGCCAGCAGCGAAGACAAGACCTACAGCTACATCCCGAAGGGTTGGACCGTCCCCGCCGACGCCGACTACTTCCACATCACCACCAACAACACCATCTATGGTACCGAGATCCGCAAGGACTTCGCCGCCAACGAGATTAACAACGTGATGCTCGTTGCCGATATGAGCTCTGACATCATGAGCCGTCCCGTCGACGTGAAGAAATACGGCCTCATCTATGGTGGCGCTCAGAAGAATGTCGGTCCCGCCGGTGTCACCTTCTACATCGTCAAGAAGGACATCCTCGGCAAGATCAGCGACCGTCAGTACATGAACCCCCTGCCCACCATGATTGACTTCCGCACTCACGCTGCTGAAGAGGCCAAGAACATCTCCATGTTCAACACTCCTCCCGTGAGCGCCATCTTCGTCATGCACGAGACCCTGAAGTGGGTTAAGAACACCATCGGCGGCGTTGCCGAGATGGAGAAGATCAACCTCAAGAAGAGCGCCCTGCTCTATGAGGAAATCGACCGCAACACCATGTTCCGTGGCACTGTTGAGAAAGAGGACCGTTCCATCATGAATCACTGCTGGGTGATGGCCGAGGGTCGCGAGAACCTCGAAGCCGACTTCATGGCCTTCGCCAAGGAGCGCGGCATGGTCGGCATCAAGGGTCACCGCAGCGTCGGTGGCTTCCGCGCCAGCCTCTACAACGCTTGCCCCATCGAGGCCGTCGAGGCTCTCGTCCAGTGCATGCAGGACTTCGAGAAAGCTCACAAATAAGAAATTATGGAAATCAAAGACGACGTCAGGGAAGGCTTCGAGAAGAAGGTTCGTAAGGAGCCTACCTGCGTCTTTTCCGATGAAATAAAGATTATTAACAAGAGAAACCCTTCGCCAAAGTGGCCGTCGACGGCATCCGCGAAGTGGTTGAGAAGAACGGCTACGAGCTGGCTCTCCTCGAGAAATATACCGACGTGAACGACCTTTATGCCGCCGTTGCCGATGCCGACGCCCTCATCGTCCGCAGCGACAAGGTGACCAAAGAGGTTATCGACCACGCCAAGAACCTGAAGATCGTCGTGCGTGCCGGCGCCGGCTTCGACAACCTCGACCTCGAGGCTTGCACCGCCCGCGGCATCGTCGCCATGAACACCCCCGGCCAGAACAGCAACGCTGTCGCCGAGCTCGTCATGGGTATGCTCGTCTACGCCGTCCGTAACTTCTACAACGGCAAGAGTGGCTCCGAGCTCATGGGCAAGAAGCTGGGTATCCTCGCCTTCGGTAACGTGGGACGCAATGTGGCCCGCATCGCCAAGGGCTTCGGCATGGATGTCTACGCCTACGACGCCTTCATGACCGCCGACCAGATCAACGCCACCGGTATGGCTACCGCCGTTGCCAACCAGGACGCTCTCTTCGAGACCTGCGACATCGTCAGCCTGCACATCCCCGCCACCGCCGAGACCAAGCAGAGCATCAACTACAACCTCGTCGGCAAGATGCACAAGGGTGGTATCCTTGTGAACAGCGCCCGTAAGGAAGTCATCGACGAGGCTGGTCTGCTCAAGCTCATGGCTGAGCGTACCGACCTGAAGTATATCACCGACATCATGCCCGATGCCGATGCCGACTTCAAGGCTTTTGAAGGCCGCTACTTCGCCACCCCCAAGAAGATGGGTGCCCAGACCGAAGAGGCCAACATCAACGCCGGTATCGCCGCCGCCAACCAGATTGCCGACTTCTTCAAGACCGGTAACAAGAAATTCCAGGTCAATAAATAAGAAGAAAGGATGCAACTCTGCATCTTCAACCCTGAGCACGATCTTTGCCTAGCCAAAGGTCGTGCTCATTATGTCCCGCCGCGCTCGGCCGTCGACTTTGCCCGCCGCGACGCGAACATCATGTCCGTGCTCTATCCCAATGCCGTCTGTACTTCTGTCTATGATTTTCAATTTTCATTTTTGAATTTTCAATTAGACGAAGTCGTTGCCTGGGGCTGGGATGCTGTGGTGAAACATGAACTGCAGAAGAGAGGCATAGAAGAGTCGCTGCTGCCCTCCGACGAGGAAATCAACACCATCCGCGAACTGCAGCACCGCTCCACGGTGCTCCCCCTGCAGGAGGACTGCCACGATGTGCGCTCCATAGAATATATGGAATCATTATTAAAAAAACGCGAGCACTGGGTGATGAAGGCGCCTTGGTCGGGGGCGGGTAGGGGACTGCGCTGGGTGCATGGCAGCCTCACACCCATCGACCGCGACTGGATAGTGAAGACCATCGCCTCGCAGCGTTGCGTGATAGCGGAGCCGCGCCGCGAGGTAGTGGCTGATGTGGCGTTGGAATATAGAGTGGATAGTGGACAGTGGGTAGTTGGTAGCACTTGTTCCCGTATGCTGCCCACTTTCCTTGGCTACTCCTACTTCCGAACAGGCAGCGGCGTGTACAAAGAGAACGTCTTGTGGAAGGATGAGCAGATTGAGGCAGCATTCCCTGTCCGTGAGGCTCGCGAGCGAGTGGAAGCCTGGCTGGCCGCCAATGTCTGGCCCCGCTACCGTGGACCTCTCGGCGTCGACCTGATGGTCTGTGCCGACGGCAGCGTCCACGTCGCCGAAATCAACTTCCGCCACACGATGGGTATGGTGGCACATGAAAAGATAAAAGATAATAGTTAAGAGATAATGGTTATGGGATTTGTAGAAGCGTTGTTATTGGCTCTGGCACTCTGTGTCGACTCCCTGGTGGTGAGCACCACTACGGCGTTCCGCACTAAGATGACCTACCGTCGGGGATTGCTGATGGCTCTCATCTTCGGCCTCTGTCAGGGGGCATTCCCTTTGGCTGGTGCCCTGATAGGCGACGTGGCCCGCGAGTTCATCGAGGCTGTCGACCACTGGATAGCGTTTGGCCTACTTGCCTTCATCGGAGGAAAGATGATTATTGAAAGTAGTAAGGAGTGCAAGGAGTGCAAAGGAGTGCAAGACAATAGTAACGTCTCGCACTCCCCGGCACTCCCTCGCACTCCCTTGTACTCCTTTTTCGTTTTAGGTGTCGCCACCAGCATCGACGCTTTTGCCGTCGGCATCGGTCTCGGCTTGGATAATCCGCTGACTACCGTCCTGTGGATTGTCGCCACCATCGGTATCGTCACCACATTGGTCTCTCTACTGGGCGTGTACCTCGGCAAGCGCAATATCCCCGTCCCGGAGCGCACGGCCAACATCATCGCCGGTCTGGTCCTTCTGGGGCTGGGTGTGAAAATCCTTCTCGAACATCTTTTGTAAAAAAAAACATTCCTTTGTAATATTTCACCCCCTTTGCGCAACTATTAGGTGTAAAGGGACTAAAAAGACTGCCTGATTGACTGCCAAGGAATATAACAAGGGAGTGCGCCTGTGGGCCGACGACGCGATGCGTTTCGCGATGCGCTGCTATCCGAGCCGTCCCGACTGCGAGGATGCTGTGCAGGAGGCGCTGGCCTCCCTCTGGAGCCACCGCGACGAGGTGCCGCAGGCCAAGGGCAAGAGCTACCTCCTCAGCGCCGCCTACCGTAGTCTGATGATGACCCTCCGCCACAACAAGGTGGTGCAGATGCATGCTGAACAGGTGGTGACGGAGAAGGTGCAGATGCCTGACGAGCGTTTCGACCTCCACGAGGCCATCGAGCGAGCCCTCCAGACGCTACCCGAAGTGCAGCGCGCCATCCTCCAGCTGCGCGATGTCGAGGGCTATAGCTACGCCGAGATAGGGGAGACCCTCTCGCTCAGCGACTCAAAGGTGCAGGTCTACCTCTTCCGAGCCCGGGTAAATATGAGAAAACAACTGAAACAATTGGGATATGACAACGATAAATGACACCAACTACGAGGTTTTCCTCCTGCAGTATGCTGAGGGACAGCTCTCCGACATAGAACGTGCTGAGGTGGAGGCCTGGCTCGCCGACCACCCCGAGGCCGCCGAGGAACTGGCGCTCTACAGCGAGGCTCCGCGGCTGGAGTGCGACGAGAGCGTCCGGTATACGCGCCTTTTACCTTTGGCTCCACAAGGTCGCCGACCACAGTTCACCTCTCACCTTTCACCTTTCCTGCGCTGGAGCGCCGCTGCCGCCATCCTCGTCGCCTTCATGCTTCCTGCTTTCCGTATGGGCACTATGGGGCAGCTCGAGCCCCAGGAACCACAGCTGGTCGCCGCCACTACAACCGCGAGCGATCTGAGCACACCGAATATTCCAGGTACTCCAAAAAAAACTATAAAGCCCATAGATACTATAAGAACAATAGATATTATAGAAACCATCGTCCCCGAGGAGCCTCTGCTGATTGCCCAGGAAGAGAACACTCTGCCGCTGCTGCCGCAGGAGGAACCCTCTGTAGTCCCCACGGCGATTCCATCGGAGAGTCTCATCGTCTATGTTCCTGCTCCCGACACCATCTACACCAACACCCTCATCGTCTATGACAACTCCCGTCCCCGGCTCCGCGACATCGCCGCCGAATGGGTCGAGGAAACTCCCGTGGCCAAGTTCATCCGCCACAACCTCTCCCCCCGCAAGGCTGTTATGATAGCTTCACGATAATTAAACTTTAAATCCTTTATATCATGAAAACAAGATTTTTGCTTTTCACTTTGTTTTTCTGCTCCGCCGCCTCGGCGCAAGTCCTTGTGCAGCCCGTCACAGGTGTACACACCATCAGGGTCGAGGACAATGTGACGCTGAAAATCTACCCCGGCGACAAGACCCAGCTCGAGGTCAACAACAATCTGGCTGTCGCCCAAATCTCCAACGGCGTCATGTCGATGGACGGCAACACCTCCGCCGTGCTCCGCCTCAACCCCGCCGACCGTATTATCAGCTTTACCGCCGAGGACGGTGCCTCCATCCTCTTCAGCGGCGCCTTCGATTTCGGTGACGAGCAACTCGTCATCAGCACTGAGGACAACGCCAAGGTCGAGTTCAACGAGACTCTCGCTGGCACCCTCAACGCCGGCTATGTGATTCTTAAAGCCCAAGACAACTCACGAATCTATAGCGAATTGCCGCTGTCTGTCAATGCCTACAACTTCGAGGTTGTAGACAATGCATGCATCGAGGTGCCCGCTGTTGACCGCAAGCCAGCAAAGGATAGCACTCTGGACCGGAGCGCCCAGCTGACTGTTCTTGATAACGGAAAACTCGTTATAGGAGAAGAAGTTATCCGTGCAACAACTTTGCCTTTCAGTTTCAAAAGAGAAAAGAACAAGGCCAGCCGCGACTTCGAAGCCAACTGGTCGTGGGGTTTCAACAACTGGGGCGACAAGCCCCTCGGTGGTGTTGACGGCGACGCTGAGGTTTCCTATTACTTTATGAATATTGGATTATCCCTCGACTATCCCCTCGTCAACACCACTCACTTCGGAATCTATGCCGGTCTGGGTGTGGAGGTGAACCGATACCATTTCAGGGAGCACCTCGTATGTGCCACACCCACAGGCTTTCAGCAGCCTTCCGCGATGTATCCGGCCTATGCCACCATCACCAGCGGCACCCCGGACCCCAACAACTGGGATTCCTACTTCTTCACCGGCGCCATCGTCGTCCCGATTACTTTCAGCTTCGAGCCCTGGAAATATGACGACCTGTGCATCCGCCTCACGGCTCTTCCGGGCATCAACGCCAACGGCTACCTCAACCAGGAATATGAGTCTCACAGCACCGACCTCACAGTCCGCGACAAGGAGGTGGGGAAGCAGATGAACCCCTTTGTGCTCGACGCCCGCCTGTCGGTGTTCTACGGTTCCCTCGGCCTCTATGTTCAGATGTCTACCCAGAAGCTCTTCAAGTCTGATTTCCAAGATATCTACCCTGTGAAGTTCGGCCTCATCTGGTCCATTGGCGGTAGATAAAAATACTTTATAAAGACCTAATCATCCCCTTACCAACTCCTACTATGGTAGGAGTTGGTAAGGCTTTTATAGGGTAATGGTAAGGCTATAGGATGGGGGTGAGGATGCGGGCGGAGGATTCGAGGAACTTCTGGAGACGGGGGCGATGCTGCCAGCGGAGGGGGTCGACGAGGGAGCAGTGCTGCTGGTCGTCGAGGAAGATGTCGCGCTGGCGGATGGCGATGTCGCCGTCGTAGATGAAGGCGTTGACTTCGAAGTTCTGCTCGAGGCTGCGGGGGTCGAGGTTGGTGGAGCCTATGGTGGTGAAGTCGTCGTCGCAGACGATGGTTTTGGCGTGTAGGAATCCGTTGTGGTAGAGATAGATTTTCACTCCGGCGGGGAGGAGGTCACGGAAGTAGGACTGGGTGGCGAGGCGTGTGATGGCGCCGCGGTCGGAGGTAGCGGGGACCATCAGGCGGACGTCGACACCGGCGAGGGCGGCATTACGGATGGCGAGGAGTACGGGGTGGGGCGGCGTGAAGTAGGGGGTCTGTATGTAGAGGTATTTCTGGCTTTGAGCCATAATCTGTACGAGGCCTTGCATGACGGTGTTCCATTCGTCCATGGGGCCGGAGGTGACAATCTGTGTGATTGCGTTATTGCTTGATTGCTTGATTGCGTTAGTGTTTGAATTGGGGAAGAAGCGGGGTTGGTCGAGGAGTTTCTTGGTGCAGAAGCGCCAGTCGGAGAGAAAGGAGACCTCGAGCTGGGCGACGGCGGGTCCTTGGAGGCGTATCTGTGTGTCGCGCCAGACGCCGTGGTTGATGCCGTCACGGTAGCGGCGGGCGATGTTCATGCCGCCAGTGTAGGCGGTATGGCCGTCGATGACGACGATTTTACGGTGGGTGCGGCAATTGACTTCGCGATTGAAGAGTGCGGGGAGGAATTTTTGGAAGGATTTGACGTGGACGCCGTTGTGGCGCATGCGGTCGTAGTAGCGGCTGTGGACGAAGAGGTTGGCGCAGCTGTCGTACATGAGGCGGACGTCGACGCCTTCGGCGGCCTTGCGGATGAGGAGGTCGCTGAGCTGCTGCCCCACCTCGTCGTTTTCAACGATATAGAACTGGATATGTATGAATTCTTTGGCCGAGGCGATGTCGTCGAGCATGGCCTCGAACATGGGGGTGAAGTCGGTGAAGATGCG
Source organism: uncultured Bacteroidota bacterium (assembly GCA_902776365.1). Classification (GTDB taxonomy): domain Bacteria; phylum Bacteroidota; class Bacteroidia; order Bacteroidales; family P3; genus Colimorpha. The sequence goes on along the minus strand of CACYPU010000001.1, from coordinate 460,689 downwards.
CACCTGGTTGCCCTGAAGGAGCGGGGTGTCGTTGGCGTTGCGCATCATGTCGGCGAGTTTACGGTATTTGTCGTTGGGGGGCTGGGGGAGGATGGCGTCGCCGACGGCGTTGTCGCGCAGGGCGTCGAGGCGTGCGAGTTCGTCGGCTTTGATGGTGCGGCGACCGCGGTAGTCTTTGCCGAGGAGGAAGTAGAAGGCGATACCCACACCCGGCAGGAGGACGATGAACATTATCCAGAAGACGGAGAGGTAGGGCTTGCGGTTCTCGGAGATGACAATGATGACCGAAGCGATGACCAGCAGCAATATAATTATTCTATAAATCGGCATGTTGTATCTTCTTTTTGAGTTCTGCTGCACGTGCGGTGAGCTGTGCTATCTGCATCTGGAGAAAATCGTCGCTGTATTTGCGGTCGCAGAAGCCGTTGCCGCGGGCGACGAAGGCGTCGTCGTCGTCCTGGTCGACAGCGAGGTCTTGATAGCTGTCGAGGAGGCGTAGGGTTTCTTCGAGTTGTTTTTCCAAACTCTTCATGATATCTGTTATCTATCAACTATTATCTTATTAACTACCTTCTCTATTCCTTCGTTGTCGACGTCGGAGGTGACGAGGTCGGCGTGCTCTTTGACGTTATCTGCTGCGTTGCCCATAGCCACGCCGATGCCGGCCCATTCGAGCATTTCGATGTCGTTGGCGCCGTCGCCGAAGGCGAGGGTTTCTTCTTGACGGATGCCGAAGTGGCGGCAGATGGCTTCCATGCCGCGGGCCTTGCTGTTGTCCTCGGCCACGATGTCGGTGAAGTAGGGGTGCCAGCGCGGCAGGCGGCAGTGGGGGAGGAGTTGGTTGACGGAGTCGTCCATATCGCCGGGCATGATGGCGATAATCTGGTAGACGGTTTCAGAGCGCATGCGGTCGATGCCGACGACGGGCGGCATCTCAAATTCGAGTTGGTTGCGCAGTTTGAGGCCTATTTCATTGGGTTGTGCAAGGAACATATTGTCCTTAGTGAATACCATGGTGCAGAGGTGTTTATCCTTTGCCAAATCAAGCCATGCTTGAAGTTCCGCGTCGCTGATAGGGTTACTCAGCAGGACCTCATTGGGCGTGAATACGAGTCCTCCGTTCATGGTGATTTTGCCGTCGAAGGAGACGGGCATGTCGGGTATGAGGATGTCGGGGCGGCCAGTGGAGAGGAATGTGCGGATGCCGGCGCGGTGCAGATGTTCGAAGGCCCGCACGGTGCCGGGGGAGACGCGGTGTGTGGTGAAGCTGAGGAGTGTGCCGTCGATGTCGAAAAAGGCAGCCTTGATATTTTGGGGATGCAGGGGGGTGCTGGGGAGTGCTGGGGAGTGCTGGGACGTATGATTTTTCATAACACTAGATACTGAATTCTTAACTCTTAGTTGTTAACTTTTATTTCTTATTCTTTAACTGCCAGGCGTTCCAGACGTTTTGGAAGACGCTGTAGAAGGCGAGGAAGACGGAGGAGAGGGGTGAGAGGAAGGTGTTGGCCATCCAGATGCCGAAGGCGGTGTTTTTCTGTCCGAGGAGCTGTCCGCCGCCGATGACGTCGCCATATTTTTTTCCCAGCCAGCGGCCAGTGGCGAATTGCACCACACAGAAGAGCAGCGATAGGCCACCGAGCCAGATGATGGAACTCCAGTTGCCTTCACCGTTGAGGAAGATGTAGTCGATGGTCTGACCGAGGGTGAAGAGCAGGGCGATGGCCCAGAGGTAGAAGCCCAGGGCGTTGTATCGGGCGAGGAGGGCGTTGGCTTTCGGCAGGAGTAATTGCAAGAGGACCGCCAGGAAGAAGGGGAGAGCCAGGGTAGAGCCTATCTTGGTGAACATCAGCAGCATGCTGTCGACGATGTCGAGTTCGGGGTGGTCGCCGACGAGGCTGAAGACGACGGGGGCGACGAGTGCGACCATGAGGTTGCCGACAATGGTGTAGGTGGTGACGGTTTCGCGGTTGGCGCCGAGGAGGCAGGCGATGACGGCGACGGAGGAGGCCACGGGACAGAGGACACCGATGAGGAGGCCTTCAGCGACGATGTGGCTGCCGCCCAGGAGGGTGATGAGGGTGTAGCCGCCGGTGCTGACGACAATCTGGAAGAGCATCAGCCAGAGGTCGAGCATGGAGAAGCGGAGCTTGCGGAGGTCGACGGCGGTGAAGGTGAGCAGGAGGATGGCAAAGATGATGAAGGGTACGAGGAAGGAGAAGATGGCGCACCACTTGTGCAGCAGCAATCCCAATACAATGGCGATGGGCAGTACGTATGGTCGGAAGCGTTGCATGGAAATAGTTAAGAGATAATAGTTAAGAGATAATAGTTAAGAGTTGAGGATTATTTTTGAGAAGAGGAGTGTCATCTGGTCGGCTGCTTGGTCGGCGGCACGGACGACGTCGTCGCCATCGTTCAGGGTGCCGTTGCCGAGGTCGGCGGACTGGTTTGTGATGACGCTCATGCCGAAGACTTCCATGCCGCAGTGGCGGGCCACGATGACCTCGGGCACCGTGGACATGCCGCAGGCGTCGCCGCCGATGAAGCGGTACATCTTGTATTCGGCGCGGGTTTCGTAGGTGGGGCCTGTGCCGGCTACATAGACGCCCTCGCGAAGGTTGATTTTCAGTTCGCTGGCTACTTTGTGGGCGATATTGCGCAGACGGAGGCTGTAGGGTTCGGTCATATCGGGGAATCGGGGGCCGAAGTTTTCTTTGTTAGGGCCTAGCAAGGGGTTGGGCATGAGGTTGATATGGTCAGTGATGACCATGAGGTCGCCGACGCGGAAGTCGGGGTTGACGGCACCGGCGGCGTTGCTCACCAGCACGGTTTTGATGCCCAGCAAGGCAAAGACGCGCTCGGGGAGGGTTACCTGCTCCATCGAGTAGCCCTCGTAGTAGTGGAAGCGTCCTTGCATGGCGAGCACGTTTTTTCGGCCGAGGGTGCCGACGATGAGGTTGCCTTTGTGACCAACGGCAGTGGAGGTGGGGAAGTGCGGGATGGCGGAGTAGGGGAGAATGAGGGGATTCTCTATTTTGTCGGCCAGCTTGCCCAAGCCGCTGCCCAAAATGATGGCCACTTGTGGCATTTCTTTGCGGGCAAGGCGGAACTCATTGCGCAGGAAGTCTGCAGTTTGTTTATAGTCAATCATTTGTTTTTCAGGTTTTCGATCTGTTGTTGTATTTCGGCGGCACGTTCATATTCCTCGGATTCTTCGCAGCGGCGCAGTTGTTCTTCCAGTTGATGGATGGAGTTGAGGTTTTCGGGATTTTGATTTGCGTTTGGGATTGTGACACCTGTTTCGTCGATGACGTTATCGTCCATGAGGATGGGGCAGTCGGAGAGGAGAGCGAGGGAGATGGCGTCGGAGGGGCGGCTGTCGAAGGAGCGGGTGTTGAATCCGTCGGTGATGTGGAGTGTGGCGTAGAAGATGCCGTCGCTGACGCGGTCGATGCTGACATGCTTGAGGGAGAGGCCATACTGGTCCATGAGTTTGACGATGAGCTGGTGGGTCATGGGGCGACGGGTTTTGATTTCTTCCTTGGCCAGAAGGATGCCTTGTGCCTCGTGGGCGCCGATGAAGATGGGGACCTGGATGCCGCTTTGGGGTTCGCAGAGCATGAGTATGTAGCTGCCGCTCTGCGACATGCCGCTCTGGATTGTTAATGGGAAGACACGTTTCATGGTAGTTAAGAGTTAATAGATAATAGATAATAGTTAAGGGTTGAGGAGGTAATCTATGGTAGTTAAGAGTTAAAAGATAATAGTTAAGAGTTGAGGAGGTAGTCTTTGAGTTTTTTGACGGCGAGGGCGCGGTGGCTGATGGTGTTTTTTAGTTGGAGTGGCATTTCGGCGAAGGAGAGGGCGAAGCGGTCGGGCATGAAGAGGGGGTCGTAGCCGAAACCTTGGCCGTTGGAGTGGCGGGAGGTGAGGATCTGCCCGTCGACACGGCCTTCGAAGTAGTGGGTAGTGGGTAGTGACTGAGAGTGGCCTTCAATGAGGCAGATGACGGTGCGGAAGTGGGCTTTGCGGTTTTCTTTGCCGTGGAGGTTGGCGAGGAGTTTGTCGATGTTGTCGTCAAAGGAGCAGTGGGGGCCGGCGTAGCGTGCGGAGTAGACGCCAGGTGCGCCGCCTAGGGCGTCGACTTCGAGGCCGGTGTCGTCGGCGAAGCAGTCGGTATGGGTGCGTTCCCAAACCCAGAGGGCTTTTTGGTGTGCGTTGCCGTGGAGGGTGTCGGCGGTTTCGGGGATCTCGCCTTCCAGGCCGGCCTCTGCCAGTGTGACAATCTCTATATCGTCAATACTCGAGAGTGCAGCACGCACCTCGGTGACTTTGTGTTTGTTGTTGGTGGCAAAGATGAGTCGTCGCATAGTGTATAACGGTTAACGGTTAAAGGTTAAAGTTTAAAGGGGGTTGAGAGGTTTGAAAGGTTTGAGAGGTTTAATGTTTGGCTTTTAGGTGCATGACGATATCGAGCGTCTGGCAGATGCGGCCATTTGTTTCGGCTATCTCACCGCTACCGTCCACGGTGACTAAGAGACCCGAGACCCGATAGTAGTCCAGCACAGGCGTCGTCTGTTGGTCGTAGAGGTCCAGACGGTGACGGATTACCTCTTCGGTATCGTCGGCACGACCACTGATGGCAGCACGCTCGTGGATGCGTTTCACAAGTTCGTCGCGGGGCACGTCGATGGCGACGACAGAGTCGATTTTGCGTTTCAGTTTTCCAAAAAGGAACTCTAGCGTCTGTGCCTGTGAGACGGTGCGGGGGAAACCGTCTATGATGCAACCTTGAGGACGATGGGGTTTGCCGTTGCGTTCCACATCCCAGGGGTCGAGGACGGCGTCGGGGTCGGGCAGGGTGGAGCGCAGCTCGAGGGCTCGTCCAAGTAGCGACACGACGATATCGTCACCCACCAAATCGCCACGATTCATTATAGCCTTCGCTCTAAGTCCCACGGGAGTTTCCATGGACACTTCTTGCCGCAACAAATCGCCGGTGGAGATATGCAGGAAGTCGTATTTCTCGGCCAGAAGTTTGGCCTGGGTTCCTTTGCCTGCGCCGGGAGCGCCGAAAATGACGATGTTTATCATAATGTATAACGGTTAAAGTTTAAAGTTTAAGGGGTTTGAGAGGTTGAAAAGGTTTGAGAGGTTTGAGAGGTTTAAATGGTAGTTAAGAGTTAATAGATAATAGATAATAGTTAAGAGTTGAGGAGGTGATTCATGGTAGTTAAGAGTTAAAAGATAATAGTTAAGAGTTAGGGTTAAGTGGGGTGGGGGGTTAGATGGCGTTGAATATTTTGTAGCGTTTGATGAAACGGAGGGAGAAGGAGGCGGTGACGAAGTAGAGGCCGGCCTGGACCCAGAGGGCGATGTATTCGGCGCGGACGTCGGCGAGCGAGGCTCCCATGGAGGAGATTTTGATGAATCCCTGGACGCCGGGGGTGGAGGGGAAGATGAGTGAGAATCCGTACCAGAAGCGGGGCATGTTGCACTGCGGCCAGACCATGCCTGTGGAGAAGAAGAGGATGAGGCTGAAGAAGGCGAAGCAGAGGAGGGGAGAGACCTTGTAGCGGACGAAGATGTTGCCCACGGTGATGCCGAAGAAGATGACGGCGAGGATGAAGGGGAGGAGGAAGAGGAGTATGGAGTAGAGGTTGCCGAGCTGGGGCATGTGGAACATTCGGGGGATGAACCAGAGGGTGCTGAGGCAGATGGGGGTGTAGATGATGAGGTAGCAGAGTGCGCGTCCGATGGTGACGCGGTGGGTGCAGCGGGTGCGGAGACGTGCGGGGATGACGAGGAGGGAGCGCTTGTTCTCACGGGCGTCGCCGCAGAGGAGGCAGATGCCGAGGAAGAGGGTCTGGTGGACGACGAGAATGATGAGTGCGGGGAGGAGGAAGGAGCCGTAGCCGTTGGTGGGGTTGAAGGCGGTGATTTCCTGATAGACCACGGGCTGCATCTGCTCTTGTGCGGGGAGACCTGTGAGGCCGTCGGCGGCATAGCGTTCGAGCTGGATGGTGTGCATTTCGTCGATGAGCACGGCGTTGGAACCGAGGAGTGCGGCTTTGTAGTAGTAGAAGGAGCTCATGTCGGCGAAGACGGCCACGTGGGCTGTGCGTTTGGCGGCGAGGTCGGAGGAGAAGTCTTTGGGGAAGAAGAATATGGCGTGGACGTCGCGATTTTTCATGAGTCGTTCGGCTTCGGCCATCGTGGGGCATTTGTATTCGACGGAGATTTCGGGAGTGGCCTCCATCTTGTGGATGAAGCGGCGGCTTTCGTCGCAGAGGGCCTGGTCGACGACAGCGACGGGGAGGTTGGTGACGTTCTCCTTCTCGTACATGAAGCAGAAGATGACGGGGTAGAGTAGGGGGGCGATGAAGAAAATGAGCATCACGGTGCTGTCCTTGAAGACACGACCGAACTCGGCGTAGAGCACCTCGCGAATGTCGTATAATATGATGCGTATTTTATTCAAGTTAATAGATAATAGATTATAGATAATAGTTATAACGCATTAACGCATTCTTAATTCTTAATTCTCTCCACCTCTGCGGTGTTTTTGTGCACCTGCCATTTGAGCACGATAGCACCGAGCAGGAGGAGGAGTCCGAAGGCGAGCAGGGAGCAGAAATAGGGCCAGCACTGGTGCAGGTTGTTGCCGTTGATGGCGATGCTTGTATAGTTCAGGAAGTAGTGCCTTATGGGGTAGAGCCAGGAGAAACTCTGGAAGAATCCGGGCATAGCGTCGATGGGGAATGAGAAGCCGCTGAGGGAGAACGACATGGCGCTATAGAGTGTGCAGACACTCATAGCCAGCGAGGGGTCGTTGATGCATCCGGCAATCATGCATGCCGCGCACTGGGAGGCAAAGATGAGCAGAATGGTGTTTGCCACCATGAGCAGCCAGCTGCCGTTCATGGGGAAGTCCATGAAACCGAACATGACCACGTTGGCCGTCAAAGCGAGCAGGGAGTACCAGAGGGTGTAGGGCAACATCTTGCCCAGCAGGGCGTAGACGGCGCTGCCGTGGGCTTTCTTCATCCAGTGCTTCACGGTGCGGCGCTGGCGTTCGCGGACGATGGAGAATCCGGTATGCATCAACGCGATGAAGGCGATGATGGCGGGTATGAGCGTCGTCATCAGGTAGACGCCGTAGTTTATCCAGGGGTTGCTGATATTGCGGGTCTCGAAAGCCACGGGCTGGATGAGTCCCATAATCGCCTTCTCGCCGTAGCCTTTCTTGCGCAAAATCTCGCGCTGCACGCCGCCAGCCGCCAGCATGCCCATGGTGGCCAGCTGCTTGTAGCACAACGTTCCCGCCAGTAGGTAGCAGGCGTTGTTGTAGAGCACGAACTTGGGGGCGTGGAACTGCAGCACCTCGTTGTAGGTTCCCTTGGGAATCTCGTAGAAGGCAAAAATCTCGCCTCGCTGCATGGCGCGGCGGGCCTCCATGTGGTTAGTGAAGACCTCTTTTACCTGCACACCCGGCGTGGCATCGAGCTCGTGGCAGATGCGTCGCGAAAGGTAGCTGCCGTCCAAATCAACCACACCTACCGGCAACCGCTGGGGCTGTCCTTCGTCAGTCATCGTGGCGAAGAAGACAAACGAGAACACGGCCCCGATGGTGAGAATCACCAGGTAGCGCGGATAGCGTATCAGACGCTTGCATTCCCGCATGAAAACCCTAGATACCGGATTCGTTATCACCTCTTACTTCTTACTTCTTAGTTCTTACCTCTTAGTTCTCCAGTATTGCGGTCATTCCGGGGCGGAGGCCTTCGATGTTGCCGGTCGGAACCACCTTCACGTCGAAGCTCTTCACGTCGTACTGGCCGTTTGTCTTGGTGGAACGCCACGTTGCATAGCTCGCCATAGCCTGTATGCGGCGCACCTCGCCGTCATAGAGCGTATCTTCGCTCAGGGCCGGGATTTTTATCTTCACCGTCTCACCCACATTGATGCCCTTCAGCATATCCTCTCGCACGGCGAAGAAGAACCAGCAATCGCTCATGTCGAGAATCGACAACACAGGGCTGCCGGTACCGATAAGGTCGCCCAGTTTGCAGTATATCTCCACCACTTGGCCGTCGCTGGGGGCGATGATATAGCTGTCGTCGAGGTAGCTCTGCACTTCGGCCACTGCGCCGCCGGCCTGGTTCACGAGGGCTGCTGCCGCATCGATATCCTCGCGGCGGGCACCTTCTTCGGCCATCAGGTACTGCTGCTCGGCAGCGGCACAATCGGCTTGCGCCACCTTGTACTGCGCCTCCACTTCGTCGAACTTCTGCGCACTCACCACACCCTTCTCATAGAGTCCCTTCACACGCTCGTAGCTCTTGCGGTAGACCTCAACAGCGGCTTTGGCTTTCTGCCACACCTGGTAGGCCATCTGCTTCTGCTGGTCGCGGGCGCCCACCTGCGCCTTGCGGCTCTGTGCACTCGCGGCACTCCTCACGGCCGTTGCCTGCTGCATCTTCGCCGCCACCTGCTTCGAGGCGATATGGGCCAGTGTGTCGCCCTTCTTCACGAAGTCGCCCTCTTTCACATAGATGGTGTCCACATGTCCGGGAACCATATTGCTCACACGGTACTCAGTAGCATCTGCCTCGCCAGTGATAATCTCCTTCTGCGGATGGATGGCGAAGAGACCCACCAGCGTCACGATTCCTATGGCTGCGATAATCACGGCCAAACCTCCTAACAACGATTTACTGTTCTCTTTCATTATTCTAAATTCTTAAATCTTAACTCTTAACTCTAACCGTTACTCGCCCAGCGCCTGTTTCAGGTAGAGCTTGCTCATCTCAATCTCTATCTCGGCGTCGAGCACCTCGCTTTCGGCTTTGATCCACGCCGTCTGTGCGGCCATGAGGTCGCTGCTGCTGCACATGCCGGCCTTGAAACTCTCATCGGCAAGCTTCAGGTTCTCCTCGGCATTCTCGAGGTTGCTGTTGGCCTGCTCCAGTTTCTTGTAGGCCAGGTCGAGCTCAAACTTCACCTTGTTCACCTGCAGCTCTATCATCTCCTTTGCCTCCTCCATCTGGTACATCACCTCCTGTCTCTTGTGCTTGGCGGCCTTCAGGGCATACACTCCACCGGGATGGAAGATGGGGATGTTTACCACCACGCCTGCCGTGAACGTGCCACCGAACTCGTTGGAAAAACCGTTGAAGAGGTTGGGGTTGGAGACCAGATAGCCGCCTGTCACCACCACGTTGGGCAGCAACGTGCTGCGGGCCATCACTACGGCGTTCTGCGCCACGCTGTCGCTGATTCTCAGCATCTTCATCTCTTTGCGGTTCTCCCACACCGTATCCATATTGATATCCGCTGACCACTGGCCACTAGCCACTGACCACTCTCCACTCTCCACATCAAACACTGTGTCCAGCGGCATGCCGCAGCGCTGTGCCAGCAGCATCTTGGCCAGCGCCAAGCCGTTGGTGGCTTTCGTCAGGCTCATCTGGGCCTCGTTCAGCTTCACACGCACCTTCGTCAAGTCGCCCTTCGTGGCCACTTCGGCCCTCACCATCTCCTCCACATGACTGTTCAAAGTGTCCAGCAGCGCGGCATATTGTTCCGCCAACTCCTTCTTGTGCTTCACGCTCACCACCGTCCAATATGCCTCATCCACGCTGATAAGCAACTCCTCTTTCTGTTTGTCGTATTCCACGCCGCTGAGTTCGGCAAGCAGGCTGGCGGTGCTGTACATCGCGCGCAGCTTGCCGCCCATGTAGATGGGTTGGGTTATCGTCACCGTTCCGGCCACCACATTGCGGGTGTCCGTCTCGAGGGCGTCGACGATGCGGTGACCCACATTGTCGATATTGGTGGCCAACTGGCCACTGCTTAGGATATTGATGAGACCATTGGCAATGGCGTCGCCGATGATGGGCAAGCCGCCGAACTCCTGCTGGATGGACGAGGCCAGGTCGGCCTGCACCACACCGCTCAGGTTGTTCAGGCGGTCCTTCTGCTCGTCGCTCAGCAGGTTGGTGCTCTTCTCCATCCAGTTGTACACACCGTTGGCGCTCACCTTTGGCAACATCTGCCACAGTGCCACCTCCTTCGTGGCCTCCGTCTCCGCCTTCTTCTCTTCCATCTTCTTCAATCCTTTGTTCGACTCCAAAGCACGACGGTGGCACTCCTCGAGCGTCAACACACCCTGACCGCTGGTCACCGACCACTGGCCGCTGACCACTAGCAACAACGTGAAAATTATCGTCTTATTTCTCATTTCTCCTCTGCATTTCTTTAAAAAACGGATTGCAAAATTACGAAAAAAAAACACGCCATAAATATAAATAAAGTTAAAAAGCCTCACTTATACATATATCAACACCCTGTTTGTATTTTTTTTTGTCTGGATGAAAAAAAATATGTATTTTTGCATCTCAAAATTTTAATTATTGGATTAACAATTTAACACATTAATAACTTATGAAGAGCATAGCAATACTTACGGGCGGTGGTCCCGCCCCGGGAATGAACACAGTGGTGGCCTCTGTGGCCAAAACCTTCCTCCGCGACGGCTTCCGCGTCATCGGTCTCCACGGCGGCTACAGCGCCCTGTTCACCGACAAGCCGCGTATGCAGGACCTCGATTTCCTCACCGCCGACGAGATTTTCAACAAGGGCGGCAGCATCCTCAAGATGAGCCGCTTCAAACCTACGCCCGAAGACTTCGAGCAGCGCTTCAACCTCAAGCTCTTCACCGACAACGAGATTAAGCTCCTCGTCACCGTGGGCGGCGACGATACCGCCTCGACGGCCAACCGCATCGCCAAGTTCTTGGCCGACAAACACTATCCCATCGCCAACATCCACGTCCCCAAGACCATCGACAACGACCTGCCGCTGCCCAACAGTAGCCCCACTTTTGGCTACAACAGCGCCAAAGCCCAGGGATGCGTCCTCGCCACCGCCGTGATGGAGGATGCCCGCACCAGCGAGAACTGGTTTGTGGTCAGCGCCATGGGCCGTTCCGCCGGTCACCTCGCCCTCGGCATCGCCGGTGCCTGCCACTATCCCATGGTCATCATCCCCGAGTTCTTCAACAAGGCCGAAATCACCGTCGAGAAGATTATCAATATGGTCATCTCCTGCATCATCAAGCGCAAGCTGATGGGCATCAACTACGGCGCCGCCATGATTTCAGAAGGTGTGTTCCATAGCCTCAGCGACGAGGAAATCAAGAATTCCGGCATCCACTTCAGCTACGACGAGCACGGCCATCCCGAGCTTGGCAAGGTCTCCAAGGCTCATATCTTCAACGACCTCCTCGAGCGCAAAGCCAAGGAGATAGGCCTCAAGGTGAAGACGCGTCCCGTGGAAATCGGCTACGAAATCCGCTGCCATACCCCCATTGCTTTCGACCTCACCTATTGCTCGCTGATGGGCATGGGCGTGCACACCCTCTTCAACCAGGGGTGCACCGGCTGCATGGTGTATGTCGACCAGCAAGGCAACATCAGTCCGCTGTACCTCAAAGACCTGCAGGACCCCGCCACCGGCAAGATTCCGCCGCGCCTGGTCAACGTCAACAGCAACAAGGTGATGTCCTACGTCAACGACATTATGGACTATATCACCCCGGCCGACTACGAAGCTGCCAAGAAATATGTGGCCAACCCTGAAGATTATGACTTCAAGAAGATTCTCAACTGGAATTAATAAGGTGAAAGGTGAAAGGCTACAGGTGAAAGGTGGCTGGCGCATATTGTTGTATGCACTAATTTTAACCTTTCACCTCTCACCATTCACCTTGAATGCGCAGAACAAGAAGCAGCTCGAGAAGGACAAAGCCCGTGTCGAGCAGGAAATCAAACGCCTCAACAACGATCTCGCCAACACCAAGAAGAGCAGTCGCTCCTCACAGAAGCAAATTAACCTGCTGGAAAAGAAGATTGGCGAGCGCACCAAGCTCATCAACAACCTCAACGGGCAACTCAACCTGCTCAATATCCGCATGGCCGAGACTGAGGACAGTATCCGCCAGATGCGCACCTACATCGACAGCCTGAAGCGCGAATACGGCCGTGCCGTCCGTGTCCTCTACCGCCAGCGCGGCAACATCAACCAGATGTCCCTCCTCCTCGACCCAAAGGCCTACAACGCGGCGTACCTCCGGATGAAATATTTCCGCGACTACAGCCGCTACCGTCGTCGTCAGGCGGCACATATCCGCCAGAAAGAAGCCGAGCTCAACGACGTGGGCCTCGAACTCCAGCGCCAGCAACATGAGCACACCTCGCTCATGGTGCAACAGCAACAGCAGCGTGCCGAGCTCTCGCGAGAACAGCAGCAACACCAGAAACATCTCAAAGACAGCAAGCAGCAGGAGAAAAAACTCCAGCAGCAGATTGCCCAGAAAGAGAAGCAGAAACGCCAGCTGCAGCAACAGATTCAGCGCATCATCGACGAGGAGATTGAGAAAGCCCGCAAACAAAAGGCCGCAGCCAACAAAGGCACCGGCAATTCGAACAATAACGCAACCACGCGTTCAAACAATTCCACCTCCGACGCCGACATCGTGCTCAGCAACGATTTCGCCTCCAACAAAGGCAAGCTCCCGTGGCCAGTCAGCTACACCAAGGTGGAGCGTGAATTCGGCCGTTACACCCACTCCTCCGGCGGACAGAATATGAACAACGGCATCGACCTCATCTGCCAGTCGGGAGCAGCAGTGAAAAGCGTGTTCAACGGCGTGGTGTCGAGGGTCTTCACCTGTCCCGACGGCACCAAGGGCATCATCGTCCGGCATGGCAGCTACATGACCGTCTATGCCCACCTCGGTACCGTCACCGTCAGCGAGGGCACCAAGGTGAAAACCGGACAGAACCTCGGCACCGTCTACACAAACGGCAGCGGCAACACCGAGTTTTCCTTCCAGCTGTGGAACGGAAAGACTGTACAGAATCCACGCAGTTGGTTGAGATAAAAGTTAACAGATAATAGATAATAGTGAGGGATAAGGTATATTTTGTATCGGATGCGCATCTGGGCAGCGGCGCCGACACCCTCGAGAGGGAGCGGCAACTCTGCCAATGGCTCGACAGCATCAAGGAGGACTGCAAGACCTTGATGCTGTTGGGCGATATTTTCGACTTCTGGTTCTCATACAAATACCTGGTGCCGCGTGGCCACACACGTATTCTCGGCAAGCTGGCCGAACTGGCCGACAGCGGCATCGAAATCCACTTCTTTATCGGCAACCACGACATGTGGGTGTTCGACTACCTCACGCAGGAATTCGGCGCCATTGTCCACGACGAACCTGTCGTGATGGAGTTCTACGGGAAGCGCTTCCTGATAGGGCATGGCGACGGCCTCGGACATACCGACCGCTGGTTCGATTTCGTTCGAGTATTTTTCCGCAGTCGCTTCTGTCAGAGGCTTTTCAAGATGCTACCTTCAAGCTTTACTTTCGGTATTGCCCACCGCTGGAGCGACAGCAACAAACGCAAACACGCCAAGAAAGACATGCTCCGCTACCTCGGCGACGACCGCGAAGGCATCGTCATCTACCTGAAAGAACGCCTCAAGAAGGAACACTTCGACTACTGTGTCTTCGGCCATCGCCACACACCGCTGATAATGAGAGTGACTGAGTTGTCCGATGACTTAGATAGTCAGTCACTCAGTAACTCAGCCACATATGTGAACACCGGCGATTGGCTTCACAACCGCAATTACGCCGTTCTCAACCCCGATGGGGAGATGCAACTCAGCGACTATAATTCCACTGCTTTTTAACCATTGTTCGACCATTGTTTAACCATTGTTTAACCATTTTTAATGGTTAAACAATGGTATATTAATTGATTATCACTCGTCGAAGGTCGAGGGTGTTCATGGCGTTTGTGCGGAGGCCGGAGACGTTTTTGTGGGTGAAGTGTAGGATCTGGTCGTAGTAGAGGACGAGGACAGGGGCCTGTTGCATGACGAGGCTGTCGATTTGGTGGTAGAGGATGGCGCGGAGGCTGTCGTCGGAGGTGGAGCGTGCGCGGGAGTAGAGGCGGTCGACTTGTGGGAGGGAGAAGCGTGTGTAGTTGGGTCCGGCGGGTGCGCGGTTGGGGGTGTAGAAGAGAGAGAGGTAGTTTTCTGCGTCGGGGTAGTCGGCGACCCAGGAGCCGCGGAACCATTGGAGCTTGCCTTGAGCTATCTGCTCGCGGAGGGGTGCCGGGGGGTTGACGTCGACTTCGATGTTGATGCCGATGAGTCCGAGCTGTTGCTGGATGTATTTGCAGAGGTCGAGGTAGTTGGAGGTGGTGGAGAGCTTGAGGGTGGGGAGTCCTTTGCCGCCGGGGTATCCGGCTTCGGCGAGGAGACGGCGTGCGCGGTCGGGGTCGTACTGGTATCCGCAGTCGCTGTGGCCGGGGAGTCCCTTGGGGATGAAGCCGCCGGTGCCTGGGGCGCCGACGTTGTTGCGGAGGTAGCGCATCATCTTGCGGCGGTCGAAGCCGCAGGAGATGGCCTGGCGAATTTTTAAGGAGTTCAAGGAGTTCGGGGAGTTCGAGGCAATGCTGCCGAATGTTCCTTCCATGTTGAAGCCGAGGTATTCGGTGTTGAGGTAGGGGATGGAGACCATGTCGATGCGGTCGGCGTATTTATCCTTGAGGTGTCCGTCGAGGGTGAGGATTTCGTCTTTGTAGCTGGCGTCGAGCGAGTTCATGAAGTCGAGGTTGCCTTTGACGAATTCGAGGAAGACGGTTTGGCGGTCGACGATGAAGGTGACGGCGACGGCGTCGAGATAGGGGAGACGCTTGGTTGATAGGTTGATAGGTTGATGGGTTGATACGGCGTTTCTAGAACTTATCAACGTATCAACGTATATCGTATCAACCTCAAAGTAGTGGGGGTTTTTGCGGAAGACGAGTTTGACGCCTTCTTTCCAGTATTGGAGCTGGAAGGGGCCTGTGCCGCAGGGGTGGGAGCGGAAGTCCTTGCCGTAGTGGTCGACGACTTCATGTGGCACCACGGAGCAGTAGACCATGCCGAGGAGGGAGAGGAAGGGTGAGAAGGGTTCTTTGAGTCGGATGATGAAGGTGGTGTCGTTTGCGGCGTAGAAGGTGTCGACGTCGCTGAAGACCCAGGCGCCGGGTGAGAGGACCTCGGGGTCGATGATGCGGCGGAAGGAGTAGACGAAGTCGGAGGCGACGACGCGGCGGGTGCTGTCATTCTGGGGGGAGTGAGAGGGGAGTGAGGGGGGAGTGATGGAGGAGTGAGTGGGACAAATGCGTTGATTGTCTGCAAAAAGGGGATTTTTGTGGAAGTAGACGTCGTTGCGGAGGGTGAAGGTGTAGGTGAGGCCGTCGGGGCTTATGGTCCAGCTTTTTGCGATGGAGGGTTCGACCTGCATGGCGTCGTCGCCGGCCTCGGAGGTGGAGAGTTCGACGAGCCCATTATAGAGCTGTCGGCAGGGCCAGATGGTGCTCTGGTCCTTGGCGAAAGCGGGGTCGAGGGTGGCGATGCCGGCGCTCTCGTTGTAGCGGAAAATCATCTTGTCGTGGTGGTTGTGGGAGGAGCAGGCGGCGAAGAGGATGATAAAGAGGAGAGAGAGGGGAGTGAAGGGGTAGTGGGTAGTGGATAGTGGGTAGTGGGTAGTGGGTAGTGGATAGTGGGTAGTGGATAGTGGGTAGTGGGTAGCATATGATTTCATTGCTGTTTTATTTATAATCATTGTTATCTATGTTATCTATAAACTTTAACCGTTAACCGTTAACCGTTAACCGTTAACCGTTATTTACGATAGAGTATTTTGCCGTCGACGAGGGTAAGGACGACGCTTTCGCCGTGGGTGGCGTAGACGAGGTCGGAGAGGCTTTTGACGTCGGCCAGGAGGAGGTCGGCGGGTTGGCCAGGGGCGATGGTGTGGCCGAGGGTGGCGAGGGAGAGGATTTGTGAGGCAGGGACGACGGTGGGGTCGCCTCGCCAGCCTTTCTGCAGGAGGGCGGCGGTCTTCATGACCTCGATCATATCGAGGTTGTTGCTGGAGGCGCTGCCGTCGGTGCCAAGTGTGACGCGGGCACCAGCGTCGAGGAGTTCGAGCATGGGGAATCGGTAGCCGCTGCCGAGTTTGAGGTTGGAGTTGGGGCAGTGGACGCAGGTGATATGATGGTCGCCGATGAGGCGTATCTCGTTGTCAGAGAGGTGGAGGCAGTGGGCGGCGATGATGTTGTCGCCCAGCTTATCGAGGATGCCCAGTTTGTCCAGGTATTCCCAGGGGCGGCAGCGGTGCTCGCGGAGGCAGTCGTCGACTTCCTTCTGAGTCTCGCTCATGTGGATGTGCATGGGGAGTTGGAGGTCGTCGCAGGCGTCGGCACAGCGGCGGAGGCCGCGCTCGCTGACGGTGTAGATGGAGTGGGGGGCGATGGAATAATTGATAGTGGGTAGTGGATAGTGGGTAGTGGGTAGCATATGACCACGAATACTATCCACTACACACTCCCCACTACACACTAATTCGTCGGCGTCGCCGAAGAGGTTATATCCCAGGCGGGCTTTGATGCCGCTGTCGCGGACGGCTTGGGCCATAGCTGGGAGTCGGAAGTACATGTCGTTGAAGAAGGTGGTTCCGGAGGCGAGCATCTCGCGGCAAGCCTGGAGGGTGCCCTGATAGACGAGTTCGTCGGTGAGACGCTGCTCGGCAGGCCAGATGTAGTCGTTGAGCCATACGTCGAGGGGCTGGTCGTCGCCGAGGCCGCGAAAGAGGATCATGGGGGCGTGGGAGTGCATGTTGCAGAGGCCGGGGAAGACAAGAAGATTGGAGCAATCTTCAAGGGAGGAGTGATGGGGGAGTAAAGGGGGCAAATGTGCCGGATTGGCTGGTTCTACAGCCGAAATAAGGCCGTTGTCAATGGTGATGTCAACGGCCTTATCGTTCAGTATCGCGTTGTGCAGGATGAGGCTCATTGCACGAGGAGCATAAAGTCGTTCTGCTGTCCTTTGACAACGCCTCCGCGGATGGCGAAGGTCTGCTCGGTGTTGTCGGGGAGTACAAGTCGTATATCGCCTGCTTCGAGGGTGGAGATGATGGGGGCATGGTTCTCGAGAATCTCGAACTTGCCGCCGGCGCCAGGCAGCTGCAGCAACTTGGCGTCGCCCTCGAAGAGGATGCTATCGGGTTTGGTGATTTTAATCTTCATGATTGATAGGGTTTAAAGGGATTAAAGGGTTTTAAAGGTTTTAAAGGTGACGGGACATGATACTCTAACCTTTTTAACTTTTTAACCTTTTTAACCTTTTCAACATCATTTCGTTTCGGCCAGGATTTTCTCACCTTTCTCGATGGCTTCCTCGATGGTGCCGACCATGAGGAAGGCCTGCTCGGGCAGGTAGTCGACGTCGCCGTTGAGAATCATGTTGAAACCCTTGATGGTGTCTTCGATGTTGACGAAGCGTCCCTGCAGGCCTGTGAAGGCCTCGGCCACGAAGAAGGGCTGCGAGAGGAAGCGCTGCACACGGCGGGCACGGGAGACGACGAGCTTGTCCTGCTCGCCGAGTTCCTCCATACCGAGGATGGCGATGATGTCCTGCAGCTCGTTGTAGCGCTGCAGCATCTGCTTGACCTTCTGGGCGGTCTCGTAGTGTTCTTCGCCGACGACGTCGGGCGAGAGGATGCGCGAGGTGGACTCCAGGGGGTCGACGGCGGGGTAGATGCCGAGCTCGGTAATCTTACGCGAGAGCACGGTCTGTGCGTCGAGGTGGGCGAAGGTGGTGGCGGGAGCGGGGTCGGTGAGGTCGTCGGCAGGCACGTAGACGGCCTGGACGGAGGTGATGGAGCCACGCTTGGTGGAGGTGATGCGTTCCTGCATCAGACCCATCTCGGTGGCCAGTGTGGGCTGGTAACCCACAGCGGAGGGCATACGGCCCAGCAGGGCGCTGACCTCGGAGCCAGCCTGGGTGAAGCGGAAGATGTTGTCGATGAAGAGCAGGATATCGCGGCCGCCTGTCTTCTCGTCGCCGTCACGGTAGTACTCGGCGAGGGTGAGGCCTGCAAGAGCCACACGGGCACGGGCGCCGGGAGTCTCGTTCATCTGGCCGAAGACCATGGTGCACTTGGAGTCCTTGAGGGCTTCCTTGTCGATCTTGCTGAGGTCCCAGCTGCCTTCTTCCATGGATTTGACGAACTCGTCGCCGTATTTGATAACGCCGGCCTCAATCATCTCGCGCAGCAGGTCGTTACCCTCGCGGGTACGCTCGCCGACGCCAGTGAAGACGCTCATGCCGGAGTATTTCTTTGCGATATTGTTGATGAGCTCCTGAATCAGCACGGTCTTGCCTACGCCGGCGCCACCGAAGAGGCCGATTTTACCGCCCTTGAGGAAGGGCTGGATGAGGTCGATGACCTTGATGCCGGTGTAGAGGATTTCCTGGCTGGTGGAGAGGTTTTCGAACTTAGGCGGGTCACGGTGGATGGAGTAGCGCTTCTCGGTCTTGGGGGCGGGCATGCCGTCGATGGTCTCGCCGATGACGTTGAAGAGGCGTCCATTGATGTCCTCGCCGACGGGCATGGAGATAGGCTCGCCGAGGGAGAGGACCTCCATACCGCGCTCGAGGCCGTCGGTGGAGTCCATAGCGATGCAGCGCATGGTGTTCTCGCCGATGTCCTGCTGGCATTCGAGGATGATGGCCGAGCCGTCGGGACGGGCCACAGAAAGAGCGGTGTAGATGTCGGGCAGATTCTCGCCGTCGGGGAACGTCACGTCGACCACGGCGCCGATGATTTGGGATATTTTACCTTTAAGTTCCATACTTTATTATTGTGTTATTGTGTCCTTGTGTTAGCGCGTTAGTGCTTGTCGCATCAGCCACTTACACATTCACGCTTTTACACGTTAGCACATTAATTTTTGCGGTGCAAAGATACGAAAAAATATTGATTCGGAGAAAAAAAATCAAAATTATTTTCTGTCGACAATAAAATATTTACAAAGTTGTTGCGTTAGATATATCGTATGAATATAAAAACGGGCATATTGTTGTTGCTGCTGACGGTCGTAGGACTCTCGTCGCAGGCACAGGACAAGGCGAAGATGCAGGACTACCAGTCGCGGCTCTCGTCTTTGTTCATCCGCGTTGCTGAGGCACCGACGGACAACGAGCGCTACCTGGCCTCCGAGGAGGCTGTGCAGTTGTTGGCCGAGGCGCTTGACGAAGAGGATTCCGAAGAATGGAAGTGGAGCCTGCCACAATATGTTTCGGTGCTTACCTCGCCAGACAAACTTTTCCGCATCTTCACCTGGGCGGTGGTGCGCGACAACGGCGAGTTTGAATGCTTTGGCGCCGTGCAGTTCTACAACGAGAAGGAGGAGGTCTACGAGCACCTGCTGCTCAACGACAAGTCAGAAGAGATAATGAACCGCGAAGAGAGCGTCCTCGCCGCCGACCAGTGGCTGGGTGCCGTCTATCAGGACCTCATACAGACCACCACAAGCAGCCACACCTACTACACGCTCCTGGGATGGAACGGCGTGGACAACCTCACGGAGCGCAAAATCATCGAACCCGTCTATATCCGCAACGGTGTGCCACAATTCGGTGCCCCGTTATTCCGCCGCATGCGTAACCAGCGCCGTGTGGTGCTGGAATACTCCAACGATGCCGTGGTGAACCTGCGCTACGAAACCCAGACGGTGGAAGAAGTGGAACGTAAACGCGAGAAGGTGAAAGGTACCAACCGTTACCAGACCGTGGAAATAAAGAAGGAGCACAAGGAGACGATGATTATCTTCGACGAGGTGGAGCCCCAGATTCCCGGCATGGAAGGACTGTTCCAATACTATGTGCCCTCGGGCACCGAACTGGCCTACGCCTTCGTTGACGGCAAATGGGAGCTGCGCAATGGTGCCCAAGGCCGTCTCACCGACAAGAAACTAAACAAAGACTTCGAGCCGCTGTCCAAAGAAGCTCCGGCCTATAAATTCTAACATGAAACTGAACGACATCAACAGCCCCGCTGACCTCAAGAAGCTGCAACCTGGCGAACTGCAAGCCATCGCCGACGAGCTGCGCACCTATATCGTCAACACCCTGTCGACGCATCCCGGTCACTTGGCCTCGAGTCTAGGCACCGTGGAACTCACCGTGGCGCTGCACTACGTCTTCAACACTCCCGACGACAAACTGATATGGGATGTGGGGCACCAGTCCTATTCCCATAAAATCCTCACCGGTAGGCGAGAGGCCTTCTCTACCGTGCGTACCTACGGCGGCATCAGCGGTTTCCCCAAGATGAGCGAAAGTCCTTACGACGCCTTCGGCACAGGCCATAGTTCCACCTCCATCTCGGCAGCCCTCGGTATGGCCGTCGCTTCCCGCATGCAGGGCAACCTCACTCGCAAGCACATCGCCGTCATCGGTGACGGATCGCTCACTGGCGGCGAGGCCTTCGAGGCCCTCAACAACGTTGGCCTTTCCAAAGCCAATATCATCGTCATCCTCAACGACAACGGCATCTCCATCGACAAAGCTGTCGGCGGCCTGGATGGCTACCTGACGCGAATCACCTCCTCTCCTCGCTACAACAAGCTCAAGGAGCAGGTGTGGCAGAGACTCGACACAGGCAATTGCCTGCGACGACGTTCCCGTGGACTCTTCCAACGCATGACGCGGGTGGCAAAATCCATAGCCCTCGGCAGCAACAATCTCTTCGAGTCGCTAGGCATCCGCTACTTCGGTCCCGTCAACGGACACGATATCGTCAAACTCACCGAGATTCTCAATCGGCTGAAGAACATCAACGGTCCTGTGCTGCTCCATGTGGTGACGCGCAAGGGTAGGGGACTCAAGCAGGCCGAGCAAAACCCTATCGTCTATCATGCTCCCGGCCTTTTCGACGCCGAAACCGGCGAACGCACACTCAGCAACTCAGCCACTCAGTCACTCAGCCACCCTTTGAAATACCAGGAAGTCTTCGGCCACACCATCATCGAGCTGGCGGAAAAGAACCCCGCCATTGTGGGCATCACGCCAGCTATGGCCACCGGCTGTTCGCTGAATCTGATGATGGAGCAGATGCCCGACCGCGTCTTCGATGTGGGCATCTCCGAGCAGCATGCCGTCACCTTCGCCGCTGGCTTGGCGGCACAGGGCATGGTGCCGTTCTGCAACATCTATTCTTCTTTCGCCCAGCGCGCCTACGACCAGATTATTCACGATGTGGCACTGCAGCGTCTGCCTGTGGTCTTCTGTCTCGATAGGGCAGGCCTTGTCGGCGACGACGGCCCCACGCATCATGGCGTCTTCGACCTCGCAGCCCTGCGGCCCATTCCCGATCTCACCATCTGCGCACCCATGAACGATCACGAACTGCGTCACATGATGTATACCGCCCAGCTGCCCAATCACGGCCCCATAGTCATCCGCTATCCCCGTGGCTCAAGCGTTTTCAGCGATTGGCGGGTGCCAATGGAGGAAATCAAGATAGGGGAGGGACGCTGTGTCCGCGAGGGGAGCGACGTGGCTTTCCTAAGCCTCGGACATCCAGGAAACGACGCACTGACCGCTGCAGAAGAACTCGAAAAACAAGGTATTTCTGCTGCCGTCTATGATATGAGGTTCCTCAAGCCGCTCGACACGAAACTGCTCGACGAGATTGCCTCACGAGAGTTTCGTAAAATCATCACCGTCGAGGACGGCGTGAAGATAGGCGGTTTCGGAGAAGCCATAGAGAGTTATTTCACCGAGCATCATCCCGAGCAGGTTTCCCGTATCACCGTGCTCGCCATCCCTGATGAATTCGTCACCCACGGCAGCGTCGCACAACTCAAAGCCGACTGCCATATTGATAAAGAAGCGTTGATTTCCGCTTATTATAACGATTAATGTTTAACGATTAACGTTTCCACACCAGAAGATTTCAGGCCTGTGGGGAAGAATAGTCGAGTACCTTCTCAAAATATTCTACTTAACATAACCCTGATATTAGTTAAATAATATTAAAAGAAAAACTGGCGCAAACCCAAGCCCGCGCCAGATTATTTTAAACGTTAAACTTTAAACTTTAAACTTCACCTTAGACATCACGCTAACCCCACGAGAATTCGATATTTGGAAACAGACAGCATCATTGTCTTGTTTACGTGAAACTGAGAGCGTGTCGCCAGGTTGTGTTTCGTGCTGATAATTTATCTCCAGGCTAAACGGTTTGTCCAAATCGAAATCCGTCTGCATCAAGCTGTCGAACACCAGACGTACATATTCAGCATTGTTAACGTGTTGTGCGTGGTCAATCATCGAATGTGCGGCCGTCTGCTCAAAAATTCCGTCAGGATTGCTCATATCCGGCAGCCTGAGGCGCTCGAGGACGCTGTGGTCGGTGGCCTCGTCGGTACAGCATTCGTAATTGGCCATGATTTCCTTCAGACGGATGGGTTTGCGCGACGTAAAGTCAATCATGGGCCAGTATGTGGTGCCTGTCAGCAGTGTCTCACCTGAGAGATTGGTCATGCGGTAGTCGCGGAATGCAAACAGGCCGTCGGTGCCACGCGACCACGTACTTAACATAACCTTCTCGAATGCCTCGGGACGCTTATATATATTATAGTACGCGCGCGAAAGAATCCAGATGCTGTTCCTCCGCATAAGTTCCTCGTATCCAACACCCATGGCGCGACTGTGGGCTTCTGAAATCTCCTGACACAATCTCACTGCCGCCCACGGCTGCAGACGGTCTTTCCGGTCACATAGATAAGCAGCCGTCTCCTGTTCCCAACTAAATATTTTCATCTTTAACCATTAACCGTTAACCGTTAT
The DNA here is from genome assembly GCA_902776365.1 of uncultured Bacteroidota bacterium. Lineage (GTDB taxonomy): Bacteria > Bacteroidota > Bacteroidia > Bacteroidales > P3 > Colimorpha. The sequence goes on along the minus strand of CACYPU010000001.1, from coordinate 437,922 downwards.
CACATTCTTTCCGGCACCTCGATGCCAAGTATATTCATCGTGTTCTTCAGCGCGTTGGCCACCATAGCGCAGAGCTGCACGCGGAATTGCTTCAGTCCTGTGTTCTCCTCCTTCAGGATAGGAGTATCCTGATAGAAGCTGTTGAAGGCCTTCGCCAGCTCGTAGGCATAGTTGGCCACCATAGCGGGGCTGTAGGCGGCAGCAGCGGCGGCGATGGTTTCGGGCAGGGCGTGCAAAACCTTCACCACTCCCCTCTCCTTCTCCGTCAGTTCGACATTCATCATTCCGCATTCCACATTCATCTCCCCTGCTTTGCGCACAATGCTGCGAATACGGGCATGGGTGTATTGGATGAAGGGGCCTGTGTTGCCGTTGAAGTCGATACTCTCGGCGGGGTTGAACAGCATGTTCTTCGTGGGGTCAACCTTGAGGATGAAATATTTGAGTGCGCCGAGGGCAAGGATATGGTAGAGGTGTTTTTGCTCCTCGGGGCTCAGCTCGTCGTTCTTTCCTTTCTCGCGGCTCATCTCTTCGGCAGTCTTCTCCATCTCGTCGATGAGGTCGTCGGCGTCGACCACCGTGCCCTCTCTCGATTTCATCTTACCGTTGGGGAGCTCCACCATTCCATAGCTGAGGTGGTACACCTTGTCGGCCCATTCGAAGCCCAGCTTGCCAAGGATGAGCTTCAGCACCTTGAAGTGGTAGTCCTGCTCGTTGCCGACCACATAGATGAGGCGTTCGGCACCGAAATCCTTGTGGCGCAACAGCGCGGTACCGAGGTCCTGGGTCATGTAGACGCTGGTGCCATCCTTGCGCAGCAACAGCTTCTGGTCGAGGCCGTCGCCGGTGAGGTCGCACCACACCGAACCGTCCTCTTTCCTGAACAGCACGCCCATATCCAGACCTTTCTGCACCAACTCCTTGCCGAGCAGATAGGTGTTCGATTCATAGTATATCTTGTCGAAGCCGACACCCAGGCGGCAGTAGGTCTCGTCGAAGCCAGCATACACCCATCCGTTCATCTTCTCCCACAGGTCGCGCACCTCCTTGTCACCCTCTTCCCAGCGTTTCAGCATGCTCTGGGCTTCGAGCATCAAGGGGGCTTCCTTCTTGGCCTGCTCCTCCTCTACCCCACTCTCCATCAGTTGATTGATTTCCTCTTTGTAGTGTTTGTCGAACTCCACATAGTATTTGCCCACCAGATGGTCGCCTTTCATGCCGCTGCTTTCGGGGGTTTCGCCGTTGCCGTAACGGAGCCACGCCAGCATGCTCTTGCAGATATGGATACCGCGGTCGTTCACCAGGTTCACCTTCTTCACGTTGGCGCCATTAGCGGCCAGCAACTGGCTGACGGACCAACCCAGGAGGTTGTTGCGGATATGTCCCAGATGCAGCGGCTTGTTGGTGTTGGGCGAAGAGTATTCCACCACCACGGGAGCCTCGTTTAACTCCGAACTCCGAATTCCGAATTCCGAATTACCAGTGTTCTCGGCCACAAAGGCGGTCCAGTAGGCGTCGGAGATTTCGAAGTTCAGGAATCCCTTGATGACGTTATATCCAGAGACCACGGGCAGCGCGTTCTTCACAGCCTCGCCAATCTCGTTGGCCACCGCCTCGGGAGCCTTGCGTGCCTGCTTCACGTAGGGGAACACAACGAGCGTATAGTCGCCCTTGAATTCCTTGCGGGTGTCCTGCAAAACGATGGTTTTGGCATCGGCATCAATGCCATAAAGTGACTTCAGTGCGTCGGCAACAGCCTGAGAGAGTGTGGTCGTAATATTCATATTAGGTACAATATATATACAAAATCGGAGTGCAAAAATACGAAGAATTATCGGAACCGCAAAAAAAGTTTTTAACCAATGCAGCGTTTTGCAATTTTTTCCGTCTATATGTGCAAAAGGACAAAATCATGAAACGAATCATCTACATAAGCCTGACTCTTGGCATTCTTCTGCTAACGGCCTGCAGCAAGGAAACAGACAATTTCAGCACCACCCATCCCATCGTAAGCGCGTGGGAATACCAAAGCGCCACCTGCGAGGTCATCCACTTCGGCAGCGGTGATATCGACACCGTGTTTGAACTCGGCCACAACGCCCCGATGAAAGATATGGTCTTCAACGACGACGGCACCGCCGTCATCCAGTTCCGGAACGACGCTATCACCTTCACCTGGAACACCGCTTTCGAGAACTACCTGGGTTTGGAACTGTATTATCCCGACGGGACCTTCTTCACATGGTTCCAAATCAATAGAATCAATCAAGACCACCTGGAGTTCCTCACCCCCGGCCCCGCCGACCTCGATGCCCAAAATCAAGAGTGGCACCACTACACCTACCGCCGGAAGTAACCCCACACAAACCCCTTCCGATAGTGAAAATAATATTTTAGGAGTGGGCAATATTTTGACAGAAGAATCGTTGTTAATACAAAAGGAATTTTATGAGCACAAAACCATATCCTATCGAAGAAGATGAATCCTGCCCTCATACGGCAAGCGAGCCGTCGTTTCAGGAAATGATTCAAAAACGGAGATTTCCATTATCCGAAGCCATGAAAACTAGCATCACGCTGGAGGAATCACGCAAGATAATGGAAACAAGAATCTACAAACACTATCATCCTGAAGCATGAAGGTCATAATTGACAAAAAGGTTCAGACGAGTATTCAGGATTTTTATGACGCTGCTATGGAGCGTCATATTACTTTAAGTTATACCTCTGTGATTGACAAGATGAATCGCTTGTACGATTCACTTGAGGACTTAGGCAAAATACCCTCCCTTTATGCCAAATCAAGGCTGAAAGAAGACTGGGTAAAGGCAGGATGGCGAGAGTATATCTGTGAGGATTTTCATTTTGCCTACGAGATATGCACCGACGACGATAGCGAGGATTATGTGTGGGTACACGACGCCGTTCACAGCCTTTTATATTATTAATGGACGAACTCAAGGTATACTTTGTCGATGTGCTGCTGCCGCTGCATCTGCCTGGCACCTACACTTATAGGGTACCACAGGAACTGAACGGGCAGGTAAAGGTGGGAGCACGTGTGGTGGTGCAGTTCGGTGCGAAAAACGCCCGGATGTACTCCGCCCTCGTGCGACGCATCCACCAGGAGGCCCCGCATTGGCGCTCGAAGTATATCATGGGGGTGCTCGACGAAGAACCCATCGTCACCGAACGCCAGATGGAGTTCTGGGAGTGGATGGCGCGCTACTATATGTGCTCGCCCGGCGACGTGATGGCCTGCGCCCTGCCGGCGGGACTCAAGCTAGCCAGCGAGAGCGCCGTGACGATACATCCCGTGTTCACCGGCGAGTTGTCGTCGCTCTCCAAGCTGGAAATGAGCGTGGTGCAGCTGCTTTCGGAGCATCCCGTGATGCGCGTGGTGGACATCAGCCGTGCCATCGGTGTACAGAAAATCATGCCCCTCATCCGAGGAATGATCGAGCGGGAGATTATAGTGATGGATGAAGAGCTGAAAGAGCGCTTCCGACCGAAAAAGAGCACCTATGTACTCTTGAATTCCGAATTCAAAAATCCGAATTCCGAACTGAAGGAGGTGTTCGACGAGTTGGAGCGGAAGAAGCGCGTGAAGCAGGTGGAGGTGCTGATGCAGTTCCTGCAGCTGTCGAAATTCGGCAAGGAGGCCGTCCCCAAGCGCGAGCTGCCACAATGTTCCGCCCTGCAAACGCTGATCAAGAACGGCATCCTGACCCTCGAGGAGCGCGTGGAGAGCCGTCTGAAAGACTTCAGCGATGCCGAACTCACCGACCCCGCCACCATCCAACTCAACGACGAACAACAACAAGCCTTCGAAACACTACATCACTTGTCCCCATCACTCCCCCATCAATCCCCCATTAACACATTCCTATTGCACGGCGTCACCTCCTCCGGCAAGACGGAAGTCTATATCAAGCTCATCGACGAGGTGGTGCGTTCTGGCCGGCAGGCGCTTTTCCTGCTGCCGGAAATAGCGCTGACAGCACAGATTATCAACCGCTTGCGTAAATATTTCGGCGACAAGGTGGGCGTCTACCACTCGCGCTTCAGCATGAGCGAACGCACGGAGGTGTGGCAACGCACCCTCTCGGGCAGCTACCAGGTGCTGCTGGGTGCCCGCAGCGCCGTCTTCCTGCCCTTCAAGGACTTGGCGCTCATCATCGTCGACGAGGAGCACGACAGCAGCTACAAGCAGTATGAACCCGCTCCGCGCTACCATGCCCGCGATGCGGCGCTCTACCTCGCACGCCTCTGGGACGCACGGACGGTGCTGGGAAGCGCCACTCCGAGTGTGGAGACCTATTTCAACGCCAAGAGTGGAAAATATGGATTAACCACGATGACAAAGCGTTACGGCGGTTTCAACCTGCCGGAGGTGGTATGTGTCGACATGAAGGAGGCCTTCCGTCAGGGGCAGGTGAAAGGGCACTTCTCCTCTACCCTGCTCAAAGCCATCGACGAAGCCCTTTCTCAGCATCGGCAAGTCATCCTCTTCCAAAACCGACGCGGCTTCTCGCTGCGGCTCGAGTGTGACGACTGCCACGAGGTGCCCCACTGCATCCACTGCGACGTATCGCTGGTGTATCACAAGGCCACCAACTCCCTGCGCTGCCACTATTGCGGCTACTCCATCCCCGTGCCCTCCGAATGTCCCGCCTGCCACTCCACACACCTCAAGATGACCGGCGTGGGCACCGAGCGCATCGAGGAAGACCTGCAAATCATGTTCCCCGAAGCTCGGGTGGCACGCATGGACCTCGACAGCACACTGCAGAAAAATCAGTACCTCGAACTGCTCAACGACTTCGAGCAGCGCAAGATAGATATCCTCGTCGGCACCCAGATGGTCACCAAGGGACTCGACTTCGAGCACGTCTCCGTCGTCGGTATCGTGAATGCCGACAACATCATCAACTACCCCTCCTTCCGCTCCTACGAGCACGCCTTCCAGCAAATGACGCAAGTCTCTGGCCGCGCCGGCCGTCACGGTGACGGAGGTCAGGTGATACTCCAGACCTACAACCCTCACCATCAGGTAATCGAGAACGTCATGAAAGCCGACTACCTGGCGCTCTACCAGGAGCAGATTCAGGAGCGCCGCATCTTCCTCTACCCGCCCTACTACCGCCTCATCGAGATCACCCTCAAGCACCGCGACCAAGAGGTGCTCAACGGCGCCGCCGACTGGATGGCGCAGCAGCTGCGCGGCGTCTTCGCCACACGGGTCATGGGACCGGAATACCCTCTGGTGAGCCGCATCCGGGGCCTCTACCTCAAGACCATCACCCTGCGTTTCGAGAAGAGCGAAGCCATCTCCGACGCCAAGCGCGTCATCCTACAGATTGGCGACGACCTCACCAAACAGGAAGGCTGGAGCGGCATCACCGTCATCTACGACGTCGACCCGATGTAACTACTGCCCACTACCCACTTTCATTTTTCATTTTACTACCCACTACCCACTACCTGCTACCCACTACCCACTTTCATTTTTTCTCTATTTTTTCATTTTTCATTTTTCATTTTTCATTTTTTTCGTATCTTTGCAAATCGAAAAGGACGCGGGGAAATAGAACAACTCCGTAAACATCAGAGAGATAGGGCAAGTCTTATACGACCAGCTCCCATTGAATCCCCCAGGGTAGGAATACAGCAAGGGTGTTTGGTTGTAGCGGTGCGATATAAACAGCTTGCCCTTTTTTGCGGCATAAATTCGGCGAAAGCCGTTTTTAAGGTCGGCGAATGAAGCGAATGAAACGAATCTTTTTTTGCTCAATTCGCACAATTCGCCGACAAAATATTTTTTAAAGCAGAATGATTGGAACATACATAGCAGTGGTATTGGGAGTGGCCGTGTGGTCGCTGATGACGCTGGTGGGACGTAAGATTCCCGACGGCGTGATGCGCGGCGTCACGGTCTTCGGCGGTGCTTTCCTGCTGGGCGTCTGTGTACTGGGACTGCTGCCGGAAGCCACCGAAGGCACCTCTCGCCTACCCTTCTTCTGCATCCTCGCAGGCTTCCTCATCCAGCAACTCCTCGAAGCCCTCTCGGCACATGCCGAACACGGACATGTGGAAGACCACCACAATCACGGCGTCCCTGTGCTGGGCCTGATGCTGGGCCTCTGCCTCCATGCCTTCCTCGAGGGCATGCCGCTCGTGGAGACCTCCGGCGCCGTCAACCAAGGGCTGGTGTGGGGCATCGTCATCCACAACATCCCTGTGGCGCTGATTCTCGTGGCCCTCTTCACCGCCCACCGCATGGGCTTCTGGCGCGTGCTGGCGTTGCTCATGCTCTTCGGCATCATGTCGCCCGCAGGGTCGCTCGTCAACCTCTTCCTCGTCCAACCCGACGAAGAGCAGCAGCGCATGATTATCGGCCTCGTCATCGGCGTCTTGCTGCACGTCAGCAGCAGCATCCTCTTCGACCACAAGCAGCACGGCTTCTCCTGGCTCAACCTCGGCCTCTGCGTCGTCGCCTTCGCCGCCGCCTTCCTCACCGTCCACTGACGGCCAAACCCAAACGGCTGTACGCTTTTTTCGTCGGCAAATGGGGCGAATGAAGCAAATTAATGTATTTAAATTCGGCATAAAATTATTCGTACAATTCGCATAATTCGCCGACAAAAACAATAAGATTAGCAGAATGACCAACCAAGAACAGATAAAAGACCTCCTTCAGCGCAAAGACGACCTGAAGAAATTCCTCGACATAGAAAACACCGCGGCATGGATTGCCAACGAGGAGAAGAAGACCGAAGCCCCCGACTTCTGGAACGACCCCAAGGAGGCGCAGAAAGTCGTCAAAGGCATCAACGCCAAGAAAACCTGGGTCAACGCCTACAAGGATGTCGACACCGCCTGCGGCGACCTCGAGGTGATGGGCGAATTCTTCGAATCCGGCGACGCCTCCGAAGAGGAACTGCTCTCGCAGATCGCCGTCACCCAGAAGAAAGTCGAAGAGCTGGAATTCAAGAACATGCTGCGCAGTGACAGCGACAGGCTCGACGCCGTGCTGAGCATCAATGCTGGCGCCGGCGGCGTGGAGGCTCAGGACTGGGCCGAGATGCTCATGCGCATGTACATACGCTATGCCGAGACCCACGGCTACAAGGTGGTCGTCAGCAACTCGCTCGACGGCGACGGTGCCGGCATCAAGAGCTGCACCCTCCAGATCGAGGGCGACTTCGCCTATGGCTACCTCAAGTCCGAAACCGGCGTCCACCGCCTGGTGCGCGTCTCCCCTTTCAACGCCCAAGGCAAGCGTATGACTAGCTTCACAAGTGTCAGTGTTACACCGCTTGTAGATGATTCTATTGAAGTGGTGGTTGATATGTCGAAACTGTCGTGGGACACCTTCCGCAGCGGCGGTGCAGGCGGACAGAACGTCAACAAGGTGGAGTCGGGAGTGCGCCTGCGCTACCAGTACAAAGACCCTTACACCGGCGAGGAGGAGGAAATCCTCATTGAGAACACCGAGACGCGCGACCAACCCAAAAACAAGGAGAACGCCATGCGCCTGCTGCGTTCACAGCTCTACGACCGCGAGCTGAAGCACCGCATGGAGGAGAAAGACAAGATCAAAGCCTCTCAGAAGAAGATTGAATGGGGATCGCAGATAAGGAGCTACGTCATGGACGACCGCCGCGTCAAAGACCACCGCACCAACTACCAGACCTCCGACGTCGCCGGCGTCCTCGACGGCAAACTCGACGAGTTCATCAAAGCCTACCTCATGGAATTCGGCGCCGAAGGTTAATATCGAATCATCATGAAAATCAGATACATACTGATAACACTCCTGAGCGGAACAATGCTGCTTTCCGCCTGCCAGAAGCAAGAAACCGAAAACAATGTCCCCAAGGGAGCCCTCCTGCTCTCCGCCGAGGAATTTGTCGACCACAACGGCCAAAAAACCTCCGTGCTCGACAACTCCGTGCAGTGGTGCAACGGCGATGTGGTGGTTATTAACGAAAACGAGTACACCGTCATCGTCGACGAGGTAAACCATACGGCCTATATCGACCCCTCCGCAAACCCCATTGGAACCGGGGAACTCCTCGCCTGCTATCCGAACAATTTCTATTCATATTCGACATTGTTTCACCACGCGTTAGTATTCCCCGACACCGCCAGCAGTTCTATTAGGAGCGACGGCCGTCAGGTCATCACCCTTCCCATGCTCGCGCACGCCGATGCAAATGGCGAGGGTCATACAACGCTCCGCTTCTATCATGCCTCCGCCGCTGTGAAGGTAATGATGTGGAACACCACCCCCAACACCCTCACTGTCACCAAGGTAAAGCTGATGACCGACGACTATAGGCTCAATGCACTGGTGTCTTACAATGAATTCCCTGATCCGACGGCCAGCTGCGAACCCCAACACGGCACCAATCCGTCCCATCGGTATGTCGAAGTGACATTCCCCGACCCCGGTCAGCCCGGAGCACTCGAAATTCTGGCCGGCGACGATACCAAGAGCGTCCAGGTCCCCATATTCCCCATCGGCGCGGACAATATGACCATCGAAATCTACTGCACCGACGGCACACACAACTACCTCTACTCCTGCGCCAACAGCTGCCCCGCCCTCTCCCGCAACCAGATGATGACCGCCCGCGCCAAACTCGCCACCGGCGACGGCAACCACATGTCAGAAATTATCCCATAGGAACGAATCCCCAACTCTTAACTCTAAACTCTTAACTCTAAACTCTTAACTCTAAACCGCCCCTCCTCAGAACAGGACGCCCACATCCTCCCTTTCTTCCAAACCGTTGGAAGTATCGGAAGACCCTCCCTCCTCGGCCTTCGAGCAGGCGACGAAGAGCAGAACTACAAACGGCAGGTATTTGACTTCATCTTATCGGCAAATTTCAGTTTAAATCACACTGCCAAGATACAACTTTTTGCCGATACCGGCAAATTTTTCTCAAAAAGACAAGAGCGAATACCCACGGCGTAGGCGGGCTATCGGGCGGGTTTCAATAAGTTGTTGATAAATTTATATAATAAACTTGTATTCTTTAATATTTAAATTGTATATTTGCATCTGGTTTCCTGTGGAAGGAAACTAGGTAATATATTGATGTACATGGAGATTGAATGCGGATATAAGGTCGACTTTGTCGACGGCTGGCAGCCGGAGGCGCTGAAGGAGCGCCTGGCGGCTGCACGCCGTATCGTGATGACGGCCCACACCAACGCCGACGGCGACGCCGTAGGCTCCCTCACCGCTATGTTCGCCCTGCTGACTAACGCATTAACGCATTCTCACATTAACGCATTCACTCTCACCCCCATGCTCCCCGACGGATGTCCCGAGGACCTGACGTGGCTGCCGAATACCGACAAAATCCTCAGCGGCAAGACGGACCTCGACCGTTGCCGGCAGGCCATCGCGGAGGCCGACCTCATCGTCTGCATGGACCTCAACAACCTCGACCGCACGGGAGTGCTGGCCGACGCCATGCGCGCATCGAAAGCCCCCCGCATCCTCTTCGACCACCACATCGGCCCCGACCGCGAGAGCTTCGACCTCGTAATCTCCGACCCCGAAATCTCGAGCACCTGCGAGCTTATCTACTGGGCTTTCCGCACGACCTTCGGCCGCGAGGTGTTCGATGTCGACGCCGCCACGAGCCTCTTCACGGGTCTCTGCACCGACACCGGCACCTTCAGCTACAGCAACCGCCAGCAGAGCCTCTACCTCGCCGCCGCCGAGCTGTCGCAGATGGGCATCGACCCCATGGAAATCAACCGCCAAATCAAGAATGTCTTCTCCGAGGCGCGCCTGAAGTTCTTCGGCTACGCCATGAGCGAGCTGCTCACCGTCTACCCCGACCAGAGCGCCGCCCTGATGGTCATCCACCAGGAGGACATGCTGCGCTTCGGCGTGGAGAGCGCCGACCTCACGGGCCTCGTCAACGAGGTGATGAAACTGCGCGACACCGACTGCGCCATCCTTATCCGCGAGGAGGAGAACCGCGTACGCCTCTCTTTGCGCTCGAAACGCTTCACCGATGTGAACCGCCTGGCCGGCGAACTCTTCGACGGCGGCGGCCACACCCGCGCCGCCGGCGCCACCAGCTACCTCTCGCTGGGCGAGACGGTGAAAAAAGTCAAGAAACACCTGGGCCTACTCGTCACCCTCCTCATTTTCACTTTTCACTTTTCACTTTTCATTTCGTGTAACGATGTGCCCGTAATCGAGGTGCAGCAGAAGAAACCGTCGACGACAGATGTGGACCTCATCAACACCAACCGCATGCTGGCGCAGCGCGAGAGCACCGACATAGAGAACTTCGCCGCACGCAGAAATTGGACGATGACCGACATTGGGTCGGGCATCAAGGTGATGAAGACCCGCGAGGGCAATGGGCCTGTGGCCGACTACAACGACACCGTTGCCATCCGCTATACCGTGAGGAATATCGAGGACAAGGTGGTCTACGAAAATGTGGACGACACCGTGGTGATTGGCCGCCTGCAGCCGAACCGCGGCGTGGACTTCGCCCTGCGCACCCTGAACGAGGGCTGCCGCGCAACGGTGATACTGCCATCGGAAGAGGCCTACGGCGTTCCCGGCGACGGCAACCGCATAGGCAAACGATGGGTGCTGATATACTACATCGAAGTAGTAAAAATCAATAATTAGTGGATAATAAATCTCTTAAACAAATGACATACAAGTATTCAAAGAACTTTTTTGCAGCGACGCTGCTTGCTCTGGCGGCAATGTTGCCTATGGCCTGCTCTAGTGGGGATATGGATGGTTTCGAGAGAACCGAAAAGGGTCTCTACTACAACTTCGAGAAGCAGAATCCCGAAGGCCAGCAGTTGCAGGAGGGCGATGTGTGGGTTGGCGAGATGACGGTGAAATTCGACACCGTGACCCTCTTCGACAACACCGGTAATCCTCAGCGTATCGCTCAGGCTTCCGCCAACTGGGAGCTCAAGGTGGGCGAAGGTCTGATGATGATGCATGTGGGCGACGTGGCCACCTTCGCGATGGATGCCGACAGCGTGGCACAAATCGTGGGCGCCGCACAGATGCACCCCAACTACAACCCCAATACCGGCCAGAAGATTTACTACAAAATCAACCTGACGGGCATTGTGACGAAAGAGGACCTGGCCAAGGAACAGGCCGAATTCATGGCCAAAGTGCAGATGATGAAGGACGACGAGCCAGGCAGAATCCGCGACTTCGTCAAAGCGAACAACATCACCGTGAAGCCCACCGCCGACGGCCTCTACATCATCCTGAAGGAGAAGGGCAACGGCGAGAAGGTGACCAAAGGCCAGGAGGTGACGGTGCACTACACCGGATGCCTGCTCGACGGCACGAAATTCGACAGCAGCGTGGACAGAAACCAACCTTTCTCGTTCAAGATTGGAGAAGGCCAGGTGATTCAGGGATGGGACAAAGGTCTGATCGGTCAGACGGTAGGCAGCAAGCTGCAGCTCGTCATCCCCTCGGCGATGGCCTATGGTGAGCGCGGCGCCGGCGGTGGACAAATCCTCCCCTACTCCCCGCTGGTATTCGACGTCGAAATCATTAGTGTAAAATAAACATAAAGAATATCCAATATCATGAGACACAGCATGAAATGGGCCGCCTTGATGGTGGCCGGCACAGCGATGATGGTCGCTTGCAACAGTGAGAACAAGGGCGAATATCAGGAGATTTCCGAAGGACTCTCCTACATGGTCGAACAATCCAACCCCAACGGCCAGCAGGTGCAGGAAGGCGACGTGCTGGTGGGCGAGATGACCGTGAAGTTCGAAGACTCCGTCATCTACGACACCAAAGGCAATGTGAAGCGCCTGGTCACCGCCAACCCCGGCTGGGAAGGCAAGGTGGGTGAAGGCCTGCTGAAGATGCATGTGGGCGAAATCGCCACCTTCGCTCTCGATGCCGACGTCCTGGCCAGCTATCTGAACAACGACCAGATGCCCACCAACTACAAGCCCGGCAGCGGTCAGAAGTTCTACTACCAGATCAACCTGCAGGACATCGTGACTCGCGATGAGATCCTCCAGGAGCAGAACAACTGGGTGGAGAACATGCGCCAGATGGAGCAGGAAGAGCCCGAAGACCTTCAGAACTACATCACCGAGAACAAGATTACCGCCAAGCCCACCGCCGACGGCATCTATATCGTGGTGAAGAAGCAGGGCAAGGGTCCCAAAGTGACCATTGGCAAGGAGGTGACGGTGAACTACACCGGCCGTCTGCTCGACGGCACCATCTTCGACAGCAGCGTGGAGAGCGACGCCCGCTCCGGCGAGGTCTACGACAGCCGCCGCAAATACGAGCCCTTCACCTTCAAGATTGGTATCGCCGAGGTGATTGCCGGCTGGGACAAGGGTCTCCTCAACCAGAATGTCGGCACCGTGCTGCAGCTGGTCATCCCCTCGAAGGAGGCCTACGGCAGCCGCGGATTCGGCGACGTCATCCCCCCCTACTCTCCCCTGGTGTTCGACATCGAAATTATCTCAGTTAAGTAATGGTTAACGGTTAAAGGTTAACGTTTAAAGAAAAGCTGCCGCATCACGTTTTCGACAATTCGACTGCGTAGCGTCTCCGTTAACCGTTAAACTTTAAACTTTAAACTTTATGAAAAATATCGTTATTTTCGGAGCTCCCGGGGCCGGCAAAGGCACCCAGAGCGACTTCATAGTCGAGACCTACGGCCTCACACACGTCTCCACCGGCGACCTCCTCCGCAAGGAGATTGCCGACAAGACCGAGCTAGGCCTCCGCATCAAAAGCATCATGGACAACGGCCAGCTCGTCAGCGACGACATCGTCGTCGAAATGATGGACAATGCCATCGCTGCCGACCAGAAGGGCATGCTCTTCGACGGCTTCCCCCGCACCGTAGCACAGGCCGAAACCCTCGACAAACTGCTGGCCAAACACGGTCGTGAGCTCACCTGCATGGTGCAGCTCGAGGTCCCCAAGGACGAGCTGATGCGCCGACTCCTCGAACGCGCCAAGATTCAAGGCCGCGCCGACGACAACGAGGCCACCATCAACAACCGCCTCCAGGAGTACAACAACAAGACCAAGCCTGTGGCCGACTACTACGCCAAGCAGGGCAAGCAGCGCATCGTCGACGGCCTCGGTACCATCGAGGACATCGCCGCCCGCATCCGTCAAGCTATCGGTTAAACTCTACAAATAGAAATGACACACACGAAACACCTACGCTTTTGTATGTTTGCGGCTGTGGCCTTGCTGGCCGCTTGCAACAAGGAGTCCAATCAGGCAGGCATCCCCGAAGGAGCCGTCATGCTCACCACCGAGGGCTACATAGCACACAGCACAAAGACCGCCGTGAACGACAAAAGCGTAGTGTGGCTTTCTGGCGACCAGGTAAAGCTCAACGCCGCCACCTGCTCAGTCTCCTTGAGTGGCAGCAAGGCCTATATCGCCAGCGGTGTGCCGTCGGCCGACCCCATCTATGGCTACTACCCCGCCACCCTCACCGTCGGCACCCCCATGAGCGACGCCACTACCATCAGCCTCCCCAGCAGCTACACCTGCAGCTACGACGGAGAGGGCAACCAGACCATTCCGTTGCCTATGGTGGCCAAGGTGACAGGCGCCAGCCCGAGTACCATCGAGTTCAAGCACCTGACTTCTGCCGTCAAGGTGGTGCTGAAAAACAGCACCGACGACCTCCTGACACTCGACAGTGTGATTGTGAGCAGCAGCACCCTGCAGCTCTGTGGAGAGCGCGACGTGACCATCGGAGTGGGTTCTGTCAGCGTGGCCGAGCAGCCCGCCACCATCGAAGACAGCGCCAAACGTGTGAAAATCAATTTCACCGCCAGCACCTACATCAACCATTACGCCTCCGATGCCGACCTCGTCGAGGTCCAGGTGCCCTTCTGGCCCGTAGCAGCCACCGCTAGCGACTTCACCATCCAGGTCTACGCCCATGTGACGGGCACCCCCGCCAAAGCCAACACCTATGTCTTCTCGCATTCAGCCTCCAACCCCACCCTCTTGCGCAACCAGCTGATGACCGCACAAGTGGAAATCGGCGGCAGCCACACCACCGCCTACCGTAAGGGTGTCTTCTCCGTGGGCCCCAACGCCACCGACAAAGTCTACTTCTCACAGGGAAACCTGCAGTACAAAGCATCGACAAACACATGGCGTTTTGCTGAGAATCAGTGGAATTATATTGGAAACGCTGTTGGCAATACAGCTCCCTCATTGAACCAATCAAAATGGATAGACCTCTTTGGTTGGGGTACCAGTGGTTACAATGAAAAATACCCTTATATGACCAGCATAAACAACTCTGACTACGGTGACGAAAATAATGATATTGCAGGCACAAACTATGACTGGGGAGTAAACAACAGTATTAGTAATGGAGGAAATGCAACCAATCAATGGCGTACACTAACAAAAGCCGAATGGGAATACCTGCTACAAGATACACACAGAGGGGAATATTTATATGCAATAGATAGAGTAGAAGGAAAAAACGGGATAATTATTTTCCCCGATGGCTTTGATCCTGACGTTATAGGAATTACAATTACATACTATAATTCTCCCCGTACATCATACCCCAGCACAAATAATAACAACTGGTCAAAAATGGAGGCTGCTGGCTGCGTGTTTCTCCCAGCTGCTGGAATTAGGAGTGCCACTAACGTTTACAGCGCAAACTCATTCGGATACTATTGGTCTAGTTCATATTATTCTGGTGAACTATACAACGCACACTATGAAGTATTTAATGCTTCTGACATAAGAATCTCAAGCCACTCCGATCGATATAAAGGCTGTTCCGTCCGTCTGGTGAAAAATGCAAACTAACCCTTCTTAAGACATGACCTCGAACTTTGTAGACTATGTGAAGATTCTCGTCCGCAGCGGCAAAGGTGGCGCAGGTAGCGCACACCTGCTGAGGGTGAAATACAACGCCAAAGCGGGGCCCGACGGTGGTGACGGCGGTCGTGGAGGTCACGTCATCCTGCGTGGCACCACGCAGCGCTGGACGCTCCTGCACCTCAAATACACCAAGCATGTCTTCGCCGAAGACGGCGAGCATGGTGGCGAGAACCTTTGCACCGGCCGTACCGGCAAAGACCAGATTCTCGAGGTGCCGCTGGGATGCGTCTGTCGCGACGCCGAAACCGGCGAATTCCTCGGCGAGGTGACGGAAGAGGGACAGGAACTCATCATCGCCCGTGGCGGTCGTGGTGGTTTGGGAAACGACCACTTCAAGAGTGCCACCAACCAGACGCCGCGCTACGCACAACCCGGCGAACCCTCAGTGGAACGTTGGGTCATCATCGAACTCAAGGTGTTGGCCGACGTAGGTCTCGTAGGCTTCCCCAATGCCGGCAAGAGCACCTTCCTCAGCGTCGTCAGCGCCGCCAAACCCGAGATTGCCAACTACCCCTTCACCACCCTCGTACCCAACCTCGGTATCGTGAAATACCGCGACGACCGCTCGTTCTGCATCGCCGATATTCCCGGCATCATCGAGGGTGCCGCCGAAGGCAAAGGTCTCGGCCTGCGCTTCCTCCGCCATATCGAGCGCAACTCCATCCTCCTCTTTATGGTGAGCTGCGAGCAGTTGGAGATAGCCAAAGAATACTACGTCCTCCTCGACGAGCTGAAGAAATACAACCCCGAACTCCTCGACAAGCAGCGCATCCTGGCCGTCACCAAGTGCGACATGATGGACGAGGAGATGCAACGCCAGCTGAAGCGGCACCTCCCCAAAGGCGTCGATGCCGTCTTCATCAGCGCCGTCAGCGGACAGAACATTCAAGAGCTGAAAGATTTGATTTATAAAAAACTAACTGGGAGTGAAAAGGAGTGAAATGACAAATGCTAGAGACGCTAAATCATATTGACACTGAGTTTTTCCAATTCCTCAACGGGCTTCAATGCGACGCCTTGGATTGGCCCATGTGGGTGGTGAGCCAGCATTGGTGTTGGGCTATCGTATTGGTAGCGGCTTTCGCCGCTATGACACTGCGCAAAGAGCCTCACAAATGGTGGCTGATACTGGCAGCCGGTGGCCTTTGCTTTCTGCTGGCCGACCAGGGGGCAGGTATCATCAAGCACTGGGTTTGCCGTCCCCGTCCCTGCCAGGTGTTGGAAGATTATAATCATTTCCACACCGAATGCGGAGGAAGTTTCAGTTTTGTCAGCAATCACGCCGCCAATGCATTCGCCCTGGCCACCTTCCTGTTCCTGAGATACAGAAAACAGATGAAGGCGCTCCCCATCATCATGTTTGTCTGGGCGTTCCTCACCAGCTACAGCCGCATCTACTTAGGCAAACACTACCCCGGTGACATCCTCTGTGGCGCCCTCTTCGGCATCCTCGTGGGATGGTTTGTCTGGTGGTTGACAAAAATTTTTGAAAAAAAATTTACAAAATGTGAAACAAAAAAATGAATCTTTCGTTATATAGGACGTGCTTGCTTATTTCTATCTTTGATAGAAGAAGAAATGTGTTATTTGAGCGCCAGCCCCTCCAGGCAGGCGCTTGTTTTTTCATACCAACCACTTAAAACTAAGAACCACAATGACATTACTCGACATATTACTAGCTATACCGTTGGCCATCTTCATCTTCCTGGGATGGAAACGCGGTGTTGTCCGCGAGGCGGCGACCCTTGCGGGTGTGCTCATAGGCATCTGGGCGGCAGTGCATTTCTCCCGTCTGATATCCTCGCTACTCGGGCTCACCGGCGAGAGCGCCATTCTCATCGCCTTCTTCATCATCTTCGTGGGCACCCTGGTGCTCGCCTTCCTGCTGGGACGCATCGCCGACCGCGTCATCAAATCGCTGAAGATGAACCTGCCCAACAAGATTGCCGGCGCCGCACTCGGTATGGTCAAAGCCCTCTGCATCCTATCCGTGCTGCTCAACGGCATCATTCTGATTGACAAAAATGAGACACTGATATCGCAGGAAACCCGCGAAGAGAGCCTCCTCTATTCTCCCGTCTACTCCACTGGTAACGAGTTGATTTCCTCGCTGAAAGAGTTCATCGCCGAGCATCCCGACCTAACCGAGAAACTGTCCGAAGCAGGCGACAAAGCCGCCGAGAAGGTGAATAAAGAGGTTGGGGACAAGGAAAACTCGAAACACAAAACTAAAAACACGAAACAAAAATGATTCTCGCTCCGATGCAAGGTCTCACCGAGGTGCTCTTCCGCCGCGTCTACGAAGAGTGCTTCCCCGTTGCCATCACTTCGGCCGTAGCACCTTTCATCGCACTCACGCGCAACATGCGTTTCTCCTCCGACAACGCCCAAATCGCCGACGTGCTACCCGAGAACAACGTGAATTCCATCCCCGTCATACCCCAAATTTTGGGCAAAGAAACCGATGAATTCATCACTTTAAGTAACCGTCTTTATGAATTGGGTTACAATGAGGTAAACTGGAATATGGGATGCCCCATGCGAGCCATCGCCGCCAAGCATCGCGGCAGCGGCATCCTACCCTATCCCGACGAAGTGCGTGCCATCCTCGACAAGGTTGTTCCCGGGATAAAAATGAAACTGAGCGTAAAGGTGCGGCTGGGATTGAAAGATAAAAACGACATCTTCCATCTCGTACCCGTCCTCAACGACTACCCTCTGGCCTCCGTCACCATCCATCCCCGTTTGGGTCGCCAGCAGTATACCGGCCATCCCGACCTCGATACCTTCGGCGAGGTGATGCCGCTCCTCAAGGCTCCAGTCATCTATAACGGTGATATCCTCACCGCCGCCGATGCCCAACATATCCATGAGCGCTTCCCGCAGGTGGCGGACATCATGGTGGGCCGCGGAATCCTCTACAATCCTACCCTGCCTCTGGCCCTCAACAATTTATCACTCAACATTCAGCACTCATCATTAACCAAGCACTTCATCCGCCGCCTCATGGAGGAAATCCAACTCCGCATGCCCACCGACGAGAGCCGCATACGCAAGATGAAAGAATACTGGTGCATGCTATGGAAATCGCTGCCAATCACCGAGATGCAGGCTAGAGAGGTATTGCGCCAGGAGAAATTGACAACTGTTGAAAAAATGATTTACGATTTCCTACAATAAAAAAAGCCTTTTTACGTAATAAGATATAGAATAATTGTGCAGATAGATTTGACAGACATTTTATGACCAGAATAAAACATATCATCCTGTTGGCTGTTGCGGTGCTTGTCGTGGGTTGTCATGGAAACGACAACTCCTTGGTTATCACCGACGATATGTCGGACAGCGTGAAACTCGAGAAACTCGACCTGCAGTTGGAGAAGAACCCCGACGACATCCAGTCGCACTTCCTCCGTGCACAGGTGCTCTTCCGCATGGGTCGCAACAACGAAGCCCTTCTCGACATCGACAAAGCCTTACGTAGCGAACCCGACAATGTCGACTTCATGCTTCTCAAAGCTGACATCTGCCTGAAAAACGGCAATATGACCGAGTGCTACAAGGTGTTGCAGCATGCCGAGGAAGTGGCTCCCGACAATATGGAAGTGCTGCTGAAGATGGGCGAAATCACCTTTGACAGTAAGGACTATGACCGTTCGCTGGATTACCTCTCCAAGGTCACCGCGAAAGATGAAAACAATCGGGCCGCCCTCTTCATGAAAGGCTATATCTACAAGGAAAAAGGCGACACAGCCACCGCCGTGCAGTTTTTCCGCCGTGTCTGCGACAAATATCCCGACTACGCTCTGGCCTTCGAAGAACTGGGAGTGCTCTATGCGAGTCGTGGCGAGAACATGGCGCTGGAGTATCTGAACACCGCCCTCCAACTCGACCCCTCCAACACTAACACCCTCTATGCGCTGGCAATGTTCTATCAAGGCCGCGAGGATTTCGACAAAGCCGAGTCTCTTTACCATCAGATGCTCGACATCAACGAACACTCCGCCGATGCATGGCACAACCTCGGCTGGATAGAACTGACCCACTACCACGACTACGAGCGGGCCATCGAATATTTCGACAAAGCCCTCGCCATCAACCCCCAGATGGAGAACGCCCTGGTCAACCGAGAATTGGCTTTGAAAAATAAAAAGTAAGAACTAAGAGTTAACGCAATCAAACAATCAAACAATATATATTATGAGTAGTTTAAAAGGACGCAACCTGATTTCCATCACCGATTTCTCAAAAGAGGAATACATCCAGGTGCTGGACATCGCCGAGGGATTCGAAAAGAATCCAAAACAGAAAATCTTGAGCGACAAGGTGGTGGCAACGCTTTTCTTCGAGCCGTCGACACGTACCCGCTTGAGTTTTGAGAGTGCCGCCAACCAGCTTGGCGCCCGCATTATTGGCTTCTCCGACCCGGGTGGCACCAGCGTCCAAAAAGGCGAGAGCCTGCACGACACCATCGTGATGGTCTCCTCCTACAGCGACCTCATCGTCATGCGCAACCCCAAGGAGGGCTCCTCGCGCTACGCCTCCGAGGTGGCATCGGTGCCCGTCATCAACGCCGGCGACGGCGCCAACCAGCACCCCACCCAATGCATGCTCGACCTCTACAGCATCCGCAAGACCCAGGGCACTCTCGACAACCTGCAGATTGCTATGGTGGGCGACCTCAAGTACGGCCGCACCGTCCACTCCCTCGTGCAGGCCATGTGCAACTTCAACGCCACCTTCCATCTCGTCTCGCCACAGGAGCTCAAATTGCCCTCCTCCGTCAAGATGAGCATCAAGGATGCAGGCCTGAAATACTATCAGTACACCGACCTCCGCGACGTCATCCCCACCGCCGACATCATCTATATGACCCGCGTGCAGCGCGAGCGCTTCCCTGATCCCATGGAGTATGAGCGCGTGAAAGACTCCTGCATCCTCACCGCCGACATGCTCAAGGGCTGCAAGGAGAACATGCGCATCCTCCACCCGCTGCCCCGCGTCAACGAAATCACCACCGACGTCGACTCCACCCCCTACGCCTATTACTTCCAGCAGGCTCAGAACGGCGTCTACGTCCGCCAAGCTCTCATGGCCGCCATTTTAGGTGTCAGATAATAGATAATAGTTAATAGATAATAGTTAATTATGGAAAACAAGAAAGAAATGGTGGTCAGCGCTATCGAAAATGGTACCGTCATCGACCACATCCCCACCGAATCGGTATACCAGGTCATCCGCATCCTTGGCCTCGAGAAATATAAAGACGAAGTCCTCATCGGCAACTACCTCAGCAGCGGCAAGCTCGGCAAGAAAGGCATTGTCAAAATCAAAAACAAACATTTCTCTGCCCCAGAGGTAAGCAAGATAGCCCTCGTGGCTCCCTTTGCCTCCATCATCGACATCGAAGACTACAAGGTGGTGAAGAAATTCAAAGCGGAAATCCCCGACCATGTGGAGAATTTCATCCGCTGCGCCAACCCCAAGTGCATCACCAACGCCGAAGTGGTACCCACCAAGTTCTACGTCGTCGACAAGGAGAACCTCAAGCTGCGATGCCACTACTGCGAGAAGTTCACCACCAAGGAAACCATGAAATTCGCTGAGTAATGAAACGTTACTACATAGCTTTGGCCATTGTGACGCTGTTGCTGGTGGCGGCAGCCTTCTCGGTGCTGCTCTTCTCCCGCTCCGACTTCCACCTCGTCATGCCCATCCTGGCATTCTACTTCGCCATCATCACCGGCATCCAGCATTTCGTCGTGGTCAAAAGCATGAACAAGTCGCCACGCCAGTTTGTGCAATATTTCCTCGGCGCCACCGTAGCAGTGCTTTTCATCCACCTCGTGGTGCTAGCCTCCTACCTCTTCACGCACACTGACCAAGCCAAGAGCTTCACCCTTGCCTTCTGCATCGGCTTTGCCACCATGCTGGTCTTCGAAACTGTGGCTTTGCTGATCCATGTGAACCGCGAAAAGAAAAAAGCAAAACAAACGACAGAATTAAACAATAACGAGATATGAAACATCTATCCAAACTTGCCGCTATCCTTTTCCTTTCAGGTTTGATGCTGGCCTCTTGCAAATCAAACAATGATTCCACCCCCGCTTCAAACATCACAGGAAATGACGTCACTTCCATTGTGGCCGGAAAATATCAGTGGAACACGTCAGTATACAATCCTGATTTTCAAGATTGGTTTTCCTTTGACCATGTGATTAATCTTGAAGCCTCAAAGAAATGGACTGCAGAACTCAGCTTTTTTGAGTCAAACGCACAAATCTCAGGGTTTATCAATGACAAAAACGAATTGGTCATTGAGAAATACACTATGATGGGTGACGGTGACGGAGATTACAGCGGAGAAAACAAAGACCGTGTTTTGGGAATTTATGTGGACAACATGGAACATGGCCCTTTTATCATTGGCCTTTACCCGTTTAATGATACAATAGTATTAACAAAGGCGAAATAAAATCGGTCGCTAGCCTGCCGTTAAACGACACCGGCACGACACACACACAGCTGGTCGCCCTGAAGATAGCGGGCGGCCAGTTGTTGTATTTTATCCGGTGCCACTGTGTTCAACGCCTCGCGCAGGTTGTCGGTGAGTTGCTCAGAAACATGGGTTCCCAGCATATCGCCCAAACGGGCGCCACGCTCGAAGACCCCGTCGACAGAACGGATAAAGTCGCCAGCAAGGACAACTCGCACAAGGTCGAGTTCCTCCTGACTAACAGGCTCGTCTATCAGACGCTGCAACTCATGGAGGATTTCTTTCTCGGCATCGGCGGCGACAGCACCCGCCACATCGGCGGTGATGAAGAAAACGATGACACCGCGGTAGACTTGCGTACGGGCATAGATACCATAGGTGTAGCCCTTGTCCTCGCGCAAGTTGCTCATCAGGCGCGAGCCAAAATAGCCACCCAGCAGCGTGGTGAGTACCATAAAATACGCATAGTCAGGGTCGTCCCATCGCAAAGGCAGAATACGCCCCACGCGCACAGTGGTTTGGACGGAGCTGGGGATTGCTTGACTGTTTGATTGCGTGATTGTGTGAGTGCTTGATGGCGCTAGCGTTTGGATATTGACGTGTGAAGCAGTCGGGGCATCGTGGCCGAAAGCGTTATCGAGGGCGGCGAAAAACCGGTCGTCGACCTTGCCACTGACGATGATGTCCATATCGCCACCGCGATGATATTCTTCGTAGAACTTCTTCACGATATCGGAGTTGAGTCTGTCGGCATCCTCGGGGTCGACATAGCGCCCCAGGGGATGGTCGTCGCCAAAGAGCGCGGTATAGTATAGTCTCCGTGCCACTTCCGACGATTTCTGCCTCAACGCTAGTAGCTTCTGCCGACGTTTGTTTTTGAACACTTCCAACTCCTCTTCTGGGAAAGCAGGCCTGTGAACCAGCGACTCCAACACCGGCAGCAGCGCATCAAGATGGCGGTGCAGGGTATAGAAACTCGACGAGCAGTGCAGCACATCCGAGTTGTGGTCGACCAAGATGCCGCGATAGTCGAAGAATTCCGACAAATGCTGCGCATCCATCTCTTGGCTGGCAACAGCATAGAGGTTGTTGGCTGCCCCTGCCACCAGTTTCTGGGGCTGGTAGGCGGTGCCGGCCTCATAAAGGAAGTCAATCTTCACCAACTCCGTGCTGTCCGAGGGATAAGCATAGAGCGTGCGACCGTTGGAGAGTTGAAAGGTGCGGGGCGAGAGGCTTGCGGTGTCGGGAATCTGTATCATTAGAAGAGGACTGTTATTTTAAGGTTCAACTGGCGAGCGGTGAGGTAGTTGGGTACACGGCGCGGGATGTTGTCGATGTCGGCCACCCAAAGGTAGGAGACAACATTGCGGAAATTGAAGAGGTTGAACACCTCGATGCCTATCTGGATATCCTCCACTATGCGGAAGATTTTCTTGTGTTTCAGGCCCTCGAACTGCGAGAGACGGATGGTGTTGCCCCAGTCGATACGGTAGTAGGCGGGCAGACGTAGGTAGTCGCCTCCGTTGTTTCCGAAGGGCGTCATGATAGGCATACCTGTGGCATAGACCAAGTTGAGGCTCATCCTCCACCACGGCATGTCGGGCACGTTGTCCTGCAGGAACACCTTGAAGGAGATGCGCTGGTCGGTGGGTCGGTCGAGCCATCCGTAAGCGTCGCCTTCGATGTCCTCCTGGGTCTTCATGATGGAGAGGCTGGCCCACGACTCGAGACCTTTGATGAGCTCGGCGTTGAGTCTTACACTCAAGCCCACGGCATATCCCACCGCCGTTTCGTCGGGCTTGTAGCGCAGACGCAAGTTGTCTACCTCATAGGGAATCAAGTTGGTGAGATATTTGTAGTAGAGGTCGGCGGTGAGTGTGAAAGGCTTGTCCCACAAGCGGAAACGGTAGTCGGTGGTGGCCGTCACCTGCCATGAATTCTGGGGTTTCACACCGGGCACCAGCTGGCCGTCGTCGCGGCGGTATTCACGGTAGAAGGGAGCCTGGCTATACATGCCTGCCGCCAGACGGAACAGCAGGTCGCTCTGCCCAGCAGGCATGTAGTTGATGCTCGCGCGAGGGCTCACCGTCCACCGCGGGCCGAAGTCATCGACCACACCGTTGCTCTCCATGTGGCTGGCGTAAAGCTGTCCACGCACACCCAGCAGCACCTTGATGTCGTCGCCACGGCGGGTGTGGAAGTTCAACTCACGCTGCAGAAAGCCTGCCATACGCCAGGTCTGCATCGAGCTGTTCGAGTGGGCATACTGCTGCAATACTGGGTTCACCGGCAGATTGGTGCTGTCGCCGAAAGGCAGGATGACGGAGGGTATGGAGAATCCCGAGGAATCGACCCACTTCCATTCCCTCAGGTGGTCGTCAATTTTCTCCAGCTGCACCTTCAACCCCATGTCCCAGCTGCCCAGCTTGGCATAGCGGTTGGCCTTGATGTCGAGGCTGACGATATCGGTGGTGAGACGGTTGCGTGCATGCTCGAGGAAGGTGCCCACGCCGCGGTCGAAACGTGTGGTATCGTCGGTGGACTCGCCCGTAGCTATCTGGTAAAGCCAGTATTGGCTCTGCACATCGTATCGCTCGCTCTCGTTGATATGCTGCACCGACAGGTTGCCCTGCACATGCCATTCCTCGTTGGGACGCCAGTCGGCCGTGAAGGCACCGAGCAACGTATTGTAGCGGTCCTGTTCCTGGCCGTCGAAGTAGATGTCAATCTCCATACCTGGCTGCAGGGCGCTGCCAAAGGCCGTCGTCTGGCTTTCGGGTACAAGACCATAGACATTGCGGGTGGCTACGGCCAGCAGGCCAAGGTCCAGCTTGTCGCTCACCTTATATCCCAGCAACGCCTGGATATCGGTATAGGAAGTGGTGTAACTGCCCTTGGTGTCCATGCTGCCGAGAACATACTGGTTGCTGTGGCGACGCAATCCTACGGCATAACTCCAGCGCTCCCCCACCCTGCCCTGCACGGTGGCCGAGCCACCCAGCAGGCTGGCGCTGACCTTGCCCTTGATGGAACACGAATCTGTCAGCGGAGCGGTATTGCGGTAGGTAATGTCGAGGACGGAAGAGAGTTTGTCGCCATAGGCCACGTCGAAGCCTCCGGGCGAGAAAAGGATATTGTCCACCAGGTCGGGGTTGATGATGCTCATGCCCTCCTGCTGGCCACTGCGAATCAGCATCGGTCGGAAAATCTCCACTCCGTTGATGTATACGAGGTTCTCGTCGAAAGAACCTCCTCGCACCGAATACTGGCTCGAAAGCTCGTTGTTCGACTGCACGTCGGGCAGCATCTTGATGACGCCCTCCACGCCACCTGTGGGACCTACGGTCTGGTCGAGCCGCTCGGCATCGATGCGCGTGAAGGTGCTCTGACGCGTCTGTTCATCGCTCACCTCCACAGCGTCCAGCTGCGTGGCCATGGGTTTGAGTTGTATGTTGAGTTCGGTACGTCCACGCTGCGGCAGCACTCGCTTATGCGCCGCTTCGTAGCCGGTGAATGAGAAACGCACCGTCACGCTGTCACTACTCTTGAGCTCCAAGCGGTAGAAACCTTTCGAATTGGTGACCGCTCCCGAACTGTTGCCTGGCACGCCGACGTTGACATACTCCAGCGGCTGGCCGCTCTTGGCATCGGTCACCACACCTTCCACCACACCCTGCGCACTGACCACCGACCACTGAGCAACGAATACGAGCAATATATAGAAAAAAAAGCGTTTCATTGCCTTAATAACAACGAAACGCCTTTTTTATTGTGTCCGTGGACAAATATCACTAATGCATTAACGCATTAGTGCATTCTTTATTGCTGCTTGAGCATCGCTTCCTTGCGGACCTTGATGGCCTGTGCCTCGTTCAGCATGTCCACCTTGGTATAGGAGGTCTCGAGAGCGGTCAGTGCGTTGTAAAGGTTCACACGCATGGCGGCTTTCTGGTTCTCGTCGGTCAAGCCGTCGATATAGGCGATGGCCTTCTCCAGGTTGGCAATCGACTGACCATACAGAGCCTTTGCCTCTTCGTTCAGCTTGTCATAGAGACCGGCCTTCTCCTCGTCAAAGGGGTCAATCTGGTTGGCAGCGTTGGTCTTGTCGGCAGCGCGGTTGAAGTACATGCCGCCGAGGCCGAAGTTGGCTTCAAACTGGTTGGGTTTCAGCGTGAGGCTCTCGTTGTACTTGGCGATGGCGCCGTCATAGTCACCGCTGTTGGCCAGCAGGTCACCCGACAGAACCAGCACCAGCGGGTAGAGGTTCACCGAATCCTTGGTCATTTCCAGCACGGTGTTGATCTGCTCCTTGCTCTTCTCCACATTGTCGTCCAGCAGGTAGCCCTCGGCGAGCATCAGATAGGAGCGGTAGTCGTTCTTGCAGTTCTTCACATATCTGTTGGCCAGTTTCATGGCGTTGGACTTGTCGCCCTGCGACCTGTAGATTCTGAAGAGGGTGTTATAGACATAGTTGTTGTTGGTTTTCTTGTTCACCATCTGGTTGAAGTACTTGAGGGTGTTGACGGTGTCCTGCGTAGCTACAGCACTCACACCTGCAATGAACATGGCATCCTGGGCATACTGGCTCTTGCCCGAGTTGTTGAAGCCAGTGATAGACTTATCGGCGAGCTCGATGGCTTTGGCATAATCCTTGGCATCGTAGGCGGCGCGAGCCTGGTTGTAATACTCGTTGGCCACAAAGCTGAACACCTCATTCACCTGGTCGGCAAACTCTTTCTTGGTGTCCAGACGCTGGCATTCGAGGGCGGCGGTGTAGGCCTGCTCGGCCCAATCGGGAGCCAGGTTGGGATATTTAGGCTTCTTGCTCTGAGCGTCGCCACCGATGCGGGCATAAATCAGAGCCTTGTAGCACCAGGTCTTGGCCTCGTCCTTCGTGCTCTCGTGGAGACAGGCGGCGTCGATCTCGGCCTTGGCCTTGTTCAGATAGTTCTTTCTCATGTCCTGGAAAGCGCTCGACACATTCAGCGACTGTGCGCCGACGGCCAGTGCAAAAGCCACGAAGGTGGCGGTCATGACAAGCTTTTTCATTTTCATCTTGTTTTATTGTTTATTGTTCTTTGGTTTTTTAATTCATATTTTTTTCACCTTTCACCTATTTTGTATCGTTTCCTTCGGAATTATTGCTCTCGGGAGTAAAATTTTCCGCACTTTCCGGTACTTCAAGGTTCTCCGGAGTCTCCGGAGTTTCTTCCTCGTTTTCTGTCGGCACCTTAGTGATGGAGGCGATGAAGTTCTTACCGCGAAGGTCGATGAGTTTCACACCCTGCGTAGCACGGCCGAGGACGCGGAGGTCGGCCACCTTCATGCGGATGGTGATGCCGCTGCGCGTGATAATCATCAGGTCGTGATCCTCGGTGACATTGGTGACAGCCACCAGCGGACCCGTCTTCTCGGTAATTTGCATGGCCTTCACGCCCTTGCCGCCGCGGTGTACGGTGGCGCGGTAGTCCTTCAGGCTCGAGCGCTTGCCGTAGCCGTGCTCGGTGACCACCAGCAGGTTCTCCTCTTCGCTGGGCAGGCAGAGCATCTCGATGGCGGCATCGTCGTCGCCGTCGAGCTCCATGCCCTTCACGCCGCTGGCGCCACGGCCCATCGAGCGGAACTCCTTCTCGGGGCATATCATCACCTTACCCTTCTTCGAGGCAATGAGCATGTAGCTCTCGCCGTCGGTGAGGCAGGCGGTGAGCAGCTCGTCGCCCTCGCGGATGCCCACGGCGATGATACCGTTGGTCCTCGGACGCGAGTAGGCCTCCAGCGGGGTCTTCTTCACGATGCCGTTCTTGGTGCACATCACGATGTAGTGGTTGCCTACATACTCGCTGTCGCTCAGGCTCTCCACGTTGACGTAGGCCTTCACCTTGTCGCCCGGCTCAATATTGATGCAGTTGAGGATGGGACGGCCCTTGGTGTTCTTCTCGCCCTCGGGCACCTCGAAGGCGCGCATCCAGTAGCAGCGGCCCTTCTCGGTGAAGAAGAGCAGGTAGTTGTGATTCGTGCAGGTGAAGATGTGCTCCACGAAGTCCTCACTCCTCACGGCGCTGCCCTTCGAGCCCACGCCGCCGCGACTCTGGGCGCGATATTCGGTGAGCGGGGTGCGCTTGATATAGCCCATGTGGCTGATGGTGATGACCACTTGCTCGTCGGGGATGGTGTCCTCGATGCGGAAGTTGGCGGCATCGTATTTGATGATGGTGCGACGGTCGTCACCGTATTTCTCCTTCAGCTCGTTGAGCTCGCCCTTGATGACCTGCATCAGCACGTCGTGGTTGCCGAGAATCTCCTTGCAGCGCTCGATGAATCGCATCTTCTCGTCGTACTCGTCCTGGAGTTTCTGGTGCTGCAAGCCGGTGAGCTGAGCCAGACGCATGTCGACGATGGCGCGGGCCTGCAGGTCGCTGAACTGGTACTGGTCCATGAGTCCCTGACGTGCCTCGTCGGGCGTCTTGCTGGCACGGATGAGGGCCACAATTTCGTCAATGATGTCGATGGCGCGGAGCAGACCTTCGAGGATGTGGGCGCGGCGCATGGCCTCGTCCATCTCGAACTGCGTGCGGCGCGTCACCACCTCCTCGCGGTGCTCCACGAAGTACTGGATGAGCTGCTTCAGGTTCAGCAGCTGCGGACGTCCATGCACCAGGGCGATATTATTCACGGGGAAGCTGCTCTGCAGCTCGGTGAGCTGGAACAGCTTGTTCAGAATCACGTTGGGGACCACATCGTGACGCAGCATGTACACCACACGGATGCCGTCCTTGTCGCTCTCGTCGCGGATATCGGTGATACCCTCGATCTTGCCGGCCTTCACCAAGTCGGCGGTCTTCTTGATCATCTCGGCCTTGTTCACGCCGTAGGGGATGGTCGACGCCACAATCATATTGCGGCCCTTGGCATCCTCCTCAATCTCGGTGATGGCACGGATGATGATGCTGCCGCGACCCGTGGTGTAGGCCTCGCGCACGCCGTTGTAGCCATAGATAATGCCACCTAGCGGGAAGTCGGGAGCCTTCACATACTGCATCAGCTCCTCGATGGTGATATCGCGGTTGTCGATGAAGGCCATGCAGCCCTCCAGCACCTCGCGGAGGTTGTGGGTGGGCATGTTGGTGGCCATACCGACGGCGATGCCGTTGGAGCCGTTGATAAGCAGGTTGGGCAGCTTGGCGGGCAGCACACTGGGCTCCTCGCCCTCGTTGTCGTAGGTGGGCACCATGTCGACGGTATTCTTGTCGATATCGGCCACCAGCTCGTTGCTTATCTGCTTCAGGCGCGCCTCGGTATAACGCATGGCTGCCGGCGAGTCGCCGTCGATGGAGCCAAAGTTACCCTGGCCGTCCACCAGCGTGTAGCGCATCGACCAGTCCTGAGCCAGACGCACCAGGGCGCCGTAGATGCTCGAGTCGCCGTGGGGGTGGTACTTACCCATCACGTCGCCCACGATACGTGCGCTCTTCTTCGTAGGAGTGTTGTAAAGGATACCGTTCTCGTTCATCGAGTACAGAATGCGGCGGTGCACAGGCTTGAAGCCGTCGCGCACATCGGGCAGCGCCCTAGCCACAATCACCGACATAGCATAGTCGATATAAGCAGTCTTCATCGTCTGCTCTATATCAACCCTCTTGATTCTCTCGTTTTCGGTAGTCATCAGTAGTTCGTTATTATATTATATTATTGTATACTAAATTATTATATCCACACCTCACCCTTGCACTAAAAAACAAAGATACAATTTTTTTTCGACATACCAAAAAGAAATCTGCTTTTTTATCAACACTGAGCGAACATTCTGCCTTTAAGGGCCTCGAACCCTTGAAAAATCATTTGTTGTTCGCTTTAAAAGCGAACAACAAGCGAACAACAAATGCACAAGACACTAATTTGATGCCTAGTAGACGGCCTTTTTTTTACCCTCGGCGTGCCTACCGATGGGAGGCGATATGTTTTTGTCGGCAAATTGGTAGGTGAGACCCAAGTGAGACTTACATGAGAGTTTCATTAGAGTCTAAAAAGGACAAAAAAAGACAAACAGGAGGACCTATTTACTGCATTCGATATAATACACAAAATTCTTCACTCGCTTCACCTTCTCTGCTAGTGAGAGGGTTGATATTGTGTTATTGGAAGGGAATGCTATGTTCAATCCTGCACTTTCGATTAGAATTTTGAGGTAGGATGTTTTAATTGCATAGCCCACATTCTCCGCACCAGGCACACCTGCTACCACAATGCCAATGATGTTCCCTTTGCTGTCGAACATTGGGCCTCCGCTGTTGCCGGGTTGCACAGGTGCCGATATCTGATAGCAGGCCACGTCACCTTGATAACCCGTACGAGAACTAATAATACCGTTAGTGAGCTTTATTTCATTACCCAATGCCTGAGTAAGGGGATACCCTAGCACAAATACGTCCTCTCCGACATCAGCCATTCGAGTAGTCACGCCATACTGTCGCGCCCCAAATCCAACGAAGCGCCTGTCGGTTATTTTAAGAATGGAAATATCATTCACCTTGTCCGAAGCAACCACCTCAGCAGAATAGCCAGTATTCATATCTCCACCAATGCCTTTCACATTGATTGTTCTTGCCCCATCTGTTACATGGTGATTGGTTACCAGATATCCGTTTCCGAGTACCCAACCAGTACCTGACCATTCTGAAGGTTTCGATTCTTCTTCGTGTTTCTTTTGTGCTGCAGTAATAGCTGCTTCATACATGGATTGCGTAGGATATTCTTTAACAAATTCATATTGCATAGTAATTCTTATATTGTCGAATGTGCTTGTTAATCCATATCGCCTTGCTGCATTATAATCAAGAGTATATCTTACTGCTTTTAAAGGAACTGGTTGGACAATTTGAAAATAAAACAAAGACTTTAAATGAAAATCTGTAGACGCTTCACTACCATTATCTCCATCAGGATAGTGCCTAATAAATTCATATACGTTTGTTTCACCGATTCTTTTTATGGCAGCATACACACTTCTATCATCTCCTTCAAAGACACCAAAAACATTATCTTTATATTTAGCAATAAAAAAATGAGTTTTTTCAGTTTCTCTTGAAGTTTCCGTTCCTAATAATGTTTTTATTCCAGCACATGAAACCGAATAAATACCCTCTATCGGATCTAATTCATCAATATGCTCTCTGAAATAATTACGATACCATGACTCACTCTTTGCTTGTGCATGGATTTGTAATGTGCTGCATAAAAGCACAGCAAATGCTATAATTCTAAACGTAATGCTTTTATAATTCATTTTCTTATTTTTTAATTGTTCAACGATTCAAATGAGAAATCCATATTTTTTAATCTCACAGAGCCTGCAATCTGATTCATCAGTGCCTCGATATTATCTGGGAAAAGGGACGCTCTGTCTATGCCCATTTCGCTTAGTTCAGCGAGAATACCCTGTTTAAACTTAGATGGGATGACATACAACTCTGGTTGGAAAATATACTTATTGCCTCCCATAATCGGTATAGAGTATGATTTATAGTCGATATTTCGTTTAACCCCATGATACAATGCATCTTCAGTGGGGACGACATCCATATAAGAACATAACAACGGCGGAATAATAAATGCCCCTTTTTGAGCCTTTATCCGACTATTGTTATAAGGTGGAAGTATGTAATATGGTCGACTGAGACCATTAATACAAAATACTAGTCGGGTTTTATCGGAATCTGACCATTCCTCAATATTGGAGAATGTCTCCGGAAAAAATCTTCGGATATCCTTGCAACAATAATCACCCCTATCATATTCTATTACTTCCCTTGCGATTGCATCTGCGAACTTGTCATTACACAGGTGTTCATTTGAGCCCCAATATATGCATCCATTATTTCGGGGAGAACCATCACATGCAAAGAAGAGGGCAACAATAGGGTTGTGTGTTACATCAATGAGTCTAGTTGGTAATCCGAAATGCTGCATTCGTACCAGCATTTCCATGGGGGTACGACTATCTGACAACACATCCCAGGCAAGACAACGGGCTTGATTGTATAGTTCGTACTCCCGATATATTCCTTTATCCGTCCGGAATACATATGGCAGTATTGGCCAATTGTGATTGCTTTGTCCTCGGTAAAAGATTCTTGTTCTGTCAAGAAGTTGATTTTGCTCGTTTTTTTCTCGAATTTCTTTTACCCAATCCAAAAACTCACGTACTGTTCCATATTTCGATCTGCCTGTTTTTATCATTTGTTTTCCCCCATCCACGGCCCGGTGCAATTACAACAACGGAAGAAAGTGGAGCCAATCCATCTGCCCTTATCAGAGATTGATGGGCTGGACTCCCAGATGTAAACAATAAGGTAGAATGAATCGCTCCACTGGATACGCAATCCATCTGGAGCATTCATTTTCCCAAATCCCTTTACATCATTAAGAAGTGTCCAGTTTCTCAATCTCGGAATAAGGCGAAAATGCGCTTTCTTTCGGCAAACGGATTTCTCCCCGTTTGCGACTGCAAAAATACAAATAAAAATCGAAACCACAAAAAAAAGTTTCCTCCGCATGAAAAAACCATACGGAGGAAGAATTCTTCGATTATGACTTTATTACTATTCTATCCTTTTGTTTTTTACCATAAATTATCGTTTTGGTTTCACGGTGCAAAGATACTATTTTTCTTTGATATTCTCTATTTCTTTCACCTCTGCATCTTCTACAGGCAGCAGGTAGTCGGAAGCTCACTCGTGAGAGATAACACTATGTCCTATCTGTTTCTCCACCTCATCACGTGCTGCTTTAGCGGCCTTACCTCCACTTTGCGCTACCCGCTTGTTTTCCTTCATTGTCTTGGGATTGCGGTTGCGCGAAATCTCTGTGGTAGCGGCCTCAGCCAATGTGTTCAACGCCAATTCCAAGTTGGTCATATTGTCTCGCAAATTCTCCTTGGTGAGCCCCTTGTAACGCTTATATTCGCCAGTGGTCATACCACTCCACGCCTTGGTGAGAATATTGGTGAGGATGGCGAAGTCTTTCTGCTCCTTCACACCCGAACGCTCCCACTCGTCTGTAAGTTCCTTTCGTGTGCGGATGGACTTGAGGCGGTTCTCTATCCAGCGTTCGCTATACCCTTGACGTCGGTAGTCCTCGACGGCCATCTGGAAGGTCAACTCGGGGTCAATCATCTGGTCGATACGCTGTGCGCCCACCTCGGAGAGCCACTGCTTGATGGGTTCAGCTTTCTTGGAAGGGATGGATTGGATAATGCGCAGCATCTGCTGTAAATCAGCCACATCGGTATCGCGATTCTTACCATCAGCGGCGGGTAATTTCAACTGCTTACAATTTGTAAGCAGTTCATCAGCACCTTCCTCTTTCAAGCGTTTCTTGAGCACCGCCCAGTAGGTACTTGCCTTGCGCGTTGTGGGTTGCTCTGTCAATATCTGCACCACATCCACGATGGAGAAATAGTACTTCTCCTCCTCCTCATTCCAGGCTATCCTAACCTGTTTCCCCTCAAAAAGTTGTATAGCATTCTGTTGTGTCATCACTCTTTATCTAATTGACTGCAAAGATACGCATTTTTTCTGGATTGGCAAAATTTTATTCAAGCAAACAACGTTTATTAATATCAAACAGCCTCGTAAGGAAGAATGTTAAAGGCGCTACTTGATATTAAGTTGATAGCAAGTTGATGGGAGAAGGGTAACCTTAAACCTTAAACCTTAAACTTTAAACGTTAACCGTTACTCTAAATTCACAAACCGCTGTTGAAAAGAATCTTTGGCATGGAATTTGCAATAGAGATAATTGTAGTACTTTTGCATTTCGAAATCAGTGGGTAGTGGACAGTTGATAGTTGGTAGTTGGCTGATGCGCCAAAAACTGACTACCAACTACAAACTACCAACTACCAACTAAGAAAAATATGGAAGCCAACTTGAGTGAAAATACAAGGAAAGCGATATCGTTCAGCCGCGAGGAAGCCATCCGTCTGAAGAACGGCGGCATCGGCGTGGAGCACCTCTTCCTGGGCATGGGACGCCTCGAGATATGCTCGGGCATGACGATGCTGGAGACGCTGAATGTGGACACCGTAGCGCTGCGCAACAAGATGGAGAGTCAGGTGAGTCAGGCCGGCAGCGATGTGCGCTATGCCGAGGACAGCGAATTGCCCATGCTGCGTCAGACCGAGAAGGTGCTGAGGCTGAGCTACCTTGAGAGCGTGAAGATGAAATCGCCCGAGATACGCACCGAGCACCTCATCCTGGCCATGCTGCAGGAGGGCGAGAACCTGGTGGCCACGCTGCTCAACAAGGAGGGCGTGGATTACGACCGCTTCTCGAAGCTGGTGCGCTCGGACAGCGGCGTGGAGCCGGGACGCACTCCCGACTTCAGCACCCAGACCTCGGAGGACGACAACGACGACGCCTTCGCCGACCCCATCCTTGAAAGTGAAAAAGGGAAAGTGAAAAGCGAAAAAGGGAAGAGCGGGACGCCGGCGCTGGAGAACTTCGGACGCGACCTCACCAAGCTGGCCGAAGAGGGCAAGCTCGACCCCATCGTGGGACGCCAGCGCGAGATGGACCGCATAGCGCAGATTCTCAGCCGTCGCAAGAAGAACAACCCCATCCTCATCGGCGAGAGCGGCGTGGGCAAGAGCGCCATCGCCGAGGGCCTGGCCATGCGCATCGCCGAAGGCCGCGTGCCCCGCACACTCTACGGCAAGCGCCTGCTGAGCCTCGACCTGGCGGGTCTCGTGGCCGGCACGAAATATCGCGGCCAGTTCGAGGAACGCATGAAAGCCGTCATCAACGAGCTCGAACAGCATCCCGAAATCATCATCTTCATCGACGAGATACACACCATCGTGGGTGCCGGCTCGGCCAGCGGAAGCCTCGACGCCAGCAATATGTTCAAGCCCGCGTTGGCACGAGGCGTCATCCAGTGCATAGGCACCACGACGCTCGACGAATACCGCCAATATATCGAGAAAGACACCGCCCTCGAGCGCCGCTTCCAGAAGGTGCTCGTGGAGCCCGCCACCGTAGAGGAAACCCTCGAAATTCTCGACAATATCAAGGAGAAGTACGAGGAGCACCACCTGGTGAAATATACCCCCGAGGCCGTGAAGGCCTGTGTGGAGCTCACCGAGCGCTATGTCAGCGACCGTCTGCAGCCCGACAAGGCCATCGACGCCCTCGACGAGGCCGGCGCACGCGTGCATATCGCCAATATGCAGGTGCCCGAGGAAATCGTCACCCTCGAGCAGGAGGTTGCGAAGATAGTGGCGAAGAAGAAGGAGGTGCTGGCCACAAAGCGCTACAGCGAGGCCGCAGAGCTGCGCGACCAGGAGCGCGACCTCACCGCCAAGCTCGAGGACATGAAGCGTCAGTGGGATGCCGACGAGCGCGAGCGCCAGGTGAAGGTCACCGACCAGGACGTGGCCTCTGTGGTGGCCATGATGACCGGCGTGCCCATGGAACGCATCGCCGAGAGCGAGAGCAACCGCCTGCTGAGCATGGAGAAAGAGCTCAAGGGCAGCGTCGTGGGTCAGGACGAAGCCATTGCGCAGATTGCCAAGGCCATCCGCCGCAACCGCGCGGGCCTCAAGGACCCCAACCGCCCCATCGGCTCATTCCTCTTCCTCGGCCCAACGGGCGTCGGCAAGACCTACCTCACCAAGATTCTGGCCAAATACCTCTTCGACTCGGAGCAGGCCATGATACGCATCGACATGAGCGAATACATGGAGAAATTCGCCGTGAGCCGCCTCATCGGAGCGCCTCCGGGATACGTGGGATACGAGGAAGGCGGACAGCTCACCGAGCGTGTGCGCCGCAAGCCTTACAGCATTGTGCTTTTGGACGAGATCGAGAAGGCACACCCCGACGTCTTCAACGTGCTGCTGCAGGTGTTGGACGACGGACAGCTCACCGACGGCATCGGCCGCAAGGTGGACTTCCGCAACACCATCGTCATCATGACCTCCAACGTCGGCAGCCGCCAGCTGAAGGACTTCGGCGTGGGTGTGGGCTTCAGCACCAAGGCCCGCGAGGCCGAGAAAGCCGCCATGCAGCGCGACGTCATCGAGAAGAGCCTCAAGAAGGCTTTCGCGCCAGAGTTCATCAACCGTATCGACGACATCATCTACTTCAACTCGCTGGGTCGCGAGGAGATACACAAGATTATCGACATCGAGCTGCGCGGCCTCTTCGGACGCATCCGCAAGATGGGCTTCGAGGTGGAGATGGACGAGAAGGCCAAGGACTTCATCGTCAGCAAGGGCTGGGACGAGCAGTATGGTGCCCGTCCGCTGCGCCGCGCCATCCAGCGCTATGTCGAGGATGACCTTGCCGACCAAATCATCAAGTCCGACATCCTGCCCGGCGACACGGTGAAAATCACCGCCGACGAGGAGCACGTCTTCTTCAACATCGAGAAAGGCGAGACCTCGAAATCCCTAGACGAGGCGCTGACCGCAGAACCGGCCGAGGTGTCGGCTTAGGCCGACAACCATTTATTTGGCGGAATAATAACACATTTCCTTCCTACATATCAACCAAACGCCCTTCCTTCCGGGAGGGCGTTTTGAATTCTTATAATGTGAGGGAGAAATTGTTAAAAGTTGTATTTCACTAAGGCGCAGAGGCGGTGGTTGAGGACGTTGCGGAGGTTGTCGTTGAGGAGGATGGAGCCGTCGGTGGCGATGTCTCCATAGGTGCAGGCGGTGAGCTCGTATTCGAGACCGATGTTGAAGGCTTTGACGTTGAAGGAGATGGAGGGGGCGATGCGCCAGACGCTGTTAAGGTGGGTGAAGATCTCTCCGCCTTTCATATATATATGATAACTATTGGTGGCGGGGTCGATCCAAAGGTCCTCCCCTGCCCCGAGGTTTTTCATGTAGCCCAAAAAGAGGTTGCAGCGCACCTTCTTGCCATAGGCGATATTCAAGTAGCTGATGGTGGCACGCAATGGCGCATAACTCCACGAGCCGTCAGCGTTGACGGAGGTGACGCCATAGCCGACAAGTTGATTGAGGTGTGAGGTGTTCTGCGCCAAGAGAGTGCGGAACTTCACGCTCCAAGGACCTTCGACATACTGGGCGTAGAGCGTGGGGGTGATGGAAGTGACGCTCTCGTCGACTTTTTTGGTGACGCCGCCAACGAGGGCGTGAGTGCGAGGACAAATCTTCTGCACGTCGACACCCACCTGGGCATACCACGGCCCCTGTTTGTAGTTGAGCCCCAGGAAGGCTTCGGGCCAGAGGGCATTGTGGGCGAAGTCGATGCTGTTGGTGCTGGCGGGATTGGAGGGCGAGGTAGGACCGTTGTTCATATACTGCAGCTGCCACAAGAGTGCGGCTGTATAGCCAAAGGAGCCCCAATACCTAGTGCCGCGAATCTGCGGTGTGCGGCTGTGGGGGCGGAAGGGTGCGCCGGCGGCCATGCCAAGGACGTCGGGCATGATGTCACCCGAGAGCGGGTGCCAATCTTGTCCGACGAGCAGCTCGCTGCCGCCCTTGGAAAGTTTCACATAAGCCAGGCGGAGCCGGAGGACGGTATTGTTGGTGCCGAAGCCGCCGAAGTCACCTTCCAGCTTGCCGCTGGTGTTCCATCCCCAGAGCTGCGGACCTGAGATATTTATACCAAATCGTGAGGTAAGAGCCTGCAGCTGCATGGAAGCCACATCGTTGAGGTCTTCGCTATTATCCTCGTTCCATCGTTCGTCAAAGGGTATCATGTTGTATTCACCACCGATGACGGTGTAGGTTTGGCGGGAATCGAAGGTGAGGTAGTTGCGGACGAAGCCGTAGAGTTTGATTGTATGAGTGGTGTCCTGAGCCGATACATTGGGGAGAGCAGGAAGTGCAAGGAGTGCAAGGAGTGCAAGACGATAGTGTCGCATAATTCTTAATTTTTAATTCTTAATTCTTATTTCACAATGATTTCATCAGTGAATATCCATGGTTTCTGCCCTGCGGCACGGTGCCAGGCAGGAATTTCCGCCGGGGGAGCGGCAATGACGCGGAGGTAGCGGTAAGTGTTGAATGTTGAATGTTGAGTGATGAGTGATGAATAGGAGAAAGTCTTGATGGAGGGAGTGGCGAGGATTATGGGGTTCTCGGGTGTGAAGACCTCCAGGCTTTGCCAATTGTTGCCATCGACAGAGCCTAGGAATTCTATCCGTTGCGGCAGGAATATCCATGAAAGAGGATAGAAAAAGAAGTCCATGCTTATCTCATGGATGAGAATGGTGTCGCCGAGGTCGATGACGGCGTCGAGGGTGTCGCCCCAAAAACCGAGCCAGTGATGTCGATAATCTATGATGCCCGCTTCGCCGTCGGTGAGGCCGGCAGTGTTGTAGGGCGCAGTGGCCGGATGGTGCAGGGTGACACTCTTATCTTGCGCCTTGTTTTTCCATCGCTTGTCAAACCAATGGTCCATGGTTTCGAAGTACTCTTGCGGAGTGATGCCCATCTCCATCATCTGCGGCACTTCAAACTCCTCTAAATTTGAGAAAAGACCACGAAGGAAAGCCATTATATCCGCTGGTCTTCCTGAATAGCCTGGAATGGAGTTGGCTGACAATTCAACTCGGGCAAATACCAACGGTGTCCAAAAGTATTTAAGTCGTCGGAGAAGGGCAGAATCGACGCCATCTGTTTCTACGGATTCGAACATCAAAGTTTCTTCAGCTTCGAACATCAAAGAGTCGTATAGACGCATCCTGTCGGGCGAGAGGTAGCCCTCTGCGGCATCGACAGGATAGCCGTAGATGTCGAGCCGTTGGCCGCTCTGGATGAGCGCCGATGTCATGGTATCGATAATCTCTTTCACATATTTGCCCGACTCACCATAGTAGCCCTGGTAGAAGTCGGCCATGATGGAGTCTATATTGGCATCGGGGTTCCACAGCAGCTTGGCAAGCATGTAGCAGCGGATGTCCATCCAGGAGGTGATGTTGTCGGCACCCGTAGCCTGCTCAAACATCATGCGCACGCCGTTCTTGCGGAAGAACTGGAGGTTGGGCTGCAATACATGGAGATTGGGGAAAGGGTTCCAGAAGTTGCGGAACTGCACCACATAGTCCCACATGAAAAGATTATCCGTCAGGCGGCTCCAGTCTTCCATGTCCTTGCGGAAGGAGGCTTCGCGCGAATTGTCGGCGATGGGCAACTCACGGCCGCACTCAATGGAGCAGAACATAATGTTCACATTTTTCTCGGGCTTCACCTCGGGGATTGGTTGGAGCGCAGCGTGTATACTGATAGGCCAAGGTGGAGATGGTCTTGTCGGGAAAACGGCGTGCCACCTGATTGACGAAATGCAGCAGTGTACCCGTAGGACCGCCATAGAGGCTGTCCATGTGCAGACACTCGGGACACTGGCAGGCGTTGTAGTTGTCGTTGTTGCTGACCGACCACATCTTCTTCTCGGGGGCGGTAGCCATGGTGTCAGCTAGGCGACGGCAGAGTTCTTCAAGCACGGCAGGATTGGAGAGGCATAGCTGTCCGTCGCGACTGCGGCGGCCGTTGTTCAATGAAAACCATTCGGGATGTGCGTCAAAATAACGAGCCGGAGGAATCAAATCCTTGAAGGTGTGGACGAACATGCCGAAGAGACTGTCGCGGTCAGCCACAGTATGCAGGTGGTGCCAGTCGGCGTACAGCTGGCTGTGGTTGGGGTAATAGTACGACACCTCGCGGTAGGTGAAAGCAGGATTACTCACCTCATGGCACACAGGCACCTCGATACCGAAGATGTCGGGAATAATCAAGGCCGTAGGTGTGTAGCAGCGGTAGCCTATTTTCTCCAGATAGGCATAGACGGCATAGAGGGTGCCCTTCTCCCCTGCCCCATACAGGCAGAGGTTTTTGCCGTCGCCACAGATGAGGTAGCCGTCGTCGTGAAGACTGTCGATATACGCGGCAAAATGCTGGCGAAGATACTTTGTATTGCCGACATAGACAGTGCCTTGCTTCTTGGCGACAGTGTCGGTGCCCAGCTGCCCTTTGTAGAGGAACTCGCGCAATTGTGCGGCAGCATAACGCTCTGTGGCAGTAGCATTCTTGTCGACAACGACATGATACACTTCGGACTGCGCCGAAGCCGACGCAGTCCAAAGAAGCATCATTATAATTGCCAGTTTCCTCATGCCATCAGGACCAGCAGCTGTGCGGTGAAGATGCGGAGGAACATGGTGAGGGGGTAGACGGTGGCGTAGCCGGTGTTGGGCAGCTTACAGCCTTCGGGAGCCACCGTGTTGGCGAAAGCCAGCGTCGGCGGGTCGGTGTGGCTTCCGCCGATGAAGCCTGCCAGAGTGTACCAATTCATCTTTAGGACAAAACGGCCAAAGCCGGCCACTAGCAGCGGCGGCACCATGGTGATGATGATGCCATAGACAACCCACATATAGTGGACACTGACATTGGCGACGAAATCGGCGCCGGCGCCAAGACCTACAGCAGCAAGGAAGAGGGCGATACCCGCCTCACGCAGCATGTGGACGCCCTGACCATCGGTGAAATCGGTGCCAAACCATCCCTTCTTCACACCCAGCCATCCTACGACGAGGGCTACCACAAGGGGGCCTCCAGCGAGACCCAACTTCACAGGAGCTTTCAGTCCAACAGGAATAGGAATCTGGCCCAGCACAATGCCAAGAGCAATGATGACGAAGATGGGAATGAGTAAGATTCCACCTTTTTTCTTGCCGGTAGCAGTAACCGCAGTGTCACCTTCGGCTACGGTGGGTTCAGCGGCAATATTCTTTGGACGCAGAATGAGACATGTGACAATCATGCCCACCACTGCCAACGGGTAGGCCAAAGCATATCCGGTAGCCAGCTTATTGGGATCGCCACCGATACGAGGATCCTCAATAGCCGCTTGCGCAGCAGAGAGACCCGGGGTATTGGTGATGGCTCCTGTGTAGACGCCTGCCATATCGGTCAGTCCCTGATTGGCCAGTTTGGCAATCAACACAGTGATAGCGACGCCTAGAGCAACATTGACCAAGGCCATGATATTCATGCTCAAGCCACCTTTTTTAAACGACTTGAAGAATCCAGGACCCACTTGAAGTCCCACTCCAGTAACGAAGAGAATAAGACCAAACTCCTTGATAAAATGGAGCATATGATGATTCATGTGATCCCCTGCATATTTCTTTGCCTCAAGGGGAATGGTCTGATTGTTGAAGTCTACGCCATATAGGCTCATCAATGCGCTGAGGGCTATGCCCACGAAGAGCACCCAAGTGATGCCGAGGGTGACACCCTTGACCTTGATTTTGCCAAGCAGAAGGCCTGCAAAGATGGAGATGGCCAGCATCAACACTGTGCTGGCCACTCCACTACCTGTAAACAGATCAGCTATCATAATTAGTCACCCAGAGTGGCCACCATGACGGCCTTGATAGTGTGCATACGGTTCTCGGCCTCGTCGAAGACGATGCTGTTCTCGCTTTCGAAGACATCCTCAGTGACCTCGATGCCATTGAGACCGAATTTCTCGTGGACGTCGCGGCCGGCTTTGGTCTCCAAATTGTGGTAAGCGGGCAGGCAGTGCATGAATTTGCACTTGGGATTGCCGGTCTTCTTCATCAGGGCAGCGTTGACCTGATAGGGCATCAGCATCTTGATGCGCTCTTTCCACACGCTGTCGGGTTCGCCCATCGACACCCAGATGTCGGTGTAGATGAAGTCGAGGCCCTTCACGCCCTTCTCCACATCGTCGGTAACGGTGAGCTTGGCGCCGGTTTCCTTGGCGATCTCCTGGCACTTCTTGACGAGATCCTTAGCAGGCTGCAGCTTCTTGGGGGCGATGATGCGGATGTCCATACCCATCTTAACGCCACCAACCATCAGACTGTTGCCCATGTTGTAGCGGGCATCGCCGATATAGGCGAACTTCACCTGATTGAGGGGTTTGTCGGTGTGCTCCTGGATAGTGAGGAGGTCGGCCAGAATCTGGGTGGGGTGAGCCTCAGCGGTGAGACCGTTCCACACGGGGACGCCGGCATATTCGGCGAGTTCCTCGACGGTGGCCTGGTCGAAGCCACGATATTCGATACCGTCGAACATGCGACCGAGGACGCGGGCGGTGTCTTTCATGCTCTCCTTGATGCCAATCTGGCTGCCGGTGGGACCGAGGTAGGTCACATGGGCACCCTGGTCTTTGGCACCGACCTCAAAAGCGCAGCGGGTGCGGGTCGAAGTCTTCTCGAAGATGAGGGCAATGTTCTTGCCAGTGAGAGTCGGTTTCTCGGTACCTGCATATTTAGCGCGTTTCAGTTCGCGGGCCAGGTCGAGCAGATAGTTGAGCTCCTTCGGCGAAAAGTCGAGGATCTTCAGGAAATTGCGGTTTCTAAGATTGTAAGCCATAATTATTGAATTTATTAATTTGTTAATTTGCTAATTTGTTAATCTTTGGATTTTCACATTCAAACATTCACGGATTTACACATTCATCTCACAATGCGGGTGCCGCAGTTGGGGTTGTCCAACTGGCCGGCCTCGGTGATGATGCACTCCTTGCCACCCTTCTCGACGAACATGATGGCGGCACGCACCTTGGGCGCCATCGAGCCTTCGGCAAACTGTCCCTCCTCGAGGTACTGCTTGGCCTGAGCGATGGTGATGGTGTCGAGGGCCTGCTCGTTCTCCTTGCGGAAGTTGATGTAGACCTTGGGTACGTCGGTGAGAATGTAGAACTCATCGGCACCTATCTCGACGGCGCAGAGGGCCGAGGCGAGGTCCTTGTCGATAACGGCTTCGACGCCACGCACATAGTCGCTCTCCTCCACCACAGGGATGCCGCCGCCACCCACGGTGACCACAATGTGGCCAGCGGCAGCCAACTGCTTCACTATCTTGATGTTGTTGATACGCACAGGCTTGGGCGAAGCCACCACCTTGCGCCAGCCGTTGCCCTTGGGGTCCTCCTTATACTTGGCACCGGTCTCGCGGGCAAACTCTTCGGCCTGCTCCTTGGTGTAGTAAGGTCCCACAGGCTTGGTGGGATTCTGGAACATCGGGTCCAGCTTGTTGACAGCCACTTGGGTGATGAGGGTCACCACATCGCGCTGAATGTCGTTGCGGGCCATCACGTTGCGCAGCCCCATCTCGATAAGGTAGGCAATCGAGCCCTGGGTCTCAGCCACGCAGAAGTCCATCGGCATGGCCTCGACGCCGGTCAGCTTGCCAGCCTCGTGCTGCAGCATCACGTTGCCCACCTGGGGACCGTTGCCGTGACCAATCACGATGTTATAGTTTCTTTTCAACAGGGCGCAGAGGCTCTCGCAGGTGTTCTCCACGTTCTCCAGTTGCTCTTTGTAGGTGCCCTTCTGGCCACTGCGAAGCAGTGC
This sequence comes from uncultured Bacteroidota bacterium, assembly GCA_902776365.1. GTDB lineage: Bacteria > Bacteroidota > Bacteroidia > Bacteroidales > P3 > Colimorpha. Next base: position 395,125 of record CACYPU010000001.1, on the reverse strand, counting down.
ATTTCCGCCAAAAGCGACAACAGCGAGTTTTCTCATTCTATTCTATTTTCTTTGTTTTCAAAAAATTACACTTTCCACCCCAAAGAATGGAAAGTGCAAATGTACGAAAAAAAAATAAATCGCACAGAAATAATTTTTTATTCTTCCACTTTGGGGTAGTAATAATAGTATTTGGTGACCTGTTTTTCGAGGAAGTGGCGGTCGAGCTGGTCGCTGGCTTCGCTGATGGGGAGGCAGCGGCCGTCTTTGTACAGAACTTTGATTTCCTGGTCGTTGAAGTCGTAGGAACGGTTGCGGAGTTGGCCGGTACCCTCGAAGTAGGAGGGCGAGGTCTCGGGGAAGGGCTCGTTGCTGAAACGTATGGCGGGCAAGCGGCGGTTGACCATATTCTTACACAAGGTGCAGAGTATCTCGTCGTCCGAGTGCTGCCAGTGCTTCACTGCCACCATGATGTCGTCGTCATCCACCTCGGCGAAGCGGTCGAGGTTGAAAGGTGAAAGTTGAAAGGTGAAAGGAGAGACATTCAGTTCGCGGGCACGGCGGAGGATGTTCAGCAGCAACTGGTCGGCGGCGATGACGGTCTTATGCATGTAGACCTGCCAGTACATCAGGCGGCGGCTGATGATGAATTTTTCCACGCTGTAGATGCCCTTCTCGTCGACGACCAGTTCGTCGTTATGAACATTCAACATGCTGATGATGCGGTCGGTGCCAACTATCCCTTCACTGACGCCGGTAAAGAAACTGTCGCGTCCCAGGTAGTCGAGACGGTCCATGTCCAACTGACTGCTCACTAGCTGGTGAAGAAAGTGTTTGGGGTAAGTGTTGGAGAAGATAGCGATGGCCATATCCAACGCGCCATTCATTTCTTTATTGATGCGCTGCATCATCAGCAGTGTAATTTCCTCGTGCGGCACGTCGACCAGCACACGCTCGCTGGTGTGCGAGAATGGGCCGTGTCCGAGGTCGTGCAGGAGGATGGCCAGCTTGGCGGCGCGGCACTCCTCGTCACTGATTTCCACTCCCTTCTGCCGCAGCACCTCCAGCGCCCGTCCCATAAGGTTCAACGCTCCCAGCATGTGGCTGAAGCGTGTGTGCATGGCTCCGGGATAGACAAGGTGGGTGAGTCCCAGCTGCTTGATGCGGCGTTGCCGCTGGAACCAGGGATGTTCGATGACCTTCAGTATCACAGGGTCGTCGACGGAGAGGAACCCGTCATATACCGGGTCGTTGATTATCTTGCGTTTAGTCATTGTCCAAGTGTTTAATCACTTTTGCCGGTACGCCGCCAGATTGGTCATAGTTTTTTTGATTACAATACTCCACTGCGTGGCGCGTCGACAGCCACACAGTGGAGTAAAATCGTTATGCGCCCAAGGGGTTATTCAGCCATTACCATGGCGGTGGAGCCACGGTAGGCGGGGCAGGTGTTGTGGGTGCAGCTGGCGGCCAGTCCGGCCACAAGCATTACGAGGGCTGCGATAGCAAAAACTTTCTTTTTCATATTACAAACCAATTTTTTCGTTGACAATCTTCAGGATTTCGGCTTCCTGCTTGATGGCTTCGTCCTCGATGGCCTGGGCACGGGCGAGGATGTCGGCCTTGAAGGCCTCGTCTTTGAGGGAGGAGGCGTTGATTTTCACGTTGAGGTGGGCACCCATGACGGCGCTGCGGGCTGCCAGGGAGCCGACGCCGCCGTCGGTGACGGAGTTGGGGTTGCCCCATTCGACCATAGCGCGGCAGATTTCGAAGGCTTCGAGGGAGCGCTGCATGGTGCGGAAGGGGACTTCGGTGGCGAATTTTGTAGCCTCTTGGATGGCGGCGCTGCGGGCGGCTTTCTCGTCGTCGGTTTTCTTGGGGAGGCCGAAGGCGTCCATAATCTTGTTGAAGGCGGCGGTGTCCTCGTCGACGAGGTGGAGGAGTTCGTCCTTCAGGGCCTGGCCTTTGACGGCGACGTCGGAGAATTTTTCCCAGTCGTCGTCGTAGGCGGCTTTGCCGCCGGTGAGGTTGGCGACCATGGTGCCGAGGGAGGCGGCGAGGGCGCCCATGTAGGCGGAGACGGAGCCGCCGCCGGGGGCGGGGCTTTCGCTGGCGGTCTCGTCGCAGAAGCCGCGGCAGGTGAGGTCGACGAGTTTTTTCTTGCTGTGGTCTTCTATCAGATATTCAATGACTTTTTCTTTGGGGTCGAAGGGTTTGAGGTCGTCGAGGCCCATGCTCTTGATGGCGACCTTCATAATTTCTTCCTCGCTGACGCCGAGGGAGCGTTGCTGCTTGGCGAGGTAGTAGCGGCCGGCGTCGATGAGGACGCTCTTGGGGATGAGGCCGACGATTTCGCAGCCGGTGACGCGGAGGCCGCGGTTCTGGGCGCAGCGGCAGACTTCGTCGAAGCAGAGGTGCACGGGGGCGACCTTGATGGAGGTGATATTCATGGAGACCTGAGCGATGCCGTAGTCCTCGATGTACCAGCCGATGGCTTTGGTTCCTTTGAGGGTGCCGGGGATCATGATGGTTTTGCCGTTCTCGTCCTTGATGGGCTTGCCGCTGGGTTTGCCACCTTCGCGTTTGGGACGGCCTTTCTCGCGGACGTCGAAGGCGATGGCGTTGGCGCGGCGTGTGGAGGTGGTGTTGAGGTTGTAGTTGATGGCGACGAGGAAGTCGCGGGCGCCGACCTGGGTGGCGCCGGTGTGGGCGGTGTGGTTGTTCCAGGCGTTGGGGCCGAAGTCGGGTTTCCACTGGTCGGTGCCGAGGCGTGAGGAGAGGCTCTCGTACTCGCCGGTGCGGCAGTAGGCGAGGTTGCGGCGTTCGGGGATGAAGGCGGCGTTTTCGTAGCAGTAGATGGGGATTTGGAGTTCGTCGCCGAGGCGGCGGCCGAGCTTGTGGGCGTATTGGACGACCTCGTCCATGGAGATGTTGGAGACGGGGATGAGGGGGCAGACGTCGGTGGCTCCCTGGCGTGGGTGAGCGCCGTGGTGCTGGGACATGTCGATGAGTTCGGCGGCTTTCTTGACGACCTGGTAGGCGGCTTCGAGGACGGGCTCGGGTTCGCCGACGAAGGTGATGACGGTGCGGTTGGTGGTCTGGCCGGGGTCTACGTCGAGGAGCTTGACGCCGTCGACTTTTTCGATCTCGGCGGTGACCTGATTGATGATATCCATGTTGCGGCCTTCGCTGATATTGGGCACGCATTCAATGAGTTGCTTCATATTATAGTAGTTTTTATTTTTTGCAAATATACGAATAAAAATGAAAATGGGGAAAAAAATAGCAGTTTTTAAAATAATAAACAATTTTTTATGTATTTTTGCGTTTATGGAGGAAAATGGAGAAAGAAGGGATGATAGAGGAAAGAGGACGGAGGACGGAGGTTGGCGGGCTGCGCAGGGTGGCTTGCTTGGGTGTTTTTTTTGTTTTTTCATTTTTGAATTGGGTGCAGGGGCAGAGGTTGGTTAGCTTCAGTGTGCCGAGTGAGATGTGCGCGGGGAGCACGCGGACGGTGACGTTCGGGTATATGACGACACACGATGTGGTGGTGGGACATGAGGGTACGACGCTGGGGCACAGCGAGCGGATTTTCCTGCCGGACGGTGTGCCGTGCGGGACGCTGGGGTGCTCGTACCGCTCGCATGTGAATTTCACGGCGTTTGCTACCGGTGCCACCATCACCTCGGTGCAGGACATCAAGTATGTGCGCCTGAACATGGAGCATTCGTGGATAGGCGACATCTACATTGGCATCACGTGTCCGAACGACCAGAAGGCGTCGCTGCTGAAGTATAGCAACAATGGCACGTCGAGTTGCACGAGCACGATTCCGAGCAACCACAGGGGATGGTCGGCGGGGAACAATGTGGAGATGGGGACGTACCTGGGCGACCCGCAGGATGGGGAGAATAGTTCGCACAAATGCGATTCGTCGGCTTTGGGGAATGAGCACGGAGAGGGTTGGAACTATTGCTGGAGCAACAATACGACTTCAGGCTACTCGTATGCACATACTTCGGCGAGCGACGACGGCATTATCTACCGGTACGGGCACGCACACGGAGGGAAGATAGATTCATCGAATGTGGGTGCGAGGACGAATTTCTACCACCCGGACCAGAATTTCTCGTCGCTGATTGGCTGCCCGCTGAACGGAGACTGGTACATAGAGGTACTGGACGGGTGGAGCGGCGATAACGGCTACATTTTCGAATGGGAACTGGCGCTGAACGACGCACTGATTCCCGACGACTGCGAGGTGGAGGGCTACAGCGTAAGTGGCTACGGCGTGACCGTTCTGAACGACTCGACCTTCACGATCCAGGCGCCGGAGGACCTGACACACGACACGACGGTCTACTACACGTACCATATCACCTCGTCGTGCGGCGAGGATATCGACAGCACGGTGGCTGTGACGGTGCACCCGAACTACGAAATCGACACTGTGGTGGAGGGTTGCGGGAGTTGCCACTGGCAGGGGCACACCTACACGACCTCGACCGAGGTGCCCGTAAACACCCTTTCGGTGCACGGCTGCGACAGTATCCAGATGACACATGTGGTGGTGCACCCGGTGTACAACCTTCATCGGCAAGTCTCTGTTGTGGAGAACGACCTCCCCTACTCTTTCCACGGAACCTTGTTCTACGACGATGTCACGGACACACTTTTTGCTGACACGACGGCGGCGGGGTGCGACAGCAATGTGAGCTTCACGCTTCATGTTGCGAGGAACAAGTTCGGGGAGGTGTTCGACACGGTCTGCGCGAGCACGACACCCTATCACTGGGCAGGCAACAGTTATGAGGCCTCGACGGTGGACACGCTGAGGGCATTGACGACGGAGGGAGCCGACAGTGTGGTGGTGCTGCATCTGACGGTGTTTCCGTCGCACCACTGGGAGAGGGAGGAGGAGGTGGTGGAGAATGACCTGCCGGCGGTGTTCTGCGGGGTGGCGTTCGGGGAGAGTACGGACACGGTGTTCGGGTACACGAACAGTTACGGATGCGACAGTACGATAGGCTACAGGCTGACGGTGTGGAGGAACCACCGGTACCATTATAGGCGGACGATTTGCGACAATGAGCTGCCGTACCTGTGGGGAGGAGAGCTGTTTGACAGCGCGGGCACCCTCACACTCAACCTCCTCGACGTGCACGGAGCCGACAGCATGGTGACGCTGACGCTGGAGGTGAATGCGACCTACCATATAGATATCGACACTACGATTTGCGACAATGAACCGCTGGCGGTGGGAGACAGTTTGCTGGAGAGGACGGGAGAGTACTCGTTCACGCTGACGACGGCCGAGGGGTGCGACAGTGTTGTGGGAGTGACGCTGACGGCGCTGCCGCACGATGACATCCATATCTACGACACGGTGTGCAAGTCGGAGGGCTACATGTTCGACGGTGTCTATTATGACAGGACGGGCGTTTATCCGCGGCTGTTCACCAACAGGTACGGGTGCGATTCGCTGGTGACGCTGCATCTGGGTATCCTGCGAGAGGAGCTGAAGGCGGAGATGAGGGTGGTGCCGCAGGTGGTGACGTTGTCGAACCTGGGGGTTGATTTCTACGATTGCTCGCATTACAATGCGACGTGCCAATGGGAGATAGAGGGCGACCTGTATGGGGAGCGCCACGTGGAATACGTTTATCCTGTGGAGGCGGACTCGCTGCCGGTGACGCTGGTGGCGATTAGCGAGGAGGGTTGCACGGATACGGCGAGGGGTGTGGTGGTTATAGACCGGTCGGCGGTTTTCACGCCGAATGTCTTCACTCCCGGGGAGAGCACGAATAGCACGTGGCAACCGGTGCTGCAGGATGTGGTGGAGATGGAGCTCTGGATATATAACCGCGAAGGACTGCTCATCTGCCACCTCGAAGGTGTCGACGCCCGGTGGGACGGCACGCGTGGGGGCGAACCCTGTCCGCAGGGAGCATACGTCTACACGCTGCAGTACCGCACGCGGATGCAGCCACAGAAACAACAGAAACTAACCGGAACAATACTTTTATTGAGATGAAAAAGCATATAGAAGAAGCCTGGGAGCGCAGAGAGCTCCTGGAGAAAGAGGAATACCGCGAGGCGGTACTGGAGGCGATAGGTCTCCTGGACAGGGGGGAGTTGCGCGTGGCGGAGCCTGCCGACTTGCCAGACAACTCTTGGGTTGTCAACGAGTGGGTGAAGAAGGCGGTGCTGCTGTATTTCCCCGTTTGCGGGATGGAGACCCTGGAGGCGGGGCCAATGGAGTATCACGACAAGATAGCGCTGAAGCGCCATTATGCCGAGGGCGGCGTGCGTGTGGTGCCGCCGGCAGTGGCGCGTTACGGGGCCTACCTTGCCCCGGGGACTATCCTGATGCCCTCGTATGTGAATATCGGCGCCTACGTAGACACGGGGACGATGGTGGACACTTGGGCGACGGTGGGCAGCTGTGCGCAGATAGGCAAGAATGTGCACTTGAGCGGCGGCGTGGGCATCGGCGGCGTGCTGGAGCCCGTACAGGCGGCTCCGGTGATTGTGGAGGACAATTGCTTTATCGGCAGCCGCTGCATTATCGTCGAAGGGGCACATATCGAGCACGAGGCTGTGCTGGGCTCAGGTACCGTAATCACCGCCTCGACGCATATTATCGACGTCACCGGGCCCGAGCCGGTCACATACATAGGGCGGGTGCCGGCCCGCAGCGTGGTGATTCCGGGCAGCTACCAGAAGCATTTCCCGGCCGGCGAGTACAGCGTGAGCTGCGCGCTGATTATAGGACAAAGAAAAGAATCAACAGACAAAAAGACATCACTCAATGAAGCACTGCGACTATTTTAAGGGTTTAAAGGGTTTAAGAGGTTTAAGAGGTTTAAAGGGTTTAAAGGGTTTAAAGGGTTTAAGAGGTTTAAGAGGTTTAAGAGGTTTAAGAGGTTTAAAGGGTTTAAGAGGTTTAAGAGGTTCGAGGGGTTTGAGGGGGTCGTTCCTTCTGACCTTTTCAACCTTTTTAACCTTTTCAACCCTATTGACCGGCTGCGTCAAGCATGACGAGATAGCTTTCCGTGGGACCATCGTGGATGTGCGCGAATGCAACGCCTCTTTCGGCTCGACCCAGGATGCCGGATTCGTTGTCGACCTCAGCAGTCCCGACAGCATCGGCGTTGCCTACACGGTGAATGGCGCGCACTATTCCAACGCCGTCATCCTTTACGACCCGGGGTGCCGGCTCTACAAGGGCGACAAACTCTCGGGGACGTTCTACCTCGACGACAAGTACTCGCGGGCCAACTGCTCCATCCATTGGTCGGACCTGCACCTTCCCGAGGGGGTGTTTCTCGATATCTCGGTTGAGTGAGTGGGAGATGGGAAATGGGAAATGAGAGGAGAGTGGGGAAAAGTTGTTAAAAAATTTTTCACTTTTCACCACACATTTTTCACTTTTTTTGTATTTTTGCATTTTCAAAATAGAACAAATAATAATATAACAATATGAAATTCATCGTCAACAGTCAACAGCTACTGAAGCAGTTGCAGTCGCTCAGCGGAGTGCTTTCCTCGAGCAACACCATGCCCATTATCAACTGTTTCCATTTCCACCTGGAGGAAAACAGCCTCACCATCAAGACCACCGACCTGACCACGACCCTCCTGGCGCGCCTCACCGTGGAGACGGGCCACATGGACAACCCCGAAGAGGTCGCCGTTCCGTCGAAGATGCTCCTGGACATCCTGAAAACCTTCGACGATGTGCCGCTGACCTTCGACGTGAACCAGAGCAATTACAACATCGAGATAGCCTCGGGCAAGGGCCAGTACCACCTTGCCGGCCTCGACGCCGCCACGTATCCCACCATGCCTGTGGCCGAGAGCACGAGCCGTGTGGTGATGAACAGCGAGGCCCTGGTGAATGCTATCAACAAGACCGTTTTCGCCACCTCTAACGACGAGATGCACCAGCAGATGAGCGGCATCTACTGCGAGATGACGCCCGACGGGGTGACCTTCGTGGCCACCGACGCCCACAAGCTTGTCCGCTACCGCCGCAAAGACGTCTCGTCGGACGAGAGCACCAATTTCATCCTCCCCAAGAAGCCCATCATTATCGTCAAGAATATCCTCGCCGGCCGCAAGGAAGAGACCGAGGTGACCGTGGAATACAACAACACCAACCTCTTCATCACCTTCGACAACTTCTACATCGTCTGCCGCCTTGTCGACGGCCGCTACCCCAACTACGAGGCCGCCATTCCCAAGGACAACCCCAACAAGCTCATCCTGGACCGCCTGTCGTTCCTCAACACGCTGAAGCGCGTCAGCATCTTCGCCTCGGAAGCCACCCGCCAGGTGCGCCTCTCCATCGGCAAGGAGCAGCTGGAGATCTCGGCCGAAGACCTCGAGCTGTCCAACAACGCCCGAGAGTCGCTACCCTGCCAGTATGAAGGCGACCCGATGGACATCGGCTTCAACGCCAAGTTTCTCACCGAGATGATTTCCTACCTCGACAGCGAGCAGGTGCTCGTCGAACTTTCGCACCCCTCACGAGCAGGCATCATCTTCCCCTATGGTGACGACGATAGCGAGAAGAAAGACGACATCCTTATGCTCGTTATGCCGGTGATGTTGGCGAATTAATTTTTTAGGATTAAAAGGTATAAAAGGTTCACTCAGCAAGTTCGTGGGGCTAACCACGCTTCGCTTAAAAGGTCAAAAAGGTCACAAGCCCAACCCCTTAAACCCTTTAAACCTTTTAAACCCCTTAAACCCTTAAACAAACAACCAAGTGAAGAATAAAGTAAATCTCTGGGGGACCCATGGTGCCACCATTCTTGGCATCTCCTTGGTGCTGTTCATGCTCAGCTTGCTCGTCACCATCGAGTACCACGCCTATCGAATCACCCACGACGCTCAGGAGCGCATTACTGTCGACGTCACGCTCCTCCTCCCCGAAAACACGCCCGACAACGTCTGCGACTCGCTGGCACGTGCCGACTCGGCCATCATTGCCGGCCTGCCCAACGTGAAGCACGTGGAATACAAATCGAAAGAAGCTGCCGCCAACGAACTCGCCGAAGACCTCGGAGACGACTTTATCGAATTCATCGAATACAACCCCATCAGCCCCCACCTCCTCGTCAACTTCAACGCCTCCATCATTCCCGACACCTCGTCGACCAACTACAAACAGTTCTGCGCCACGGTCGAGAAATCCTGCAACTGCAACGTCTCCACCGACTTCGCCGAGCTTCCCAACCGGCAGGGCATGGTCCACCAGCTCCTCGAAATCTTCTACAAGCTCACCTGGTTCCTCATCTTCTTCATCACCCTGCTGCTCATCATCTCCGTCGTACTCATCAATAGCCTCATCCGCATCGCCATCTTCAGCCGCCGCGACACCATCGCCACGATGCGGCTCGTCGGCGCCAAGCCCTCCTTCATCGGTCGCCCCTTCCGCCTCCGCAGCATAGCCTACGGCGCCATTGGCGGCCTTGTTGCCGGCATCCTCAACTTCATCGCCATCTGGGCTTTCAGCAACGGCTTCAAGCTCGACCTCCTCGGCAGCGAGCACCTTCTCTGGTACGCTCTCATCTCGCTCCTCGTCATCCTCGTGGGCATTCTCATCGCCTACCTCTCCACCGCCATCACCATCCGAATTCATATAGCCAAAAAATAATACCACAAGACAATGAAAAAGAACAACATAAACACTGTGGCCAAAACCACCAACAACACCGCCGCGACCAAAGAGCACAAGCTCAACTTCCAGCTCGCTTTCGGCCCCCTCAACTACATCCTGATGGGTGTGGGCATCCTCATCCTCGCCGTCGGATACATCCTCCTCAGCGGCGGCGGCAGCGACGACCCCAACACCTTCAACCCCGAGATGTTCGACTCCCGTCGCCTCACTGTGGCACCTATCCTCATCGTCCTCGGTTTCGTGGTCGAAATCTTCGCCATCATGTTCAAAAGCAGAAAATAAGAATATATGGACTGGATACAATCACTTATCCTCGGTATTGTACAGGGATTCACCGAATACCTCCCCATCTCCTCCAGCGGTCACATCGCCATCGGACAGGCCCTCTTCGACCTCTCAGACCCCGACGCCAACCTCGCTTTCACCGTCGTTGTGCATGTTGCCACCGTCCTCAGCACCTGCGTCATCCTCTGGAAAGAGATTGTATGGATTTTCGCCGACATCTTCAAATGGAAATGGAACGAGGGCATGAAATATGCCGTCAACATCCTCATCTCGATGATTCCGATTGCCATCGTCGGACTGCTCTTCAAAGATACAATCGACGACTTCTTCGACACCAAAGCCATCGCCGAGTGGTGCGGTAACGGCCTGCTCATCATCGGTATCTGCCTCCTCGTCACCGCCTCACTGCTCGCGTTCAGCTACTTCGCCAAACCCCGTCAGCGCGAGAACATCTCACCCCTCCACGCTTTTATTATTGGTATCGCCCAAGCTATTGCTGCCCTCCCCGGCATCTCCCGCTCGGGTTCCACCATCGCCACAGGTCTTCTGCTGGGCAACAAGAAAGAGAAACTGGCCCAGTTCTCCTTCCTCATGGTGATTCCTCCCATCCTCGGTGAAGCACTGCTCGACACCAAGGAGATGGCCGAGAAGGGAATCAGCGCCGCCATGGGTGGCATCTCTCCCCTCGCCCTCATCATTGGATTTATCGCCGCATTTATCTGTGGCTGCATCGCTTGCAAATGGATGATCAACCTTGTGAAGAAAGGCAAGCTCATCTGGTTCGCTGTCTACTGCGCCCTGGTGGGTGTTCTCTCCATCGTCCTGCCCTACATGTTATGATTTCCCTTGAGCAGCTCCAGGACGGCATAGTCATCCCCCTCGACAAACCGCGCCAGTGGACCTCCTTCCAGGCGGTGAACAAAGTTAAGGCCGTAGTGCGTAATACCTACGGCCTTAAAAAATTCAAGATAGGGCATGCTGGGACCCTCGACCCCCTGGCCACCGGCCTCCTCCTCGTCTGCATCGGCAAGGCCACCAAGACCATCCCGCAGCTGCAGGATGGCGACAAAGTATACACCGGCACCATGGTCCTCGGCGCCACCACTGCCTGCTACGACCTCGAGCGCCCCGTCGACCACTACTACCCCTACGAGCACATCACACGCGAACTCCTCGACGAGACCGTCCGCCAGTTCACTGGCACCATCCAGCAGGTGCCCCCCATGTTCAGCGCCGTGAAAATCGACGGCCATAGGGCCTACGAGTACGCCCGTCTCGACGACCCCACCGCCACCATCCAACCCAAGACCGTCAACGTCTACAGCTTCGAAATCACCGCCTTCCGGGAAGGTGAAAGGTTAAAGGTGAAAGGTGAAAGGTGTGCTGACGCAAACAATACCTCTCACCTTTCACCTTTCACCTCACACCTCTATCAGCACCCCCTCGGCGAGGTGCCCCCTCACCTGCCCCAGGCCGACTTCCGTATCCACTGCGGCAAAGGCACCTACATCCGATCCCTCGCCCGCGACCTCGGCCTCGCCCTCGGCAGCGGTGCCTTCCTCTCCGCCCTCCGCCGCGAAAAAGTAGGGGAATACACTATCAATCAGTCCATTAACCTTAACGAGATACAACAATTCTTCGAATCGCTGTAATCCACTCTGGATTAACCACTTAAACCTCTGTTCTTTCATTGTTCTTCCATTGTTCTTTCATTTAAATGGAAGAACAATGGTAGAACAATGGTAATAAAGAGGCAGTTACGTTATTTTTCGGGGTAGCCGTCGGGATTTTGGCTCTGCCAGTGCCAGCTGTCGCGGACCATGTCGTCGATGCCGTACTTGGCCTCCCAGCCCAGTTCGGCTTTGGCCTTGGAGGGATTGCAATAGCAGGTGGCGATGTCGCCGGCACGGCGCGGCTTGATGCTGTAGGGCACGTCGACACCGTTGACGCGGATGAAAGCCTTCACCATATCCAAGACTGAATAGCCGTGACCTGTGCCTACGTTGTAAATGCCGATGCCGCAATGACGGCCGATGGCCTGCAGGGCGCAGACATGGGCGTTGGCGAGGTCGACCACATGTATGTAGTCGCGCACGCCGGTGCCGTCGGGCGTGGGATAGTCGTTGCCAAAGACCCCCAGCTCTTTGCGCTTGCCCACGGCCACCTGGGTGATGTAGGGCATCAGGTTGTTGGGGATGCCGTTGGGGTTCTCCCCTATCCTGCCGCTCTGATGGGCGCCCACGGGGTTGAAGTAGCGCAGCAGCACGACGTTCCATTCGGGGTCGGCCTTCTGGATGTCCATCAGCACCTGCTCGAGCATGGACTTGGTCCAGCCGTAGGGGTTGGTGCACTGACCCTTGGGGCAGTTCTCGGTGATGGGAATCTCCACGGGGTCGCCGTAGACGGTGGCGGAGGAACTGAAAATGATGTTCTTGCAGCCGTGACGGCGCATCACGTCGACCAGCGTCAGTGTGCCGCCGATGTTGTTCTCGTAGTACTCCCAGGGCTTCTCCACACTCTCGCCGACGGCTTTGAGGCCAGCGAAATGGATGCAAGCGTCAAGTTTATGCTTGGCAAAGACGCCCTCGAGTCCCTCACGGTCACGGATGTCGACCTTGTAGAAAGGTATTTCCGGTATGCCGATGATTTCTGCCACGCGCTGAAGGGCGACGGGATTGGAGTTGCTGAGGTTGTCGACCACCACGGCGGTGTGGCCAGCCTTATAAAGTTCTATCAAAGTGTGGGAGCCTATGAATCCGGCTCCGCCGGTGACGAGGATGTTCATTAATAACGGTTAACGGTTAATATTTAAGGTTAATGTTTTTTTATTAACGTCGTGATTGAAAAATTATTGTTCAATATGTTCCAAGAAAGTTTTCAGGAGGGTCATAAAGTTGTTGTAGTTACCGAGCCCGCACCCCTCGCAGGTGTCGGTGGGGCTGTGGTAGCCGCCGAAGGGGCCTCCGAGGGTGTAGATGAAGACTGCAGGGCACTGCTTGCTGAGGTGCCAGTGGTCGCTGTTTGCAGCATTGTCGCGACGGCCGATCTTAGCTGCGTAGTGTCGTTCATTGTTGAGTTGTTCCAGCAGGTCGACATAAGGCTTCGTCTCCGGGGCATTGGCGTTGACAATCATAAGTCCGTCGTCGCCGCCACAGAAGAGGTCGATATTCATCAAGAACTTCACCTTATTCATCTTGATAAGCGGAATATCAGCGAAGTAGGCGCTGCCGACAAGACCACTCTCCTCACCGCCGAAGAAGAGGAAGACGTAGGTGTATTTAGTGGATAGTGGGTAGTTTGTAGTGGGTAGCACTTGTCCACGAATGCTATCCACTACCCACTGTCCACTACCCACTAATCTAGCGAGGTCGAGGACGGCGGCGGTGCCGCTGGCGTTGTCGTGGGCGCCGTAGAAGATGGTGTCGCCGTGCATACCGAGGTGTTCATAGTGCGCGGTGAAGACAATCATCGTGTCCGTCTCACCGGGGATATAGCCGCAGACGTTCTGCGAACGGTAGCCGGCCTTCACTATCGGCGGCGTGGTACGCGTATTGGGAAAGCGGAAATACTGGAAATAGTCCTTCCCCAACGGCTTTACACCCAGCGCCCGCAGTTCCTGGCGCAGGTACTCCGCTGCGATGGAGTCTCCCCTATTCTGCATCCCGCGCCCGAACATCTCCGGCGCCGAGAGGTCGCAGATGACACGCCGCACATAGCTGCTGTCCTGGGCGGTGACAGAATTGAAAATTGAAAATTGAAAGTTGAAAATTATGCTTACGCAAAATATTCTTACCACCTTTCTCATTTTGTCTGTCGGACGGTCAATAATTTGCATAATTTTGACTTATTAATAATGATACGATTCCATTTGCAAAAATACAACTTTTTTGGAATCAACTCCAAAAATATTATAATTTTTTCGGAATTGATTCCAAAAATATCAACAAATTCTTTCTATTTGGCGACGGAAATGACTGTCTTTTCCTGATTTTGGTTGATAGTTTAATGCCCTTTTCCTGAAGCTTTTGTTAGGTGATATACTGGGGACGTTGACAATTTCCTGACATTGTTGACAGTGTTCATGAAAAGGTTGACAACTTATTGGGATTTTTATAAAGTAAATCAGTTGGTGTACATAATATCATCTTACTTAGGAATCTCTAAAACAACCTCATTTACAAATATTTATTAATTTCTTCTGCGCAGGCTGTCTATTGCGGATCCTGCATGACAGGCATCAATCACTACATAGACAATGCCGTTTTCTCCTACTTTCTTTCTTATGGCATTTAGGTGGTTGTTTAGCTCATCGTCCAGCAAATGGTTCTCTCCGCGATAGACATTCTCCTTATAACAACGTTTGGCATCATAAGGGATAAACGCTTCATCCCATCCATCCACTTCGTCCTCATTCTCATCTTCAACAGCTTGACCGTGACCGGAGAGTTGGATGTATACAATGTCTCCTGGTTGTATTGATTGACTAAGTTTCTTAAGACTCTTCTCTATCGAACTATGAGTTGCAGATTTGTTGGTGAGTGTTGTAACCTTGAATCCCTGTTTGGATAATATCGGCGATAGTAACTGTACGTCATTTGCTCCATGTATACGGCTCCACGAAGCATCGGAGTCTTTGTATTGAGGATAGTCGGATATTCCTATTAGCAAAGCGTGCTTCTGCTGAGCAAAAAGATTTGACGGCAAAAGGAATAGCAATAAGACAGCAATCAAAAATGGCTGTATCCTACGGGTATCGGAACATGGCTTCCGATAGCATAACTGTCTATATTTGATAGTCGTCATTATCTTTTTTTGAGACTGCAAAGATACACTTTTTTTCAGAAATGACAAAAAGTTTGTGAAAATATTTTGCTGATTAAAATTTTATCCGTATTTTTGCGAAAAATTTCGTTGCGAAGATTTTCGCAATCATAAAGTGCTAACAATATGAATCCTTTTAAGTTCGGAACGATAGTAGAGGGTGATTTTTTTACCGATAGGGTGGCAGAAACGACCCAGCTGGCACAGAAACTGGACAGCGAAAACCATATCGTGCTTATCAGCCCCCGCCGTTTTGGAAAGAGTAGCCTGGTGCAGCGTGTACTCTCGCAAACCGACCGTCCCATCCTACAGCTCGACCTGCAGTATGTGCTGAGCATGGAAGATTTCGCGTCTCAACTGCTGAGGGCCATCTTCAAACGCTTCCAGATGGAGAAGGTGCGCCACGCGATGTCGCACTTTCGAGTCATTCCTACAGTATCCTCCAACCCCGTCACAGGGGCAATGGAGGTCAGCTTCCACCCGTCGGCCAACACCAGCGTACTGCTGGAGGATGCAATGGCACTGGTGGACAAGGTGACGTCGCCCGACAAACGGCTGATAATCGTGCTCGACGAGTTTCAGGAGGTGCTCAAAATCAAGAAAGGGTTCGACAAGCAGCTTCGGTCGCTGATGCAGCACCAGAAGAACTTGAACTATATTCTGCTCGGTAGCCAGGAGTCCATGATGGAGGCCATCTTCGAGAAGAAGACTTCGCCGTTCTACCATTTCGGCCAGATGATACGCCTGCCAAAAATCCCTCACGAGGACTTTATGGTCTACATCACCGAGCGACTCCCGAATGGCGACGCAAATGTGGCTGAGGAGATACTGCAGTTCACCACCTGCCATCCTTACTATACCCAGCAACTTTCGTCGCAGGTGTGGGAGATGATGAAATATCAGAAAATCAAGGAAGATGTGGTGACGAAGGCAATCGAGGCGCTGGTGACCATGCACGACCTCGACTATGAACGACTGTGGCAGAACCTGAACCGTACCGACCGCTTCACGCTGAAGCAGCTAGTAATGAACCGGCAACCGATGCAAAGCGGTGGTCTTGCGGCAAGTACCTCGTACAGTTCGCTGCTAAGGATGATGAGGTCGGGCATCGTGGTGCGTAGTACCCATTACGAGGTGGAAGATCCCTTCTTCCGTCAATGGATTTGTCGGAATATCACGCAATAGCAGTTGCAAAATTTTTCGCAACGTTTCGTTAAGCCGAGAGGGGAAGAGCATGCTCTTATTCCGAGGCGAGAAAACGAGCCATGAAATGAAACGAAAATTTTCGTAATGTTTCTGGAATAGCAAAAAGTTTGTTTGTTCGCGGGCGCGAAAAAGGAGGGCTACCACATAATAAAAGGCTATGGATACGCTTTACCAAAAGACAAAATATTTATCACAATCAGAATCCCGGCAGGTGCATCCAGAGAGTGGGGAGCATGAGGAGGAAACCGAGGAGGATGAGGGCGAGGATGAATTTCCAGACCCATTTGAGCCAGGTGCCGTAGGGGATGCGGGCGATGCCTAACACTCCTATCAACACTCCACTCGTGGGCGTGAGCATATTAGTAAAACCGTCGCCGAACTGGAAGGCCAGCACCGTCGTCTGGCGCGAGACCTCTATCTGGTCGGCGAACTGGGTCATGATGGGCATGGTGAGCGCCGCCTTGGCGGAGCCGCTGGGCATGACGACGTTGAGCAGCGTCTGGAAGACGTACATCACCGCCAGCGAGGCCACCTCGCCAAGTTTGCCCAGCGAGCGCGTGAGGCCATAGAGGATGGTGTCGATGACATGACCGTCCCTGAGGATGACGATGATGCCAGTGGCGAGGCCTACCACCAAGGCGGCGGAGAGGATGTCCTTGCAACCGGCAAGGAAGAGCTTGGCGATACCGTCGGCGCCCTGCCGGTCGATGATGCCGCTGACGATACCCATCGCCAGGAAGAGGGCCGAGATTTCCTCTATGTACCAGTCCCACTTCAGCACCCCGACAACGAGGGCCACGATGGTGAGCAGCAGCACGATTAGGATGAGGATATGTTTAGTGTTTAGTGTTGAGTGTTCGGTGTTCAGTTGGCGCTCGCGCCAGTAGTCGTCGAGCTTGTAGACGGGGCTGCGCTCGGGCTTGGCTTTCACGCGATGGGCATACCACAACACGAAAGCGATGCCGATAACGGTGAGCACTGCCCAGCAGAAGAGCCTGTATTCCAATCCTGAGAAGAGCTGCAGGTCGGCGATGCCCTGTGCGATGCCGATGGTGAAGGGGTTGAGCATGGCGCCGGCGAAGCCCACATGGGCTGCCACATAGCACATACAGACGCCCACGATGCTGTCGTAGCCCATCTGGATGGCCAGCGGGATGAAGACAACGACAAAGGCGATGGTCTCCTCGCTCATGCCGAAGACTGCTCCGAAGAGGCTGAACATCAGCATCACAAAGGTGATGATGATGTTGTCGACACCCAGTTTCTCGATAAGCTTATACCGTCCCAGACGTCTCACCTTCCGCAGGAAAGCCATCACACCCACGTCGATGGCGTGGCTGTTGTTGAGGATATAGAAGGCGCCGCCGACCATGAGTATGAAAACGATGATGCCTGAATTCTCCTTGAAGCCGTTGAAGAGCGCCGAGAAGACCTGCCAGGTCTGCGGGGCGCTGTCGACATAATGGAACGAGCCATTGACCACCACCTCGCGGCTGTCGCCGTTGACATCGGTGATGGTTTCGCGGGTAAACTCACCCGCAGGCACCACCCAGGTGAGCACCGCCGACAGTACAATAAGCGCAAAGACAATGGTAAAGGTATGCGGTATGCGTTTCATTTCATCTCCAATTGAAAAGGCAAAAATACGAAAAAACTTTAAAACGACAAAATAAATAATGGAAAACCTCCCTTTTGGGGAGGCTTCGTACCGCATATCAGAGTCGAACTGATGATCTTCTGCGTGAGAGGCAGATGTCCTGGACCACTAGACGAATGCGGCAGTTCTTTTGAAATCGGGTGCAAAAGTACGAACATTTTTGAGACTGGCAAAATATTTTTTCAAAAAACCTCACATCTCACTGTTTTTAAGCAAGATATTTTTATCGAGAATGTAGTTTCCCCTTTGTTTTTTCCATTGTTTTACCTCATTTCGACCATAAAAATGGTCGAAATATGGTTGAAACATGGTTGAAATGACGTTAAAATACCTAATTATTAGATACTTAACATTTATCTTGCTCGCGATGGATAATAACAACCTGACAGTCAGGATATTTATCAGAAAGATAATGGGCCATCTGCTCGGCGCAGTAGACAGAGCGGTGTTGACCACCTGTGCAGCCGAAGGAGACCTGGAGGCTGGTGAAGTTGCGTTCCATATATTTCTCCACACTCTGTCCTACGATGGCTTTGACATGGTTGAGGAACTGGTCGACGGCGGGTTCCTTCTGCAGGAACTCGATGACAGGACGGTCCTTGCCCGTATAGGTCTTGTACTCGGCGTAGCGGCCGGGGTTGGGCAGCGCACGGCAGTCGAAGATGAATCCGCCGCCATTGCCGGAGGGGTCGGTGGGGAGGCCTCGCTTGTAACTGAAACTGCTGACGGTGACAACCAAGGAGTGCTGGGGAGTGCCGGGGAGTGCTGGGGAGTGCTGGGACAATACCACTGAAGGAGCATTTGTCTCGCACTCCTCTGCACTCCTTGCACTACCATGCACTTCCCAAATTACTTTAGTAATTTCGGGCAGTTCGATGGGCAGAGGGTGGTTCTCGAGGAGGCTGCGGAGGTTGTTGAGGGCGAGGGGTATGGACTGGATAAAGTAATCCTTGCGCTCGAAGAGGCCGCGATAGCCATAGGCGCCGAGGGCCTGGAGGATACGCACGAGGACGTAGCCCCAGAAGTGTCCGAGCCAACGCTGACGCTCCTCGCCTTTCAGTCCGCGGACATCGAGGTAATGGTTGAGGAGGTCGAGTCGGATTACTTCCGGGAGGTCGCTTTTGGCGCTGTAGAGCAACGAGGCCACATCATACTGCGCTGCGCCACGACGGCCACCTTGATAATCTATATAATACAACTTGTCATCCTTTACCATTATGTTGCGGCTTTGGAAGTCGCGGTAGAGGAAGTATCGGCAGTCGGCCTGGAGGAGAAAGTCGGCGAGGCGGTTAAAATCATCCTCGAGAAGTTGCTCGTCGAAAGGGGTGTGGGTGAGCTTGAGAAAATGGTACTTGAAGTAGTTGAGATCCCAGAGGATGGACTGACGGTCGAAGTCGCTGCGGGGATAGGCCACAGAGAAGTCCATATCGGCGCCCCCTTGCTGGATGGCGGCGAGGTCGGCGAGGGCTTTCTTATAAAGGTCCAGCATTTCGGCGTCGAATCCCCCACCCTGCCTTTTCTTATCGAAGAGGAGGCCATAGAGGGTCTGGTCGCCGAGGTCCTGCTGGAGGTAGCAGCGGCGGTCGTCGCTGACGGCATAAATCTCAGGCACCGGCAAGCCTTTGGCATGGAAGTGACGGCTGTAGGAGAAGAAGGCCTCGTTCTCGCGGATGTCGTCGTTGATGCAACCGATGGCTGAGATTGTGGATAGTGGGTAGTGGGTAGTGGGTAGCATTTGTTCCCGAGTGCTACCCACTACACACTGTCCACTACCCACTAATCTATAATATCGGCGGCTGGAGCCATTGGCACCCAAGGCCAGGCATTCCTGACAAGGAACGCCGGCCCATTGGGAGAAGAGCCGTTGCAGATGTTCGACTTCGTCCATTTTTTTATACCTCTTCTTCGGCTTCGGCAGTAGCCGCGGCGGCTTCCTGCTGCTGACGCACCTCGTCAAGCATGCGGCATTTGCCGGTGAAGAGGGCACCGGGCTCAATGGAGAGCTTGTTGATGAGGATGTCGCCCTTGACACGTGCCGTAGCATTGAGGGAGAGGAGTTCTTTGACGGAGAGGTTGCCGTTGACAGTGCCAATGATATTGGCATTGACGCAGAGGATATTGCCGTTGACAACGCCGCTGTCGCCCACAACGAGCTTGCCGTTGAGCTGGATGTTGCCTTCAAGGGTTCCGTCGAGGCGGAAATCGCCGGAGGCGGTGATGTCACCTTTGATAAGGGTACCGGCGGTGATGATGTTGATCGAATTGTTTTCTACTTCCATTGTTCTAGCCATAATTTATTATTATTTAATTACTTGATTTTATAAATACATTAATTATTTTCTTTTGTCGAGGTAGTATTTCTTGAAGAAGGGAAGGTAGGCTGCGGGGTCCTTGCGGTTGTAGAAGGTGGCGTAGTTCTGTGAGGTGATGGGGAACTCGATATGGTCGCCAGGGGCGAGCTGGTGCAGTGGACTTTCTTCCTGCTGGAGGTGGCTCCAATAGTTGAAGGCGTCGTCATCGTTGACGAAGCGATGTATGGTGATGATCTGGGTGGTGTCTGTGAAGAGGGAGGTGTTGACTTTGAGTCCGGTATTGGAATAGTATATATTATTGAATTCAATAATTTTATTCTGCAATTCGGTGGCTCTGACTGTGCGGTCGTTGACGACGATGACGATGAACTGCTGCTGGTTGGGGCGGTAGCGGTAGACCTGTGATTCTTTTGGCAAAGGTTCTTCTTGATTGCGTGATTTTTCGCTAATTTGATTTATTTCAGCGGTGCTCAAGGCCGCTCCCTGCGGTCGGGCAGGCGTTATTGCGTTATTGCTTGAGTTCAAGGAGTTCAAGGAGTCCAAGGAGTTCGAGGAGTTCAAGGAGTTCAAGGAGTTTTCGGAGGTAGGACGGTCGGAAGATTCGGAGAGGTAGTCGTAGGTAGAATCCTGGAGGAGTTCGAGTTGGGCTTTGGCGAAGGGCTGAAGGCTGTCGCTGGCGGGAAGGGAGGCCAGGGGCTTGAGGAGCGTAACGGCATCGGCACGAAGGCCTTTGTGAGCGAGGGCGAGTGCGCGGAAGTAGCGGAATTTGTTGAGCATGGGATTGCCGGGATAGTTCTCCTCGGCACGGTCGGCAATGGTGACGGCGGCAGTGTAGCGTCCGTCGACGAAGTGGGAATACATCTCCTCATAGTCGGCCTCGACGACACGCTCGCGACGGAGGAGTTCCTTGTAGTATTCGTTGTCGCGGATGAGGTTGGCGAAGTCGCAGTCGGGGAACCCCATGAGGACCATATCGCGGTAGTAGTTGGCCTGGGGGGTGTTGCCCTGACGGTCGTAGATGCGGTAGAGCATATAGAAGGCCTGGACAATCTCGGGATGCGAGGTGTAGTCGGAAGCGAGGCGGTGATAGCATTCGAGGGCGCGAGGGATGTTGTGGATGCCATCGTAGAAGATGTATCCCGCACCGAGGAGAGAGAGGGAGGTGAGGGAGTCGATGGAGTCGAACTGCTGCGGCGAGGTGGGGAGGTCCTTGAGATAATAGGCAGGACTGTGGGGGTCGGTGGGGTCGCCGTATTGATTGCGTGATTGCGTTATTGCGTTATTGCTTGAGGTGTCTTGATTGCGTGATTGCGTTATTGCGTTATTGCTTGAGTCGGAGTCGGGCTCATCGTCGAAAGTGAGCATAGACATCGTATTCTTGTTGGAGAGGAACCAGAGGTCTTCGAGGGTGCGGGTGCCCCACCGTTGACGGAAGGTTTCCTTGCCTTTCTGGACGGTCTGGGGATTGTAGAAGTACCAGTCGCCGGAGAGGGTGTTCTGCTGAGCACGGGCGTCGGAGAGGAGTTCCTCCATGAGCTCTTTCTCGCGGGCTTCTTCCTCCTGCTTTCTAAGCGCTTCAATCTTGCCGTTGATGAGGTTCATGCGTTCGGACTCAGGCATGGCGGCGACGGCTTTGAGGCTGTCGCAGCGGGAGTAGACGCGGGTGAAGGAGACGAGCTCGGTGAGCATGTCGTAGCGGCGGCGGATGGCGGGGTAATTGGGATAGTCGGGGGTGATGATATGGATGGCGGTGTCGTAGTAGCTCTGGGCCTGGTCATAGTCCTCGAAAATATCGTAGAGCACCTCACCCATGCGAAGAGACGACTGGGCTTTCTGTGCCTTGTTGACAGTGGACGCTGCGACGGAGAGGCGGTAGTTTTCGCAGGCTTTCTGGGGCTGCTTGACACCGAGGTACATTTCGCCTTTGGCGTAGTATATCTGGTCGAGGTATTCCTCGTTCTTCTTGTCGGAGAGCATGCGGTCGAGCTGACGGGCAAGCTTGGCGGTGTCGGAGTTTTGGAGGTCGGCGCAGGAGGCTTCGCCGAGGCGGGCGTTGAACTCCATAACGTAGGGCGGGTTGCAGGAGAGCACTTCGCCGTAGTATTTGGCGGCGACGGTGCGTTTGTCGAGCTTACGGTAGATCTGGGCCATAAGGAAATAGAGACGCGCGCGCGTGTAGCTGTCGGAGGAGGCGTCGATGGCGAGATGGATATATTCGACGGCTTTCTTGTATTTCTCCTGTGGCACGGTGGCTTCGACCATAGCGAGGTAGAGCTTGTCGCGCTGAGAGCGGGAGAAGTTGCCTTTGTCGAGGTTGCGCACAAGCTGGTCGAGGGCTGCTTCGGCCTCGGGGTACTGCTTCTCCATGGTCTGGCAGCGGGCAAGGAGGACGGCGCCTTCGTCGCCGGCGCGTGTGCCGGGGAACTGACTGACAAGGATGTTGCAGGAGTTGACGGTGGAGACGAAGTCGTGCTTATAGAAGGTAGCGTAGGCGGTGAGGAGGTAGCATTCCTTGATGTAGGGCACATGTTCCTGGCCTTTGACAAAGATGCTATGTTCCCTGATGCCTTTGACGCCTTTCTCGATGGCGCGGTCGAACTCAGGATTGAGGGAGCGAGACAACTCGTCGGTGCCGAGGTTTTCGATGGGGATGAGTTGAGTGTAGTCGTCGACGGCTTGCTTTTTGAGTTTCAGCCGTCCAGCCTTGAGGCTTTCGTTACCGTTCCACCAAACGTTGTAGTGACAGGTGAGGTTATGGTACTGGATGTTGACCCACTTGGCTTTCTGGGTGGAGCAAGAGGAGAGGGTTAAAAAGGTTAAAAGGGTTGAAAAGGTTAAAAAGGTGACGGGCAAAAGACGCGCACCTCTCAAACCTTTAAAACCTCTTAAACCTATTAAACCTTTCATGTGATTATACGTTGAATCTGAAGTGCATGATGTCGCCATCCTGGACGATGTAGTCTTTGCCTTCGACGGCTATCTTGCCGGCTTCACGGCATTTGGCTTCGGAGCCGAGGGTTACGTAGTCGTCATACTTGATGACTTCGGCGCGGATAAAACCGCGTTCGAAGTCGGAATGGATGATGCCTGCGGTCTGAGGGGCTTTCATTCCTTTCTTGAAAGTCCACGCACGGCACTCCTTGGGGCCAGCGGTAAGGAAGGTCTGGAGGCCGAGGAGCCGGTAGGCGGCCTTGATGAGACGGTTGACGCCAGATTCTTTGAGGCCGAGGTCCTCGAGGAAGAGCTGTTTTTCTTCGTAGGTCTCGAGTTCGGCGATGTCGGCCTCGATGCCGGCGCCGATGAGGAGCACTTCATCACCCATGCCTTGCCCGGGATGCCACTGGCATCCCTCTTCCTTGACGGCCTCGATGACGGCCTGCGAATATTTGTTGCCGTTGACCACGGAGGCCTCGTCGACATTGCAGACATAGATGACGGGCTTGGTGGTGAGGAGCATGAGGTCTCGAGCTACCTCGGCCTGGTTATCGTCGAGCTGCACGGTGCGGGCACTCTTGCCAGCGAGCAGCGCCTCCTTGTAAAGGTCCATCACCTCGACAAGCTTCTTGGCACGGGCGTCGCCGCCGGCTTTGCCTTTTTTGACTTCCTTGTCATAGCGGTTCTCGATGGTTTCAAGATCTTTGAACTGCAGTTCTGTATCAATGGTCAGTTTGTCGCGCACAGGGTCGACAGTACCATCGACATGGGTGATATTGTCGTCGTCGAAACAGCGGAGCACATGAATGATGGCGTCACAGTTGCGGATGTCGGCGAGGAATTTGTTGCCCAGTCCCTCCCCTTTTGAGGCGCCTTTGACAAGACCTGCGATGTCGACAATTTCGACAGTGGCGGGAACGACAGAGGCTGGGCGTTCGATTTCAACGAGTTTAGCGAGACGCTCGTCGGGGACTGTGATGACACCCACATTGGGCTCGATGGTACAAAACGGGAAGTTGGCTGCCTGAGCCTTAGCGTTGCTCAAGCAGTTGAAGAGGGTCGACTTGCCCACGTTGGGCAATCCTACTATACCACATTGCAGACTCATGTAACGGTTAAAGTTTAAAGGTTAACGGTTAACGATTATGGGTTAAAGTTCTTTTTCGATAAGGTATTGGTTGCGTGTGGTGGAGTTACGGCAGATGAGTTCGCCGAGGAAACCGGCAAGGAAGAGCATCACGCCCAACACCAGGAAGAGCATGGAGAGGTAGAACCACACGCTGTTGGTGAGGGCTATGTGTCCGCTCAGACGCATGATAATGACGACGATGAGTGAGATGAAGCCGAAGAGTCCCGACACCGTACCCACAGCACCAAAGAAGTGCATGGGCTGTTTGCCGAATTTCGACATGAACATGATGGACATAAGGTCAAGGTAGCCGTTGATGAAACGGTTCATGCCGAACTTGGTGACGCCAAATTCACGTTTCCGGTGCTGGACGACTTTCTCGCCAATCTTGCCGAAGCCTGACCATTTGGCGATGACAGGGATGAAGCGGTGCATCTCGCCATAGACCTCGATGCTTTTCACCACATCGTGGCGGTAGGCCTTGAGACCACAATTGAAGTCGTGCAGGTTGATGCCACTCATGCGACGGGTGGTCCAGTTGAAGAACTTCGACGGGATATTCTTTGCCAATTTGGAGTCGTAACGTTTCTTCTTCCATCCAGAGACGAGGTCATACCCCTCCTCCTTTATCATACGATAGAGTTCAGGCACCTCGTCGGGGCTGTCCTGCAAGTCGGCATCCATGGTGATGACCACATCGCCCTGGGCGGCAGAGAAACCGGTGTTGAGGGCGGCGGACTTACCATAGTTGCGGCGGAACTTGATGCCACGGTAACAGGGGTTGGCGGCATGGAGCTTCTCAGCGGCCTGCCAGGTGCCGTCACGGCTGCCATCGTCAACAATGATGACCTCGTAGCTGAAACCATGCTCACGCATTACGCGGTCGATCCATTCTGCCAGATGAGGAAGCGATTCGTCCTCATTATATGAAGGTACAACGATTGAAATGTCCATTGGTTTAAGGGTTAAAGGGTTTAAAGGGTTTAAAGGGTTTAAAAGGTTTAAAAGGTTTAAAAGGGTTAAAGGGTTTAAAAGGGTTAAAAGGTTTAAAGGGTTTAAAAGGTTTAAAAGGGTTAAAGGGTTTAAAGTTTAAGGTTTAAAGGGTTTAAAAGGTTATTGTTTTTTTGTTTTTACAACAGGTTTTTCGTTTTTTAGGATGAGTGCCGAGATAAAGGCTCCGAATCCGCCGAGAACTGCCATAAAGACAGCCGCGATAAAAGCCCAGAACGCCGACCAGTAGTGGGCAGGAAACTTGGAAAATTCTCCGGATCCCTTCATCGTGTTGGTAAACAACTCAATTTGTCCCGGAATGGCAAATCCGGACACCCATATAAATAAACCATACAAAAAGCATGCCAAAATGGCAGTGCCCAGGCCAAAGAGCATCAACTCCTTCAAGGTGGCCTTGCGGTCGGGCAACGTGTTGCGGTAGAGCATGGAGAAGAGAAATCCCGCCACCAGCAGGATGCCGTCGCTGAGGAAAGAGATGGGGCTTTCGGCTGGATTGTTCATCATCCACCGCACCAGCAGGTACAACACCAGCATTATTCCCGTCAACAGACCGCTCCTCAAGTATGCCTTTCGGTAGTTGCCATGTATGGTCGATTGGTATCTATGAAAAAATTTTCTCATCTAACATTTCGTTCTAGTTCACGACGTATCATATTCTTCAGTTCCAAAGCCTTCTTACTGGCGGCACCCACTTTCTCAGGCTTGTAGAAGTCGCCATAGCGCACACTGCCCAAACTGATGCTGGGGTCGGACAAGGGGCCTTTGATATCCACACCGACCTTGACAATAAGGGGGTTCTTCAACAGTTCAATATGGTAGTTGCAGAGGTTGTCAAGATTATGGATACCCGAGATGCAGAAACTATATTTCCCCATGTTCAGCAAGAAAGGATAAACCTCTATCTCCTTGCGGAAACAGGTCATCTCGACACTGAGGCTGTCAATCTTTATCTTATTGTCATCATCTTTCCAACTCTTAAGACCTATAAGTTTGGCGGTTCTGGCGAGCGATTCGTCCTCGAAGACCACAAGGTCTTTACCGCTGATGGCCGCCGAGCCGAGCAGCGAGCTCATCTTGGGATGGTAGTAAGCATCGAGGAAAGTCTCTCCTGCCAGATGGAAGTCGGCATTGCCGTTGAAGGCCTTCAGCATCGGGACGAGGGTGTCGACACAGGGTATCATATCCAGTAGCTCATCAATTTGGATATCGAGGAGATGGAAGTCGATGGAGGTGAAAAGGTTGTTGGGACGAGGCGATTTGTAGATGGCGGTGAGCTGCATGCGTGCCGCCTTGCATACAAAACCCATCTGGTCGAGCACCGCCACACCGTCCTTTACCGTCAGTTCGCCCGACACATCGCGCAGGTCGTTACCGAAAGCCACACAACGGTTGATTTGTGTCAACAGCGTTAGGTCCACATTCTTGGGCACAATGAATGGGTTGGCGTCGGCGGGAACAGTGTCCTCTATACGCATGGCTTCGAGTTCGGCGGGGTCGCTGCCGGCACCGCTGAAGAGGTTCATCATTTGATCCACGTCGGAATACTCTGACGAAAGATTGAGGTAGCCTCTCAGCATATCCTCTCCTGCCATCCAATCTCCCATATTCTCCACACGTCCAAAAAGGTCGAGGTCGGTATGACCCATCTTGACTTGTGCCGAAAGAATTTCACACATCTCAGGCGAATAGTCGAGTTCCAGGTTCGTCAACAAAACAGCCTCGGGCAGTTGTGGCATGAACAGCGAGGCGTTATGCGTTGTGAAGCCAAAATGTGGATTGAACTGCGCAAGGAATCCGTCTCCCGAATCATCGTTTTCCATAGTACCTTTCAGACTCAGGTCTCCCAACGACACTTGCGTCTCATCCATTGTGAATTCCGTCTCCCCTATTTCTATGTCATAGGCTGCCATCAAGTCTTCCTTCAGCAAATCGTTCACGGCGACCAAAATATTAAATGCCTCACAATCGCTCTCCAGTCTGGCAGGGCCCGCTTCGACAACCAGTTTTCCGTTGCCTCCGCCACTGATATGCACTTCGGCCATCTTGCCATCCTGCTTTTGTGCAGGAAGAGCCACAGCCATATTCATCTCTGGGAACGAAGCGAGCAGACCCATATAGTCAATATCAGCTTCACGAATCTGCAGGTTGCCTGAGACATCCATCTTCTCGAAGTTTCTCTCCCGCAGGTCTCCCATGGCAAACTTTGCATGGGCATCCAGCGAGGCGCTGCCTTCTGCCTCAAGTTCCATGTCCTCGGGCAGGAACAGAGCTAGATTGTCCAAGGGTAACGAGCCTTTCATTGTGGCATCCACACGCATGTTCCCAAAAAGGTCGTCGGCTCTACCCGACAGCATCATTCGGACATCCTCCGTGCCGGCATACAGCCTGTCGATCTTCACCCTCGAAACGCCACCCTTGTTCATGTCGAGGTGTGCCTGCACAGTGCCCGACACACCGCTAATCTTGTATGGCATCATTGAGGGGCAATGGTAGCGACCGCCATCCATATGCAGGCTGGCATCCACCACCGGCGTCGCACCATGACCCATAGCGCCTTTCGCCGTGGCATCCAACCGCACCCTGCCGTCAACATCCATACCCTTGCGGAAGGACGAATAGGCATCGGGGATATATGAAAGCACTTTGGACAGACGCCAATCATCGGCAGTTCGAAGAGCCAAGTCGACATTCATCACAGAGTCCATGTCAACCGTGCCTCCGAGAAGCAATCCTAGGTCAGCAATGTCAACCGAGGACTCGTCCAATGTAAGACTGCTGGCCGCCATGTTGTAGTGGAACGGTATTTGGGCGTGCAGCAATGGCGACCTTACCCCCTGCAGAGTCTTGTTCACCATCTGCCGACCTCCCATATCGACCTTCCCTTTGTCCACTTTCAGCGCCATGGTGCCGTCCAGATTATTCACCCTGCTGTCTCCCTTCACCTGCAGGCAGAAACCTTCCAGGACCGTTGCCAAAGAAGACTCGTCGCTGTTCACTGCTAACTGTTCACTGTTCACTGTCACGGTAGCGCCGAGCGACATACCCTCTTTGTCAATATTCGCACCTAGCTCTAGATTCTCCACATCCACCGCCCACTGACTACTGTTCAGCGTTAACTGTTCACTGTTCACTGTCGCTGTTGCACCGATATTTGAACCCTTCTTGTCTACATCGGCCACCACTTTCCACTTTCCACTTTCCACTTTCCAGTTGTCACTGGTCACTGTTAACTGGTCACTGTTCAGTGTCATGTTGCCCAGGATATCATCGTCCTTCATGCGGCCATCTATTGTCAGTCCCATACCGCACAACTCAGCGTCCATTCCATCCCTCTCATCCTTCAGCCGTGCCGTCAGGTTCATCACCTTCACCGTTTTCAGGTCTATCAGCGCCGGCAATTCGGTGGCCGTAGTATCCTCGCTGGGCGGAACAATATCAAAATTGCATCGTCCTTCTTTATCTATATATAAATTTGCAACAGCGTTGTCCACATACACTTGATGAACAATCACCTTGTCATCCTTCAGATACGCCATCAGGTCAATACCCACCGTGATGTCGCCGACGAAAGCCAGCGTATCGTTAGGCGCACCTTCCATTTTCTTCACCAACGTCACGTTCTTAATCTTCAGTCCTGCGTCTGGGAATGTCGAAATCAACGTGAAGTCCACATATTCAAAATGAGCGTCGCAGTCCAGGAAATTGCCAGCCAGCCGATTCACCAGTTTCGTCAACTGGGAAGGAGTGAAGATAATCCACATCGCCACACCCAACAACAGAATCACCAGCCCCAACAGTGAGCCCAGTGATATCCATGTAATCTTCCAGCCCTTCTTGATACTCATATTTTCTTCAATCTAGTTGTTTGTCCGTAGATATTCTCCCACTTCATTGACGATGTCGTTATCTCGCGGATGCGGTAAACTTTCGGAACCGCCTGGTTCTCATTCTCGCCACGGAACACACAAGTCAACTCATCCCTGTCGAGCATCCATTCAAACCGCAGATTGCTCTCCTCTTCAGAGATATCCTCGCTTTCGTCCCAAGTCACGCCGGTGCCACCACTGCGGAAGCGCCAGTATTCTTGCGTATTCTCCACTACCCATTTGCCTGTCAGGTCGTCGGGATTGACGTCCAGCACGGGATCATCGCTGCAGCCAACAAGGGAAATGGAAAATAAAAAATGAAAAATGAAAATTATGCTGACGCAAACCATCTTGCGCAGCACACTGACCACTGAGCACTGACCACTGACCACTTTTAATTCTTCATTCTTCATCTAACATTCTCTTTTATCTGTTAACTCTATAAATTTCCTTCAACATTCGGCCTTCACCGTCGTAGTCCAAACCATAGCCCACGATGAAATCGTCTCCGATTTCCTTTCCCACATAGTCCACCTCGAATCCGCCCCGGAAGCATCCCGGTTTCAGGAGCAGGGAGCAGACTTTGACACTTGCAGGCTCGAGTTTTGCCAGCTCGCGCAGCATATAGTTCATCGAAATGCCGGTATCAATAATATCCTCCACTACAATCACATCCCTCCCCTTCACACTCGCTGGAAAAGGCAACACCGCCTGCACCTTGCCTGTCGAATGCATACCCTCGTATGAGGTATACTTCACGAACTCCACCTCACACTCCATCTTCAGATGACGCACCAAATCAGCCACGAACAAGAAACTCCCCGTCAACACCGGACAAATCAGCGGATGCTTGCCGGCATAGTCGGCATTGATGCGTGCCGCCAGCCGTTCCACCACCTCGGCAATTTCGGCCTCGGTGATATAAACCTCGAATTCCTTGTCCTTAACCTTCATATTATTTCAATACCTATAACCGTTAAACATTAAACGTTATTCCTCCATCACCACTCTCAGTCCGAAATACTCTTGTTTCATCATGGGCAGGTACCATGCACGGTCGTATACCGTGCAGGCCGGCGAAGTGCTGTTGTAGTGGCCACCACGAAGAACCTTATTTTCTCCTTCTCGTGGCCCTCGTGGATTCTCCTGGGCCTCCTTGCCATAGTCCCCCATCCAGTCCTGACACCACTCCGCCACATTACCACTCATGTCATACAAACCCAGGGCATTCGGCAACAGTCGTCCCACAGCATGTGGCGTACGTTCGCTGTTCACACAGTACCAGCAGTACTTGTCCAACTTGCCACGTTCACATCCCGCAAAAGGATACTTCGAGCCTCCTCGCGCCGCATACTCCCATTCGGACTCTGTCGGAAGGCGAAACCGACGGCCCGTCATCTGACTCAGCATAATAGTGAAACGTTGCGCATCTTCCCAACTCACACTCTCCACCGGCAAACTGTCGTTACCAACGGTAGCAAACTTCGAGGGATTCTCTCCCATCACCGCGGTCCACAGAGCCTGCGTCACCTCGAAACGGCCGATGTAGTAATTACCCACCGTAACCTTGTGTTCCGGGCGCGAAGCCTCGTAGGTCAACTTCACTCCTTTCGGAGTCTCATTGTTGCCCATCGTGAACGTACCCCCTTTCACCCACACCATATCCACCGTCACGCCCTCAATCACCTGCACACGAACAACACTGTCCTGCGCCCACAGCAAATTGAAAAATGAAAAATGAAAAATGAAAAATAGACATGCACAAATAATTTTGCGCAACCCGACTGCGGCAGTCGAATTCTTCATTCTTAGTTCTTCATTCTTCATTCTTCGCCGTGCTCTTTGCTCCACTGTTCGGGGTTTTTACGCCAAGCCGAGAGGCTCTCGAAGTCCTCGGGACGCACATACTCCTTCTCGTGGGCCACCTGAATCAGCGTGTCGTAGTCCGTCAGCGTCATCAGCTCCACTTTCTCGTTCGTAAAGTTGTCGGAAGCCACTTGCAGACCATAGGTGAAGATGGCGGCCATACCCTTCACCTCGCAGCCTTTCTCTCGCAAGGCTTTCACAGCGATAAGGGAACTCTTGCCCGTTGACACCAGGTCCTCGATGACCACTACCGACTGACCCTCGTGGATTTCGCCCTCAATCTGGTTTGTCAGGCCGTGGCTCTTACTCTCCGAGCGCACATACACGAAAGGCTTGCCCAACTCTTGCGCCACCAAGGCACCCTGGGCAATACCACCCGTCGCCACACCAGCGATTACATCCACATCACCCCACGTCTCGCGAATCACCTCGACGAAGCGTTGGCGGATGAAAGTGCGGATCTCAGGATACGACAAAGTCACCCTGTTGTCGCAATAAATGGGCGATTTGCGCCCCGAAGCCCATGTGAAAGGATGCTCGTTATTGAGCTTTACTGCTTTCACTGTCAATAAAAAATCTGCCGTCTTAGCGGCCATGTCCATGTTTGTAATCATGCTGCAAAAATACACTTTTTTTTTAATATAGAAAAATATTTTTAAAAATATCACCTCCGACAGATTTTTGAACCTGACATGGCAAACACTTTTTTTGTTAAAATTTTTTAAAATAAAAAAAAATCGTATATTTGTACGTTCAATCCATTAATGATAAAATATAAAAATATCTAAATATGAAGAAATTAACATTATCACTTCTTGCGCTTGCAACGCCAATTTTGTCTTTCGCACAAGAAGCAGAACGTCTTGGTGGCGAAGCCAACCTCAAAATGCCTGAGAACTTTTCCAACGACCCCAAAACCTCAATTCTTTACTGGGGCTTTGCTGTCGTCATTCTCGGCCTCCTCTTCGGCTTCTGGCAGTTCAGCAAAATACGCAAACTGCGCGCTCACAAATCCATGCTTGAAATAGGCAACGTCATCTTCAAAACCTGCTCCACTTACTTGAAACAGCAGGGCAAGTTCCTCTTTTTCCTCTTCCTCATCATCGGTGCCGCCATCGCTCTTTATTTTGGTGCCCTTGCAAACAAGTCCTTCGGCGATGTGCTCATTATTCTTTCTTGGACCGTTATCGGCATTCTGGGTTCCTACGGCGTGGCATGGTTCGGTGTCCGCATGAACACCTATGCCAACGCACGCATGGCTTTCGCCTCCTTGCGCCGTCGTCCCCTCGACCTGCTGAACATCCCCCTGCGCGCCGGTATGTCCATCGGCATCGTGCTCATCTGCATCGAGTTGGTGCTCATGCTCGTCATCCTGCTCCTCATGGATGGTGACATCGCTGGCAGCTGCTTCATCGGCTTCGCCATCGGCGAATCCCTCGGAGCCTCCGCCCTCCGTATTGCCGGTGGTATTTTCACCAAGATTGCTGACATCGGAAGCGACCTGATGAAGGTGGTCTTCAAAATCGGTGAAGACGACCCGCGCAACCCCGGCGTCATTGCCGACTGCACCGGCGATAATGCCGGCGACTCTATTGGACCCACCGCCGACGGCTTCGAAACATACGGCGTCACTGGCGTGGCTCTCGTCTCCTTCATTCTCGTGGCTGTTCCCGCTGACTATCAGATTCCCATGCTTGTCTGGATTTTTGTTATGCGTATCCTCGGCATCGTGGCATCTGTCCTCTCATACTATATTAATAATACTATCGCCACCGCCAAATACAAGAACTCCGACGACCTCGACTTCGAGAAACCTTTGACCTCGCTCGTCTGGATTACCTCCATCCTCTCCATCATCGGCACTTTCTGCGCCTCCTACTTCCTCCTCCGCAATGCCCTTCCTGGCCAGGCCTGGCTCGCCCTTGCCATCATTATCTCCTGCGGCACCCTTGGCGCAGCCCTTATCCCTGAACTCACCAAGATTTTCACATCGCCCAAGTCCAAGCATGTTAACGAGGTGGTCTCCGCTTCCGAACAAGGTGGCGCCTCCCTCAACATCCTCTCTGGCCTCGTCTCCGGCAACTTCTCAGGCTTCTGGACCGGTATGGTCTTCTTCGTCCTCATGCTCATCGCCTATATGACCACCGTGGGCTTCAACGTCGACATTATCCAGGTCTTGCCCGAGTTCGCCTCCATCTTCGCCTTCGGCCTCGTGGCCTTCGGCATGCTGGGCATGGGACCCGTCACCATCGCCGTCGACTCCTACGGCCCTGTGACCGATAACGCACAGTCCGTCTATGAACTTTCCCTCATCGAGGACGACATTGAGAAGACCACCAAGGAGGTCGAAAGCGAGTTCGGTTTCAAGCCCGACTTTGAAAAAGCCAAATACTACCTCGAGGCCAATGACGGCGCAGGTAATACTTTCAAAGCTACTTCCAAGCCTGTACTTATCGGTACCGCCGTGGTCGGTGCCACCACCATGATTTTCTCCCTCATCATGATGATTAAGGATGAACTTGAAATCAACCCATCTGATATTCTCAACCTCCTCAACCCCTACTCCATCCTCGGCTTCATCCTCGGCGGCTGCGTCATCTACTGGTTCACCGGCGCCTCCATGCAGGCCGTCACCACCGGCGCCAACCGCGCTGTGGAATACATCAAGGACAATATCAAACTCGATGCCAACGCTCCCAAGAAGGCCGACACCGAAAAGAGCCAGGAAGTGGTGAAGATTTGCACCAACTACGCCCAGAAAGGCATGATTAACATCTTCATCGCCATCTTCTGCTTCGCCCTCGCCTTCGCCTGCTTCTCCTCTCCCAAGAGCATCGGTGGCGAGAACGCCATCTGCCTCTTCATTTCCTACCTCATCTCCATCGCCGTCTTCGGCCTCTTCCAAGCCATGTTCATGGCCAATGCCGGTGGCGCCTGGGACAACGCCAAGAAAGTCGTCGAAGTTGACCTCAAGGCTAAGGGTACCGACCTGCACGACGCCTCCGTCGTGGGCGACACCGTTGGCGACCCCTTCAAGGACACCTCCTCGGTGGCTCTGAACCCCATCATCAAGTTCACCACCCTCTTCGGCGTCCTCGCCATGGAAATCGCCATCAGCGCCAAATTCCAGGCTGCTGCACCCTATGTCGGTATCGTCTTCCTCCTCATCGCCCTCTACTTCGTCTATCGCTCCTTCTACAAGATGCGCATCAAATAACGGCGTACCGCTGAAAAAACACGTACAACAATACTTTTTCCTCCGCATGAACACCATGCGGAGGATTTTTTTATCTGGCACCTGAGAAAAATAAATTTTGCCATGTCGTATACATTTCGTATCTTTGCATTTTATATAGAATAATGTGTGCTGAGAATTAGAAATTAAGAATGAAGAATATAGACAATCTGATAGTGATTGGCGACAGGGTGCTGATAGAGCCGTCGATAGCCACAAAGAAGACCAAAGGTGGCCTGCTGCTGCCTGCCGGATACCAGGAAAAAGAAGAGGTGCAGAGCGGCTATATCCTGAAGTGCGGGCCCGGCTATCCCCTGCCCTCTTCCGAGGGCGAGGACTGGAACCCCACCGACCGTGAGCCACGCTACCTGCCCTTACAGGTGAAGCCCGGCGACCTGGCTATCTATATGGCCAAAAACGCTGTGGAAATCAAGTACGACTCGCAAAAATATTTCATCGTGCCGCAGAACGCTATCCTGATGGTTGAAAGAGAAGAATTCTGATTAGATAATAGTTAAGAGATAAAAGTTAAGAGTTATTATGACTTCGAACGAGATAAGAAAAGCCTTTTTAGACTATTTTGAGAGCAAGGATCACCATGTGGTGCCGAGTGCCCCCATGGTCATCAAGAACGACCCGACGCTGATGTTCACCAACGCCGGCATGAACCAGTTCAAGGACATTTTCCTCGGCAACCAGCAGCGCCAGTGGCCCCGCGCCACCGACAGCCAAAAGTGCCTCCGCGTCAGCGGAAAACACAACGACCTCGAGGAAGTGGGCCACGACACCTACCACCATACGATGTTCGAGATGCTGGGCAATTGGAGCTTTGGTGATTACTTTAAAAAAGAGGCCATCGCCTACGGATGGGAGTTCCTCACCGAGGTGATGAAGATAAATAAAGACTGGCTCTATGTCACCGTCTTCGGTGGCGACGAGAAGGAAGGTCTCGAGATGGATATGGAGGCCTACAACTTCTGGAAGGAGCACATCAGCGAGGACCGTATCCTGCGCGGCTCGAAGAAGGACAACTTCTGGGAGATGGGCGACCAAGGTCCCTGCGGCCCCTGCTCGGAAATTCACGTCGACATCCGTCCCGATGAAGAAAAATCCAAAGTGCCAGGCAAAGACCTCGTGAACAAGGACAACCCTCAGGTCATCGAGATATGGAATCTCGTCTTTATGCAGTTCAACCGCAAAGCAGACGGCACCTTGGAGCCTCTGAAGGCCAAGCACATCGACACCGGCATGGGCTTTGAGCGTCTCTGCATGGTGATGCAGGGCAAGCGCTCGAACTACGACACCGATGTGTTCCAGCCTCTCATCCAAGAGATTGCTTCCAAATGCGGTAAGAAATACGGCGAGAATGAGGACGCCGACATCGCCATGCGTGTCTGTGCCGACCACCTGCGTGCCGTGAGTTTCAGCATCGCCGACGGGCAGCTGCCCTCCAACGTGAAAGCCGGCTACGTCATCCGCCGCATCCTGCGCCGCGCCGTGCGCTACGGCTACACCTTCCTCGGCTTCACCGAGCCGTTCATCAACACCCTCGTCCCCACCCTCGTGAGCCAGATGGGCCATCAGTTCCCCGAGCTCAAGAAGCAGCAGGAACTCATCCAGCGCATCATCCTCGAAGAAGAACAGGCTTTCCTGCGCACCCTAGCCGGCGGCATCAAACGTTTCAATGACTATATCACTCACACAATCAAGCAATCAAGCAATCAAACAATCGATGGTGCTTTTGCCTTCGAACTCTTTGACACCTACGGCTTCCCCATCGACCTCACACAGCTGATGGCCAGCGAGAAAGGATGGTCTGTCGATATGGTCGGCTTTGAAAAAGGCCTGCAGGAGCAGAAAGAGCGCTCGCGCGGTGCCGCCAAAGTGGAGAGCGACGACTGGCAGGAGCTGCTGCCGGGTGTGGAGGAGGAGTTCATCGGCTACGACGCCCTCGAAGCCGACGTGCACATCGCCCGCTACCGTCGTGTGAAAGCCAAAGACAAGGAATTCTACCAGCTGGTCTTCGACCGCACCCCCTTCTACGGCGAGAGTGGCGGCCAGACGGGAGACACGGGAAAATTGAGAATTGAGAATTTAGAATTGAAAATTGTCAATACGAAAAAAGAAAACGGGCTGATTGTACATATTGTTGATACGCTGCCTGAAAACCTTACCGCGACATTCCATGCTGAGGTTGATGTGGACAAGCGTCAAGCAACTGCCTGCAACCACTCTGCCACCCATCTCATGCATTATGCTCTGCGCCAAGTCCTTGGCGACCACGTGGAGCAGAAAGGTTCCAGCGTCGACGCCGAGCGCCTGCGCTTCGACTTCAGCCACTTCGCCAAGCTGAGCCCCGAGGAGATTCGCAATGTGGAACGCCGCGTGAACCATATGATTCGCCAGTGCCTGCCCCTCGAGGAACACCGCGCCATGCCCATTGCTGAAGCCCAGAAACTGGGCGCTATGGCCCTCTTCGGAGAGAAATACGGCGACAAGGTGCGTGTGGTGAAATACGGTCCCAGCATTGAATTCTGCGGCGGCACGCATGTGCAGAACACTGGCATGATTGGCTCCTTCCGCATCGTCAGCGAAGGTGCTATCGCTGCCGGCATGCGCCGCATCGAAGCCGTCACCGCCGCCGCCGCTGAGCGCTATGCCGACGAGCAGCAGGAGTTGTTACTCTCCCTCAACGAGATGTTCAAGGGCACCAAAGACCTGGCTTCCTCCATCGCCAAGCTGCAAGAAGAGAACGCAGGCCTGAAGTCCACCGTCGAACAGTTGCAGAAAGAGAAAGCCGCCGGCGTGGCCAAAGACATTGCCGACAGGTTGAAAAACGCTCCAATCCTCATCGAGCGTGTTGATTTTGACGTCAATACCGTTAAGGACGCCCTGATGGCCCTCCGCAACGACAATCCCGATATGGCCCTTGTGCTGGGCAGCGTCACCGGCGGCAAGCCTGCATTACTTATCGTGCTGGGACAGAACCATGTGGATGCCGGAATGAACGCCGGACAGATGGTACGCACCCTCGGCAAAGAAATCCAAGGCGGTGGTGGCGGCCAGCCCCATTTCGCCACCGCCGGCGGCAAGAACCCCGACGGTCTCGACAAAGCCCTCAGCGTGGCAAAAAATTTAATTGAAGCGTAATAACGCAATTACGAAATCACGAAAACTTTAAAACAATCAATATTATGGATTTACAGAACATCACAACCCTGATGCTTTCGAGCGATTACAAAGATCGTATGAAAGGCGAATACTATCACCTGCAAAACCGCAAGGAGAACCTCGAAGCTGTTCTGAAACTGTGGGACAGCGGCAAGCTGCCTTTCACTCCCGACTGCCCCCGCAGCATCTATGACCTGCAGCTCCGCGCCATGAAGGACTACATGGCTGTGCTCGAGGCCCGCGCCATCATCGAGAAGATTACTCTCTAAATGATCGACCGGCTCACTTTCGACCTCAAAGCCACCAGTGGCGACGCCCGCGCAGGTGTCATCCATACCGACCACGGCGACATTGAGACTCCTATTTTTATGCCTGTGGGCACCGCAGGTAGTGTTAAAGCTGTGCATCAATCTGAACTTCGTAACGATATTGGTGCACAGATAATTCTCGGAAACACATACCATCTGTATCTCCGGCCGGGATGCGACCTACTGCGGCAGGCGGGAGGACTCCATAAATTCAACGGCTGGGAGCGTCCCTTGCTCACCGACAGCGGCGGCTTCCAGGTCTTCTCTCTGGCTGAAAATCGGAAGATTAAGGAGGAGGGATGCACTTTCCGCAGCCACATCGACGGTAGCAAGCACCTCTTTACGCCTGAGAACGTGATGGAGATTCAACGCATCATCGGAGCCGATATCATGATGGCTTTCGACGAGTGTGCTCCTGGCGATAGCGACCATCGCTATGCTCAACGTTCAATGGAACTTACGCACCGTTGGCTCGACCGTTGCATTAAGCGTTTTGGCGAGACAGAACCCCTCTATGGACACCACCAGGCGCTCTTCCCCATCGTGCAGGGTTGCCAGTATGAAGACCTCCGGAAAATCTCAGCAGAGTATATCGCCAGCAAAGACCCCGAGGGTTGCGCCATCGGCGGCCTGGCAGTGGGCGAACCCACCGAGGTGATGTACCAAATGATAGAGGTCGTCAACGCCATCCTTCCCAAAGACCGTCCACGCTACCTCATGGGAGTCGGTACACCACAAAACATCCTCGAAGCCATCGAGCGCGGAGTGGATATGTTCGACTGCGTGATGCCTACCCGTAATGGGCGCAACGGACTGCTATTCACCGCCGAAGGCACCATCAATATCAAGAACAAGAAATGGGAAAGCTGCTTCGAACCCATTGACCCCACCTCCTCCGCCGAAGCCGACCGCGTCTATACCCTCGCCTACCTCCACCATCTCATTCGCGCTGAGGAGATTCTGGGCCTGCAGATATGCTCCATCCACAACCTGCGCTTCTACCTCTGGCTTGTCGGCGAAGCCCGCCGCCACATCTTCGCCGGCGACTACGCCGCATGGAAGGGCTCCATGATTGAGAAACTCGGCAGAAGGCTGTAGGATTGACTGAATGCGATTTATTGTTGAATTCTTGTTGATATTTTATATATTCACGCGTATAGTCAAACATGAAAATATACGTATTTTTGTACGTTAAAACAAGCATTCTATCATGTTCGACTTTACTGATTTTTTAACTGATACACAGTCCATTGTGCTTGCCATTGCAATGGCGCTGTCTTTAATATTCCTCTGCTTCTACTACGGACTGATTCATTTCCGCGTGGGCCGCTGGCACAAAAAGAAGAAGGAAAACACCGAGCAGAAAACCGAGGGCAAGCTGCCACCCGTAAGTGTGGTGCTCACAGCCCGCAACGACGCCGCCTGGCTCAAGGAAAATCTGGTCTATCTGCTTGAGCAAGAATACCCTAACTTCGAAGTTGTGGTGGTCGACTACCTCAGTCACGACGACACTCAATTCGTGCTCAAGTTGCTGAAAGACTACTACCCCCACCTGAAAGTGGTGCCCTTCAAAGAGGACGTTAACCTCTTCCAAGGCAAGAAATACCCCCTCTCCATCGGCATCAAGAGCGCCAAGAACGACATCCTCCTTCTGGCCGACCCCGACTGCACGCCAAAGAACATGCAATGGCTGCGCGGAATGGTGAGAGGCTATATAAACAAGGACACCCAAATCGTACTGGGATTCTGCGGGTTGAAGCGTACAAAAACATTGCTTGGCGTGATGCAGCAGTACGACAATCTGGCCTATAGCTCACACTATCTGGGCAACGCTATCATGGGGCATCCCTACACCGGTTCGGGCCGCAACCTGAGCTATCGACGCAACTTCTTCTTCAAGCAGGGAGCCTTCATCCGCCACTATAGCGTGGCCGGAGGTTCCGACGACCTCTTCGTCTACCAGAACGCAACAGGCAAGAACACCACCGTTTGCATTGACAGCGATGCCTGCCTCAGCACCGAGCCGAAAAAAAACTTCGGCCAGTGGCACCGCCAGCGTCTCGACCGCGTCTCCACACGCAACTGGCACAGCATTGGCAGCCGTCTGCTCGAAGACCTGCTGCCGCTCTTCAATATCGTGTTCTACACTATGGCCGTGCTGCTCCTGCTGAAAGGCACCCTCCCCTGGGTTGTGGTGGCCGGAATGGTGGCCATCAAATGGGCTTGGCAGATGGTGTCGTTTGCCCAGCTCTGCAAACGATTTGACGGCGGTCTCGCCTATCTGGCGGCACCTATTTTAGAAATTTATTTTATTATCGCAAATACTATTTTGGTTCTAACGCCGTTAGATAATAACAGAAAATTCAGCATTTAGGTGGAGACAAGTGTTCAAAACGAGCGCCTACAGCTTGATTACAAATTGGTTTGCGACGCCCGCGACAAGGGTTGCCATAAGGCCTATGCCGACCTCATGGCCTCCTATCGTGAGCCGCTCTACCTGCTTTTGCTCCGTATGACCCACAACACCACCACCGCTTCCGACCTCACCGTGGAAACCTTCAGCAAGGCTTTCCTCCAACTCAACCGCTACTCACCTACCGGCACCTTCAGCTCCTGGCTCTTCTCCATCGGCGTCAACACCTATATCGACTACCTCCGCAAACGCAAACTCGAGACCGTCTCCCTCAACAGCATCACACGCACCAACGACAACGATTTCATTGAATACCAGATACCTTCCGAGCAACCGAACCCCGAAGAGCTGATGATTCGCACCCAGCGCGACACC
This sequence comes from uncultured Bacteroidota bacterium, assembly GCA_902776365.1. Taxonomy (GTDB): domain Bacteria; phylum Bacteroidota; class Bacteroidia; order Bacteroidales; family P3; genus Colimorpha. The sequence goes on along the minus strand of CACYPU010000001.1, from coordinate 354,869 downwards.
GCCTTGAAGGAGATTGTGAACCAGCTCAAGGAACCCTACCGCCAGATTATCGAACTGCGCTACTACGAGGACCTGTCCTACGAGGAAATCGCCGAACGGATGAAAATACCCATCGGAACGGTGAAGATACGCCTCAACAGAGCCAAAACCCTGCTCTCCAGTATCGTAAAAGAAAGAGGAGACGTGATTTAATGAGTTAAAAAATAAGAATTAAGAGTTATTCCAAGGGATGAGAAAGACCTTGATATTCATAGGAGCATTGTTAGTATCGTCTGCGGCGATGGCCGACGGACAGAAGTCGTTGTCGTCCGAGGCGACCGACGACGGTGTTCCCAGGCGCAAGTCTTCCGGTCTCTCTGTCTTCGCCAGCGCCGGCGCCGTATGGGCCGACGACAACACCGCCAATTTCTATTCCGGCCGTCCCGGCAATGCTAACACCATCGACCGTGTGCTCCATAGCGAGACCTACGGCAACCGCATCTGGCAGGAGCTCAAGAACGACGGCCTCATCTCGTCGTCCGTAGGCAGCAAGGACGAGTTGCAGGTGGTGGAATACGGCGATATGTACTACCGCACCTCTCTGCAGTTCGGCCTCGGTATCCGCTACGACTACGAGAGCGGATTCGGATGGCTGCTGCGCTTCGACCTCTCGCGTCTCAACGCCCTCGGTGCTTTCAACCTCAGCAGCACCAATGGCACAGGCATCCTCACCCCCAACCACCAGTACATCCGCTGCGGCCTCATGGGTCGCGAAGACCGCATAAACATCGATGTCGCCATCACCCGCACCATCGACCTCGGCGACAACCTCTGCCTCGAAATCGACCTCGGCGCCAGCCTAAACAATACCAAGGTGAAAGAGAGCCTCATGGAAATCGACGGCTCCACCTATTCCATCCTCGACATCTGGAACGGCCAGTCGCCCAGCTCCTATACCGGCAGCTACGAGTACATCAACCAAGGCGGCATCGGCTGGGGCGTCTTCATGAGCGGCTTCATCGGCTACCAGGTCGAGGGCATCGGCGCCATCAAGGCCGGCTACACTTGCCACCACTCCAAGGCCACCCTCGAGGGCTACACCGCCATGGGCTGGGTGCATTGCCTCACCGTACGTTTTGAAATCAATAATTTTAGTTTCTTATAAATGATTACATTTAAAACCTTAGCAGAAAGCGACCATTCGCACTTTGCAGAAAGCCTGTTTGAAGAGGCGTTCCCCGAGCAGGAACGCCCGCCCTTCTCTAGTCTCCGGCATAGAGATGCCGGCAAGTTCCATTTCCTCGTGGCCGAAAACGGCGACGACCCAGTGGGAATCCTCACCTACTGGACCTTCGAAGACCTGGTTTACATCGAACATTTTGCTATCGACGAAGAACTGCGCAACCAAGGCATCGGCAAAGCCACATTCCTCAACTTCCTCTCCCAGCAGCAGGAGCAGGTGGTGCTCGAGGTCGAGCTCCCCAACACCGAGGAAGCCGACCATCGCGTGGAGTTCTACGCTAGCATGGGCTTCTTCCAGAACCCGCAGGAGTATGTCCAGCCCCCCTACCGCGAAGGAGGCAAAGAGGTGCCCATGATCATTATGTCAAAATACGAACTCGACGATGACGAATTTTGCGAAATTCGCGACCTCCTATACCACGAAGTGTACGGAGTAAATTAAGAATTAAGAATTAAGAATTAAGAATTTTTCACAGCCAACCATCAGATTAACAAAATAATAAATAATATTCTGAAAAAATATCAAAAAAAAATTTGGTCAGTATCCAAAAAGTTTGTACTTTTGCACCCGCTTTTCGAAAGAACGCGAGCATTGTCGAGCGAACTTTGAAAGGAAGTTTTCGGAGAGAGAAAGACCGAAATTTAAAATGGCTCCTTAGCTCAACTGAATAGAGCATCTGACTACGGATCAGAAGGTTGCAGGTTTGAATCCTGCAGGAGTCACGACGAGAGGAAAAACATTGCTGTTTTTCCTCTCTTTTTCTTTTTTTTTGTGAAGTGCAAGGAAGTTTCTTTTCGCCAATCCATTTTTTTTCGTATTTTTTTTTAAAATATTAAACAGTCTGTTATGCAAAAAGCTTTCGGCCCCGGAGTCATTCACATCGATTTGCCTCATGCCACCAATGGAATCTATGTTATCACCGACAGCAAGGGCGTCTCGAGAAAAATTATCAAGATTACCGCATCGTGAATATTGACAAATAAACCAATATGGATATGAACACTATCACAACAGTTTTGGCTATTTTGGTAGCCGTGGAGCATCTAAATACGAAATTTTTTCGATATGTTTCGTTTCAGTCGGTTTTTGTTTCGGAAAAAGTTTGGAGTTTTTGAAAATATGATGTACCTTTGCAGTTACGTTTAGAGAGTAACAATTATCGTTAAATATTTAAAACAAAGAACATTATGACCAAAAAAGAAGCATTGAAGAATTTCGCCATGCTTGGCGCTGGTTGGTTCGGAAACAGCAAACAGCATTTCGCCTTCTCGGCCTATTGCCGCATGCAGGGCTGGAACAAACTGGCCGACAAATGGAAAGAGGAAGCCGAAGAGGAATGGGACGAGGCCGAAGAGGTGCTCAACCGCCTGGTGGAACTCGGCTACAAACCCGCTGAGTTGCAGAAGCTGATGAAGACCATGGAGTTCCCCTTCTACGACGATCCAAAGAAGCAGATTGAGAGCGACTACAACCCCGAGGCCATAAAGATGATGAACGAGATGGCCGCCGCCTTCGCCGACGATTACATCACCCAGAAGCTCATCCAGAAATGGATTGAAGGCGAGAAGGACCACATGGATTGGGAGCGCCAGTACCTGGGCTACATCGACAAACTCGGCTACGAGGCATTTTTGACCGAAATGATGTAATAGTATGTTGAAAGGGTTTGAAAGGGTCGTTCGCTTAAAAGGTTAAAAAGGTGAGAGTACCCTTAAAACCTTTCAAACCCTTAAAACCCCTTAAACCCAATATTCATGAAAGAGAAAGTTTTGAAAGCCATGCGTGAGTTCGGTGCTCCCGTGAACGCTGGCAAAATCGCAGAAATCACCGGTATCGACCGCAAAGAGGTGGACAAAGCCTTCGCCGAGCTGAAAAAGGAAGGCGCAATCATCTCGCCCGTCCGCTGCAAATGGGAGCCGGCAAAGTAAAAGCACAGTTATATGCGCAAACGAGCACCTCCAGCGATGGGGGTGCTTCTGTTTTGTAAGTTTTTTTCCGTGTTATGGGTTTGTTGGGGAAGAAAAATGTTAAAAAAGCGGCTACATTGAAAGATTTTTGTATATTTGCACTATTATAAATAGGGCAACAATAGTTCAACTAATAGAATATCAATTAATAAAATATAAATCATGAAGAAAACATTACGTATATTGCTGGTGGTGGCGACGATGCTGCTGCCGCTGACGACGAAAGCACAGAATGACAGCATGCTTGTCAACATAGCCGTGAACAATCCCGTGATGGGCACGACGACTCCGGCTCCGGGAGCGCATTATTTCCATGTGGGCGACACCTGCCACGTGGTGGCAATGGCCAACGAGGGCTACGTCCTGACGGGATGGGATATCCAGTGGTCGTTCATGGGCACCGTGCTGATGGACACGACAGTGAACCTGCCTATGGCCGATGTGTTCGACCTGGTGGGGATGATTAACGGCGGCGACGGCTGGGTGGTGCAGATAGGACACAACTGGTATTCGTTCAGCGTGACGGCCAACTTTGTGGCTGCGAGCGAGTATGTGCCCGACAGCATGGTGGTGAATGTGGCGGTGAACAATGCCGTGATGGGTATGACCTTTCCGGGTGCCGGCACCCACAAGTTTGCCGAGGGCGACACCTGTCATGTGGTGGCGCTGGCCAACGAGGGCTATCACCTGACGGGCTGGACCATCCAGGTGGCTTTCGGCGGCGCGACGTATATCGACACGACGGTGAACATCGCGGTGCAGGATGCTTTCGACCTCATGATGATAATTGATGAGCTGCGTTCGGCTGGCGAGATGAGCACGTTCGAGCTGCTCCACATGCTGGCCCAACCGATAGGAGGATGGGTGGTGAGCCCGCTGTATGTGCAGGCGACCCTGAATCTGACGGCCAATTTTGCTGTGGGCGCTCCCGCAAGCACACATATCACCTATGCCGTGAACGATACGACGATGGGTACCACCACTCCCGCACCGGGCGATTATCCCATCCATGTGGGCGACGAGGTGACTGCGGAGGCCATCGCCAACGACGGCTATATGCTGAGTGCGTGGATTATGGAGTATACCTATTACATTGCGTGGATGGACTGGGATGTGGCGGTGATTTCGGACACTATCCACTTTGACGACCCGAATTTCTCGAACCCTGTGAGGTTCCTCGGTGTGATGCAGCAGCTGTTGGATACGCTGCCCACTGCGGGCATCTATATCACGGCCGTTTTTGAGCCCCTCCAGCACACGGTGACGCTGAGCAGTGCCGACGAAACCATGGGCTCCGTGAGTCCCGCCGGCACGAGCACTGTGGCTTATGGCCAGACCTTCACGGCCACCGCCACCGCCGAGAGCGGCTACCACTTCCTCGGCTGGGCCGACGCAACGACCGACATGCCGATTACTTACGCCAACCCCTATACCTTCATAGTGACCGAGGATGTGAGCCTCAAGGCGCTTTTTGCCGAGGGTGGATACTACACGGTGAATGTGAACTGGGACTACACGATGGGTTCGGTGGCCTTCCCGATGCACCTGGTGTTTGAGGGCGACCAAATCTCTTTAATGGCCAGCGCCTACGACGGCTACCGCTTTGTGAACTGGACGGCCACCGACGGCACCGTCCTTTGCAGCGACACCCTCTACACCATTATCGTGACCTCCGACACGACCCTTAACGCCAACTTCGAATCGGTGACGGGCATCGACAATATCGAGGCTGCCGACTTCGAGGTCTACAGCATGGACAACAGAATCATCGTGAAGGGCGCAGAGGGGATGCCGGTGAGCATCTTCGACGTCACGGGCCGACTCCTTGGGGAATTCGGAATTCAGAATTCAGAGTTCAGAATCGAAGTACCTGCCGCAGGTGTCTACCTGGTGAAGGTAGGCAACGCCGCCGCTCGGAGAGTGGTGGTAACGGTTAAAGGTTAACGTTTAAAGTTTAAAGTTTAACGTTTAACGTTTAACGGTTAAGGTTTAACGGTTAACGGTGGGATGCGAAGGGTAGCCACCATAGTAATGATACTGCTGGGAATCAGCGGTCAGTGGTCAGTGGTCAGTGGCCAGGACGGCGACAATAAACTGACAACGGGCCCGATGGTTGCTTTCACCGAGAATCTGGGACAATGGGATTCGCGGGTGCTTTATGAGGCGCAGCTGCACGACGCAGCGATGTTCTTCGAGGCCGACGCCATTACCGTTGCACTACGGGAGCATATCCCACACCCAATGAGGTCGGAATTCGGAATTCAGAATTCAGAATTAAAATGTCACGCCTACCGGATGCGTTTCGTGGGGGCGAGTACGATGGTGCCGATGGGGATGGACCGCATGGAGGGCTACAGCAACTATTTCCTCGGCGACAACCCCTCGCGCTGGCGCTCGAAAGTGAACTCCTTCGCCTACTTGCACTACGACGAGCTCTATCCCGGCATCGCCTTCGAGATTTACGGCGGAGAGAAGATGCTAAAGTACAACATCATCGTCGAGCCCGGCGCCGACCCGTCGCAGATAGCCATTGAATATGAAGGCGTAGAGGGCTTAGTGCTGAGCAAGAAGATGGGAGCCCTTATCGTGAAGACCTCTGTGCGCGACATTATGGAGACCATGCCCTACGTCTACCAAGTGTATGGCGCTGGCGACCAGGTGGAGATTAAGAGCCAGTGGCGTGTGGAGAAAATGGAAAATGGGAAATGGAGAGTGTGGATAGAAATTGGCGAGTACGACCATAAACGGCCTTTGATTATCGACCCCGTGCTGATTTTCTCGACCTACACAGGCTCGACGGCCGACAACTGGGGCACCACAGCGACCTTCGACTCCGAGAAGAACGCCTATACCGCAGGCTTGGTCTTCGGCACAGGCTATCCTGTGAGCATAGGCGCCTATATGGAGTCCTTCGGAGGGTTGGCCGATGTGGGTATCTTCAAGTTCGACACCGTGGGGCAGCAACGCCTCTATGCCACCTACCTCGGCGGCTCCTCGACCGATATGCCGCACAGCCTCTTCGTCAACTCCTTCGACGAACTGATAGTCTTCGGCACCACAGGCTCGACCAACTTCCCTGTGAGCGCCGATGCCTTCCAGACGCAGCACCACGGAGGCGACAGTATCCGCTATGAGAGCGCCCCCAACCTGACGTTTCCCAACGGCAGCGATATGTTTGTCACGCGTCTCTCGGCCGACGGCAGCCAGCTGCAGGCTTCCACCTATGTGGGCGGATCGGGCAACGACGGCCTCAACTACTGGCCTCATTTCGGCTCGAACTACAACCTCATTATGGGCGGCAACGACTCGCTCTACTACAACTACGGCGACGGCGCCCGCGGTGAGATTATCACCGACAACCTCAACAACGTATACATCGGCTCCACCACTATGAGCACCGACTTCCCCACGACGCCGGGATGTGTGCAGAACACCTTTGGCGGCACCCCCTCCCCTGCCGGCGGCCGACAGGACGGCGTGGTGCTGAAACTCGACCACAACCTCCGCAACCTGCTCTGGAGCACCTACCTCGGCGGTAGCGGCAACGACGCCGTCTACAGCATCGACGTCGACTCCTCCTATAACCTTTTGGTTTGCGGCGGTACCACTAGCAACAACTTCCCCGTGACCTCCGGTGTGTGGCAACCCACCTATGGCGGCGGCTCGGCCGACGGCTTTGTGAGCAAGATTTCCGCCGCTGGCGACAGGCTCATGGCCTCCACCTACATAGGCAAAAGCCTCTATGACCAAATCTACTTCGTCCGCACGGGCCGCCGTGACGAGGTGTTCCTCTTCGGCCAAACCAAGCCCATGGGCACTGCCGACTTCATCATCAATGCCGGCTACAGCCTCTTCAACAGCGGTATGCTGCTGATGCGTCTGAGGCCCGACCTCGACAGCGTCGTCTGGAGCACCGTCTTCGGCACCCCCGGGCGCATCAACCTCTCGCCCACGGCTTTCGCCGCTGATATCTGCAACCGCGTGTATGCCGCCGGATGGGGTCGCGACTTCGTGAACTACAACGGCGTGCAGTGGCACACCCTCGGCACCACGGGCATGGAGACCACCCCCGGCGCCTGGAGCGACTCCACCGACGGACAGGACTTCTACATCATCACCCTCGACGAAAATGCCAACAGCCTCGACTACGCCACCTTCTTCGGCGAGTTGCATCAATCCAACCAGTATTACGGCGGCGGCGATCATGTCGACGGTGGCACCTCGCGCTTCGACCGCCACGGAACCCTCTATCAGTCGGTATGTGCCTCCTGCGGCGGTGCCAATGGTTTCCCCACCACCGCCAATGCCTGGAGTTCTACCAACAACGCCTATAACTGCAACAACGCCCTCTTCCGCTTCAACGTCACCGCCAACTTCCCCGTGGCCGAATTTATGCCTCCCGTCGCTGGCTGTGCTCCCTACACCGTGAACTTCCGCAACACCGGTCGCGGTGCCTCATTCCTTTGGAACTTCGGCGACGGCACCACCTCCACCGAGCGCAACCCTTCGCACACCTACACCCAGGGCGGCGTCTACACCGTCACCCTCATCGCCCTCCAGCCCTACGGATGCGCCGAAGCCGACACCCAGCGCCACCAGCTGCATGTCATCGGCAGCGGCACCAGCATCTCCGAGTCCGACATTGCCTGCTCGGGAGCGCAGATACAGATAGGCGTACAGCCCCAGATTGGCGCCACCTACGAGTGGCTCACCCCGGGCGTCAGCGACTCCACCGTCGCCAACCCCTGGGTCACTGAAGCCGGCACCTACCTCCTCCGCGTCTCCACTTTGGGATGCAGCGAGGTGGACACCTTTAACGTTCAGGCCTACAACCTCATAGACCTATGGCAACCCATCGCCATCTCGTGTCACGACTCCACCGACGGCAGCGCCTATTTCCGTCTCGGTCCCGGCATTGACCCCGACTCCGTCACCCTCACCCTTGACCGCACCGCACCACTACCCACTATCCACTATCCACTACCCACTATTGCCAACCGCACCTATACCTACTCCGGCTTGACCGCGGGCACCTATCATGTTACCGCCACAGGCTACGGTTGCACCTTCGAGCAAGACTTCACGTTGGAGAATCCTGCACCTCCCTACTACGAGAAAGAGGTCTCCCCTATTCTCTGCAACGATAGTTGCAACGGTTGGATACGCATACACTACAACATCAGCGCCATACCTGAGATTCAACCACTCGACACCCTCATCTCCGGCCTCTGTGAAGGTACCTATATCACCGAGCTGACCTCCTTGGGGTGTCCCCTCACCGACACCACCGTCATCTCGCGCAACCACCGCCTCGACAGCCTCCAAGTATGGGCCGACCGCTACAACATCTTCCTCGGCGAGAGCGTGCAGCTTCATGCCGCCCTGCCTCAAGGAATGGATGGTGTCAGCCTCCTGTGGTCACCCGCCGTCGACCTCGACCGTCCCGACATCGCCAATCCCACGGCCACACCCGCCGATACCGCTGTCTGCTACACCGTTACCGCCACTACTGCCGACGGCTGCACGGCCACCGACAGCGTCTGCATCCGCTGCGACGTCATCAACTGCGGAGCCCCCGACTATATCATCCCCAACGCCTTCACCCCCAACGGCGACGGCACCAACGACGCCATCGACTTCTCCAGCTCTCTGCTCACCGAGATTCACATCGCCATCTTCAACCGCTGGGGCGAATGCGTCTTCTCCAGCGACGACCTCGCCCACTGCCGCTGGGACGGCACCTACCGTAACGAGCGCTGCCTCCCCGGCGTCTACACCTACACCTGCCGCATCCGCTGCCTCGGTGGCACCGAAACCGAATTCAAAGGAAACATCACCCTAATCCGCTAACCACTGACCACTTAAACCTTTTAAACCCTTTGAAAAAGGATCAGTTCATAATCGTCTGTGCCGACAGTGCCGATAGCGCTGAGGTCCTTATGCCCACCGCGCATCTCTTCGCCGAGAAGCTCCGCAAGGGCATCATCCTCCTCTCCTGCTCGCCGGGAGCGGAGGCTTGGATTGAACGGTTCGGTGTTCCCTTTATGGCTCTCAAAAGCGACTGGAAGACCGCCATCGACAACCTCCCCACAGCTATGAACGCCGTCCTTGCCATCACCCTCTCCAACCCTAAAGCCTCCCGTTCTTCCATCACCCACCCCCGCACCCTCCTCAAGACCTTCCGCGACTGCAAGATAGCATATTTAGTGTGTTGCGGGGAGTGTATAGTGGGGAGCACACGGGAACAAATACCACCCACTACCCACTACCCACTACCCACTTTCCTCACCATCGACCATCAGCGCGAGAGTAAGGAGAAACTCATCTGGGCCTCCTATATGGCTCGCTTCTTCGGCAGCACCGTCACCATCCTCCATCGCAACTACCGCGACGCAGCCTTCCGGATGCGCTGGCACAACAATATGCGCTACCTCGACAAAATCTTCTCTTCCCTCAACCTCACCTACGAGACCGCCGTCCTCGAAGGCGGCAGCGAGTTCGGCAACCCCGACCTCCTCGCCATAAAACAGCTTTCACCTTTCACCTCTCACCTTTCACCTTTATTCATCGCCCTCGTCCCCGACCGTCGCGACCGAGACCTCGGAGACCTCTTCTCCACTCCCGCCGAACTCCGCCTCATCAAAAACTCCGCCCATCTCCCCATCCTCCTACTTAATCAGCGCGACGACCTCTACGTCCTCTGCGATTAATTTTATTTTTTCCTTGCACATTTCAATTTTATTTCTTATATTTGCAGAGTATATATATATCCGCAAAAAGGCTTTTTATATTGATTACAAACATATTATAAAAATTTTGGAATTAATAAACATTACTTAATATGAAAAAAAGAGTATTATTTGCCACCGTGGTGGCTTTGGCATGCACCTCTTTGACGTCATGCCTGAAGAGCGACGACTGGGAGATGTTCAATCACCCATTCAACGTCACCGGCGAAATGCACCCCACCTTCGGCTTCCCCGTGGGCTCTGGCGAGATGAACATGAACGACCTGCTCACCAGCCTCAGCGCCAACTACAACGGTAATATTAGCGACACCGGCGACCTCATCACTGTCGAATATACAGTCACTACGTCCGACACCGTCTTCGCCAGCGACTACATGCCCTCGTCCAAGGGTGTGAAACACCCCGCCTCGAAACGCCAGGGTGCAAAATACAAAAACGGTGCGAAAGCCGACGCCTATACGAAAGACACCGTACTAGAGACCACCATCGACATCGACTTCTTCGACGATGTGGAGCTCCTCGACAGCATCTTTATAACACATGTCTGGGCCGACCTCGCTGTGGGCTTCCACGGCTACTTCGGCGACAACCCGAACATCGTACATAACCTGCATGTATCCTTCGACTCTGTCGAAATCTGGTACGACACTCCCAACAGTCCCACCTCGGTACAATTCAACGACCCCAACCTGAGCGCCTTCCATGTCGACATCAATGACCTCACCGTCGACTCCCTCTACGCCTTCCCGAGAATGGACATGGCCTCCATGGTCAACGACCGCCCCTCTAAACTCTATGCCCGCTACCACCTCAAAATCAGAGTAGACCCAGGCATCATCGCTCAGAACATCTCCACTATGTCCATCCAGGAAATCCTCGACGAACTGAGCATCGGCTGGATTTCCTATTCAGCCAATATGGATTTGAATATGCCCCTCACCATGCTCATCACCAACATGAACTACGACTTCAACGTCGACCTGGGTGAAGGCCTCTCCGGCGTCAACCTCGACTCCATCCTGAAGAACATCAACGAGGGCCTCGGCGCCGAAATCACGCTGAGCGAATTCACCCTCGACCTCTCCAACGGCATACCACTGAACCTCAACCTCTCGGCCATCGCCTACTCCGAAATGAACGTGCCGCTCTGCACCCTCTTCAGCAACGAGCTTGTACCCGCTGCCGAACTGGTCGCAACCAACCCCAACGCCAACCCCGTGGTCTATGAGGCCGGAACGCCCAGCCACCACACCATCACCGCAGCGCTCAACAAAGCCGACCTCGAAAACCTCAAAAACGCCAAAACACTCAAAGTCTTCATGATTGCCAACAGCAGCAACAAACACGTGGCCGTCAAACGTAGCGACATGCTGAAAATGAAAGCCTACTTGAAAGTCCATCCGACAGTAACAGTGGATATAGAACTCTAATAACCCATCATAAACGTTTAACCCTTTTTATCCTCTTTAACCTTTAAACGAAAAAGAAAATGAAAAAGATATTTTTAATCGGTTTGATGGGTCTGATGGCTCTTGCAGGAAGCCCTGTGGCAAATGCCCAGTACAACGAGACCAACAACATGTTCTATCATACCCTGCGCACTCCGCAGACCAACCTGCTGAACCCCGCACTCTTCCCCACCAATACCACCTGGTATATCACCTTCCCAGGCCTCGATTTCCAGTTCGGCAGCCCCGTGGCAGTCAGCGACTTCATCAAATATGATGCAGCCTCACAGCGCACCATCATCAACCTCGACTCCATGATGAACAACCTCACCGACGGCAGCAAGTTCCGCCTCGGTGCCAACGTCAACCTCCTGGGCTTCGGCTTCAAGGCGGGCAACACCTTCATCAACTTCAACACCCGCCTCATCAACCAAGTCAACATCGGCTTCCCCACCGAAATGGTCAACGCCCTGCGCATCGGTAACATCGACGAGAACGGCAACGTCCGACCCGTCGTCGAGATGCTCGACGGCGACGTCATCAACGCCACCTCCTACCTCGAGACCGCCCTTGGCGTAGCACAGCATTTCGAGGACATCCACCTCACCGTAGGCCTCCGCGCCAAACTCCTCTTCGGTGTCGCCAATGTCCAGACCGACAACACACGCCTCGAATTCGTCACCGACCCCAATATGGATTCCGTGACCGCACGCATGTACTATGAAATCCAGGCCGCCACCTTCGCTCCCTACGACACCACTCAGAAAAAATTCATCTTCAACGTAAGCGACATCCTTAGCAACAGCAACACCGGCTTTGCCTTCGACCTCGGCGCCAAATACGACTGGGGTCCCTTCACCTTCTCCTTCGCCATCAACGACCTCTCCGCCGGTATCCACTGGAAGAACAACGTCATGACCTGGCGCCCCGAGAACGGCCAAGGCAACATCACCTTCAACGGACTCGACATCACCAACATGCTCAACGGCGGCACCTTCAGCCTCGACTCCCTCTCCACCTACATCGAGAACCAACTCCACGACATGACCCCCACCAAGCAGGACTCCGGCGACTACTGGTTCTCCATCCCCACCAAAATCAACCTCGGCGCCAGCTACAACTTCGGTAGCATCTTCCGTGCAGGCTTCCTCTTCCACGGACAGTTCGACCGCGGCCTCCTCAGCAAGTCCAACTCCCTGGGTATCGGCGTCAACAATACCGAGAACACCTTCCGCTGGAACACCACCCTCAGCATCGGCATGAACCTCTACGACTGGATGGAAATCACCGCCGCCAACTCCATCGTCTACGACAGCAAGAAGATAGACCCCTTCAACCCCGGCGTGGGCATCGTGCTCACCCCCGGTCGTATCTTCCAGCTATACATCATGGGCGACTATGTAAGCAACTTCTATCTCACCGACTCCAAAGCCTTTAATCTCAAGCTCGGCCTCAACCTCCTCTTCGGCACCGGCGGCCGCTCCAAAGTTGAAGGATAATCCTCACCCTGTCACTCAATCACTCTAATGAATATAATAGCCATCGTAGGACGCCCCAATGTCGGCAAGTCCACCCTCTTCAACCGCCTCACCGAGAGCCGCAACGCCATCGTCGACGAGACCGCCGGCGTCACCCGCGACCGCCAGTACGGCCACTCCGACTGGAACGGCAAGCGCTTCTCAGTCATCGACACCGGCGGATATGTCATGGGGGGTGACGACGAGTTCGAGGTCGAAATCCGCAAGCAGGTCTCCCTGGCCATCGACGAGGCCGACGTCATCCTCTTCCTCGTCGACGCCCGCGAAGGCCTCACCCCCATGGACGAAGATGTCGCCGAGATGCTGCGCAAGTGTCCCAAACCCGTGGTGCTGGCCGCCAACAAGGTCGACAACTCAGCCCAGATGGACGGCCTCGCGGAGTTCTACACCCTCGGTCTCGGCGACCCCTACCCCATCGCCGGCGTCACAGGCTCCGGCACGGGCGACCTCCTCGACGCCCTCGTCAAAGACTTCGACGACGGCAACGACGACCCTACCGACGGCCTGCCTCGCATCGCCGTCGTCGGCCGTCCCAACGTCGGAAAGAGTTCCTTCATCAACATGATTACCGGCGAGCACCGCTCCGTGGTCACACCCATCGCCGGCACCACACGCGACAGCGTCTACTCACACTACAACCTCTTCGGCTTCGACTTCAACTTCGTCGACACCGCCGGCCTGCGCCGCAAGAGCAAAGTCTCCGAAGACCTCGAGTTTTATTCCGTCATGCGCTCCATCCGCGCCATCGAGGCCGCCGATGTCTGCATCCTTATGCTCGATGCCAGCCAAGGCCTCGAGCAGCAGGACCTCAACATCTTCTCCCTCATCCAGCGCAACCACAAGGGCGTCGTCATCGTGGTCAACAAATGGGACCTCGTCGAGAAGGAGACCAACACCCACCGCGACTACGAGCGTCTGATAAAAGAGCGCATCGCCCCCTTCGACGACGTGCCCATTATCTTCACCTCCGTCATCAACAAACAGCGCATCTTCAAGGTGCTGGAAACCGCCAAACAGGTCTACGAAGCCCGCAGCCGCCGCATCTCCACCGCCGAACTCAACGACACACTCCTCCCCATCGTCAAGGAGCAGAACCCGCCACCCTCGGTCAAAGGCAAATGGGTCAAGATTAAGTATATCACCCAGTTGCCCACCGCCTACCCGCAGTTTGTCTTCTTCTGCAATCTGCCGCAGTACGTCCGCGACCCCTACAAACGCTTCGTCGAGAACCGCATGCGCGAACTCTGGGACTTCCACGGCGTCCCCATGACGATTTATTTCAGAGCAAAATAGTTTGGCACGGAATTTGCTATAAAAAAATGAAACAAAAAAAATAACAATATGAAAGTCACAGAACAAAACTTCAACGAAATGATTGCCACCGGCAAGCCCGTGATGGTTGACTTCGGCGCCACTTGGTGCGGTCCCTGCAAAGCCCTCGCCCCTCGTGTCGAGGAACTTGAGAAAGAGTATGAAGGCCGTGTGATGATCGGCACCGCCGACGTCGACGAGTGCTCCGACCTCGCCGCCAAGTTCCGCATCCGCAACGTCCCCACCGTCCTCTTCTTCAAAGGTGGCAGCGACCAGCCCGTCGACAAGAGCGTCGGCCTCGTCGCCAAAGAAACCCTCGCCGAGAAACTGAATGCGCTGCTTTAATGCGGCGTGACCGCGACCGAAGGGAGCGAATGCCGTGTTAAAGGAGCAGATTTCCCGCTACAAATCACTGGACTTTTATGCCCGTCAGGTGGTCGAAGGATTCATCACCGGCAGGCATAAAAGTCCTTTCCATGGTTTCTCCGTCGAGTTCTCCGACTACCGCCAGTACAACAGCGGTGAGAGCACGAAGAACATCGACTGGCACCTCTATGGCCGCACCGACCGCCTCTATGTGAAGCAATTCGAGGAGGAGACCAACCTGCGCTGCCAACTGCTCATCGACCAGAGCAGCTCCATGCTCTTCCCCACCGAGTGCCACGGCGACATCGACCACCCCAACAAGCTCACTTTCGCCGTCTATGCCGCCGCCGTGCTGATAGAACTCCTCCACCGCCAACGCGACGCCTTCGGCCTCACCCTCTTCAGCGGCCAAATCGACCAGCAGACACCCTGCCGCTCCAGCAGCGTCCACCAGCAATACCTGCTGGGATTACTCGACGGACTGCTGCAGCCTGTCAATAAAGAGTCACATCGTGAAACATCGCTGGCGGAAACCATTCATCTCACTGCCGAGCAGCTCCACAAGCGCTCCCTCGTCATCCTCTTCACCGACGCCTTCACAAACTCGGTCACTCAGTCACACAGTCACTCAGACACCCAAGAAGCCCTCTTCGACGCCCTGCGGCACCTCCGCCACAACAAGCACGAAGTCATCATCTTCCACACCTATGATATGGCCCACGAGGTGGACCTCGACTACGGTTCACGTCCCCACCTCTTCATCGACCTCGAGTCCGGCCACCAACTGAAATTGCAGCCCGACGAAGTCGCCGCCGAATACCGCCGCCAGATGACCGACCTCTTCTCCGCCCTCCGCCAGCGCGCCATGCAGTACCGCATCGACTACGTCCCCGTCGACGTCGCCCAAGGGTTCCACCAAATCCTCCTCCCCTTCCTCCTTAAACGTAGTAAGGTATGAGCCACGAACGCGACCATAGTGGAGCGAGCGCGCCCTACAAAGGCGACCCAAACAACTATATGCCCAAAGAGAAGCCTTATGCGCTGTATGTCCACGGCATGGGCAGCGGCGCGAAGAGCGGCACCAAGTCGTCGCTGGGGCACTACCTCGACGGCTATGAGTGGCTGTCGCCCGAGCTCCCCGTGGAGCCAGCGGAAGCCATGGCGATATTGGAGGACTACGTGAAGGTGTTCTCCCCCGAACTCATCGCCGGCACGTCGCTGGGAGGACTCTATCTGCTGTATCTCGACGCCCCGGAGGCCACGAAGGTGGCCATCAACCCCACCTATAACATCGAGACCACGCTGCGCCGCATCGGCTACGGTAAGCACCCCTTCCACTGCGAACGTGAGGACGGCGCCACAGAATACACCATCGACGAGCCACTGGTGAAACGCTATATGTCCGTGCGCGACGACCACACCCCCGTGCCGTCGAAGCACATGGTGGCCCTCTTCTCAACCGACGACGAACTGGTGGGTCGCGAGCCGGCTAAGCAGAACGCCGCTGCCCTGCAACGCATCGGATATGAGGTGCACTGGTGCGATAAGTTCGGCCACCGCCTCAACCAACCCGCCGCCAAACTGCTGGCAAAAATTCTCTCAACACCTTAGTCTTTTAACAATTAAAACCTTATAAACATCAATATTATGGCAACCATTTACGACTTCAAAGCTGTGGCCAGCAATGGCAAAGAGATTAACTTCGCCGACTTCAAAGGCAAGGTCCTGCTGATTATCAACACCGCCAGCAAGTGCGGCTTCACGCCCCAGTTCGACGGCCTCGAAGCCCTCAACGAGAAGTACCGCGACCGCGGTCTGGTCTGCATCGGTTTTCCCTGCAACCAGTTCAAGGAGCAGGACCCCGGCACCGACAGCGAGATCGAGGAGTTCTGCCGCCTCAACTACGGCGTAACCTTTCAGATTATGAAGAAAATCGATGTCAACGGCAAAGAGGCACATCCCATCTTCGAGTACCTGAAGACAGCTGCCCCCACCGAGGAATATCACGGACTCAAAGCCAAAGGCGCCGCCGCCCTCTTCAAGACCATCAGCAAGAGTGTGGAGAAAGAGAGCGACATCAAGTGGAATTTCACCAAATTCCTTATTTCGAAAGACGGCACCGTAGTCAAACGCTACGCTCCTACCACCGAACCCAAGGATTTTGAAAAAGACATCGAGGCGATGCTGTAGTTTTTGACATAAAAAGTTTTTTTTGCCTATTTCAATTTATTTTTGTAATTTTGCAGTTGAAAATTATAATGTCATGAAACGTTTTACCTTTGTCCTCGCTGCATGCTGCCTGATGCTTGGCGCCTGCGCTCAAAAGAATCCAAACAAACAAGCCATCAAACAATCAAGCAATATGAATAAGACCTTAGTAGCCTATTTCTCCGCCACCGGCACCACCAAGGCTGCCGCTCAGAAACTTGCTAATGAGCTGAACGCCGACCTCTTCGAGATTGCCCCCGAGGTGCCTTACACCGACGCCGACCTCGACTGGCGTGACAAGACCTCTCGTTCCACCCTCGAGATGAAAGACAAATCCTCGCGCCCCGCCATCAAGGGCACCTGCGCCAATATCGCCGACTACGACACCGTGTGGATTGGCTTCCCCGTATGGTGGTACACCGCCCCCACCATCATCAACACCTTCATCGAGGCCCACGACCTCAGCGGCAAGGTGCTCAACGTCTTCGCCACCAGCGGCGGCAGCACCGTGGAAGGCTCTTACAACGACCTCAAGAAGGCCTACCCTCAGTACACTTGGGGCGAGAAACGCCTAATGAATTAAACCTTTCAAACCCTTTTAACCCCTCAAACCCCTTAAACCTTTTTAACCTTTCAAACCCTTTAAACCTTTCAAACCCCTCAAACCTTTCAAACCTTTCAAACCTTTCAAACCCTTTTAACCCCTCAAACCCCTTATGAAACAATACATCGAACAAAACAAAGACCGTTTCCTTGAAGAACTATTCTCTTTAATCCGTATCCCCAGCATCAGCTCCGAGCAGGAACATAAGCCTGACATGATTCGCTGCGCCGAGCGCTGGAAAGAGTTGCTGCTGGAGGCAGGTGCCGACAAGGCCGAGGTGATGCCCACCGACGGCAACCCAGTGGTTTATGGCGAGAAGATTATCGACCCCAGCAAGCCTACCGTGTTGGTCTACGGCCACTACGACGTGATGCCCGTGGCACCGCTCGAGCTCTGGAAGACCTCTCCCTTCGAGCCCGTCATCAAGGATGGCAAAATCTGGGCCCGTGGCGCCGACGACGACAAAGGTCAGAGTTTCATGCAGGCCAAGGCCTTCGAATATATGGTCCGCACCGGCAACCTGCCCTGCAACGTGAAGTTCATGCTCGAGGGCGAGGAGGAGATTGGCTCCGGCAGCCTCTATGGCTTCTGCGAGAAGAACAAAGAGTTGCTGAAAGCCGACATCATCCTGGTGTGCGACACCTCGATGATTGGCCCCGACACCCCCAGCATCACCAGCGGCCTCCGCGGCCTCTGCTACTGGGAGGTGGAGGTCACCGGTGCCAACCACGACCTGCACAGCGGCATCTTCGGCGGTGCCGTGGCCAACCCCATCAACGTCCTCTGCAAGATGATCGCCGACCTCCACGACGAGGACGGCCACATCACCATTCCTGGCTTCTACGACGACGTGCTGGTGCTCAGCGACGAGGAGCGTGCCCTCATGGCACAGGCACCCTTCGACGAGGATGCGTACAAGCGCGAGCTTGGTGTCCGCGCCCTCAAGGGCGAGAAAGGCTACTCCACCAAGGAGCGCACCGGCATACGCCCCTGCCTCGACGTCTGTGGCATCTGGGGCGGCCACACCGGCGAGGGCACCAAAACCGTGCTCCCCAGCAAGGCCTACGCCAAGATAAGCACCCGCCTCGTCGCCAACCAGGACTTCGAGAAGATAAGCGAGTTGTTCAAGAACTACTTCGAGGCTGCCGCTCCCGACTATGTCACCGTCAAGGTCACCCCCTGCCACGGTGGCGCCGCCTATGTCAGCCCGCTGGAGCTCAAAGCCTACAAGGCCGCCGAGCGTGCCATGACCGACACCTTCGGCAAGCGTCCCATCCCCACCCGCAGCGGCGGAAGCATCCCCATCGTGGCCGGCTTCGAGAAGATTCTCGGCATCAAGAGCATCCTCATGGGCTTCGGCCTCGCCAGCGACGACATCCACGCCCCCAACGAGAACTACCCCCTCCAGCAGTTCTTCCGCGGCATCGAGACCATCCCCTTGTTCTACAAATACTTCGCCGAGTAACTCCCTCAACGACTTTAATTTTCAATTTTCAACTTTCAATTTTCAATTTAAGCAGTGTACGAGATCATCAGCAAGCGGCTGCTCAACAGCCACGAGATTTACCGGATGGAAGTCCACGCGCCGTGGATATCGCTCAGCGGCAAGCCGGGCCAGTTCGTCATCGTCATCCCCCACGAGAACGGCGAGCGCATACCCCTCACCATCAGCGACATCGTCTACCAACGCCAGTCGGTAGTCATCGTCTTCCAGGTGGTCGGCGAGACCACGCGCCAGCTGGCAGCGATGAACGAGGGCGACGACCTCTACACCATCGTGGGTCCCCTCGGCCGTCCCAGCGAACTCATCGAGAAACACGCTAAAGGCGAGCTGAAACGCCTCCTCTTCGTGGCTGGCGGCGTGGGCATCGCGCCGGTGTTCCCGCAGGTGAAATGGGCCTTCCGCCAGGGCATCCCCACCGATGTCATCATCGGTGCCCGCTCGAAAGACCTGCTCTTCTACGAAGACGAGCTGCGCGCTGTATGCCAGAACCTGCACATCATGACCGACGACGGCAGCTACGGCGAGCAAGGCCTCGTCACCGCCAAGGTCGACCAGCTCTGCCAGAGTGGCGCCGACTACAGCCATTGCGTAGCCATCGGCCCGCTGCCGATGATGAAATTCGTATCATTGACCACCAAGAAATACAACCTCCCCACCATCGTGAGCCTCAACTGCATGATGGTCGACGGCACCGGCATGTGCGGCGCCTGCCGCGTACGTGTGGGCGACGACGTGAAGTTCTGCTGCGTCGACGGTCCCGAGTTCGACGGCCACCTCGTAGACTTCGACGAGGCCGCCCGCAAGCTCAAGACTCCCGATGCCCGCCGCTACCGCATAGCCACCGCCGAGAGCGGACACCAATGCAATCTGGCCCCTGCCGTTGAAGCCGCCGTGGCCGAGGCCAAAAAGCGCCAGAAGCCCCGCGAGCAAGACCCCAAGGTGCGCGCCAAGAACTTCGACGAGGTCTCTTTCGGCCTCTCCGAGCACCAAGCCATGCTGGAAGCCTCCCGCTGCCTGCAGTGCAAGAAGCCGCGCTGCGTCGAAGCCTGCCCCGTGGGCATCAACATCCCGCTTTTCATACAGAATATCAAGGAGGAGAACTTCAACCAAGCCTATATCACCATCACCCACGACTCCGCCCTGCCGGCCGTCTGCGGACGCGTCTGCCCGCAGGAGACGCAGTGCGAGGGCAGCTGTGTGATGGGCGTTAAGAACGAGCCCATCGCCATCGGCGCCCTCGAGCGCTTCGTGGCCGACAACCACCGCGCCCAGTCCAAGCCTCAAAGTCCCTGCTACCCTGCCGGACGCAAGGTGGCGGTCATCGGCAGCGGCCCCAGCGGCCTCACCTGCGCCGGCGACCTCGCCAAGCACGGCTACCAGGTCACCGTCTTCGAGGCCCTGCACCATGCCGGCGGCGTGCTCGTCTACGGCATCCCCGAGTTCCGTCTGCCCAAGCAGCGCGTCGTGGAGCCCGAAATCGAGAACCTGCGCCGCCTCGGCGTCGAGATACGCACCAACGTCATCATCGGCAAGAGCATCACCATCGACCAGCTCTTCGAGGACATGGAGTACGATGCCGTCTATATCGCCTCGGGCGCCGGCCTGCCCAAGTTCATGGGCATCAACGGCGAGACACTCATCGGCGTCATCAGCGCCAACGAGCTCCTCACTCGCACCAACCTCATGCACGGCTACGACGAGCAGTACGATACCCCCATCTACCTAGGCAACAAGGTCATCGTCGTCGGTGGCGGCAACGTCGCCATGGATGCCGCCCGCACCGCCCTGCGCCTTGGCAGCGAGGTGACCGTCGTCTACCGCCGTGGCGAGATGGACATGCCTGCCCGCCGCGAGGAAGTGCATCATGCCATGGAAGAAGGGGTGCAGTTCATGTTCCAGACCGCCCCGCTCGAAATCCTCGGCAACGAGGACGGCACCGTGCGCGCCCTGCGCTGCGTGAAGATGGAGATGGGCGAGCCCGACGAGAAAGGCCGTCGCAAATTCAGCCCCATCGAAGGCAGCGAGTGCGATGTCGAGGCCGACACCATCGTCGCCGCCCTCGGCACCAGCCCCAACCCCCTCATCCGCACCACCACGCCGGGCCTCGAATGCGAGACCTGGGGTGGCATCAAGGCCGACGAGAACGGCCAGACGAGCCGCAAGCTCATCTTCGCCGGCGGCGACGCCGTCAGCGGCGCCGCCACAGTCATCCTCGCCATGGGCGCCGGCCGCAAGGCCGCCAAAGCCATCATGGAAGCGCTGGAATAATTCTAAAGAAATATCACAGCAAAGATGGAAACAGTATATAAAACAAGCCGTATTTTAGCATACATATTGGCTGTAATTGCTGTATTAGGTATTCTTGATGTTATTTTCAATATAGAATGGAGTTCTACTTTCGAAAACTTTACCGAATGGGAAAAGTATGACGAACACTTCAATTCAAATTCGACATTAGTTACACTGCAACCAATAGTTAACATTCTGTATTATGTCAGACCTATATTATATGTAGGAATGTTCCTTTTCTTTCTTCTGCTTAAAATAAAAATGGCCAAGGGCTCTCGTCTTACTTTTACGATAATATCAGGTCTTGTTTCATCAGCCTTCTGTTTATGCACTTTTGGTGTGGGAACACTCTACATATATGATATTTTCTGGATTTATCTGTTTTCTATTATTAGTACGTCAGCTTTGCTATTAACATTTTGCAGCATGTTGTTTTTCTTTGCACGAAAAAGTATTCAACAAACTGCATGTATCATCCTAATAATTGCAATCCTTCTGAACTTATTGATACCTGTTATCTCAAGAATTACACTTACCAATCTCTCCTTTATTCCTATGATAATCTTATACCCGCTAGCATTTGCATTTTTCTTTTATGCTTTCTCAAAACTCGGAAAACAATAAAATTATGCAAAACACACAGAATCCATTTGAAGAAGCCTTGACAAACGGCTATTACGGAAAATCAAATGAACACGACAGCACCAAAACGCTGAAGATTGAGAACCCCATTCAGGTGCATTCGTATGTGGAGAGCTTTATTGATGTGATTTCCTACATCCTTCTTGCTATAGGAGGACTATCTCTCATAGTCTTCACTATTCTTGCAACAAGGAATGAATGGGGCGAGTTATTCGATGATTTTAATTGGGCAATGTTTGCCATAGGAATAGGTATTGCCCTCACTCAAACTGTCTTTTTCGCCATCCTGCAAGTACTTCGCAACATTTCAATAAAATTAAACAAATAAAATACATAAAAAGCGGAAGCGCATCCCGATTGGAATGCGCTTCCATAGTTATTGTTTTTTATTTGTTTTCGTAATGCCCGTAGGCGGTGAGTACAAGGACAACTACCTCGGTATCGTAAATTTCATATACAAGACGATGCTTCTGTGTGATATGGCGACTCCATTGATTGGTACGGTCACCACGCAACTGTTCAGGGTGCCCCGTGCCTGTACGCGGATGTTCTCGCAATTCGGCTTCCAATTTCAGCAGTTTCTTGAAAGCATTAGGCTCATCCTTTTGCAATCTGGCAGCATCGAGAACGGCCTGTTTTTGGTACTTAATCTTGTACGCCATCAGCTAACGCGTTTAAGCAGGTCTTCAATTGTCTCTCCCTCCTGTAACTCATAAGTGGGACCATTCTTAGCGGCATCTACTCGGGCAAAGAATTCCTCCATAGTCATCAAGGTGGGGTCCTTCTCTTTGGCCAATTTCTTGGCATAACGTGTCAGACGGCGCATCAGCGCATCGTTGTCGGCGATATGGCCAATGCTCTGCCAAAGCTCCGTATTCATTGTAACCTGCTGTGCTGTCGTCATAATAACTATTGATTTTTGCTTGTATAACGCAGAAAGATTAAAATTATTGTGGCATGACGAAATTTAGTTGAACGCCAGCCAGCTATTACGGTAGCGGCGGTCGGCGGAGACGTCTTCGCCGAACCAGGCGGGGGGTGTGAAGGTGTGGGAGGTGGCGGTATCGGGGAACTCCACCTCGACGAGGCGGAGACCTTCGTGGGGGCCGTGGAAGATATCCAGTTCGGCGGTGAGGCTACCCTCCAGCGGGATTTTGTAGCGGGTCTTCAGCACAGGACGGCCCTCGCATTTGGACTTCAGACGCTCATAGCTTTCGGCACTAAGGACAAACTCCTCCTCGCGGTTGACGATAGGGCCTCCACTGGCTACCGACCACTGGTCGCTGACCACTTTCTCTTTTACCGTCAAAATATACACATCGCCCATCCGGCGGACACGCACGGTGGGCGATGTGCATAGGTAACACTGCTCTATCTCTACATGGGGATAACTCTCTAAATCCTCTGGCAACGAGGCAACAAGATATTTTCTCTCTATCTCCATGTTAAATTATCTTAAGAACGAAACAGGTAACAACCTTTTTTCGTTAGAGGGTCTTGAGGTAGTCGGAGACGTTCTTCTCGATGCGGGCGGCCACGTCGGCGCAGTCGTCGGCTTTCTGGAATTTCTCTCCCGTGATGTGCTCGTAAAGCTCGATGTAGCGGTCGGAGATGCTGTTGACGATTTCTTCCGTCATCTCGGGCACCTGCTGGCCTTCCTTGCCTTGGAAGCCGTTGTCCATCAGCCACTCGCGGACGAACTCCTTGCTGAGCTGACGCTGGTGCTCGCCTTTCTTCAGGCGCTCCTCGTAACCTTCCGCATAGAAATAGCGGCTGCTGTCGGGTGTGTGAATCTCGTCGATGAGGTAGATCTTGCCGTCGCGCTTGCCGAACTCATACTTGGTGTCCACCAAGATGAGGCCCTTCTGCGCGGCAATCTCGGTGCCACGCTGGAAGAGCTGCAGGGCGTAACGCTCCAGCTGGTCGTAGTCTTCCTGGCTGACGAGGCCCGTGCGGATAATCTCCTCGCGGCTGATGTTCTCGTCATGCCCTTCGTCGGCCTTGGTGGTGGGGGTGACGATGGGCGTCGGGAACTTCTGGTTCTCCACCATACCTTCGGGCAGCTGGACGCCACAGAGGGTGCGGGCGCCGGCCTTGTACTCACGCCAGGCCGAGCCGGCGAGGTAGCCGCGGACAATCATCTCCACACGGAAGCCCTCGCATTTCAGGCCCACGGTGACCATGGGGTCGGGCGTGGCGAGCTTCCAGTTGGGCAGGATGTCGGCGGTGGCGTCGAGGAACTTGGCGGCAATCTGATTGAGCACCTGACCCTTGTAGGGGATGCCCTTCGGCAAAACGACATCAAAGGCGGAGATGCGGTCGCTCACCACCATAGCCATATACTTGTCGTCGATGTTGTACACATCGCGCACTTTGCCCACGTAGAGGCTCTTCTGCTTCGGAAAATTGAAGTTGGTTTTAACTACTGCTTTCATATTATTATTCATCTAATTGCATTGCGAAAAAAGTGAAGTTGACCTTGCCGTAGTTGCGGTGCTGCCAGAAATGGGGATGCTCCTCGAAGCTGTACTCGCGCGGATGCTCGAGGATGAAGATGCCGTCCTCGTTGAGCACCTGATGCTCAAACACCAGGTCGGGCAGCGTCTCCAAGCCCTCAAGGGCGTAGGGAGGGTCGGCAAAAACGATATCGAACTTGCGGTTGGCCCTTTTCAGCAGGTCGAACACATCGGCCCGCACCACACGCAGGTTCCTCAGCTCCAGCCGTTGAGCCTCCGACTTGATATAATCGGTGCAGGCGTTGTTGATATCCACCGCCGTCACCTCGCGCACGCCACGCGAGACGAACTCCACCGACATAGCGCCGGTGCCGGCAAAGAGGTCCATCACCGAACAGTCCTCGTAGTCGACATAGTTGTTGAGGATGTTGAACAGTCCTTCGCGAGCCATATCGGTCGTCGGCCTCACCGGCAGGTTGGCAGGTGGGTTCAGACGGCGTCCCTTGAGTGTTCCGGAGATGATTCTCATGATTAGTGGTCAGTGGTTAGTTTATAGAATCAGGGCGTTTCGGTAGGTGTGGAGGGTCTTGAATTCGGGGTTGAGGTAGGAGGTGTGCGTGCCGGTATAAAGCGATGCCGACGGGAAATAGGGTCGCAACAGCGCGAAGCGGTTGCGGTCCACATCGCCGCACATCAGCAGCTCGGCGTTGGCGTTCTCAAGGCTGTAGCTCTTCATCACCTCGATGGTGTGGAACAGCGCCTCGCTGTCGTCGGCAAACGGGATGGTGTTGCCGAAGATATAGCGGCCGTCGCGATAGGCGGCATAATCTATCTTATGGTCGCGCCAATGGGTCAGCAGCACCGGATGCGCCACGCTGCGCTTCTCTATGTTCGAGGAGGCCAGCCTCACATGCTGGTTTATCACCTTCATGCCGGGGAAGGCCACCTTGAAAGCCATCGTCAGCGACTCGTCGGCGGAAAACACCGCCGTAGAGGCCAGCTGGCTGCAGGGCGCCGTGATGGCCGACACCGCCGCGCTGCCCGTCAGCTTCAGGTAGTGGCGATTCGACGTGGCGGAATAAAGCTCGTCGGGCACCCACACGCTCTCGTCGCTGAGCACCACCAGCTGCATGCCGCCATAGCCCAGCGGACGGATGCCCACACCGTTGAAGAACGCCTTCACGTCGGCCATCACGCCCGTCATCGCCTTGGAATGCTCCCCTTCGGCCTCGCCGAAGGTCAGCAGCACTCCCGAGGCTGTCAGCTCCGAAAAAGAAAATCCATTTGGCCGAAGACAAATGGATAATCTCTTTTCTCCCGGAGCAAAAGCATTGTTGGTGACAATCAATGATTTGCTACGATACATAGGATTTCGGTTTATTCAAAGTTACCTCTTGTTTCGGGTTTCAGGGTGTCGCCCACGCGCCAGCAAGTGTAAACGGGATCAGCATCGGGGTTCTGCTCCAGCAGCTTCTTCGTCTTCTCGTTGATGGCGGCAATCTTGTTGTTGAGCAGGATGGTATCAATCTTGACAGAATTCATGTCTTGGTACTGGTCAACCTTGTAGGAGTCTTCAAAGAGATCTCTGAAGTCAATCCACGACATGAAGACCCACACGCCCCCCTCGTTCTGCTTGGCCACCAGGTTGAACTGCTTGTTCTTGCCGTAGCCGGGCACATAGCGGCAGTTGCGAATCTCCTCGTCGGTAATCGGACGCTGCAGGCCGCTCTTCGGGTCATTCACCATCAGGTCCTTGAAATCTTTCTTCGCACGCAATTCATCAAGTTTCTTGACATATCTGCGTTTGTCGACCACGAACTTCTTCTCGCGGGCCTCGTCGGAAGTCATGTTCTGAACATCGTGGATGGTGAGACCGGCCTTGATGATGGCGGCGGTGTCATACTCCTCTTTCAGCACCAACAGGCTATCCTCGGTCATCAGACGATTGATGAGGGTATCGAAATTGCCGCAGTACACATGGTAGGTCTCCTTGTAGGCATCCTCGAGCGTGCGGATGACTTTCAGCTTCTCGGCGCAGGCATCGCGACGTGCAGTATACTCACTATCAAAGTCGATGTCCTTCTTAAAGTTATCGTACAACAGATAGCCCAGGCCGACGATGACGACGGCGAGCACAATTTGAATGATAGTTCTGACTTTCATTTCTTTGTATATTCTTTAATTATTATTTACAATATCTAAATCGGATGCAAAGATACGAATATTTTACAATATAATAGCAAGAAACTGAAAAAAAAATTTTCACCCACGCCCTTAATCCTCTACAAGTATTGCTTTTACACCCGAAAAAAAATAATTTCCCCCTGTCCTCCCCCAGCCCTCCACTCCACCCATCATCAGGTTAACCATTTGTCCGTTCGTTGTACGATAGTTGTACGATACTTGTACGATGATTTATCGTACAAGTATCGTACAACTATCGTACAAATGACGTACAACGGCTTTAGTTATAGACTATTAAAATAGCCCCGCACGGCTTCGTGCGAGGCTATCAAAGATTCTTGGACACAAAGTCTTAGGCCATGTTGTGGAAGACGTTGACGACGTCGTCGTCGTTCTCGAGGCGCTCGAGGAGGCCGTTGACGTCCTCCTGCTCCTCGTCGGAAAGCTCGCGCGTGGTGAGGGGGATGCGCTCGAACTTGAAGGACTTGATTTCAAGACCCTTGTCCTCGAGGAACTTGGAAATGGGGCCATAGTTGGTGAAGTTGGCGTAGATGAGGATTTCGTCCTCGTCGCGGAAGACCTCGTCGATGTCGCAGTCGATAAGTTCGAGTTCGAGCTCGTCCATATCGATATCGTCGCGCCAAGCCACGACGAAGGAGCACTTGCGCTCGAAGAGGAAGTCGTTCATGCCCATGGTGCCGAGCTCGCCCTTGCCACGCACGAAGGCGGCGCGGAGGTTGGCGACGGTGCGGGTGGGGTTGTCGGTGGCGGTCTCGACGACTATGGCTACGCCGTGGGGGCCTTTGCCGTCGTAGACGACCTCTTTGTAGGCCGACTTGTCCTTCTCGGTGGCGCGCTTGATGGCGCGTTCGACGTTCTCCTTGGGCATCGACTCGCTCTTGGCGGTCTGCATGAGCAGGCGCAGGCGGAGGTTGCTCGAGGGATCGGGGCCGCCGGCGAGGACGGCGAGTTCGATTTCCTTACCAATCTTGGTGAAGGTGCGGGCCATGTGGCCCCAACGTTTCAGTTTTCTTGCTTTACGGTATTCAAATGCGCGACCCATAATGTTGTATTTTTATTGATTTAATTGATTTCTAAGGTAGTCGGTGCATTCCTCGAAGGTTTTGAAGGTGTGGTCTTCGGGGACGACTTCGGGGATGAGCTTCATGTTTTTGAGCATGTACATGGGCTGGGGTTGGATGATGGTCATGAGGACCTGCGCGCCGCGACTCTGGATATCCTTGATGGATTCCTCCATAGCGTAGAGGCCGCTCTGGTCCATGAAGGAGACCAGGCGCATGCGGATGATGACAATCTTGGCGTCGGCGGGGACGGTCTGCATGACCTCCTTGAACTTGTTGATGGTGCCGAAGAAGATGGGACCGTTGAGGCGCTGTACATAAATCTTGTGCGCCACAGTGTCGGGCATGCCGTGCTCGTCGTCCCAGGGGCTCTCCTTGTCGAAGTTGGTGAGCTCCTGGCTGGAGTAGCCACCCTCGACGAGGTCGGAGGCGCGCTTCATGAAGAGCACACAGGCGATGACCATGCCGATGCCCACAGCGGTGAGGAGGTCGACAAAGACGGTGACGAGGAAGACCACGATGAGCACCACGGCGTCGGCACGCGGTATCTTGGGGAGGTCCTTGAAACCCTTGAAGTCGATGATGCCCCAACCCACGGTGAGGAGGATGCCGGCGAGGACCGACAGGGGCACATACTTCACCACGCTACCGAGGCCCAGCATGATGGCCAGCAGCAGGAGGGCATGCACCATGCCGGAGAGCTGGGTGCGGCCGCCGCTCTTGACGTTGACGACGGTGCGCATGGTGGCGCCGGCGCCGGGGAGGCCGCAGAAGAGGCCCGCGACGGCGTTGCCTATGCCCTGCCCTATCAGCTCGCGGTTGGAGTTGTGCTTGGTCTTGGTGATATTGTCGGCCACCACAGAGGTGAGCAGGGTGTCGATGGAGCCAAGGCCAGCCAGCGTGAGGCCGGGGATGATGGCGGCGATGATGGCAGCACCCCAGTCGATGCCGAGGTCAGGGACATTGTCGCTGGCGAAGAAAGGCATGGGGAGACCCGAGGGAATCTCGCCGATGATAAACTCTTTGGGCAGGTCGCAGAAGAGCGAGACGACGGTCATGACGATGAGGGCCACGAGGGTCGACGGCACCTTCTTGGTAATCAGGGGGAAGAGGTAGATGATGGCTACGGTGCCGAGGCCAAGGAGGAGGGCTGTGACGTTGGTGGCGCCCAAGGCGGCGGGGAGACCTGCCAGCTGGTCGACCATCGAGCCGCTGCCGCTGCCGCCCACCAGGGGGTAGAGCTGCTGGAGGATGATGATGACACCGATACCGCTCATGAAGCCGCTGAGCACGGGGTACGGGATGTAGCGCACATACTTGCCAATCTTGATGAGGCCGAAGAGAATCTGGAAGAGGCCGCAGAAGATGGCGGCGAGGGCCATGGTGATGAGCACGGTGGAGAAATTGCCGCCGGTGGCGGTCCCTGCCACGCCGCCCACGAGGGTGGCGGTGATGACGGTCATAGGTCCCGTGGGGCCTGAAATCTGGCTGTGGGTGCCACCGAAGAGGGCGGCGAAGAAGCCGAGGAGCATGGCGCCGGTGAGGCCCACATAAGCGCCCAGGGAGGCTCCGCCTTCGACAGCGCCGAAGGCCTGTATGCCGAAGGCCAGCGCCAACGGCAGCGCGACGATGCCGGCAGTCACGCCGCCGAACAAATCGCCTTTCACATTGCTAAATAATTTCATAAAATTCTTAATTCTTAACTCTTAATTCTTAATTCAATCAAGGACCCAATATACCAGTGTGGTGCTCAATATTCCGAGGCCGGCACCGGCGAGGACGTCGCCGGCCCAGTGGCGGTTGTTGTAGACACGCATGATGCCCACGACGGTGGCCACGCCATAGGCCGCCACAGCAATCCACGGATGCTCCTTGCCATATTCGCGGCGGATAATCTCGGCGCCGACGAAAGCGGTGAAGGTATGGCCCGAGGGGAAGCTATTCTTCGCCGAGCAGTCGGGACGCTCCTTGGCGAAGCCGTACTTGAAAGCGTTGAGCCAGCCGGAGCCGAGGAGGTAGCTGCCGCCTTCGAGGAGCAGCAGCTTCTTGAAGTCGTGACGCCCTTCGAAGCCACAGAGGTGGAAAACCGCCGGGGTGACGGCAGGGAGGTATTGCAGGTAGTCGTCGATTTTGATTTTCGGCGGGTCGTAATAGAGCACCTCGTCGCGCAAGGCCACAGCCCAACTGTTGACATCGGGTTGGTAGGCGGCCAGGAATCCGAGGCCCATGAGGCCTGTGGAGGTGGCGGTCATGGTGATGTTCTCACAATTGGTGGTCAGTGGTCGGTGGTCAGTGGTCAGCAGGCTGACGCTGTCCTGTGCATGGACGGGCAGGAGGAAGGCAGAGAGCAGAAGTATGAGGGCGAGTTTCTTCATATCGTGAGGATTCCGTTCTTCAACACAGGTACTACGGGGCAGGTGTTCATTTGGAAGGCGAACTTGATGTCGGCCTGAGCCTGGGGGCCGAAGCCCTGCAGGCGGTGGACATGCGAGGCGTCGCGGCAGTAGTCGAAAGGGTTCCCCTGTGCCGCGTGCCACAGCGCCAACGCCATAGCCGCCGCATCGCCGTGGATTGCGTGGGTAGTGAGTTTTTCGATGATGGCGCCGGCCACGAGGGTGTCCTCGAGGCAGAAGTCGTTCTGCCAGCCGGAGCAGAGGAGGACGACATCCCTACCCTCTTCCGTCAGGCGCTGGCAGAGGGCGTCGAGGTTGGCGAAAGCGCCCACTAGCGTCACCTCGGCGTCGGCGCCGCGGAGAATGGAGACAGTGCCGTTGGTGGTGCTATAGGCCAGGCGCACACCGCGCATGTTGCAGCGCATGTATTCCGTGGGCGAGTTGCCGTAGTCGGAGCCGGGGAGTTTCTTGCCTCCGCGTTCGGCGGCGACGGCATAGCCCTGGGCACGATAGGGTTCGAGGGCCTTGAGGCTGTCGAGGGGCACCACCTTGCGGCAGCCGGCCTGGAAGGCGGCACAGACGGCGGTGGTGGCACGCAGGAGGTCGATGGCCACGGTGACGTGATGCTCCGTGATGGTTCGGAAAGGATAGAGTGCGGGAGAAAGCGATACTTCAATCTGCATGAATTCCAATTCTTAACTCTTAATTCTTAATTCTTAACTCACTCATAGAGTTCGGTTTGGAGCATCTGGACGCTGCCGTCGGGATGTATCTTGAGGTTGAAATACTCGGGATGGGAGGGTATGTAGCGCTCGGTGTTGTGCTGGCGAGCATGGGCACCAGAGGGGAGGTCCTTGAGGACATACTGGTTGAGGGTCTCGACGAGGCGGCAGCGTTGGGCGGTCTCGACGTCGCAGCCGTAGCGGCGGGCGAAGTCGGCGTCCTCGCCCAGCGGCAGGAGGTTGCCCTTGAAGTCGGTGGTGAGGAGCTTCATGGCCTTGACCGACACATGGAAGAGTTCGTTGCCGGAATGCGTGGAGCGAAGCACATACTCCACCTCGACGGTCCAGGTGTTGTAGGTACACTGCCAGCTCTGGAGGGTGATGAAGAGCACGGCATCGATGCCGAGGGAGGTGTAGTAGTCGCTGATGTCGTCGTTGCGGAGTTGCTTGCCGGTGCGCCACTCGGTGGCGGCGATCTGGGCGGAAGCCAAGGGGCCGGGGAGGTAGTATCCGTGGTGTATCAGGGGGTCGGCGGCGGTGAGGTAGAGATGCTTGGCGGCGACGTTGAGTGAGATGTTGTAGAGCGAGTCCTCGGTGGTGCGCAGGGCACGGCGCAAGGAGAGGTCGTTGAGCGGGGCGACATAGATGACATTAGGCCGCTCGGAGTAGATGTCGCTGTAGGCGTCGAGCTTCTTCTGGCTGGAGCAGGAAGCAAGAATAAGGAGGAGTACCAAGGAGTACCAAGGAGTGCGGAGGAGTGCAGGGACAATACCTTTTGCAGGAACATTTGTCTTGCACTCCTTTGCACTCCTTTGCACTCCCATAATATCTCTATTCCTAGTCATTTTGTTTCTTCTTATTCTTCTTGGCTTCCTCGCGTTCGGCGGCTTTGCGTTTGCGCTCTTCCTCGCGCTGGGCGGCTTTCTGTTTGCGTTCTTCTTCGCGCTGCTGCTCGCGGGCCTGCTGCTCGGCCTTGCGAGCCTCCTCCTTGGCTTTCTTCTCGCGCTCGCGCTCGAGCTGTGCCTGCTTGCGGGCCTCGATGGCGGCCTGCTTCTCGGCTGCCAACGAGTCGGCTACATGCTGCTGGCGTGCGGCCTCTTCGGCCTGCTGGCGCTCGAGGATCTCGCGCTTCTCGGTGGCGGTGAGGCGGATGGGATAGTTCACCGAGTCGACGGGTGTCTGCAGCGATATCCACACGGTGTCGGTGCTGTCGATGACGGCCGCCACAGGGGGCAGGGGCTTGAGGGCCGTGACAGAGTCATAGGCCCAGGCGGCCAGTTGGACAAGGTTGGCGGTGTCGCGCGGCGTAGCCAGCGTGTCTATCAGCATGTCGGGCATGAGGCGCTGCTTGATGCGGGTCACCATGCCGCGACTCTCGGGGAAGGCCTTCATCTCGGCATTGAGCATGCGGCAGGCCGTGCCGGTGTGTCCCATCAGGGCGAGGGTGACGCCGTATTCGGCATACATGCCGGGATGGAGGGTGTCGGCCTTCACGGCGTTGTTGAGCGACACAGCATAGGCGGTGGCCAGCTCGTGGAGGACCCCATAGGTGGGGGTCGTCTGGTAGCGCAGCACCTCGGCACGCGGCACACCGATGTATTCGCCGGAACAGGAAAAAATGAAAAATGAAAAATGAAAAATGAAAACGATGCTGGCGCAGAGCGTCAACAACGACCTTGTTTTGTGCGAATCATTCTTTTTCATTTTTCCGTTTTCATTTTTCCTTTTCAAAAAAATAGCTTGGGCCTGTAAGCCGGGTTCTGTCGTGTTCTATCATCAATCTAGGACCGCCGTCACCGACGGCCTCTATCAACCTACCCCCCAGCATCGGACGAGCCGGTCCTACATATAGCTGGTATACATGGTCTTTCAGCCCATGAGGCTTGCCATCGTGCGCGTCACCGCGACACGTCGTGGGCTCTTACCCCGCGTTTTCACCCTTGCTTTATGCAAGGTGGCCGGAGGCAGCCTTGCATAATAGCGGTTTGTTTTCTGTGGCGCTTTCTGTCACCCCACTAACACATTAACGCATTAACGCATTAACACATTCATCGGATGCCTTCCCGTTAGGAAGCATGGTGGCTCGAGCTGCCCGGACTTTCCTCTCGGCAACAGGTGTCGAGCGATAGAATGGCCCTTGCTATTTGGGGTGCAAAAATACACATTTTTTATGAAATGAAAGATGAAAAATGAAAAATGAAAAATAAGTCGTTGATTATTAATAAAGAAAAGCAGCCGGCATTCAGTGGCCAGCTGTTTTCATTTTCATTTTTCACCTTTCACCTTTCACCTTTTACCTTTCACCTCTCACCTGATGAGCGTCACGCTGCCATGTGCCTCGCGGAGCTTGCCGGAGGAGTCGCGGAACCTCATCGCCCAGACGTAGGCGCCCTGGGGGAGCAGCGTCCCTTTCGAGGTGCCGTCCCACACGAAGGAGGGGTCGGAACTCTGGAACACCTGATGGCCGGCGCGGTTGAAGATATAGACGTGGAACTGCGTCACTTCCGAGGTGAAGCGCATGAAAAAGGTGCGGTTGTCGTCCACATCGCCGGCGGGGATGATGATATTGGGTGCCCAGAAGAGGTTGTCCTCGTGAGGCAGGGGCTCCTCGGCGGGGTCGTTCTTGGCGGGTGTGGACTCGGCGGAGGCCGAAGGCTCGTTTCTCTCCTCAGAGGGCTCTCTCTTAACAATGGTAGCACCGTCGTTCGGGCATATCCTTTTTATCTCCTGCTGCGGCTCCGCCGGCAGCGTCAAAGGAGTCGCCACACGGGTGTAGGAGGGCACCAGGGCGGTCATATCTCCTTCCTCCTCGGACTTGTTCACCCGCATGTTCGTCTCCTCCTTGGCGAGGGTTGCCGGCAACGTAGCAGGCTCGGCAGCGGGAGCGGCCTCCGCGGCGGTGGGAACGGTGGCGGTCACCTCCTCCGTCGGTTGAACTGATGACTGATGAGTGACGACTGATGCATTTGGGCTTGCGGCAGCGACCAGCTGCGGAGTGTTGTCTTCGCCCGCGGGCCACAGCGCCACGCAGAGTACGGCGGCGACGGCCACCACACCCGCGGCGGCGCCTCCCATACGCATCAGGCGGCGACGGCGCACCCGACGTGCTATCCCTTCGAAAAGCCCACTGTCGGGCTGCTCACGATAATCCTTCAAATCCATATCTCTAAACTATTATCTATTATCTATTCACTTTAACCGTTAACCTATCCCTCAGCGCTGCTTTCGCGCGGCAGAGGGTGGCGCGGATGGCCGAGGAGGTCTGTCGCAGCTGCTGCGCCACCTCCTCGCAGCTGTAGCCCTCCACCTCGATGAGGTTGAAGACTGCCCGCTGATGTGGCGGCAGTGTCTGCAGGGCTGCCACTATCTCGTCCATCGCGAAGGGGTCCAGGGGCAGCGTCACGGGATCCTCCATCGTGTCGTCCAGGTAGCGTAACTCCTTGCGGCTGTAGAAGGCGTCGATGCACACGTTCACCATAATCTGGTGTATCCAGGCCCCCACCTTCTCGGGCTCTTTCAGCGACCCCAGCTTCTCGAACACCTTCACGAAACCATCCTGCATCAGGTCCTGCGCATCCTCGCGGCAGCGTGAGTAACGCATACACACACCCATGGCCATGGGAGCCATCTCCTCATAGAGCGCCCGCATGGCACGCTCGTCGTGCTTGCGGCAACGCTTCACCAGCTGTGTGTATTCTTCACCCATTTTCTGCATAGACGGAAAAAAATCAAAAACGCTGCGTCGTTAACATTATTTAACAATAAGTGGGTAGTGGGTAGTGGGTAGTGGATAGTGGATAGTGGGTAGTGGATAGTGGATAGTGGGTAGTGGATAGTGGATAGTGGGTAGTGGATAGTGGATAGTGGGTAGTTGTTAGTGTAAACTTATAATTGTCAATTTATTGTCTTTGACACAGAATCGCACTTCCCAGCGGTCGAAGAGCATGGCGTAGATGCGGTCGGCGTCGTCCTGATAATGGGGCCGAGGGTCCTGTGCCAGCGACTGGCACAACGCCTCGCGGAGGTCGGCGGGCAAGGGTGCCAGCACCCCGTCGGGGTCCTCCACCGAGAGGGCCGCTGCGGGAGCGTCGGGGGCGAAGCCGCTGCGGGCCTCGGGATGGCTGTCAGTATAGGGAAGGTAGGGCTTGATGTCAAGGATGGGGGTGCCGTCGACGAGGTCGGCGCCCTGCACCACCAGCACGGGACCCGGCTCGACGCGCAGCAGGCGCACGCAGGAAAGCCCTATGGGATTGGGGCGGAAGGGGCTGCGCGTGGCGAAGACCCCTACCCTCTTGTTGCCCCCCAGCCGCGGCGGCCGCACCGTGGGGCTCCACCCTTCGCGCTCAGCAAGGTGAAACTTCCATATCAGCCACAGGTAGTCGAACTCCTCCAATCCACGCACGGCCTCAGGGACGCGGAACTCCGATTCGAACACTACCCGTGCCTCGCACTCCACCAATCCCGACTGCCGCGGCACTCCGAATTTGGTTTTGAAAGGTGTCTCTATATGAGCAATGGGGACCATGGAAACAATTAACAGGTAACAATTACAATGGTTAGTTCTGACCGGCACGCACCGCACGCACAGAGAGCCCATAGCAGCGGTATCCTAATTCGATTGCGTTGTGGGATGAGTATGGGTAAATGTTGAAATACCATGCGTAGCAAGGAGCATCGGTCACCACCGAACTCGACCAGTAGCTGCCGTAGTTGCCCATGTAGTATTGACTCGAATCTTCGCAGGTGCCGGCAGTAGGCAGGAAAATACTATTGCCGTTGGAAGCAGTCAGAAGGCATCCTTTAACCCCGTTGCGGGTGATCCATGAGCTGCTGGTGTGGGCTTTCAATTCCTGCCACTCCTCTCTTGTCGGCATCCGGGCGCCATCACCGAGGTTCACCACGGCGGCGTCGTCAAAAGCCTCAAGGGTGGTCAGGCTGTCCGAGTAGTCGTACAGGCCATACAAGGGCATGCCGCAGTATTTGGTGAGTTCAAAGTTGCTACTGCCGTAGATGTAGGTATCCCAGCTATACACCTCTTTCGTTGAGGTCTCGCCCCAAGCAAAGTGGTCGCCGAAGTCCTCAGGTTTTTGGGCACCCAGATTACAGTTGGCCCACAGCAGACCGCTCGGTAAACCGAGATCCACCCAACAAAAAGATGTTGTGTCGCCACTTCCTTCACTTCCACCAGCGGATGTAGTGTCGTCTTTTTTGCAGGCGGTCATCAGCATTGTTGCCGAAATCATCAAGGAGATTCCTAAAAGAAAAGAATATCTTTTCATAATGTTTTTTTTTAATGATTATTATATAGATAGACTCAAAAATGTTTTCTTACATTTTCTGGCTGTGACGGAGAGCCTACTTTAACCGCTTCGCCAGTTTTGTTATTTCCACAAAGGCTCTCTGAGTTGCATGTTTCGGTTGCATGCCTCTTTTATGGTCGATATTTTCCTGTACCTTTCTCCTTCAATCACGTACTTGCTCAAGAGTGTTAATGTTTTTTATTATATAATGCAAAATTATAATTTATATTGTATATCTGATATTTTTTTTAGGATTTTTATAAAAATTTGCAAAAATCAATTTTTATTTCTACCTTTGCAGAAATAAACCGTTTCGTAAAAAATACTCTAAATATATATTTATCAATTAGATAAAACAACCATTCCAACCCAAGGCGTCAATCTTTAACCTAGAGTATATATGTCGATAAAAAAAACATTTTTAATAATCGCAATCAGTCTTTTCTACATCAATTCCAATGCCTCAGCGCAAAATGACACCCTGCAGAAATACCCGTTCATCTATTGCTATAATTGTGTGGAGACAGGATACCATGATTCAACCTTGTGTACAGTAAAAGCAGAAACTCCTTTTTTTTACAGTTGGGGAGCCTTGAATGACACCGTCTTCTACCATACAATAGATGAATTTGCCGTCCATCAATATAGTAGCGACGTTCTTCATGCGATTGGTATCGCTTTTGGCTATATAAATTATGGTTCATGGGATGATAATCTTAATGTTAATGATACTACATATACTCATTATGCCAGCCCTCGTCATGTCGTTTTGTCACTTTATTCGTCGGATATGAAAAACATGACCGGAGATGGAATTGACATAGAGGATTTTACCAGCAACTGGTGGGTATGGCATGTGGACACGTCTTATCGTATCTTTTCTCTGCCAGGGAGAGTCAATCCAACAAATGGATGGTACGATTCTAGTGAACTAGTATTAAAATATGCATTTTTTAATGAGCCCATAGATGTGTCTGGTGATTTTTATATCGGGACTTCATCAATCAACAGCACTACCAATACTCCAATGTCAGCATTACAAATACCGTTGATTTACGAAACACATAATCCGCCATACCATTTTGGAAATAGCGATTATCTTGCACGTTTTCAGGGCGTATGGTATGAAGGAACGATGGAAAATAAATTGCCCATATTGTTCCTTATCATCGTGCCCGAATGTCACGTGGTAGAGAATCTACAGGTTATGTCCGACTCCACCGGGTGCGTCAATGTGTCGTGGGATACCCTGCGGTGGCAGGAGCAGTGGGTGCTGCGCCTCGACGGACCTGATGGCACACGCTACGACACCGTGGACACTAACACCTTCACCTACTGCGGCCTCGACCTCAGCCGTCATTATGACCTGAGCATCACGACACAGTGCTTCCGCCCCGGCGGCCACAACTGGAGCGATCCCATCAGCATCGGTTTTGGCAGCGCCGCCATCACGGAAACAGAGAATTCCCAATTGCAAGTTGACATCTTCCCCAACCCTGCCAGCAGCGACGTCACTGTCCGCGTCGGCCAACCTTCGACCCTCACGGTCATCGATATGAGCGGTCATGAAGTGATATCCCCCACCCCCATCCATTCATCGCTCATCATTCCACATTCATCCTTATCCTCCGGTGTCTACTTCCTCCGCGTCCACACCTCCTCGGGCGTCGTCATGAAGAAGTTGCTGGTGAAATAAGCGCCGTACACTATTTCTTATCACCTCTTAGGAACCTCATCGCGTCGAGGATGGCGCGGTCGAGGGTCTTGAGTTTTTCGGCGTTGGTGCAACGGTTGCTTTTGATGGAGGGCGTGAAGCGTGAGCCGTCGGCGCGGAGAAAGGCACCGCAGAGGGTCTGCCACTTGAGGCGGTTGCCGCCAGCGCAGTGGATAAGGTCCAGCTGCCAGAGGGTGTCGATGAGGTGGTTGAGCATGTCGGCAGGGCCGAGCCAGAGTACCCACGGCGGGTCGGAGGAGCGCTCCTGCTCGTTGAGGGCGAGGCCGAGGCATCGGCGGAGGGCCGTCTGCTGGTCGCGGTCGGAGGCGATGAGGCCTGCCGACGCCAGACGCGAGATGCCGTCGCGCAGGGGTTCCACGCCAATGGCATAACGGTCGCCGAGCCACACAAAATGGCGTTCCACAGTGGACGACAAGGGCTTCTGCCTGACCATAGCAGGTATCGCGGAATCAACGCTGTCGGGGAAAAGCTTCCTGTCGAGCTCGAGCAGCGACTTGATGTCCCGTACCCGTCGCAGACAGATGCGTGTCCACTCGGGGTCGGGCCATTGCCGGTAGAAGCTGCGCCAGAGGGCCATCTGCTCCTCGAGCGGTATCCGCTTCCTCGTCATAAAACGCTGCAATACATCAGCGTCGGCGGGCATCAGCTCGCCGCAACACTCCACCACGTTTTCCTTATACTCTTGTTTTTCTGACAATAAGGGGGTGGAGACGGTGTATGGAGTATTGTAAACGACACTGCAAAAATAAGCATTTTTTTCTTTGCGTGCAAGTTTTTTTTAACATTTTTTTATCGCAAATCTTCCGCAAAACAATCGCACCTTATCGCAAAACAGGAGCAAAGCACACGTCAGGAAAACGCCAATTCCATCATACCAAGCAACTGATTTCCAGTCAGAACAATCATTCTACTTTTGCCATCGAATTATTAACCAAAAGCATTAAACCATGATGACAAAAGAAGAATTGCAGGAGATTCTGCACGACCTGGAGCTCGACTACGAAGCCGAGCCGACATTGATTTATCTGTTCTATATCACTCCCGACGGCAGGGTGAACAACTTCAGCATCAGCATGCGCCGCGGCGGCCACCTCAACGACCGGCAGCTGGAGCGGCTGATGCGCCGCGAGTATCCCGCCACACGACAGGGCACGTTGATTCATGCGGAACGTCCCGAGGCCACGCCCGACAATGTGGAGTGGCTCGACACCGCCGACGTGTGCCGCATGCTGCATATCTCTCGCAAGACGTTGTGGAAGTGGACCAAGCGCGGCCTGTTCACACCTTCGAAAGTGGAGGGCAAGATTTTCTACAGCCGCACCGAGATTAACAATGTCATTGCGTCGAACCTGCTACAGGAAAACGGGCGTGTGGACAAGACGGCATTTTCGTTACCTTGCGGGGAAAACGGTTTACATTTTGAGAGGTAACACGGTTTGGGCCTTAAATTGTCATTGTCGTCGCGACCGACAAAACAATCAAACCCATTTATTCACCTTTTAAAACATTTAAAATTATGGCAAAAATTAGTTGGGGAATCCTTGACGGATTCATTGGAAAAGTAGGAACCGTTGTAGGTTCGTTTTGGAAAGGCAAACCGGTGATGCGCGCTTACAAGCGCCAGGTGCACGACCGTGACAGCGAGGCGCAGCAACTCGTCCGCACCCGTTTCGGTGCCATCAACAGCCTGGCCGGTGCCTTCCTCTCGGCCATCCGCCTGGGCTTCTTCGAGATGGCTCGCCGCAGCCGCACCACCGAAGGCAACGTCTTCGTCCAGATGAACTGGAACCGCGTCCACGCCGACACTCCGGGTTCCGCCACCATCGACTACGAGGACCTCGTCGTCGCCCAGGGCAACCTCCCCGAGATTCAGTTCGGTGCCGTTACCACCACCAATCCCCTCGAGGTCGACGTCGCCATCAGCGACGACGCCTCCATCATCGGCTCCGACCCCGCCGACGAAGCCTATGTCTTCGTCTACAGCCCTCAGGCCAAGGCCGGCATCCTCTCGCAGCCTGTCCTCCGTGTCGAGGAAAGCGCCGAGATCCGCGTGCCCGCCTACTGGAACGGCCACCGCGTCCACGTCTACGGCTTCGGTATCGGCGCCGGCATCGACAATGCCGGCCTCATCAGCAACAGCCGCTACCTCGGCAGCGGGACGATTAGCTGAATCTAAGGAGTGCTGGGGAGTCCCCCCAGCACTTTTTTTCTTCCATATCGGAAAAAATTCGTAT
Source organism: uncultured Bacteroidota bacterium (assembly GCA_902776365.1). Classification (GTDB taxonomy): domain Bacteria; phylum Bacteroidota; class Bacteroidia; order Bacteroidales; family P3; genus Colimorpha. Next base: position 314,915 of record CACYPU010000001.1, on the reverse strand, counting down.
CTTTGCACTTTCAAAACGACAATAAATAATTATTTCTATGAAAAAAATAACCTTTATCCTTTTCGCGGCCGCGATGATGATGGTTGGCTGCAATTCACAGAATCAGGAGACGCCTGCTACGAAGGCTGACGACGAGGCCGTCGTCTATCTCACCAAGGACATCAGCCCCGAAGGGTTGGTCAACATCTACAAAGCGCTGGGCGTGGAAGCCACAGGCAATGTCGCCGTGAAGATCTCCACCGGCGAGGGCAGCAATCCCAACTACCTGAAGCCCGAGCTCATCAAAGACCTCGTGGAGCTTGTGGGTGGCACCATCGTGGAGTGCAACACCGCCTACAGCAGTGGTCCCAACGACCTGCAGGATGACCGCAACACCTCGGAGAACCACTGGAAGGTCATCGAGCGTCACGGTTTCACGCCGCTCTTCAAGGTCGACATTATGGACGAGGAGGGCGAGATGAGGATTCCCGTCGCCGACACCACGCACCTGAAATACGACATCGTGGGTACCCACATGGCCAACTATGACTTTATGATTGCGTTGAACCACTTCAAAGGTCACCCCATGGGCGGCTACGGTGGAGCGCTGAAGAACCTCAGTATCGGCTGCGCCAGCCAGAACGGCAAGGCCTATATCCACTCTGCCGGCAAGATGGAGGTGCTCGATATGGCCAAGCTCTGGACGCCTGAGTTTATCGGCGACCAGGACGGCTTCCTCGAGAGCATGGCGGCGGCCGCACAGGCGGTGGTCAACTACTTCCAGAAGAAGAAGGGCATCATCTACATCAGCGTGATGAACAACATGAGCATCGACTGCGACTGCGTCGACCATCCCGCCCCCGTGAAGCTGGAGGACTACGGCATCCTGGCCTCCACCGACCCCGTGGCCCTCGACCAAGCCTGCGTCGACATCATCAACCAGCAGAAAGTGACCGCCACCAACGACCCCACCGACCTCCTCTCGCGCATCGACCAGCAGCACGGCACGCACACCATCGACTGGGCCGAGAAGATAGGCCTCGGAACGAAGAAGTACACCATTGTCAGTATTGACAAATGATGGAGTTTTGTGGGGAGTGCTAGGGAGTGCTGGGGAGTGCAAGGTATCTTGGCATTTTCAAAAACAATTATCCAACCGAGTTAATAACTTTAAAAAATCAAACATTATGAAAAAATATTATCTATCTTGACGGTCGCTTTCGCGATGACCGCGATGGTGGCGTGCGGCGAGAAAGACAACAAGAATGACAACAACAATCCCACGCCTCAGCAGACCGACTACATACCTGGTGGGCTCTATATCTATAGCGTTGACGAAGAGGGAACCGATAGTCATCTCCTGTGGCTCCTCGACGACGAGACCTTGTTCCAGTACACTGTTTCTCACGGAGAGGGTAACATCATGAGTTACTACGGCGACTACCAGTACAGCAACGCCACCCATAAGGGCAGCGTGGATCTGTACACGGATTGGGATGAATACGGTCATCCTCAGGGATATGCCGGCAAGGCCGAGTTCACCTACAATGGTGCCATCACCGTCACGTTCCTTGACGAGACCGTCACGTTGGCGAAGCAGCCGGAGGCTTGAAGGAATACAGCGATTGACGGAACGACCCGACATCGCAGAAGTGCTGGAAAGGAGAGTGCATTACTCTCCTTTTCTATAATAAATGTATCAGGAAGGCCACGAGCCAGGCGAGGAGGATGCTGTTGACTACCGAGAAGGCGGCCCAGCCGCGTCCTATCTCGCGGCGCAGGGTGGCGATGGTGGCGATACAGGGGAAGTAGAGCAGGACGAACATCATAAATCCGAAGGCCGTCGCAGGGGTGAACACTTCGTTTTTCTTCAACGTGATGGCGAGGGCTGAATTCTCTGATTCCTCGGAGACCTCCGTGGGTTCGTGGTAGAGGATGGCCATAGTGCTGACGATGGCTTCCTTGGCCGGAAGGCCTGTGAGGATGCATACGTTCATACGCCAGTCGAAGCCCAGGGGCGACATGACGGGTTCCATAGCGCGTCCAATCTGTGCCAGATAGCTCTGTTCCTTCTGTATGCGCTGCGCCTCGAGGGGGTCGGCGCTGGTGGCTTCGGCTCGGGGGAAATAGGTCAGTGCCCAGATGACCACCGAGGCGGCAAGGATGACGGTGGATATCTTCTTCAGGTAGTCGGCGCAGCGTTCCCAGATGTGCATGCCGGTGTTGCGCAGCGTGGGACGACGGAAGGCCGGCAGCTCACTGACATAGTCCTCGTCGCCCTCCTTGCGGAACCACCGCGTGTGCTTCATCATCAGGGCGAAGAGGATGGAGAGGACGATGCCGATGAGGTAGAGCGAAATCATCACCAGCGCCTGATAGTCGTGGAAGAAGGCGGTGACGAGGAGCATGTATACCGGCAGGCGCGCCGAGCAACTCATGAAAGGAATCATGAGCATGGTGAGGGTGCGGTCCTTGCGGTTCTGTATGTCGCGTGCGGCCATGATGGCCGGCACATTGCATCCGAAGCCCACAAGCATGGGGATGAACGAGCGGCCGTGAAGTCCCACGCGGTGCATGATGCCGTCCATGAGGTAGGCGGCACGGGCCATATATCCCACATCCTCGAGGATGGAGAGGAAGAAGAAGAGGATGACGATATTGGGCAGGAAAGCCAGCACGGCCCCTACGCCCTGGACGACGCCGTCGACCATCATCGACGAGAACCATCCTTCGGGCAGCTCGCCCGAGAGCCAGGAGCAGAGGGCATCGATGCCATTTTGTATCCACTCCTGCGGGTAGTGGCCGAGGGTGAAGGTGCACTCGAAGACGGCGAAGAGCACGGCCACGAGGATGGGGAAGCCTATCTTGCGGTTGGTGAGCAGGGCGTCGATACGCTGGCGGAGTGTGTGGTCGCTGTCGTCGTCGCTATGCTTGAGGGCGGCGGCGAGGGCACCGCTGACATATCCGTGGCGCGCCTCGTGGATTATCTCCTCGGGCGGACGCTTGAGTTCCACGAAGAGGTGCTTGCGTTCGCGCTCCACCAAGGCGGCGAGGTCGGCATACCAAGGCTCGTCCTTGAAGAGCGGCAGCGTCTCCACTGGACGCTCGAGGAGACGGATGGCGAGGTAGCGCTTCGACGAGTGGCTGAGTGGTTGGGTGGCTGGGTGACTGAGTAGTTGGGCGGCCGTTTTCGCTATGAGGAAATCGATGAGGCGCTTGACGGCATGCATCACGTCGTGTCCGTAATCCACATGCACGTGGCGCAGCACCTCCACCCTACCCTCGGCGGCATGCACCACCATAGCGGCGAGGTCGTCGATGCCGTCGCCGGTGAGCGGATTGACCTTACGCGCCAGCACGCCCATCTGGCGCTCAAGGCTGTGCATATCGAGCGAATGGTCGGTGGCCAGCAGGAGGTCGTATTTAACGAAAGCCAGCAGCAGGCGGCGGTGCATGTCGATGAGCTGCGGCGTGATGACGAGGCTCTCGTCGAGGTCGGTGCTATCCACCGCCTGCACCACTACATCGGGGTCGTGGGACTCCACCTCCTCGCAGTCGTGAACCTCAATCCACTCGATTTCCACCTCTTCACCGCGGCGTGAAACAGCCTCTTGCAGGGCTCTGCAGAGCTCTGATTTACCGCTGTTTGCGCTACCCACTACGGCTACTTTATATTGTTTCATTACATGCAATTTTGAGTTGCAAAGATACACAAAAAAAACGACCCATCGGGGTCACCATTATTGGTGATTTTCTTCCCCCGACGACTGTTTCAGATAGTTTCCGTAGACTTAAAACGGGTTATTTCTTCTTCTTCGGCTGGAAAAAAATGGATACCACATAGACATCTTCTACGGGGAACATCATATCGCCTCCTGCGAATGTTTCCTTAAATCCCCAGTAGATGGAAACGGTGCCGGTGGAGCCCTCCAACATATAACTATACTCGTCTTGACGAGCCTTGAAGTCGGGGTAGGTCTTTTTTAGAAGTTCGAAAGCTTCCTGCTTGAACTTGTCGACCTCGCTTATAGAGGCGAAAGAATAGGCCACATTCACCTCCATGACGTAATCCTTGTATCCTCTGACATTGAAATAATTGGGCCTGCGTCCGAGGAACACGCCGGAGAACCAGTATTCGGTGCCTTCGTACCACGATGCTGTGGCCACATAGCCTTTGGTCTCCAAATCGGTCTTGAACTGACTTACAGGTTGTAGCATCTTCACTCCGTCGAAGGTGAAATCCTGGGCCTTCAAGGTGAAAGGTGAAAGGTGAAAGGTGAAAATTAGGAGGATGAGGGCGATGCGTTTCATATAAAATTAAGAATTAAAAATTAAAATATTTTTTCTTTTTTTTAATTCAAAGTAAGCGTTTCAGGGCGGAAACGAAAGAGTGGATGTCGTCCTCGGTGGTGTCGAAGGAGCACATCCAGCGGACGACGTTCTGGGCTTCGTCCCAGTCGTAGAAGAAGTATTCCTTCTGCAACGCGTGCCACACCTCGGCAGGGAGCTGGACGAAGACGCTGTTGACCTGAACGGGGTACATGATTTTTATTGTGGAGTGCTGGGGAGTGCTGGGGAGTGCCGGGGAGTGCTGGGACATTAGCTCCTGCAGTTCCTTTTTCAGCAGCTGCGCCATCGCGTTGCTGTGCTCGGCGTTGCGGCGCCAGAGGCCTGTGGTGAGGTAGGCCTCGAACTGGGCGGCGATGAAGCGCATCTTGCTGCAGAGCTGGGTCATCTGCTTGCGGCGGTATTTGAGGTCGATGTCGAGGGCGGGATTAAGTATCACGCAGCTCTCGCCCATGAGCATGCCGTTCTTGGTGCCACCGAAGGAGAGGCAGTCGACGCCGAGGTCGGTGGTCATCTCCTTGAACGAGCATCTAAGGGCCACGGCGGCGTTGGCCAGGCGGGCGCCGTCCATGTGGAGATACATATTGTAGGAATGAGCGAGGTCGGCAAGGGCGCGTATCTCGTCGAGGGTATAGAGTGTGCCGAGTTCGGTGCTCTGGGTGATGCTGATGGCCTTGGGTTGCGAGTGGTGCTCGAATCCGAAGCCGTGGAGGCGTGTGCGGACGAGCTCGGGGGTGAGCTTGCCGTCGGGTGTGTCGACGGTGAGCAGACGGCAACCCACGACACGCTGGGGGGCGCCGCACTCGTCGACGTTGATGTGTGCCGTCTCGGCGCACACCACAGCCTCGTGGGAGCGGCACATGGCGTCGATGCAGAGTACGTTGGCGCCGGTGCCGTTGAAGACGAAATAGACCTTGGCTTGGGGGCCGAAATGGTCGCGGAAGAGCTGTTCGGTGCGGGCGCACCACTCGTCGCCGCCGTATGCCAGTGCATGGTCGACGTTGGCGGCGGCGATGGCCTGCAGTATCTCGGGGCTGATGCCCGAATGGTTGTCGGAACCGAATCCTCGTTTCATTATTTTCTTGGTTTAAGGGGTTAAAAAGGTTTAAGGGGTTTAAGAGGTGAGGGCCATTATGCAACCCTTTTAAACCTTTTAAGCGAAGCGAACCCTTTTTACTTTTATTTATCCATAGTATAGAGGAACTCCTCGTTGTCGCGGGTGTGGGACATCTGCTTTTGTAGGAATTCCATAGCCTCGACGGGTGTGAGGTCGGTGAGGTGGTTGCGGAGCACGACACTGCGGGTGAGGATGTCGGGCTTCACCAGCAGGTCGTCGCGACGTGTGGAGGAGGCGGTGAGGTCGATGGCAGGATAGAGTCGGCGGTTGGAGAGTTTGCGGTCGAGCTGCAGCTCCATGTTGCCGGTGCCCTTGAATTCCTCGAAAATGACGTCGTCCATCTTGGAACCCGTCTCGGTGAGGGCGGTAGCGATGATGGTGAGGGAGCCGCCGCCTTCGATTTTGCGGGCAGCGCCGAAGAAGCGCTTGGGTTTCTGGAGAGCGTTGGCCTCGACGCCGCCGGAGAGCACCTTGCCAGAGGCGGGCTGCACGGTGTTGTAGGCGCGAGCCAGACGAGTGATGGAGTCGAGCACGATCATCACGTCGTGACCGCATTCAGTGAGGCGTTTGGCCTTTTCGAGGACGATGTTGGCGATGCGCACGTGACGGTCGGCGGGCTCGTCGAAGGTGGAGGCGATGACCTCGGCTTTGACGGAGCGCTGCATATCGGTGACCTCTTCGGGGCGCTCGTCGATGAGCAGCACCATGAGGTAGACTTCGGGGTGGTTGAAGGCGATGGCGTTGGCCACCTCCTTGAGAAGGGTGGTCTTACCCGTCTTGGGTTGGGCGACGATGAGGCCGCGCTGACCTTTTCCGATGGGGGTGAAGAGGTCGATGATGCGGGTGGAGAGGGTCTCCTGCGGATGACCGGTGAGTTTGAACTTCTGGTTGGGGAAGAGCGGCGTTAGGCTCTCGAAGGGGATGCGGTCGCGGATGCGGTCGGGCGAGAGACCATTGATTTCGAGCACCTTGACCATGGGGAAGAATTTGTCGCCTTCGCGAGGGGGACGCACCTTGCCACGCACGGTATCGCCAGTCTTGAGGCCGTAGTTGCGAATCTGGGCGGGCGAGATGTAGATATCGTCGGGCGACGAGAGGTAGTTGTAGTCGGAGGAGCGGAGGAAGCCGTAGCCGTCGGGAACCATCTCGAGGACACCTTCGGCCTCGATGACACCTTCGTGCTCAAAGGGATATTCGCGCTTTTGCTCGGGCTTCTGCTCTTGTTTCTTTTCCTGTTTTTGCTCGGGTTTGGGCTCAGGCCTATGCTCCGGCTTGGGTTCCGGCTTAGGTTCCGGTTTGTAAGTCGGAGGTTCCGGGGTTTCCTGTTTTTCTTGAGCATTCGGAGTATTCTGAGTGCTCTGAGGAGCCGGAGAGTTCTGAGGGTTCTGGTTGTCCTGTGCGCTCTTGCGCGGACGGCCACGTTTCTTCTTCTGGGGCTGCGCAGGCATCTCTTCCTGCTTGGGAGCCTCGGGCTTGGGAGCCTCTGCCGTCATTTCGGTGGCTGGGGTTTTCACTTCGGCACTTTCCACTTTCCATTTCCCGCTGTCGACCTTCCATTCAGGCATCTCGGGCACCACAGGCATCTCGAGGTCCATGATATTGAGCTGGGACGTTGGAGACTGCGGTTGGGGAGCCGGGGTGGCCGGATTATCATTCTTCATCTTCACATTTTCATTCTTGTTCCGGCTCTTGTGGAGTTCAGGGTTTTTCAGTGTCGACTCGGCGAGCAGCTTGGGTTTCAAATGCTGACGCCTCCTTTCCTGAGGAGCCTCATTTTCATTTTTCATTTTTACATTTTCATTCTTTTCAGGATTCGAGGCCTGGTGGTCGAGAATCTTGTAGACCAGTTCTTGCGCATCCATGCGCGTGGCTTTGGAGATGCCCATTTCTTTTGCCATCTCGATGAGTTCGATATGGGCCTTGGCAGTGAGTTCAGATTTACTATACATGTATAATAGATGATAAGTTGATACGTTGACGAGGGTTAACTTGTAAGGGGAAAACTGGACAAAAATTTCATTATCAACAATTCACAAAGAACGGCGCACTCTTTTTGTCCTCAAATTGACGTTGCAAAAATAGCGCTTTTTTTTCAATTGGAGAAAAAATTTTGATTTTTTTTTCATTTTTTTCTCCGATATAAAAAAAAATGTGTATTTTTGCATCTGTTTTAGTAAACGAATTAATACATATAATTAAATAAGAATATGAACATTCCTGCAAATCTGAAGTACACCCAGGACGACGAATGGGTGCGTATCGAAGGCGAGTTTGCTTTCGTTGGTATCACTGATTACGCTCAGCACGAGCTTGGCGACATCGTCTTTGTTGACGTCACCTGCGAAGGCGACACCGTCGAGGCCGGCGAGCCCTTTGGCTCTGTCGAGGCTGTGAAGACTGTGGCCGACCTGCTGATGCCCGTGAAGGGTGAGGTCGTGGAGTTCAACACCGCCCTCGAAGATGCTTCCGCCATCAACGCCGACCCCTATGGCAATGGCTGGATCATCAAAATCAAACCCGAGAACATGGCCGACATCGACGCCCTCATGGACGCCGCAGCCTACACCGCCAAAATCGGTGCCTAAAAAGAACAACGTCTAAAAAAGAATGGCTGCCCTTAAGGACAGCCATTTTCTTAGTTCTTAATTCTTAATTAATTCTATGGCAAATCAAGACGATTTCTTCAAAAAAGTGGTGGCTCACGCCAAGGAATACGGTTTCATCTTCCCGAGTTCTGAGATTTACGACGGCCTCGCCGCCGTCTACGACTACGGCCAGTTGGGTGTGGAACTGAAGAATAATATCAAGCAGTACTGGTGGAAGGCCATGGTGCAGATGCACGAGAACATCGTGGGCCTCGACAGCGCCATCTTCATGCACCCGCGCATCTGGAAAGCCAGCGGCCACGTTGACGCCTTCAACGACCCCCTCATCGACAACAAGGACAGCAAGAAGCGCTACCGCGCCGACGTGCTCATCGAGGACCATATCGCCAAGATTGAGGAGAAGATCGAGAAGGAATGCGAGAAGGCCCACAAACGCTTCGGCGACGCCTTCGACCGCCAGCAGTTCGTCACCACCAACGCCCGTGTGCTCGAACACCAGAAGAAGATTGACGAAATCCACGAACGCTATGCCGACTGCATGAACCGCAACGACCTCGACGGCCTCAAGCAGATCATCCTCGACCTCGAAATCGTATGCCCCATCAGTGGCACGCGCAACTGGACCGACGTGCGCCAGTTCAACCTGATGTTCGCCACCAAGATGGGCAGTGTGATTGACGATTCCGATACCCTCTATCTGCGTCCCGAGACAGCACAGGGCATTTTCGTCAACTTCCTCAACGTGCAGAAGAGCGGACGCATGAAGATTCCCTTCGGCATCGCCCAGATTGGCAAGGCCTTCCGCAACGAGATTGTCGCCCGCCAATTCATCTTCCGCATGCGCGAGTTCGAGCAGATGGAGATGCAGTTCTTCGTGCGTCCCGGAACGGAGCTCGAGTGGTTCAAGCACTGGAAAGAGGAGCGTCTGCAGTGGCACCTCGCCCTCGGCATCCCGGCCGACTGCTACCGCTACCACGACCACGAGAAGCTGGCCCACTATGCCAACGCCGCCACCGACATTGAGTTCAAGTTCCCCTTCGGCTTCAAGGAACTCGAAGGTATTCACAGCCGCACCGACTTCGACCTCTCGCGTCACAGCGAGTTCAGCGGCAAGAAGCTGCAGTACTTCGACAGCGAGCTCAACGAGAGCTACACGCCATATGTCATCGAGACCTCCATCGGTGTCGACCGCACCTTCCTGGCTATCTTCAGCCACTCGCTGAAGGAGGAGACCCTGGAGGACGGCAGCACCCGCGTGGTGCTCAGCCTCCCCGCCAAGCTGGCGCCCTACAAGGCCGCCGTGCTGCCTTTGGTGAAGAAAGACGGCCTGCCAGAGAAGGCCCGCGAGATTCAGCACCTGCTGATGCCCGACATGATGGTGCAGTACGACGAGAAGGACGCCATCGGCCGCCGCTACCGCCGTCAGGACGCCATCGGCACCCCCTTCTGCATCACCGTCGACAATGACACGCTGACCGACAACGCGGTCACCGTGCGCCACCGCGACACCATGCAGCAGGAGCGCGTCAGCATCGACCAGCTGCCCGCCTACCTCAAAGCCAAGTTGTAATCACCGATACAATACTAAAAGCAGAAAAGCGAGACCAGATAGTTTCGCTTTTCTGTTTGTCTATTGAACGGACCCTATCGGACTGAACGCACAGGACGGACACTAAACCCCATATATCTTCCTCCTGTATACCCCTGCACATAACACGTATTATGGCAAAAAAAGAATGCCACGATACCTTTTGGGGAATACGTATTGAGTGTACTTGCCCAATAGTAGCCCCACACATTGGCGTTATATAATTTCTTGAGCCAATCGGGAGAAAAATCTTCCCAATATTCATACTGACCTCCCATATATGCTCCAGCCGCTGGCAGAAAGATTGAATTGCCGTTGGTTGCAGTGAACCGATAACCACTAACGCCGTTTAATGTGTCGGCTTTCCCCTCTGTGTTTTCCATCAGTTCATACCACTCATCCATCGTCGGAGTACGGACGCCGTTACCCCATCTGACAGTGGCTGCATCATCCATGGGTTCAAGGACGGCGAGGGTATCGATATAGCCATCCTTACCATATTCAGGATTATAACAGTATTTTATGATATGATTCTCATCGCCGCCGAAATAACGGTAGTTGGCAATTTTCGGTATTCCGATTTGGGTTCGGTCTCACCCCATGAGAAATGGTCGCCAAACTCCTCTGGTTTGTTGGCGCCCACATTATGAGTTGCCCACAGCAGCCCGCTGGGCAGCCCTAAATCTACCCAATCGCCCTGTGCCCATGACGGGGCTGCGAAAGCGAGCAACGTAGTGCATAGAATCACGATTTTCTTCATACTAAAAATTAAAAGTCATTCGTTGAATATGAGCGAAAAAATATCTTTCAAAGACTGGCAAAAATGCCAGTCTTTTTTATTTGTTACCATTTATCTTATCCATCACCTCGCGGGAGAGGAATACGGCGCTGTTGTCTTTGGCGTTGTAGATAATGTAGCCGTCGAGGGCAGTGCTGAGGATGTAGACTTGCTCCAACTCACCTCGGTAAAGCAAGAAGTTGCAGATGTCCGTGGGGGTGATATAGGGGTTGTCCTTCAGGTGGGAATGGTAGATAGCCGCCACCTTCTCCCCATTCTCGTCAACCGTCCGCATAGGAAGAAAACCTCGGTGATAGCGACGGAAAGTTTTGGTGTTGCCCTTGTTGTCGAAATCAATGCTGTAGTCGTTGCCGAAGGGGATGACATTTGGCCGCTCGACGCCCTGGAGTATATACATGCGGATGGTGTTGGGGTCGACGCGAACGAAGTCGATATTGGGGCGACCGTAGTCGCTGTTGTAGCGCAGGCTGTCGCCGTAACTTTTTATCGCATTGTCGAACATCGTCCCCTTCAGCTCCCATTGCGCACGCTCTTGCTCGCTGAGGGGGCGCGGCTCATAGAAACAGTGCTCCTCCCCTGTACGGGTATCATAGACGAGCTCGAAAAGGCAGTTCTTCTGCTCCCTGTCGAAAAACACGGCGCTCCACATGCCGCTGTTCGGCTGCCAAATGATGTTGCCGCGAAGGTTGTTTTCATCGCAATGCGCCAGCGCCGAGTCGGTGGCCACCCAGTTGACACGCTCGGCGACGAAAAGGTTGTAGCCCTCGGCGCAGATGCTGTCGAGGGCTGCCTGTATCTGTTCGGGCTGCGGACGTTCTGTCAAAACGTTCCTCTTGTGCACCGAGCAGGAGGCCATGCCGACTATACAAATGGCAGAAGCCATTAATGCCAGTGTTTTCAATGCTTTTTTCATACAATTAATCATAAATCAATGAAAATATGTCTTTCAATATAGGCTTGTCGCTCTGCGGAGCAACGGAAGTCGAGGCACCGGTGAGCATGTGGCGGGCCTCGTCGAGGGCGGTGAGGTCGAGGGCATCGGAGGCTATCTGTACATCGGTGATGATGCCTCGGGCTTCGTCGACGGTGAGGGCTACCTCTACCCCTCCCCAGTCGAACTGTGCGCTTCGTTGGGCGGTGAAGGTGCGCCAGCGGCCATACTTCCACTCATCGGAAGCAAACTGTTCATAGAGGGCACGAACCTCGGGCTTTTTAATAATCTCGGAGAATTCGGAGACTTCCGAAATCTCGGAATATTCCGTTTCGAAAGCTGCCTTCAACCTCGGCACGATGCTCTCGGGCGTAATCTCAGGATTCAGCTCCGAAAGGTTCACCACGCGGCTGCGTACCGACTGCACGCCATGCTTCTGCAACTTGGCGGGCTTGGGTTTCAGGTAACGGGCTAAGTCGCTCATATCGCCGTTGATAAGCAGTGTTCCATGGTGCAGGTCGTTGACGCGACCCTTGCTGAAAGCGTTGCCGCTAAATTTGCGGCCTTCCGCCAGGATATCATTTCTACCGGAGAGCTCGGTATGCAGGCCAAAACTCTCCACAGCGCGCTGGATGACGGAGAACTGTCGCGTCTGGTCATACAATTTTTTAGGGACAACGAAGGAGAAGTTGAGGTTGCCATCATCGTGATAGACAGCCCCGCCGCCGGTCTTACGGCGCATCAGGTAGCCGCCGTCGGCCTCCAAGGCTTCGACGTTCACCTCGCTGTATGGGTTCTGGTTCTGCCCGATGACAACAGTGCGGCGGTTGCGCCAGAGGTATAACGTAACACTCCCGGCGTGCTCCACGAGGTAATTCTCAACCGCGATGTTCCAATACGGATTCGTCTGGTTCGAAACAATAAACTGCATACGGCTTATTCTTTTCGTCGGCGAATTAAACGAATTTTACGAATGCTACGCAGCAAAAAGGTTCGCATAATTCGCTAAATTCGCCGACCATAACATAAATTCTCGCAGATTAAAAGCGGTAACTGAGAGTGAAGAAGTCTGGAGCCTGGCCGAGGTGATAGTTGCGGTGGGCGTAGCTGAATTCAAACTTTTTGGTCCGCAAACCGAAGCCGAAGGAGAAGCCGCTGAAGTTGATGGCATCGATGGCGCTCATCTCTGCCGTCTGGCGGTAGCTGTAACCCACACGAGCAAAGAATGCCTTGCCAAGATTGAGCTCAACGCCAAACTGGGTGTGGCGCATCAGATTGTCGAGGAAGCCCTCGAACCAGCCCTCCTTCTCCACCTCGCCAGTGAAGGGGTCCACTGTCGTGGTGGGGTTGTTAGGGTCTTCATAACGCAGGTTCCACCGCTGCAACTCCGTGGCAGCAAAGAAGAAACGGAAGGGTGCCTTGGCCAGTTTGTACGACACCTCGGCACTCAGCTCAAAAGGCAGTGTCTCGCTTGTGCCGTCGAAGGTGGCAATCTGTGCCCCGATGTTGCGAGCCATCACCGTGGCCGCAAGGCTGCGGTCGTCGCTGACATAGCTGCCCGCCACATCGAAAGCCACCGCAAAGGCGGTATAGACATCATAGTGCGACAGCACGGGCTTGAAATTCACACCCACGCTGAGGTTCGAGTCAAGCCATGTCCCCCATCCCACAGTCAATGCGTAGTCGGCAGCACTCGTCTTGCCTATCGGCATCTCCTCCTCGTCATAGCCCTCGAAGGAACCATAACTGTTGAAACGGAACGAGAACATCAGCGTTCCAATCTTCTTGAAATGATGGGCATAAGAGAGCGACCCTGTCGAGGTGCCGTCGAAGACGGAGACGAAACTCAGCGAGCCAATGCCACACATCTCGCGCCGCAACAGCGACGGGTTGTCGATGGCAATGGTCGGGTCGACATCGAAAATTGACAGATAATCGAAACCCAAACCCGACGTCCTCGCCTGACTGCTGAGATCCAGCACCGTCAGGGTGTTCAGGCCGGCAATCTGCGAAAAAGAGGAGTGTGGGAGTACAAGGAGTGCAAGGAGTGCAAGACAATACCTCCAACGGATACATTTGTCCTGCACTCCCTGTACTCCTTGCACTCCTTGCACTCCCTTCATTTATTATTTCTTGTTTCTTTCGTGGCGCATCAGGTGGCTGGGCTCGAGGGCCATGCGGTCGGTCTCCAGCAGGCTGGCAACACCCTCGTCCACGCGCTTCTTGGCCTGGCAGGCCTCGCAGTGGCACTCCTCGTGGTATTCACGCGGCTCGGTGTAGGTGGTGATGACACCTTCGAAGTTGCGCAGGATGACCTTGTCGGGGCTCTGCGAAATGACGTACTGGGGCATGACGGGCGTCTTGCCGCCGCCACCGGGGGCATCGACCACGAAGGTAGGCACGGCATAGCCGCTGGTGTGGCCGCGGAGGTTCTCGATAATCTCGATACCCTTGCTCACGGGGGTGCGGAAATGCTCGAGACCCATGCTCAGGTCGCACTGGTAGATATAGTACGGACGAACGCGATTGCGCACCAGCTCGTGCATCAGTTTCTTCATCACGTGGACACAGTCGTTCACGCCACGCAGCAGCACGGTCTGGTTGCCCAGGGGAATACCGGCATTGGCCAGACGAGCGAGGGCTTGCTCGGCCTCGGGAGTGAACTCGTTGGGGTGATTGAAATGGGTGTTGAGCCAGATGGGATGGTATTTCTTCAGCATGTCGCACAGCTCAGGGGTGATGCGCTGCGGGCATACCACAGGGGTGCGGCTGCCGATGCGGACGATCTCCACATGAGGAATCTTACGCAGACGACCAATGATGTACTCCAGCTTCTGGTCGCTGACCATCAAGGCGTCGCCACCGCTAAGCAGCACGTCGCGCACCTGCGGGGTCTTCTCGATGTAAGCCAGGCACTTCTCGATACGCTCGCTGGGGCTCTCGTCGTCCTTCTGTCCAGCAAAACGACGGCGGGTGCAGTGGCGGCAGTACATGGAGCACATGTCGGTGATGAGGAACAGCACACGGTCCGGATAACGGTGAGTCAGGCCGGGAGCGGGCGAATCCTCGTCCTCATGCAGCGGGTCGTTGAGGTCGGCGGGGGCGATGTTGCACTCCTCGCCGGCGGGGATAGCCTGACGGCGGATGGGGTCGTACGGGTCGTTGGGGTCAATCAACGAGAGGTAATACGGCGTGATGGCCATGCGGAATTTGGCCAGGGCCTTCTTGATACCCTCAGCCTCTTCGGGCGCGAAGGTGAAATACTGGCTCAACTGCTCGTAGGTCTCAATGCGGTTCTTCACCTGCCATTTCCAATCGTTCCACTGCTCGTCGGTGACGTTCGGGAACAGTTCTTTTCTGCGGTTTACTTTCATATAATCTATTGCTTTTTATTTATTATTCAACAAAATACAACTATACGTAGACCTTTTGGCCCACAATATAGAATATGCAAAGATACAAAAAAAGGTTGAATCTGCAATATTTTTTTCGGGATACTATCTTCTCCAGGCACTAAGTGCATCAGCCTCAGAACCATACCAGCCGCCCATACGTCTGAATCCTTTCCCCACCACGGCATAGCCACGACTCATGTCCTTCAGCACATAGAAGGTACCACCTTCGCCGTCGTTGTAGGCCTTGATTTCGGCGAACTGATCGACGCCCTCCAGGCTGAGCCGCTCGCCGCGCCAGTTGTACAAAGCATAAATACCTATAATATTCACCACAAGGGCGTTGCTGTACTGCTCAACCTGGTTGCCGATGACAACTTTCTTCCCCGTTTCATCATAGATATAGTAGAGATTCTTCCACTGCAGATAAACCAACTGCTTCCCGTCCACCGACTTGTTGAGCGCGCCGACATCAGGGCCATTGGTGATGGCCTTGCCGGTAGTGACGTTGAAAATCTGCTTGAGGCCGCCCTCATACTCGCGGACAAGGAACTTCCCCTGCCCCTCGTAGCGCACATTGTCGGTCCGTACCTTGTTTCCATTGTCCAACGTCTCCGTTTGGTTGTTTATCGCACCCAGCGCAGGTGCATACTTGCCGTCGGATGTCTTGGTGAACACAAACCAGACGGTTCCTCCGTTGGCCTGATGAAAACCCAGCACCACGGGGCCGCCGTCATGGTTATAGCGTTCGAAGTCATATTCCAAATCCTTGAGGGAGATGGGCCTTCCATTGTTGATTCTGGTAAAATATTCGAGTGTGGCCTCATAATCAATCATGCCCCACTCGTGCTTGCCGGTGATAGGCACCGACTCGGCATAGCGGATGTCGCTCTCGTTGATGCTTGAGAATTGAGGCAGGACTTTTACCACAGGGCAGTCCAGCAAAGGCTCCGACAGACTCGCATGTTCCGTCTCCGGTGTGTAATCCGCCAGATGGGTGGAGGGTTTCTGATTGTTCACCGGGTACCCCCTCTTCAATGCCTTCTCCGCCAAAGCCAGGATTTCCGCTTCCGCATCCTTCATCTGCTTCCAGGCCTCGTCGCTCTCTTTCTGCTTCTTCGATTTACCCCAGATGCCCTGGTAGTGCCAGTATTTCCAGATGGCATCGCCCAGCAGGCAGTTGCCGTGGATGTTTTCGGCGTTGATATAACTCCCTCCGGGAACCGTCCTGCCGCACTCGGGGCAGCGTCCGTTCGCAAAAGGAAGCCGCGGATTCAAGCCGTCGGGCTTAGCTGTTGACGTGCTCGGAGTGGAAATCGTCGACGAACTGCTGCTGGACGATTCTTCCTCCTCAGGCTCCGAATAATATTTACAGCCCTTCTTGTGCGCCTCTCCAGTCTTCAGATTCACCCCACAGTAGGCGCAATGTGGGTCACTCACCGGCGGAATCTGTGCCCTACCCTCTTTGGGGTAGCATATAAAGAGTCCAAACAAACTAAACGATAAAACAACAAGACGTTTCATAATTACATGGTTATTATACATTTAATTTCAGAATGCAAAATTACGAATAAAATCCCAATCTGCAAAAAAAAACTTGTTCTCCATGTTAATTTCTTATAAACTTTTCCATCGGTAACATCTTTTTCAAATTTTTTGCGTATATTTGCAAGTTTGAACTGCGGGGACGTTTGCCCGTAGAAAACTAGAAACAAAATATTTATAAATAATAATACCTTAATACAGATGAAAAAAAGCATCCTCTTCGTCGCCATGCTTTCCCTGATGGCCACCTCTTTCGCACAAAACGATGACCAAAACATCTTCAACATCAAATACAAATGGCTGAAGTTGGTAGGCTACTCCTACCAGCCCGGCTATAAATACGGCATTTCATTAGCCGGCGGAAGCCTCCTCTCCATCGGTCTTGCCGAGGACGGCGCACGCTTCGACATCTCCGCCACTGAGTTCCGTGAGCCCACATGGTCTCTCCGCTGCGGCTGGCTTGGATACACCTTCGACCAGCAAATTACCGGCTGGGGCGCCATCTCCATCCGCCCCATGCTCGTGATGGGCTTCAACAAAACCAAGGACACCCACCTCAATGCCACCACCAACACCTGGGAGCAGGAGGGCGAGACCTACTTCACCATGGCTCCCACCGTCGCCGTCAACCTCTGGATGGTCCACTTCTCTGTCGGCTATGAGTTCGTACCCAAGTTCACGGAAATCAACGGCATCAACTTCTCCGTCGGATTCTCCATCCCCTTCAACACCAAGAAAATGAACGAACGTCTCCAGCGTGTGTCTGGCGAGAAAAAATAACGATATATGGAATTAGCATCAAAATACGACCCTCGGCAAATTGAGGAGAAATGGTATCAATTCTGGCTCGATAAAAAACTCTTCCACTCGGAGCCCGACCACCGCGTACCCTACACCATTGTCATACCGCCGCCCAACGTCACCGGTGTGCTGCACATGGGACACATGCTCAACAACACCATCCAGGATGTCCTCATCCGCCGTGCCCGCATGCAGGGAAAGAACGCCTGCTGGGTCCCCGGCACCGATCACGCCTCCATCTCCACCGAGGCCAAGGTGGTGAAGATGCTTGCTGACCGCGGCATCAACAAGCGCGACCTCTCCCGTGACGAGTACCTGAAATACGCATGGGAATGGAAAGAGAAATATGGCGGCATCATCCTCCAGCAGCTCCGCAAACTCGGCGCCTCCTGCGACTGGGACCGCACCTCTTTCACCATGGATGACATACGCTACGAGAGCGTCATCCGCGTCTTCGTCGACCTCTACAACAAAGGCCTTATCTACCGCGGTGTCCGCATGGTCAACTGGGACCCCCAAGCACTCACCGCCGTCTCCGACGAGGAGGTCATCTACAAGGAGAGCCACGGAAAGCTCTTCTACCTGAAATACTACGTCGAGGGTGAAGACAAATACATCGTCGTAGCCACCACCCGTCCCGAGACCATCATGGGCGACACCGCCGTCTGCGTGCATCCCGAGGATGAACGCTACCAGTGGCTCAAGGGCAAGCGCGTCATCGTCCCCGGTGTGGGCCGCGTCGTCCCCATCATCATGGACGAGTATGTCGACCGCGAGTTCGGCACCGGCGCCCTGAAAATCACCCCGGCGCATGACATCAACGACTACAACCTCGGCATGAAATACGGCCTCGAGTCCATCGATATATTCAACGACAACGGCACCCTGAATGACAATGGCGGCCGCTATGCCGGCATGGACCGCTTCGCCTGCCGCAAGGCCATCATGAAAGACCTCGAGGAGGCCGGCCTCGTCGAGAAAATCGAAGACTACACCAACAAGGTGGGCCACTCCGAGCGCACCGACGCCGTCATCGAGCCCAAGCTCTCTGCCCAGTGGTTCCTCAAGATGGAAGACCTCGCCAAGAAGGCCCTCGAAGTCGTCGAGGACGACACCATCCGCTTCCACCCCGCCAAGTTCAAAAACACCTACCGTCACTGGCTCGAGAACATCAAGGACTGGTGCATCAGCCGCCAACTCTGGTGGGGTCACCGCATCCCCGCCTGGTACCTCGACGTGAACGGCCGTGTGGAGACCGTCGTGGCCCTCAACGAAGAGGAAGCCAAGAAGATAGCCGCCGAGAAATACAACTACACCGGTAAACTGCGCCAGGACGAGGACGTCCTCGACACCTGGTTCTCCTCCTGGCTCTGGCCCATCTCACTCTTCGACGGTATCCGCAACCCCGACAACGAGGAGATAAAATACTACTATCCCACTGCCGACCTCATCACCGCCCCCGACATCATCTTCTTCTGGGTGGCCCGCATGATCATGGCTGGCGAGGAATACCGCAACGATGTGCCGTTCCGCAACGTCTACTTCACCGGTATTGTGCGCGATAAGCTGGGCCGTAAGATGAGCAAATCCCTCGGCAACAGCCCCGACCCCATCGAGCTCATCGAGAAATATGGTGCCGACGGCGTCCGCATGGGCATGCTCCTCACCGCTCCCGCTGGCAACGACCTTCCCTTCGACGAAAGCATCTGCGAGCAAGGCCGCAACTTCAGCAACAAACTATGGAACGCACTCAGACTGATTAGCGGCTGGCAAATCAATTCAGAATCCGGAATTCAGAATTCGAACGAGGTTGCCGTCCAATGGATGGAGCAGCGTATGGCCCAGGTTATCGAGGAAATAGAGAAGGACTTCGACCAGTACCGCCTCAGCGAAGCCCTCATGGCTACCTATAAACTCGCTTGGGATGACTTCTGCTCCTGGTACCTCGAGATGGTCAAGCCCGCCTACGGCACCCCCATCGACCGCGAGACCTACGATGCCACCGTCAGCATCTTCAGCCGTCTCATGCTCCTCCTGCACCCCTACATGCCCTTCGTCACTGAAGAAATCTGGCATGCCCTGCAGACCATTGGCGTCGACGACGAGAAAGCATCCTTCATCAATGCCAACTACAGCATTATGAACCAGCACATGCCCACCAGCGTCTTCTACGACCAGCGCTTGCTCGACGAGTTCGACACCGCACGCGAGGTCATCGCCGGCGTGCGCAACATCCGCAACACCCGCAACCTCTCGCCCAAAGAGGCTCTCGAGGTCTCCTTCATCGCTGCCGACGACCGCTACCGTTTCTCCCGCTTCGACGGCATCGTCCGCAAGCTCGCCAATGTCAGCGCCATCACCGAGGTCAAGGAGAAACCTGCCGGAGCCTTGAGTTTCATGGTGGGAACCATGGAATGCTTCGTCCCCATGCCCGAGAACGTCAACAAAGACGAAGAACTCAAGAAACTGCAGGACGAACTGAAATACGCCGAAGGTTTCCTCAACAGCGTGCTCAAGAAACTCTCCAACGAGAAATTCGTCAACGGCGCTCCTGCGGCAGTCATCGAGAAGGAACGCAACAAACAGCGTGACGCCGAGACAAAGATCGCTGCCCTCAAGGCACAGATTGCCTCTCTGGGTTAACTATCCCACAGGACATAACATCCACGAAAGGTCCCTCAAAAGGGGCCTTTCCTTTTTCTCAAACGGGGACTGATGCTCCCATCATAAAACACAAACGCCTGACATTTAACACTTAAATATTAAATTAACGAGGATGTTAAAAAAAAGATTTTGTGAAATGATTTTTTTTTCATAATTTTGCACCTTGGAAAAAAACAATAAAATATATAATACGATGAGTAACAAGAAATACACGTTGGTTATCAATCCTGGTGCCACATCGACGAAAGCCGCCATCTACGAAGGCGAGACCGAAGTTTTCACCGAGAACCTCTCCCACCCCATCGAGGAGATCCAGAAGTTCCACGAAGTAGCGGACCAGTTCGAGTACCGCAAGACCGCCATCCTCGACATGATGAAGCGCCATGGCGTGAGTACCGACGAGATTGCCGTCGTCATGGGTCGCGGTGGCCTCACCCGCCCCTGTGAGAGCGGCTGCTACCGCGTCAACGACCTTATGAAAGAGGAGTGCCACGCCGGCATCCAGGGCAAGCATGCCTGCAACCTCGGCGCCCTTATCTCCGACGCTATCGCCCGCGAGATTGGCCTCGAGTGCGCCTACATCGCCGACCCCGGCATCGTGGACGAACGCCCCGAGTTCGCCAAAATCAGCGGCCACCCCGTTTTCGACCTCGACCCCAGCCGCGAAGGCGTTATCTGGCACTGCCTGAACCAGAAGATGACCGGCAAACTGTATGCCCGCGAGCTCGGCAAGCACTATGAGGACCTGAACCTCATCATCGCCCACATGGGCGGCGGCGTCAGCGTGGGTGTCCATGCCCACGGCCGTTGCGTCGAGGTCAACCGCGCCCTCTGCGGTCTCGGTGCCTTCTCCCCCACCCGTTGCGGCAGCATCAACGCCTCGAAGCTTATCGAGGTGGCCTGTAGCGGCAAATACGACGAGGCCAAGCTGAAGAAGATGGTCACTGCCGAAGGAGGCTTCGTGGCATACCTCGGCACCAACGACGCCTATGAGGTCGAGAAGAAAGCCCTCGCCGGCGACGCCAAATGTCAACTCCTCGTCGACGCCTTCACCTATCAGGTCTCCATGGAGATTAGCCGCTTGGCCGCTGTGGTCAACGGCAAGGTCGACGCCATCATCCTCACCGGCGGCATCGCCTATAGCAAGCCATGGATGGCCATGATTGAAGAGCGCGTGGGCTGGATTGCCCCAGTGAAAATCTACAAGGGAGAGAACGAGATGCTCGCCCTCGCCATCTGCGGCAAGGAAGTGCTCGACGGCGTTCAGGTGAAAGAATATAAGTAATCTGCAGTTTAAGTATTTAAGCACAATGAAGAAAACATTTTTATTGTTGGCAGCGTGTGCCTTGATGGGCACTGTCTGTGCGCAGAACGTGGAACTGAAGACATTCAATGACTCCGCATCCTATGCCATTGGCCGCGACATTTTCCGCAACTGGGAGCAGCAGCAACTCGGTATCGACGCCCGCATCGCTGGGCAGGCCCTCATCGACGCCGCCAATGGCCAGAGCCGCTTCAACGACGCTCAGGCTTTCCCTCTGCTGCAACGTTTCCAGCAGGAATATGAACGCCGCCAACAGCAACTGGAGCTCCAAAGAAATCCCGTCGCCAAGGAAAACGCCGAGAAAGGCGAGAAATACCTAAAGGAAATAAGCAACAACAAGTCTGTCTACACCACCAAAAGCGGCCTGAAGTACCGCAAGGTGAAAGAGGGCAACGGCAAGCGCCCCACCGCCACCGACAAAGTGAAGGTCCACTACACCGGCACCCTTATCGATGGCACCAAATTTGACAGCAGCATCGACCGTGGCGAACCCATCACCTTTCCTCTCAACGCCGTCATCCCTGGCTGGACGGAAGGTTTACAGTTGATGGACGAGGGGTCGAAGTACATCCTCTATATCCCCTACTATCTCGGCTACGGCACGCGCGACATGGGCAACATTCCACCGGGATCCACCCTTGTATTTGAAGTCGAACTGCTGGAGATTAATCCGGAGAAATGAACACCTTTGGAAACAAATTCAGACTGACGACCTACGGCGAGTCCCACGGACTCGCCGTAGGTGGCATTATAGATGGTTGCCCATCGAGAATAGCTATCGACATGGAAGCCATCCACAGAGACCTCGTCCGTCGGCGACAAGGAGCCTTACGGCAGGAGGAGGACGAGATAGAGTGGCTGTCGGGATTGAAAGATGGCATCACCATGGGAACACCCATCGCCTTTACCATCAGGAACAAAAATACACGGTCGGAGGACTACGACCAATTGGCCGACTGCTACCGTCCGGG
The DNA here is from genome assembly GCA_902776365.1 of uncultured Bacteroidota bacterium. Lineage (GTDB taxonomy): Bacteria > Bacteroidota > Bacteroidia > Bacteroidales > P3 > Colimorpha. The sequence continues at coordinate 292,851 of CACYPU010000001.1, read as the reverse complement.
ACATGCCGACTACACCTACGAGCAGAAATATGGTCTCCGCGACCATCGCGGCGGAGGCCGTGCTTCGGCCCGCGAAACAGTGGCACGGGTGGTGGCGGGCGCTATCGCCAAGCAGGTGATTGCACCCGTCGAAATCCATGCCGAGGCAACCCTGACAGGACCCGAAGACGTTAACGATACCCACGGCGGTGTCGTCAGCTGCCGCATCACCAGCCTGCCCGCTGGCATCGGCGAACCCATCTTCAACAAACTCAACGCACGACTGGCTTTCGCCATGATGTCCATCCCCTCGGCCATAGGCTTCGAGATGGGTGCCGGCTTCGCAGCCGCCGAAATGAAAGGCAGCGAATACATTGACCGCTGGAATGGTGGCTTGAATGCGTCAAACAATCAAGCAATCACAAAAACCAACCACTGCGGCGGCATCCAAGGGGGCATCAGCAACGGCATGCCTGTGGAATTCCGCGTGGCCTTCCATCCCGTGGTCACGCTTCCCCAGCCTGTCGAATGTCTCACCGCCGACGGTGAGATGAGAACGCTGCAAGTCAACGGTCGCCACGACCGCTGCCAGGTGCCACGTGCCGCCGTCGTCGTCGAAGCCATGGCAGCCATGACAATCGCAGACCTTATTTAATAATAGAAAAAAATGAAAATTAAAGAATATATCATTGCAGCGGTTATGATGCTGACAATCGTCGGATGTAAAAGCAACAGCGAAAAGGACAACTTCGACCCGAAAACCATGTTTGCCCTTGAAGGCACCATCCAAGGCGGTGCCGGTCAGCGCCTATGGCTCGAGGAGATGAATCCCGACGGTCCCGTCTTTGTCGACTCCATCCCCATCGACGCCGCCGGCCATTTCCGCTACTGCCACGACATGCCCTATCGCAGCCTCTACAACCTCCATTGTTCGGACAACGACTTCGTGGTGCTGCTCCCCGACCTGGGTGAAATTATCAAGGTGCAGGGACAGTGGGGACAGCTCTCGCTGAGCTACAACGTCTCGGGCTCGCCCGAGAGTATCCTCCTCTGGCAGATGCAGGAGTTCTACAACGACGGTTCCTGGGCGTTGAAAGCCATCGTCGACACCTCCAACCGCTACGACAGTCTGCTAGCTGTGAACAAAATCACACAGAAGCAGCGCGAAGCCAAACGCGAGGAGACCGACTCCATCTATCGCACCCTCTTCATTGAGCAACAGGAATATGTCTGCCGCTTCATCGAAGAGAACAAAGGCTCGCTGGCCACCCTCATCGCACTCTACAAACCCTTCAACACTCGTCCCCTCATAGACCCGCGCGATCCCGCCAGTATCGACTACTACGACATCGTCCTCCAAGGCCTCCAGCAGGCCCTCCCAGACAACCCCCACACCCTCCACTTCAAAAACACCACGGAGCACCTACGGAGTGCTTTAGCCCGACAAGAAGAAGGAGAGAAAGGGAGTGAAAAGAAGTAAAAAGGAATGAAAGGACATAGAAAAGATTCCCTCCAAATCCACTACTAGAAATCAGTAAGTTATAGACACAAAATAGCACTTATCCGTCTGGTTAAGTGCTATTTATCGTTTACACAAATTTATACAGTTGGTACAACTCGCATATTATCAATATTCTATAGTCTCTAGGTCTTACTCAACTCTTACTCATGTCTTACCCATCCCTTACACCTCTCCTACCCAGGTAAAAGATAACAAAGTAGTAAAAAATGGTAGAATAAATCGGGAGTCGAAAAAAAAAAGAACCGCGGGCGGATGCTCGCGGCTCTTTCGTTAATTTTTCACTATTTTACTCGGGCCAAACGGCTTGGAGATTGCGGTCGCCATAGGCGTCGTCAATCTTGCTGATAGTGGGCCAGTATTTCTCACAGTGGGGCTGCGGGAAGGCGGCTTTCTGACGGCTGTACGGGAGGTTCCACTCATCGGCGCAGACCACCTGCATGGTGTGGGGAGCGTTGGCGATGGGATTGTTCTTCTCGTCGCTCTTGCCGGTCATGATGTCATCAATCTCCTGACGGATGGCAATCATGGCATCGCAGAAGCGGTCCATCTCGCTGAGAGGCTCGCTCTCGGTAGGCTCGACCATGAGGGTGTTGTGCACCGGGAAGGCCACCGTGGGAGCGTGGAAGCCGTAGTCCATGAGACGCTTGGCGATGTCGCCGACGCCGACCTTGAGGCTGAACTCGTTGAAGTCGACAATCATCTCGTGGCCACACATACCGTTGCGGTTGGTGTAGAGAATCTTATAGTACTTCTGCAAGCGGGCACGGAGGTAGTTGGCGTTGAGGATGGCATGTTTGGTGACATCCGTCAGGCCTTCGCCGCCGAGCATCAGCAGGTAGCCGTAGGTGATGGGCAGGAGGTAGGCGCTGCCGTAGGGGGCTGCCGCCATGGTGTTGCCCTTCTTGCCACCGACCTCGACCACGGGATGCGTGGGCAGGAAGTCGACGAGCTTCTGGCTGACACAGATGGGGCCAACACCGGGACCGCCACCGCCGTGAGGCATAGCAAAGGTCTTGTGGAGGTTGAGGTGGCACACATCGGCACCCATGTAACCAGGGCTGGTGAGGCCCACCTGAGCGTTCATGTTGGCACCGTCCATATAGACGAGGGCGCCCACGCTGTGGATGATATTGATGATGTCGAGGATGCCCTCTTCGAAGGCACCGTGGGTCGACGGATAGGTGATCATCAGGCAGCTAAGGGTATCCTTGTACTGCTCGGCTTTGGCGCGGAGGTCGTCGATGTCGACGTCGCCCTTGTCATTGCACTTAACCACGACCACCGTCATACCGGCCTTGGCGGCAGAGGCGGGGTTGGTACCGTGAGCACTGGCGGGAATCAGACAGACATTGCGCTGCGGCTGTCCGTTGGCGATGTGATAGTTACGAATGACGGTGAGGCCGCTGTACTCGCCGAAGGCACCCGAGTTGGGCTGCAGCGAGCAGCCGGCGAAGCCGGTGATGACGGCGAGCTGGTGCTCGATGTCCTTAATCATCTCGAGGTAACCCTGGGCCTGGTCAGCGGGCACGAAGGGGTGCATGCCAGCAAACTTGCTCCAGCTGAGGGGCATCATCTCGGCGGCGGCGTTGAGCTTCATGGTGCAGCTTCCCAGCGGAATCATGGCGCGGTTGAGGCTGAGGTCTTTCTCCTCGAGCATTTTGATGTAGCGCATCATGGAGGTCTCGTCGTGGAAGCGGTTGAAAATCTTCTGGGTGAGGTAAGCGCTGGTGCGTTTCAACTCGGCGGGGATGGCCTCGTCGGCGAACTTGCAGCAGCAACCCTTGCACTCGAGCGGCTGGGCGCTCTTGCCGGCGGCTTCAGCCAGGCAGGCCACGATGGCATCGAGGTCACACTTCTCTGTGGTCTCGTCGATGGAGATGCCGATGCACTCGTCACAGATATAGCGGAAGTTAATCTCGTGCTTCAGAGCCACTTCTTTCACCTTGGCGGTGGGCACAGGGCACTGGAGGGCGAGGGTATCGAAGTAGACCTTGTTCCACTGCTTGTAGCCGTACTGTTCGAGTTCCATGGCCAAACGGTGGGCGCGGGCGCAGATGCGGACGGCAATCTCGCGGATACCTTCAGCACCATGCCAGATGGCATAGAAAGCACTCATGTTGGCCACGAGGGCGGCGGAGGTGCAGATATTCGAGGTAGCTTTGTCGCGTTTGATGTGCTGCTCACGCATGCCGAGGGCCATACGGAGGGCGGGGTTGCCCTTGGCGTCGACGCTCCAGCCGATGATACGGCCGGGGAATGCGCGCTTGAAGGTGTCGGTGAAGGCGAAGAAGCCGGCGTGGGGACCGCCGAAGCCCATGGGCAGGCCGAAACGCTGAGCGTTACCCACGGCGCAGTCGGCACCCATCTCGCCGGGAGTCTTCATCAGGGCCAGGGCCATGAGGTCGGTGGCCATACAGACAAAGATGCCCTTCTCGTGACACTTGGCGATGAACTCGGTCCAATCCTGGGCCTCGCCGAACTGGTTGGGGTACTGCACGAAGGCGGCAAAGTAGCTGCTATCAAGCTCGGTCTGCGCGGCCTTGCCGGTGACAATCTCGATGCCACGGGGGGCGGCATTGGTCTGCATCACAGCCAAAGTCTGAGGCAGGATGCCTTCGTCGACAAACACCTTGCAGATACCATCTTTCACAGCCTGACGCGAGCGGCTGTTGAAGAACATAATCATGGCCTCGCCAGCGGCGGTAGCCTCGTCAAGCAGACAGGCGTTGCTCAGAGGCATGCCGGTCATGCTGGCAATCATGGTCTGATAGTTCATCAGAGCCTCGAGACGGCCCTGCGATATCTCAGTCTGGTAAGGAGTGTAGGAGGTGTACCAGCCGGGGTTCTCGAAGACATTGCGCATGATGACGGCGGGGGTGATGGTGCCGTAGTAGCCCATGCCGATGTAACTCTTATACATCTTGTTCTTCTGAGCCAACGAACGCACATGGTTGAGGAACTGGTACTCGCTCATACCTTCGGGCAGGGGCATCGGCTCTTTGAGACGGATGGCGGCGGGCACAGCCTTCTCGATGAGCTCGTCCATGGATTTCACGCCGATAACGTCGAGCATCTTCTGCTCTTCGGCGGGGTTGGACACGCCATTGTGGCGCGAGGCAAAGTTGTTGTTTGTCATAAAGGTTGTTATTTTTTATTATTCATTATTCATAAAGAAGTGATAGTTGAAGACACGGCGGACAGTCTCGATGCGGACAAAGTAGGAACCAGTCAGGAAACGACGCATCTTGAGCTTTCCGCTCGGACGGTCGGTACGATAGAGGCACTCACCCTTGTCGTTGAAGAGCATCAGCGAGAGCATCTTCTCGTCTTTGGGAAGATTCCAGACGAGACGTTTTTTGGCTGCATCCAGTGAGATGAGCGTATTTGTGGAGTCGATGGGCTGGAGGACTTTGAAGACATCCACAGTGTCGCGGATAATCTTATAGCCATCTTTATAGACCGTATCTACCCTATAGACAGTGTCCTTCAGCGTGAGCGTTTTAGCCGCATGCGTCAAAGCAGTAAGCTGGACCTCCTCTGTGACAACGAGTGTACGGGGATTCTCCTTGTTGCCATCCGACCAACCCACGAAGCCATAACCGTTGGCACAGGCCACAATGAGTGTCACACTGTCGCCGTACCTGTAGTTGCCACCGCCATAAACCGTTGCCTCCGCCGAATCGGCAGCCTCGACATCGACAGCAAGGGTGCAACTGCCATGAAGGCTGAAAGGTCCAAGTTTTTTCCAAGCAGCATTCTTCTCATACAACACCTTGCTGACACAAGGGATGCTTAACGTCAGCGACCTGGAAATGCTGGAAAATGTCGAGGAAGAAATACCGGGCGGCATGTGGGCATTGACCTTCACGGAGCGGAGACCAATACACTTGTAGAAAGCGCGGCTACCGATGGTATCCACATTGGCGCCAATAATCAACTCCGTAATGGAATGGCACTGGTTAAACGCACATTCGCCGATAGTCGTCACTTCATCAGGGATGTCGATGCTTCCAGAAATCTTGCTGCAGAACGAGAAAGCGTAGTCACCAATGTATTCCAGCGACTGGGGAAATACCAAAGCGCTGGTGATGGCGTCGGCGCCACTGAAGGCGTAGTCGGGAATCTGTGTCACACCGTCGGCAATGGTCACACTCCGCAGACGGGTGCAATTACCGAATGCGGCAGTGGAGAGCGAGCCTCCCATGAAGTCACAATTGCGGGCCTTGAAGATTATCCCCGGAAGTTGCGCACAACCATAGAAAGCCGAGAGTCCCACACGCGTGATGTTCTCGCCGATGACGATAGGGTCGTTGATACCGACACAACCATAGAAAGCATAGTCGCCTATGGAAGTGACCGACATCGGTATGGTAACCATACGCATGTCGGTGCACCCCGAGAAGGCTCGTTCTCCAATGGCTGTGACGGAATAACGCTGACCATTAAAGTAGACCTCCGAAGGAATGACGAGCACTCCCGCCACCTTGCGGTGCCCCTTGTAATACTCGGGGCCCATATTGTTGGGAGGCACTATCGTCACATAATGATGGTTCGCATCGGAAATCTCGAAGAAAAGCGAGTCGCCACTGTTCAAACGCACGGCAAAATCAAACGCCCTCGCCGGGAAGGCAAGCATAGCCATGAAAACCAGGACAACGGCAACTTTCTTATTCATTTTTTTCAATTTTCTATTTTCAACTTTAACCGTTAACCATTAACCGTTAACCGTTATATTCTCGGACCAGCAGCCACGAGAGCCTTGCCAGCCTCATTGTAGGTGAACTTAACGAAGTTCTTCACGAAGCGGTCGGCGAGGTCGCGGGCCTTCTCGTCCCACACCTTTGCGTCGGCATAGGTGTCGCGCGGATCGAGAATCTTCGGGTCGACGCCGGGCAGCGACGTGGGCACCTCGAAGTCGAAATAAGGAATCTTTTTGGTCTCGGCCTTGAGGATGCTGCCGTCAAGGATGGCGTCAATGATTCCACGCGTATCTTTAATAGAGATGCGCTTGCCGGTACCGTTCCAGCCGGTGTTGACCAAGTAGGCCTTGGCGCCGCTCTTCTCCATGCGTTTCACCAGCTCCTCGGCATACTTCGTGGGATGCAGCTCGAGGAAGGCCTGGCCGAAGCAAGCGCTGAAGGTCGGCGTGGGCTCGGTGATGCCGCGCTCAGTGCCAGCCAGCTTGGCGGTGAAGCCACTGAGGAAGTAGTACTTGCACTGGTCGGGGGTGAGGATGCTCACGGGAGGCAGCACGCCGAAGGCGTCGGCCGAGAGGAAGATGACGTTCTCGGCGGCGGGACCGGCGCTCTTGCCGTGCACAGGCTGGACAATCTTCTCGATGTGGTCGATGGGATAACTCAGACGGGTATTCTCAGTGACGCTCTTATCCTTGAAGTCAATCTTGCCGTTGGCGTCGACGGTGACGTTCTCCAGCAGCGAGTTGCGCTTGATGGCGTTGTAGATATCGGGCTCACTCTCCTTGTCGAGGTTGATAACCTTGGCATAGCAGCCACCCTCGAAGTTGAAGACGCCCTCGTCGTCCCAGCCGTGCTCGTCGTCGCCGATAAGGAGACGCTTGGGGTCGGTCGAGAGAGTGGTCTTGCCGGTGCCCGAGAGGCCGAAGAAGATGGCGGTATGCTCGCCCTTCATGTCGGTATTGGCGGAGCAGTGCATGGCGGCGATGCCCTGCAGGGGCAGGTAGTAGTTCATCATCGAGAACATACCCTTCTTCATTTCGCCACCATACCAGGTGTTGAGGATGACCTGCTCGCGGCTGCTCACGTTGAAAGCCACGCAAGTGTCGCTATTCAAACCCAGTTCCTTATAGTCGTCGACCTTGGCCTTCGAGGCGGCATAGACGGTGAAGCTAGGCTTAAAGTCCTTCAGTTCCTCTTCGGTGGGTTTAATGAACATATTGGTCACGAAATGAGCTTGCCAGGCCACCTCCATGATGAAGCGCACAGCGATGCGGGTGTCCTTGTTGGCGCCGCAGAAAGCGTCGACAACAAAGAGGTTCTTGCCGCAGAGCTGCTTCTTGGCGAGGTCCTTCACGTGGGCCCACACCTTCTCGCTCATGGGGTGGTTGTCGTTCTTGTACTCGTCGGAGGTCCACCACACGGTGTCTTTCGACTTCTCGTCCATGACGATGTATTTGTCCTTGGGCGAACGGCCGGTGTAGATGCCGGTCATCACATTGATGGCGTCGAGCTCGGTGAGCTGGCCCTTCTCATAGCCGGTGAGGCTGGGGTCCATCTCGAACTTGAACAAATCCTCATAAGAGGGATTGTAGTAGAGGTTTTGTACGCCGGTGATGCCCAGCGCTTCGAGGTCTTTTCTGATTTTGTCGTTCATAATATTCGGTTTTTATTTTTTATTTCTCTCTTGCTTCCTTGATAGCGGCCTGGGCGGCGGCGAGGCGTGCCACGGGGACACGGAACGGGCTGCAGCTCACATAGGTCATGCCGTTCTTGTAGAAGAATTCGGCGGCAGTGGGGTCACCACCGTGCTCGCCACAGACGCCGCACTTCAGCTCGGGACGCGTCGAGCGGCCACGCTGGATGCCAATCTTCACCAGCTCGCCCACGCACTCGCGGTCGAAGTTGTTGAACGGGTCAGCGGGGATAATCTTCTCGTCGACATAGGTCTTTACGATAGCGTTGACGTCGTCGCGGCTGAAGCCGAAGGTCATCTGGGTGAGGTCGTTGGTGCCGAAGCTGAAGAACTCAGCGACCTCGGCAATCTGGTTGGCCACGAGTGCGGCACGCGGAATCTCAATCATGGTGCCGAACTTGTAGGTGAACTCCTTGCCATACTTGGCCTCGACCTCTTTCTTCACGCGGTCGGCGAGGGCTTTCTGGTGTTTAAGCTCGGCGGCGTTGATGGTCAGCGGGACCATGATTTCCAGATGCGGGTCGAAGCCTTCCTTGAGGAGTTCGACGGTGGCGCTGAAGAGGGCACGGAACTGCATCTCGGTGATTTCGGGATAGATGATGCCCAGACGCACGCCGCGGAGACCCATCATGGGGTTCACCTCGTGCATGCCTTCGATGCGGGCATGGAGCTTCTCGTATTCAATGCCGCGGGCTTTGGCCACTTCACGCTGCTTCTCCTCGGTTTGGGGGACGAACTCATGCAGCGGGGGATCCATGAGGCGGAAGGTCAGGGGCTTGCCGTCCATCACCTTCAGCGTACCCTTGGCACTCTCACGCACATAGGGTTCCAGCTCGGCTAGAGCGGCAACGCGGGCCTCGAGCGTGTCGGCCAGAATCATATTGCGAAGCTTCTCCAGCGGCACCTCGCTGTTCTCGCCATAAAACATGTGCTCGATGCGGAACAGGCCGATACCCTCGGCGCCGAAGTCGATAGCCTTCTGGGCGTCGGCGGGGTTGTCGGCATTGGTGCGGACACCCATCTTGCGGTATTTGTCGACCAACTTCATGAATTGCTGGAACAGGGGATTTTCAGTGGCGTCGATCATCTTGACCTCTTCGTCGTAGACGTAGCCTTTGGAGCCGTTGAGGGAGAGGAGGTCGCCTTCGTGGAACACCTTGCCGTTGATGGTCACGGTGCCGTTCTCGACGACGCTGACTTTCTTCTTGCCGAATTGGTCGGTTTTCACGCTGGCATCTTCCATACTGATTTTCACGGCGTCGCAGCCCACCACGCAGCACTTGCCCCAGCCACGGGCCACGAGGGCGGCGTGGGAGGTCATACCACCGCGGGCAGTGAGGATGCCATCGGCGGCACGCATGCCTTCGACGTCCTCGGGGTTGGTTTCCTCGCGGACCAGGATGTTCTTAATCTTGGCGGCGTGGTATTCTTTGGCTTTCTCGCTGGTGAGAGCTATCACACCCACGGCGCCGCCGGGGCCGGCGGGGAGACCCTTGGCCAGCACGGTGTGCTTCTTCTCGTCGGCGGCATCGAGGATGGGGTGCAGCAGTTCGTCGAGCTGGGCGGGGCTGATGCGCATCACCACCTCGCTCTCGTCGATGAGGCCTTCTTTCAGCATATCCATAGCCATGGTGAGGGCAGCCACGCCGGTGCGCTTACCCACGCGGCACTGCAGCATGTACAGTTTGCCGTCCTGGATGGTGAACTCGATGTCGAGCATGTCGTGATAGTTCTTTTCAAGGATGGTGCGGATGTCGCAGAGTTCCTTGTAGGTCTCGGGCATCAGCTCCTGCATGGAGGGCATTTCCTTGTTTTTCTCGTTCTTGGTATCGTCGTTCAGGGGGTTGGGGGTGCGGATGCCGGCCACCACGTCTTCGCCCTGGGCGTTGATGAGCCACTCGCCGTAGAACTGGTTGTCGCCGGTGGCGGGGTTGCGGGTGAAAGCCACACCGGTGGCGGAGGTGTCGCCCATATTGCCGAAGACCATGGCCTGCACGTTGACGGCGGTGCCCCAGTCGTCGGGGATGCCCTCGATCTTACGGTAGCTCACGGCCTTCTTACCGTTCCAGCTCTTGAAGACAGCCTTGATGCCGCCTTCCATCTGAGCACGGGCATCGTCGGGGAATTCGGTGCCGAGAACTTCTTTCACGCGCACCTTGAAGGCGTCGGCGAGTTTCTTGAGGTCGTCGGCGGTGAGCTCGGTGTCGCTCTTGTAGCCTTTGACGGCCTTGTATTCGTCGAGCATGTCGTCGAGCTGTTTGCGGATGCCTTTGCCGTCGGCAGGCTCAATGCCTTCGGATTTTTCCATCACGACGTCGGCATACATCATAATGAGACGGCGGTACGAGTCATACACGAAACGGGGGTTGTTGGTCTTCTTCAGCATACCGGGGATGGTCTTGCTGCTGAGGCCGATATTGAGGACGGTATCCATCATGCCAGGCATGGAGGAGCGGGCGCCGGAGCGGCAGCTGACGAGCAGGGGGTTCTCGCTGTCGTCGTATTTCATACCCATGATTTTCTCGATGTTTTCCACACCTTTCCACACTTCGTCCATAAGGCTGGCGGGCAGCTGGCAGTTGTTGGCATAATAAGCGGTGCAGCAGTCGGTAGTGATGGTGAGACCAGCAGGCACGGGAAGACCCAGGAGGCACATCTCGGCAAGGTTGGCACCCTTGCCACCCAAAAGGTTCTTCATGTCGGCTTTTCCTTCGGCGGTCTTTCCACCGAACGTGTAAACGTACTTTGTCATCTTGATTAATTTGTTTATTATTAATTTATTATTTATTATTTATTCCTAAAAATTGAGACTGCAAAGATACGAATTTTTTTTCACATGGCAAAAAAAAATGGTGACGGGATATGTATTTGGGGGGCGCCGGGTGTGTGCCAGAGGGACAACAGGCAATCAGGTGGCATGCCGGCTGTGTGCGGCTGCCACGATTGTCTGTAGGCTATGGGCATTTTCTCAGTCGCCGAGGGTCATGTGGAAGAGGTTGACGGAGCCGTCGATGTCCTTTTCCTTTGCGGAGTTGCCATACTGGTCGACGTCGAAGACGTTCTTGGGGGAGCGCGTAATGGAGAGCGGGCCACCGACGCAACCACCGTCGCAAGCCATTCCCTCGAAGAAGTTGGCCGTCTCTTTCTTGGCGCGCAGCAGGGCGAGGTGCTGGCGGCATTGGTCGATGCCATTCATGACAACGGGCCTGACTCCGTCAACGCCAAGTTTTTCGGCCACGTGGGCAACGCCCTGCGCTATGCCGCCGCTCTTGGCGAAGATGCGGCCGTAGAACGAGGCATTGTCGAGGTGGGTGTCCTCACATTGCGTGGTGTCGATGCCGCGGGCGTCGAGGAAAGCCTGGAGTTCCTCGAAGCTCATCACGCTGTCAATCATGCCGTGCGTCTTCTCGAGGGTGTACTCGAACTTCTTGGCGGCGCAGGGGCCGATGAAGACAATCTTGGCCGAGGGGTCGCCATGCTTGATGAGGCGGGCGGTGGTGATCATGGGTGAGGGCGATGTGGAAATAGCGTCTTTGAATTCGGGGAAATTGGTCTCCACAAAGCGCACGAAAGCGGGACAGCACGAGGTGGTCATCACCGGGTTGTCACTCTCGGTGGACTTGTGCTGGAACTCGCGGGCCTCGGTGTAGAGGGTGATGTCGGCGCCGAGGGCAGCTTCGACAACCTGATGGAAACCCAGGCGCTTGATGGCGGTGACTACCTGTTCGATGCGCCCAAAGCGACATTGACCCACAATAGCGGGGGCAATGACTGCATAGACGCGATACTTGGTGTTGCCCTCCGACTGGCGAAGCATGTCAATGATGTCGAGCACCAGCGACCGGTCGGTGATGGCACCGAAGGGGCAGCTGACAACGCAGGCACCGCAGGAGACACATTTGTCGTTATCAATCACTGCCTTGTCGTCCTCCTTGCGGATAGAGAGGGCCTTGGGCTTGCAGCTCTTGATGCAGGGGCGTTTCTGGGCAATGATGGCGCTGTAGGGGCAGGCGGCGGCGCACTTGCCGCACTCGATGCACTTCTCCTTGTCAATATGACAGCGGTGGTTGACAATGGTGATGGCTCCCTTGGGGCACACATCCTTGCAGGCGTGCATCATGCAGCCACGGCAAGCCTCGGTGACAAGCATGCCGGCGGCGGGGCATTCGTCGCAGGCCGTCTCCATCACCTGCACGGGGTTGGGGTTCTGCTTGTCGCCGCCCATGGCCATGTGGATGCGTTCCTGCACAATGGCGCGCTCCTTGTAGATGCAGCAGTTGAGTTCCGACTTGGGACCGGGGCTGATGATCTTCGGAATTTCCATGTATGCCTCGTCGAGACCGCCCTCATAGGCACGGCGGATAACCTCCTTGAGGACTTTGTATTTGATCCATTGTACGTTGGTGTCGAATAGTTTCTGTTCCATAATCAGTCGTAGTTTACAGTTACTTGTTTGCCCATCTTGCGGAGGTTGTCGGCCAGATGCTCGACGAGCTTCAGTTTCATGGTGATGTCAATATCCAGGCCTTGGTGGGCAGCATTGACGTTTTGCCCCACGAAGAAGACGATGTGGGAGGCTTCCTCAAAAATGATGTTTGCCAGCAGCGAGCCGCCGTCCTTCTTGGCGTAGGTCTTGGGGGTGAGGTCCTTGACCGAGACATACTTGTCCGACAGCGCCAACAGGCGGCGCATCGTGATGACGCCTTCGGTGACAAGGTCTATGCCGTCGATAAAGCCGATGGGCGGCACCTCCTTGTCGGGAAAGTCGAAGGAGGTCTTCAGTTGGCGGCCGATACAGCGCGCCACCACCTGCGATGTAGTGCCGCCGCAGACGATACGCTTGTCGGTGTCGTGCATGAAGCGATCCACATACTCGGCGTCGCGCTCTTTGTCGACAGGCGGCCCCACCATGACATGTACCATGGTGCGCGGACGCACGCGGATGGCCGCCACCGTTGTGTCGTCGCCCGGACGGTCGAGGTAGAGGTCGTTGCAGGCGGATGCCAGCAGGCAGGCAGCAGCGCGGGCCGACATGTGGGCGTCGATGTTGTGGTCGAGGTGCTCCATAATCTCCTTGCGCTGCCATCCGAAGTTGAGCATCTGTCCTATGCCAGCGTGTATGGTGCCGTCGCTCATCACGAAGACCATATCGCCTTCGTCGAGCGCTAGTTCGGTGACAAAGACCCGTTTATCGTAGACATTCAGCTCTGTGCGCGGCAAATCGCAGGTGTGGCCTTGATGATACCAGATGGCCTCGGGATTGTCAAATTCATACAGGTATCCCCTACCCTCGTTGTTCACGTGGATGATGGAGAAAGTGCTGTAAGCCACCCCGCGTTCCTTGCAGACGGGGAGTGTCTGGATGATGGTGCCGACGCAGTCTTCAATGTCGGCGCCACCGGCCACCATAGTGCAGAGAATCTTGCTGGTGAGAGTGGAGAGGATGTTGGCCTTCACGCCGCTGCCCAATCCGTCGGCGAGGACGAGGGTGGTCCATTCGCTATCGCCCTGGGGAGCCGTCGTGGTTATTTCCACATTATCGCCACAGAGCTCTTCGCCGTAGTGGTTCAGCGAGGTGTATCCATATTCAATGCAGAGTTCTTTCATATCTTGGCGGTTTTCCAGTCGGTAGGACGGCCGTCGACACCCAGGTCGCCTTTGCCGTCAGAGAGCATCTTCTTCAGTTTGAGCAGCGCCACCTTGGTTTCGGCGGTGGTTTCGCCGAGAAGCGAGGCTATTTCCTGCGCCACGCGCATCTGCTTCATGATGAGGTCGTCGGTGGTGGCGATGGTGTCCATCTTCACCTTGTCGAGCTTCTTCTCGTAGTTCACCTCGTCGGAGATGTCCTTCATCAAGCCAAAGAGGAGGTTCTGCTCGCTGAGGAGACTGACGGTGAGGCTCACATAGCGGCCAGTGGCGGCGATGTGCAGGCAAGGGTTCTCCATACGCTGCTTCTTGGCGTAGGCGTTGTAGAAGTCGATGGGCGGGAAGTTCTCGGCCACCGGACGGCCCTGCACATTCTCGGGTTTGCCGCCGAGGCCCAGCATGCTCATGGCCGAGGCATTGATGTCGACGATATTCATGTCGGGGTCGACAAGGATGACACCCTCGGGCGAGTTGTGCACGATGTCGACGGCCAGGCTCTCGGCGCGCTTGCGCATATAGGGCAGGCAGATGTCGATGTCGGCATAGCCGTTGACCACCGCCCACGCCTTCTCGCGGCAGGTGGGGTAGCCGCAGGCGCCGCAGTTGAGCTCGTCTTCCTTGGTGAATTTGCCTGTGCGGTGCAGCACCTCCTCAATCTCCTTTTCGGTGGCGGGACGGCTCTTTGAGCGCAACCTGGGGTGGGCATACGCCAGCGAGACGCCGGCCTCGGGGGCAGGCGTGTGCTTGCGGGTGGCCAGCTCGTGCTCCACATAGGCGTTGACGTCGGCCTCGGCCTTCATCATGCCTCCCTCCTGCGCAATGGCGCAGGGGCCGTTGATGCAGCCGCCGGGGCACACGTTCATCTCTATGAATGTATGGTCGAGCGACTCGATGTTCTCCAGAACCTCGGTGAGACGATCCACGCCGTCCACCGCCAGGTAGCGGTAGCCCTCGGGCAGCGCGTCGAACGAGCGGATGATGCCCTGCGTGGCGGGATAGGCCTTTGCCCGGTTAGCGCCGGCATTGTCGGCAGTAACAGCCAGATGGTTGATATTCTGCAGGTCGATGCCGTTCTCCTCGAAGAGCTGGTTCAGCTCGTCGAAGGTCAGCACGGCGTCGATGCCGTGCTCGTCGGCCTCGCGTTTCTTGGCGATGCAGGGGCCGATGAAGACCACCTTGAGGTCGGGGTCGTTGCGGCGCAGCATCTTGGCGTGCGCCACCATCGGCGAGTCGACGGGAGCCAGATAAGGCAGCGCCTTGGGATAGTACATCTGTATGAGGCGGCAGGCAGCAGGGCAAGCCGAAGTGATGAAATTCTTCATCTCGCCCTTCGCCAGCACACGCTTGTACTCCTCCGTGACGGCTTGCGCACCCACGGCGGTCTCTTCGGCTATGGCGAATCCCAGCTTGGCCAGCGCGATGCGCAGGATGGTGAAGTCCTCCTGACCCAAGCTGCTGATGAACGACGGCGCCACCGTGGCGGCCACTTTTTCGCCGCTCTTCAGCATCTCGCGCACCACAGGCATCTCGCTGTGCTCTATCTTGGCTTTCTGCGGGCACACCTTGGTGCAATGGCCGCAGAGTATGCAATGTTCCTCAATGATTTGCGCGTGATGGTCCTTGATGTTGATGGCCTTCACCGGGCACTCGCGCAGGCAACGGTAGCAGTCTTTGCACTGCACCGGCTTGAATTCCAGATACTCCGACATTACGCATTGAAGATTTTAGGATACACTTCTTTGGCGAACAATTCTTCCACATTGTCGGCATTGACACTGTGCAAAATGAACCCGTCGGGCGTCTCCTCGACTTGCGGCCCTTTTTCGGCCGCCTCCATACCCTCGCAGCTCACCGTCACTCCTTTGGCACAATGGCCCAGGCAGAAACTGGCCTGAAGGTCCACCACATCCTCCACATCATATTTTTTCAACACTGTCTTGAAGGCCTCGATCACGTCGTAGGACCCCTTCAGATGGCACGAACTGCCCACACAAACCTTTATTGTCATATCTTCATTTTTTATTATTAAATATTGATAATCCACCACTTGTGAGAAACAATCCCCACAATGGCGATATTGCAAATATACAAAAAAAAAAATTAGATTGACTGAACAAATTGAACAAATAGCAAACGACGAGTGAACAACGGGCCTTGTGACTGCCTTCCAGAATACTGATGAATAACCGATTAATAATAGTTCAGCTCTCGAAGTTTTCTCTGTGCTTCCAGCGAACCTTGCTCGGCCGCTTTTCCTAACCACTTGACAGCCTCAGAAAAGGATTTGGCCAATTCCTGCTCCGCCGCTTTTCTGTACCACTTGACAGCCTTTGTATAGGATTGCTCCACGCCCAGTCCTCCAAAATAACAAACCCCCAGACTAAACTGAGCTTCGGCATCTCCCTGCTCGGCGGCCTTCAAATATTCTGCAGCCTTTGCCTTTAGTTCCTACTCTTGACAATTACCCTCGTCGTCATTGCTGTTTCCTCCGCATCCAAGGGCGAAGAAAACGCTGAGAATCAAAAAGAATTTTATGCTCTTCATTTTTCAAGAAAAATATGTTTTTTCACTTTGCAAAAGTACGACCTTTTTGCGATATGGAAAAAATTTTTTTATTTGCGGTAGTGGGGGTGGTAGGCCTCGATGGTGTTGCGGAGGGTGTCGCGGGTGAGGTGGGTGTAGATCTCGGTGGTAGAAATGCTTTCGTGACCCAGCATTTCCTGCACGGCGCGGAGGTCGGCACCGTTCTCGACGAGCTCAGTGGCGAAGGAGTGGCGCAGGGAGTGGGGGCTCACATGCTTGTTGATGCCAGCATTGGCTACGGCCTGCTTGAGGAACATGAAGATATAGTTGCGCGAAAGATGCGACCCTCGACGGTTGAGGAAGACATATTTCTCCTCGTGGGGCTTGGGCTCGATGTGGCTACGGACAGTGTGGATGTAAGTAGCCAGCATCTCGAGGGCATGGGGGTTGATGGGCACCCAACGTTCCTTGCTGCCTTTGCCAAAGATTTGCAGCATCAACTCATCGGCATAGATATTTGACAACTTGAGGTTTACGAGCTCCGAAACGCGGAGGCCGCAGCCGTAGAGCACCTCGACGATGACGTTGTTGCGGTACTGGTCGGGGAGACTCTTGTCGAAGGTGTCCTGAATCTTCGTAATGTCCTCGTCAGTAAGCACGTCGGGCAGGTGCTCGGGGCGCAGGGGGAGGTCGAGGAGGTCGGCGGGATTCTCCTTGATGGCGTCCTCGACAACGAGGTGCTTGAAAAACATGCGCCAGCCTGAAATCATACGACGCTGGGAGGTAGGTGCGATGCCGAGGTCGTTGATTTGGAGGAGGAGCTGCTGGAGGTCGTCGAGGGTGACCTGCTCGGGCCCGATATTCCGTTCGGAGAAGAACTCGGCGAGGTGGTTCGTATCGCGGAGGTAGGCCAGCACACTGTTGCCAGCAAGACCTTTCTCGAGACGAAGCCAGGTCTCGAAGTCGCGTTGGCAGCGGCGCCAATCGGCAGAGACTTCTGTCGGCGAAACAACCATAATTCTTAACTCTTAATTCTTAACTCTTAATTCTCCAAGTACCACTTGACGAAGTCCCAGAGGGTCTCCTGGTCCTCGTATTGTTTGACTTTCTTCGGGTTGGGTTTATCGACGTTGATTCTTGCGCCACCCACACGCTTCTGGATGGTGGAGGTATAGCGGCGGAAGTAGGGTGTGGAGTGGCTGGGGTTGCGCTTGAGGGGTGCCGGCAGGGTGGCGGCGAGCTGTGCCGCCTCATTGCGCGAGAGGGTCTTGGCCGAGTGGCCGAAGTAGTGCTGTGCGGCGGCCTCGGCACCATAGATGCCGTCGCCGAACTCGACGATATTCAGGTACACCTCCATAATGCGGCGCTTGCTCCAGAAGGTTTCGATCATCACGGTGTAGTAAGCCTCGAGGGCTTTGCGAACCATCGTGCGGGAGTGAGGCAGGAAGGCGTTCTTTGCGGTCTGCTGGCTGATGGTGCTGCCCCCGCGGAAACGCCGGCCCGATTTGTTCTCCTCATGGGCTATCTTCATCTGCTTGACGTCGAACCCATGGTGATAGAGGAAAAGTCCGTCCTCGGCGTAGATGACAGCGGTGATGAGGTTGGGCGAGATGGAGTCGAGTGGCACATAGTCGCGTTCGAAATTGACAGAACGGTCGCCGTCAAAAGTCTGCTGGAAGAAACGCTGCACCATCAGCGGCGTCAACGGTGGGTTGAAGAAGATGCCCAGCAGCACCTGCAGCACAGAATAGAGCCACAGCGACAGCAGGGTAATCCAGAAGACGCGGAGTATGCGTCTCCCCCACCCCAGAGCCTTCCACGGCTTGAGGAATGGCCTCTTCTTTTCCGTCGGCGAATTGTGCGAATTTATTTTAATCATTACGAGATAAAACAACGAAAAAAAGAAATTATTGTTTCATAATATAAAAAAAATTTGTACCTTTGCAGAACCGATTTAGGAACAATTAATTCACAAATTATTAAAAAACAAGATACTATGGCAAAAGTAGCAATCAATGGCTTCGGCCGAATTGGAAGAATGAGCTTCCGCGCCATGCTCGCCCACCCCGAGCTGGAAATCGTCGCTATCAACGACCTGACCAGTGCTGACACCCTGGCCTACCTGTTCAAATACGATTCCGTGCACGAGAACTTCGACGGCGAAGTGCACGCCGAGGGCGACTGCCTCGTGGTGAACGGCAAGAAGGTGAAAATCTATGCTGAGCGTGACCCGCAGAACCTGCCTTGGGGCGAGCTGGGTGTTGACATCGTGATTGAGTCGACCGGTCTGTTCAAGAAACGCGATCAGATGATGAAGCACATCAACGCCGGTGCCAAGAAGGTCATCCTCACCGTGCCCGCCGGCAAGGCCGACGACGTCGACGCCACCATCGTCATGGGCGTGAACGACAACATCCTGACCAAGGAGATGCAGCTCGTCAGCAACGCCAGCTGCACCACCAACTGCCTGGCTCCCGTGGCCAAAGCCCTGAACGACAAGTTCGGCATCAAGCGCGGTCTGATGAACACCATCCACAGCTACACCAACGACCAGAAGATTCTCGACCAGCCGCACAGCGACCTCCGTCGTGCCCGTGCCGCCGCCGTGAGCATCATCCCCACCTCCTCCGGCGCTGCCAAGGCCGTGGGCCTGGTAATTCCCGAACTGATGGGCAAACTCGATGGCTTCGCCATGCGCGTCCCCACTCCCGACGGCTCTGTCGTTGACCTCACCGCCGAGATGAACTGCAACGTCACCAAGGAGGAAATCAACGCCTGCATCAAGGAAGCCGCCGAAGGCCCCATGAAAGGTGTCCTCCAGTATGTTGACGAGCCCATCGTGAGCATCGACATCATCGACAACACCCACAGCAGCATCTTCGACAGCCTGCTGACCCAGGTGATGGACGGCAACTTCGTGAAAATCGTCAGCTGGTACGACAACGAGAAGGGTTACAGCACCCGCGTCGGCGACCTGGCTGCCAAACTCGCCAAGCTGCTCTAATATGCTCTTAGAAAATAAGACTGCAATCGTGACCGGTGCCACCCGTGGCATCGGTCACGCTATTGCTGTGAGATTCGCCAAAGAGGGCTGCAATGTGGCCTTCTGCGGACGCGCACGCAACGACAAGATGGTCGCCGTGGAAGAAGAACTTGCCTCTATCGGCGTGAAGGCCAAGGGGTATGCCGCCGATGTGGCCAACTATGATTCCGCTCAGGCCTTCGTGAAGGATGTGCTGGCCGACTTCGGGAAGGTGGACATCCTCGTCAACAACGCCGGCATCACCGACGACGCCGCCGTGAAACGGATGACCGAGGAGCAGTTCGACCGTGTGATGCACACCAACCTCGGCTCGGTGTTCTGCATGACAAAAGCCATCCAGCCTTCCATGTGGAAGCAGGGCCACGGCTCCATCGTCAATATCGGCTCGGTGGTCGGTGTGGCGGGCAACTACAACCAAGCCAACTATGCCGCCTCGAAGGCCGCCATTCTCGGTTTCAGCAAGAGTTGCGCCAAGGAGTTCGCCGCCCGCAATATCCGCGTCAACGTGGTCTGTCCGGGCTTCATCGAGACCGAGATGACCGCCGACATACCGCAGGATCTGATGAACACCTGGTGCAGCCGAATCCCCATGAAACGCCCCGGCACCACCGACGAAGTGGCGCAAGCATGCGTCTTTCTGGCCAGCGACATGTGCCCCTATATCACGAGCGTCATGCTGCCTGTCTGCGGAGGAATGGAAGATGCGTAAGTTCTTAGTGTTTAGTGTTCAGTGTTTAGTGTTCAGTGTATTGCTGGTGGCTTGCGGCCACTCAGGCAATCAAACACTCAGGCAATCAAGCAACGACACTGTCACCGACGACTATGGCCGCACCGTGGTGGTGCCGACCCATCCGCATCGCGTGGTCTCCACATCGCCAGCGGTGACGGAGATTCTGTTTGCCCTGGGGGCAGAAAACCTGCTGGTGGGACGTACCGACTTCTGCGTATACCCAGCTGAAGCTGAACGCATTCCCAGCATCGGGGGCATCAGCGACATGAATATCGAGCGCATACTCTTTCTGGAACCCGACTTGGTCATCAGCGGCTCGATGGTGAGCAAGAAAATCACCGACCAGCTCGACGCCATGGGCATCCCGATTGTGTGCATCATCGAGAAACCCAAGTTCGAGGCTCTTTATGAAAACATCGCTGCCATCGGGAAACTGGTGGACAAAGAGAAGGAAGCCGACTCATTAAATGCGTTAATGCTTGAACGTGTTAATGCGTTAGAGGCCAACGCGCCAAACTCTAACGCAATAACGCAATCACACAATCACACAATCACCCCAAAGGTGTACTATGTCGTAGGCTTTGGCTCTGGTGGCAACTACACCTCTGGGGGCAACACTTTCATCAACGACATCATCCGTATGGCCGGCGGACATAACATCGCCGAAAACATCGACGGCTGGAGCTACAGCCTCGAAGCCTTGATGAAGGAGGACCCCGACTACATCATTGTGCGTCGCGAGGATTCTGCCGCCTTCTGCGGCATGAAGCCCTACAACGTCCTCAGTGCCGTCAAGCAAGGCCATGTCATCGGCATCGAGAGCGGCATGATGGACCTGCAGGTGCCACGCAACATCGACTGTATCCTCTACCTCAGAAAAAGAATGAACAACAATTAAAAATGGATAAACTTAGCTATGCATTGGGCCACAACATTGGCCACCAACTGATAGGAATGGGCTTGAAAGAGAGCCTGAATATTGAAGACTATGCCGCCGCCATCGCCGATGTGCTGCAGGGGCGCGAGCCGAAGATGAGCCACGAAGAGGCCCACAAGGTCCTTGAGCACTACTTCGCCGAACTCGAGCAGCGCCAGCAGGCCGAAGCCGCCGAACGCGGTAAAGCCGCCAAGGGCGAGGGCGAGGCTTTCCTGGCCGAGAACAAGAAACGTGCCGACGTGGTGACCACCGCCAGCGGCCTGCAGTACGAGGTCGTCAAGGAAGGCAACGGCCGTCAGCCTAAAGCCAGCGACACCGTACGCTGCCACTATGAGGGAACCCTTATCGACGGCACGGTCTTCGACTCGAGCTACCGTCGCGGCATGCCCGCCGAATTCGGCCTCCGTCAAGTCATCGCCGGCTGGACCGAGGGTGTGCAACTGATGAAGGAAGGCTCCATCTTCAAATTCTACATCCCCTACAACCTCGCCTACGGCGAGCACGGCGCTGGCGCCGACATCCCGCCCTACGCAGCTCTCATCTTCACCGTCGAGCTTTTGAAGGTGATGTGAAGAGTTTGGGAATAAAAAGTGAGAGACCATTCCGGCGGAGCGAAGCTATGATTTCGCGCTGCTGGTCAGGCTTATAAAAGAAGAACATACGACGCTGGTCGGCTTTGTCGGCCGGCGTCGTGGCTACATAGACGGGCTTCATCGAGGCCGGGTCGATGCCCGTGTAATAGGCCTCGGTGCTGAGTGTCATAGGCGTGGGCGTGAAGTCCTGAATTTGCTCGAGGCGGTAGCCTAGCTGTTTCATGTCGAGTGCGAGCTGCGCCATGTCTTCGAGTCGGCAGCCGGGGTGGCTGCTGATGAAATAGGGAATGAGCTGGTAGCGGAGGCCCGCCTGCCTACAAATCTCGTCGAAGCGACGCTTGGTTTCGCGGAAGAGGCTGAAGGAGGGCTTGCGCATGAGTGCCAGCACATGATCGGAGGTGTGCTCGGGCGCCACCTTGAGGCGTCCGGAGGTGTGGTGGAGGACCACCTCGCGGAAATAATCCCAGCCGGAGTTGTCGGCAAAGAGGTCGCAGCGGATTCCACTGCCGACGTAGAGGTGTTTCACCTTGGGGTGGCTGGCGACCTTGCGCAGGAGAGCTATCATCGGACGGTGGTCGCTGTCGAGGTTCTTGCAGAGGGTGGGCATGGAACAGCTGTAGCGGCTACACTTGCGGCAGAGGTCCTGGTTCCTGCCTTTCATGCGCCACATATTGGCCGAGGGACCGCCGAGGTCGGTGAGGACACCATGGAATTCGGGGTCTTGTGTGATGGTCTCCACCTCGCGGAGGATGCTCTCCTCGCTGCGACTGGCAATCTGCTTGCCCTGATGGGCGCTGATGGTGCAGAAGGAGCAGCCGCCGAAACAGCCCCGGTGGGTGTTGACGCTCCAGCGTATCATATCGAAAGCGGGAATGGCCCCACGCTTCTTGTACTTGGGATGCGGCAGGCGCAGGTATGGCAGATCGAAGCTGGCGTCGACCTCATCGGTGGTCATGGGCGGCTCGGGCGGATTGACGACAACATAGCGGTCGCCGTGCTTCTGGACAAGCGTGGAGGCTTCGATTTTATTGCTTTCGAGTTCGATGATATGATAGTTCTCGGCTTCGGCGCGCTTGCTTTTTAGGCACTCCTCGAAGGGGTGGAGTTCGATGGTATTTTGAGTTAAATGGGGTGAATGGGTAATATAGGCTGTTTGGGGGAGATCGTAGCAGGCTTCGATGCCTTTGCCCTCGTCGAGAAGCTTGGCGATTTTCAGGGTGGTCCTCTCCCCCATCCCATAGTTGAGGAGGTCAGCAGGAGTGTCTATGAGAATGCTGGGGAACAACTTGTCATCCCAGTAGTCGTAGTGCGCCAGGCGGCGCATGGAGGCCTCGATGCCGGCCATAACGACCGGCACGTCGGGATAGAGTTGTTTGAGGATGCGGGTATAGACGTAAGTGGCTCTGTCGGGGCGGAAGCCTGCCTGTCCACCGGGAGTATAGGCGTCGTCGTGGCGAAGTCGTCGTGCGGCGGTGTAGTGGTTCACCATGGAGTCCATAGCGCCGCTGGTGACACCGAAGAAGAGACGCGGACAGCCGAACTTGCGGAAGTCGCGCAGGTCGTCGCGCCAGTTGGGCTGTGGGATGATGGCCACACGGTAGCCCGCGGCCTCGAGGGTGCGGCCGATGACGGCAGTGCCAAACGAGGGATGGTCGATGTAGGCGTCACCAGTGACCAGCACTACGTCAACCGTCTCCCATCCGAGGCGCTTGACCTCGTCCAACGTGATTGGTAAGAAATGAGCCATCATCTATTGCGTTATGGGGAGTTCAGGAAGTTCAAGGAGTTCAAGATGTTCAGGACAAAAGTGCCGTACCTTGCATTTGTCTTGAACTTCTTGAACTCCTTGTCTCCTTGAACTACTTATTTACTCTTAGTGCAGGAATGCCAGCAGGATACCGGCAGCCACTGCCGAGCCCACCACGCCGGCCACATTGGGACCCATGGCGTGCTGGAGCAGGTAGTTAGTCTTGTCGTACTCGAGGCCCACGTTGTTCGACACACGGGCGGCATCGGGCACGGCGCTAACGCCGGAGTTGCCGATGAGGGGGTTGATCTTGTTGCCTTCCTTGAGGAAGAGGTTCATAATCTTCACGAAGAGCACACCGCAGAAGGTAGCCACGATGAAACTGCCGGCGCCGAGGCCAAAGATCATCACCGACTTGCCTGTAAGGAACACCGAAGCCTGGGTGGAGGCACCCACGGTGATGCCGATGAGCAGCGTGCAGATGTTCACCACAGCATTGGAGGCCACGTCGGAGAGACGCTTGGTGACGCCGCATTCCTTCAGCAGGTTGCCGAAGAAGAGCATACCCAGCAGAGGCAGACCGCTCGGCACGATGAATGCGCAGAAGAGCAGACCGATGATGGGGAAGCTGATCTTCTCGAGCTTGGAGACCTGACGCGGCGGTTTCATACGGATGGTGCGCTCCTTCTGGCTGGTCATCAGGCGCATGATGGGCGGCTGGATGACAGGCACAAGGGCCATGTAACTATAGGCCGACACGGCGATAGCGCCCATTAATTCTGGCGCCAGCTGCGACGAGATGAAGATGGCCGTGGGACCGTCGGCACCGCCGATGATGCCGATGGCACCAGCCTCATTGGGCATGAAGCCCAGAGCCAGAGAGCCCATATAGGCGGCAAAGATACCCACCTGAGCGGCAGCGCCGATAAGCATCAGCTTGGGGTTGGAGAGCAATGCCGAGAAGTCGGTCATTGCACCAATCCCCAGGAAGATTAGCGGCGGATACCAGCCGTTTTGCACTCCGTGATAAAGGATGTTGAGCACAGACCCCTGCTCGTAGATACCTATCTTCAGACCCGGATAGAAGGGGATGTTGCCGATGAGCATACCGAATCCGATAGGTACCAGCAGGAGCGGTTCAAACTCGTACTTGATGCCCAGGAAGATGAACGTCAAGCCTATCAAAATCATTGCGATATGGCCCAAGGTCACGTTGGCGAAGCCGGTATATTCAAGGAACTGTACCAGCTGGGTCGACATGAAGTCCATGAAGCCACCTGTTGCTAAACTAATCATATTTTTCTTATGTTTAAGAGGTTTTAAGGGTTTTAAAGGTTTTAAAGGTGACTGATTGTTTGCATGAACCTTTTTAACCTTTTAAGCGAAGCAAACCCTTTCAACCTTTTTAACCAATTTATCCAATAACAACCAAAATATCGCCCTCGAGGACGCTGTCGCCCTTGCGGACTCTCACTTCCTTGACGGTGCCTTCGGTGTCAGCCTCGATGTTGTTCTCCATCTTCATGGCCTCGAGGAGCACCACAGTCTGACCAGCCTTGACGGCGTCGCCGACGTTCACGAAGACGTCGAGGATGGTGCCGGGCAGCGGGGTGGTCACCTTGGCGCCGGCGGCGGGAGCGTTGGCCTTCTGGACATTGCCACCGGCGGCGGGAGCCACCTGAGCGGCGGGGGCTGCAGCGGGACGGACAACAGGCTTGCGCTGCTGTTTGATCTCCTGGTCGACGGTGACAGTGTAGGCCTCACCGTTGACGCTGAGTTTGATTTCCTGGCCTTCGACCTCGTTGATGTCTACATTATAGTCGTTGCCGTTTATCTTGAGCTTATAATTCTTCATATTATCTTCTATTATTGAAATATTGATTCATATTATAATACTTGGCGTTCCAAGGTGTCCATTCGCGCTCCACCTTCTGAATGGTGATGACAGCCTCCTCTTCGTCGTGGAGCTCATCATTATAGAGGTGTATGGCGGTGGCAATGGCGGCAATGACCTCGTCATCCTGCGATGCCGAAGCGATGGCACCGATGGGCTTCTTGGTCTCCTTCTGGGCCTTCTTCTTATCATCCATGCCCGACATCAGTTTGCCAGTACCCTGCAGGATGAGGGCGATGCAGACGAGCGCCAGGAAAACCACGGCGACTGCCACTGCGGTGAGGCCGATACCCACGGGGTCGGAACCCTTGATTTTCTCAGCCTGCTTGGCCACACGGTAGTGGTACGAGGGAATCTCATTCTCGGCGAAAGCCTTGAAGGCGGGAACATCAAGCGGCAGAATGTTGATGTCATAGCCATAGGGGTTGCGTCCCACGACGGTGAGTTGGCCGGGCTTGAGGTCCATGGCATACATGGGGCTGCGGAACGCACGGCGAGCCACCTCGTTCAGTTGTGAATCGAAGATGGCCACATAGGCCGTATCGTTGACAGCCGATGCCAGCACAATAACATATTCGCCCATGGCGGTGACGCTCACAGGGCGCAGGATATTCTTCAGGTCGTGGCGCTTGTGGATATTGTCGGTCTGAAACACGGCAACGGTGTCGAACTTCGGACCCACCTGTTTCACAATGTGTACCGAACACTCGACGCTGTCGATGGCCACGAATGCATCCATCATGGGTGCATAGCAGATCTTCACGCTCTGAAACTCCACGACGGGATTCATGCCCGGACACATCGGACCCGGCCCCTGATGAGGCTCGGCCATCTCGGGCGTAGCGCCGGCAACGACATCCTCTTTATCGGGTTTCGCCATAGCCGTCAGCGTGGAGAAGCACAGCAGACCTGCAAACAGCAATTTATAAATGGTCTTCATTGTTCTTGTTTAATTGTAAACATCAAAAAAACTAGTAGGTAGTGGGTAGTGGATAGCGCTCGGGGTAGAATGCTACCCACTACCAACTGTCAACTACCAACTAAATTACTTTTTGCAGCACTCTTTCTTTTCGCCTTCTTTGCACTGGTGCTTGCAGCCTTCCTGGCCTTCTTTGCACTGGTGCTTGCAGCCTTCCTGGCCTTCCTTGCACTGGTGTTTGCACTCCTGGCCTTCGGCCTTGCAGCAATGGTTGGTGTCGGCCTTGCAGCAGTGGGTGGTGTCACCCTCGTGGGCGCACTTGTGCTCGCAGGGCTGCTCGGTAGCAACCTTGGTGCTGTCAGCGGTGCTGTCGGTGTTACCATTGTCGCCGCCGCAGGCGGTCATAGTGAAAGCAAATGCCAGAGCGGCAAAAGCGGTGAAAAATACTTTCTTCATTTTTTTGATGTTTTATTAAATTGGTTAATAATTATTTTCTTTTGTTTAAAGGGTTTAAAAGGTTTAAGAGGTTTTAAAGGTGATGGATTGTTTGCATGAACCCTTTTAACCTTTTCAGCGAAGCGAACCTTTTCAACCTTAATCTTACAGCGGCAAATTACAATGCTTCTTCATGGGCAGGGTGTCCTTCTTGGTCTGCAGGGCCTGGAGGGCACGGATGACACGGAAGCGGGTATTGCGCGGCTCGATGACATCGTCGATGTAGCCGTACTTGGCGGCGTTGTAGGGGTTGGCGAAGAGGTCGTTGTACTCCTTCTCCTTCTCGGCGATGAACTTGGCTTTCTCTTCGGGGTCGGTAATCTCCTTCAGGGCGCGGCCATGCAGCACCTCGGTGGCGCCGCTGGCACCCATAACGGCAATCTGGGCCGTGGGCCAGGCATAGTTGATATCGCTGCGCAGCTGCTTGCAGCTCATCACGATATGTGCGCCGCCGTAACTCTTGCGGAGGGTGACGGTGACCTTGGGCACCGTGGCCTCGCCATAGGCATAAAGGAACTTGGCACCGTGGTTGATGACGCCATTGTACTCCTGGCCGGTGCCGGGCAGGAAGCCGGGCACGTCGACGAGGGTCACCAGCGGGATATTGAAGGCATCGCAGAAGCGCACGAAGCGGGCACCCTTGCGGCTCGAGTTGCAGTCGAGCACACCGGCCATAGCCTTGGGCTGGTTGGCCACGATACCGACGCTCATGCCGCCCATGTGGGCGAAGCCGACGACGAGGTTCTTGGCCCAGTTCTCATGAACCTCGAGGAACTGGCCGTCATCAACGATGGAGAGGATAACATCCTTCACATCGTATGCCTCATTGGGATTCTCGGGGATAATGGTGTTGAGGTGGTCCTCCAGACGGTCGATGGGGTCGCCGGTAGCCACCATGGGAGCCTCCTCGAAGTTGTTGCTGGGGATGTAACCCACCAACTCGCGGATGGTTTGGATGGTGCTCTCCTCGGTCTCACCGACAAAGTGGGCCACGCCGCTCTTGGTGGCATGCACCATAGCGCCGCCGAGCTTATCGACGGTGACATCCTCTCCCGTGACGGTTTTCACCACCTTCGGGCCAGTGAGGAACATGTAGCTGTTCTCCTTGGACATGAAAATGAAGTCGGTCAGAGCAGGGCTGTAGACCGAGCCACCGGCGCAGGGGCCGAAGATGGCGCTGATCTGCGGCACCACACCGCTGGCCAGGATATTACGCTCGAAAATCTCGGCATAGCCGGCCAGAGCGTTGATACCCTCCTGGATACGGGCTCCGCCGGAGTCGTTGAGTCCGATGACGGGAGCGCCGACCTTCATGGCCTGGTCCATCACCTTGCAGATCTTCAGGGCCATGGTCTCACTCAGCGAGCCACCGAGGACGGTGAAGTCCTGGGCGAAAACATAGACCATGCGGCCGTTGATGGTTCCGTAGCCGGTGACCACGCCGTCGCCGAGGTACGACTTCTTCTGCATGTCGAAATTGGTGCAACGATGAGTGACAAACATGTCGAACTCCTCGAACGAGCCCTCGTCGAGCAGCAGGGCGATACGCTCACGGGCAGTGAGCTTGCCCTGTTCATGCTGTTTGTCGATACCTTTCTGGCCGCCGCCCAAGCGGGCCTCGCCACGCTTGTCAAGCAGTTCTTTTATCTTCTGTTCAAAAGCCATAATTTTATTTTTTTTAGTGGGTAGTGGGCAGTGGATAGTGGATAGCAATCGTGGACAAGTGCTACACACTACCCACTACCAACTAATAACTTTTTTTTACTTGCAGCAGAACTCAGTGAGGACGCCCAGGGTGCTCTTGGGGTGCAGGAAGCCGATGTGGAGCCCTTCGGCGCCGCCACGGCTCTGCTGGTCGATGAGGCGCACACCCTTCTCCTTGGCCTCGTTCAGGGCCTGGTCGGTGTTCTCCATAGCGAAAGCGATGTGGTGCATGCCACCCTTGCCACCGTTCTTCTCAATGAAAGCGGCGATGGTGCTCTCGGGGCAGGTGGGCTCCAGGAGCTCGATTTTCACGTCACCGCAGCGGAAGAAAGCGGTCTTCACTTTCTGGTCCTTAACTTCTTCGATGGCATAGCACTTCAGACCCATAACGTCCTCCCAGTAGCGGATAGCCTCATCGAGGTTGGTCACAGCAATGCCAATGTGTTCAATGTGTGAAGGTGTCATATCTTTTTGTGTTTTTATTATTTATTATATTAATTATCCATATTATTCATTCCACTAACAATCATACCCTTAGGCGCCACAAGACGCCAAGTATGAAAATGCAAATATACAAATATTTTATAATATAGACAAAAAAAACTGCCCGACAGAAGGTTTGCCGGCCAGTTTTTTCTTCTATTGCCTTCTCTCTCAGAAGTCGTACCGCAGGCCTATGCAGGGGGTGAGGGTACTTTCATAGTTGTCGCCGTAGTCCTCGCCGCTGTGCCAGCCGGAGGGATGGAAGTCGGTGTAAAGCAGTTTGAGGAATACCCCCAACCCGTCGCGGCCCAGATAGTGGCCCGCGCCACGGCCGTCGAAAAGACTGGCGGTGTTGTAGAAGAGGGTGATTTCGCCCTGCGAGGCCCACGGAACATTTTTCTTGTCGACAGGAAACTCATAGTGCGAGCCGAGCGACAATGTATAGCGGCCCATGAACGACAAACCCGTCAGACCAAAGAGGTCGGGGACATCCCACAGGAATTTGAACTTGGCCATCGGGCAGGCAAAGTTGAGATTGTATCCCAACAGGAGGCGGTATTCGATCGTCGTTCCACGGCTGTTGCTGTACATGTATTCCGGGCCGATGAAATAGAAGTCCTCCAGCTCATGGAAAAAACTCCTATAGGGTTGGTATGCGCTGGGGTCCACAACATGAAGTCCGGCCTGATAGAAAGCACCGTCCCAACCGGCGTGGATACCCCACCCCTTCATCCCCTCGCGGAAGAAATAGGTATAGGCAAGCCTTGCCTCGATGTTTGACTGGGGGTTATCTTGGTTGTAAGAAAACTTGTAAAACTTGGGGAAAACATTGATTTCCGCCGAGAAGGCGCTGTGTCCGTTGCGGAAAAGGAATTCGCCCGTGAGATTGGGCATGCGGCGCATCACGTCGTACATCACCTGCACGTCCGCCACATGGTACTGAACCTGTCCCCTAGCCGAGACCATAGCAAGAACAGAAAAGATAAAAAACAAACTCTTTTTCATAACAACTTTATCATGGTGGGTTTTATTTATTCACTTTGGGGCCACCCGAACAGAACCCATAAATCTGCCAGACGACTGTTGTTTAACATTAGGTTTATGGGTGCAAAGATACGACTTTTTTTCATTTGAAAATGAAAAATTTGCTATATTTACAAGGAAGGGAGTAATCGTTTGATATCCAGTTTTTTTCGTCACAATTAAAATTAGTTGGTATTTCTTGATTTGTATCAGTCGGCACATATTGTAGACGAGAAAACATTTTTCTCCATCCTCACACACCTATCCCTTTCTTTTTCACCACTGTTTTCCCATTGTTTTCCCATTAAAATGAAAGAACAATGAAAGAACAATGAAAGAACAGAGGTCGAAAAGACTAACTTACAGCCGATTGCGTCGACTATAAATCTTTAAGTAGTCGGCAGTGAATAACACTCGGGGTAGAATGCTACCCACTACCAACTTTCAACTACCAACTCTTTTACTTCTGGCGGAGGAAATCGAGGGCGCGGAGGTAGGGGGCGTCGGTGTCTTTCATCACCTTGTAGTAGTAGTCGATGCCGAAGAGGTCTTTGGCCACTTGGGCCTTGAGCAACAGGTGCATATACTCGTCGCTGTGCTTCGTACGTTCAGGCTCCAGAGCTTCCTTCTCGGTGTCGCGGACGACACCTTTCTGGATGGCGGCATCGGTGAGGATGACGTCGAGATTGAAGCGGTCGTAGTTCTGGAGGAAGAGCTCGAAGGTCTTCACCTCAGGGTCGTTGCGGTGGGCGTCGGCCCACTGCAGGGGCACGCTGTTGAGGAGGCCTTTGCCTCGGAGGGAGATGAAGTAGTCGGAGAGTCGCATGGTGTCCATGGGTACGAAGATGTCGGGCATGATGCCGCCACCGCCATAGACGGTGCGGCCGCCGGCAGTCTTGTACATCAGCGAGTCGACGAAATGGATGGAGTCGGCATTGACGAGCTCGCCGTTTTTGTAGCGCTGGGAGATGTCGTCGCGGTAGGCGTCGGAGCCTTCGTCATAGGGACGCTGGATGCAGCGGCCCGAGGGGGTGTAGTAGCGTGCCGTCGTGAGACGTATCTGTCCACCGTCGGAGAGCTGGAACATGCGCTGCACCAAGCCTTTGCCGAAAGAGCGACGGCCAATGAGGGTGCCGCGATCCCAATCCTGCACGGCGCCAGAGACAATCTCGGAGGCCGATGCGGAGCCTTCGTCGATGAGGACGACAAGACGACCGTTTCTGAATTTCCCTCTGCCATTGGAACGGAAATTCTGTCGCGGGGTGCGGCGACCTTCCTGATAGACTATGAGTTGGTTACGCTCAAGAAACTCGTTGGCGAGGTTGTAGGCGACGTCGAGGAAGCCGCCGGTGTTGCCGCGGAGATCGAGGATGAGGGCCTTCATACCCTGTTTCTGCAAGGAAGAGAGAGCCTTGCGAAACTCGTCGACGGAGGTGCGGGCGAAACGGATGAGGCGGATATAGCCGATGGTGTCGTCGGCCATGAACCATGTGTCAATGGAATAAATGGGCACCTTGTCGCGGGTGATTTCAAAGGTATAGATGGTGCCTTGACGTTGGATATCGATGTTGACAACAGTGCCTTTCTTTCCACGCAGGTGGTTGAAGACGAACTGGTTGTTGATGCTGTCGCCCGTGGCGGGTTCACCGTCGATGCGAATCAGCTTGTCACCCACCTCGATGCCCACCTTCTCGGAAGGGCCGCCGGCGATGACCGACTGCACCACAATCGTGTCCTCGATGATTTGGAACGAGATGCCGACACCTTCGAAGTTGCCCTGAAGGCCTTCGTTGGCACGTTCCACGTCCTTGGCGGGGATATAGACGCTGTGGGGGTCGAGGGTCTTGAGCATGGCGTTGATGGCCTCGGTGGAGAGACGGTCCATGTCGGGAGCCTCGGTGTAGTTGCCGTCGATGAGTTTCATCACCTCGTCGACCCGTATCTGTCCGGCAGTGAGGGTGTCGGGGATAATGGGACTCTGGGCAAAACAAGGTGAAAGGTGAAAGGTGAAAGGTGAAAGAACTGCTAGTAATAAGTTGATTTTCTTAAACATTTTATTTTTCTTTTTTTTTAAAACAAATACCTCTCACCTTTCACCTCTCACCTTTCACCTCTGCCAAGGGCATTTGCTGGGAAAGGCAGTGGAAGGAGCCGAGGCCCCAGATGATGTCGGTGGAGTCGATGCCGATGATTTCGCGGTCGGGGAAGAGAGCCTCGAGGATGTAGGCGGCCTGGTTGTCGGCGAGGCAGCGGTAGGTGGGGAAGATGACTTTATCGTTGGCGATGTAGAAATTGGCGTAAGAGGCGGGCAGGCGCTGGTTGTTGTAGAAGACGAGGTCGGGCATGGGGAGTTCGACGATGGTGGGCTGCTTGCCATTGGCCAGGCGACAGCGGTTGAGCATACGGAGGTTTTTTTGAAGGGGTTCGTAGTTCTCGTCCCAGGCGTCCTCCTCGACGGCGGTGACGATGGTGTCGGGCGACACAAAGCGCGAGAGGTCGTCGACGTGGCCGTCGGTGTCGTCACCCACGATGCCGTCGCCCAGCCAGATGATGTTCTCCACACCATAGTAGTCGCGGAGATAACCTTCTATCTGGTCCTGGTCGAGCTGCGGATTGCGGTTGGGGTTGAGGAGGCACGAGGTGGTGGTGAGGAGGTCGCCGCAGCCGTTGACGTCGATGCTGCCACCTTCCATCACGATGTTGGGCTCGAACAAGGTGAAAGGTGAAAGGTGAGAGATGAGATATTCATGGATGCGGACAGGTACCTGGGTGTCGAGGTCGTAGGGGTATTTGCCGCCCCAGGCGTTATGGTTCCAGTTGACAATGGCCCTCGGAGCGCACTCCCCTGCACTCCTTACCAAAAATGCGGGCCCGTGGTCGCGGCACCAGGCGTCGTTGCTTGGGATGATATGCAGGGTGATGTTCTGCATGTTGGTGCCGATGGCCTCGAGTTCCTTCTTGACATGCTGGAGCATCGTGTCATCGTCGACATTGATATGCACCATCTCGCACTCCGCCAGCGTCTTGACAAAGAGGTGGTAGGAGGGATAGATGGTCTCTATCTTGCCGGGCCAGGAATCGGGGTTCTTGGGATAGGTGAGCCAGGTGGCCTCGTGGCGGGCCCATTCGGCGGGCATGTAATATCCGAGTTCTTTTGGAGTCATTGTTTATTTTTTGGGGAGTGCAAGGAGGAGTGCAAGGAGTGCAGGGAGTACAAGACAATACCCATGCTGTTGCATTTGTCTAGCACTCCTTTGTACTCCTTTGTACTCCTTGCACTCCATTGATTCAATCGATATAACGTTTAGTGATGTCATCGTAGGAGTCGATGCGGCGGTCGCGGAGGTAGGGCCAGTGGCGGCGGTAGTGGTCGGTCTCGTCGAGGTCAAGTTCCTCGATGTGGATGGTCTCCTCGAGGTGCGGCGCCTGGTAGAGGACGCGGCCGAAGGCATTGGTGATGAAGCTGCCGCCCCAGAACTGCATGCCCCCTTCCCTACCCGTGCGGTTCACGCTCACCACGGGGACGCCGTTGGCGACGGCGTGGCTGCGCTGGATGGTCTGCCAGGCCTCGTACTGCTCACGGTTGTCGTGCTCGTCCTGCCGCACGTCCCAGCCGATGGCGGTGGGATAGAAGAGTATCTGAGCGCCCTTGAGGGCGGTGATGCGGCTGGCTTCGGGGTACCACTGGTCCCAGCAGATGAGTACGCCCACGGTGGCATACTTGGTTTTGAACACCTTATAGCCGAGGTCGCCGGGGGTGAAATAGAATTTCTCATAGTAGCCCGGGTCGTCGGGGATGTGCATCTTGCGGTACTTGCCCAAATAGCTGCCGTCGGCGTCGATGACGGCCGTGGTGTTGTGGTAGAGGCCTTCAGCGCGTTTCTCGAACATCGAGCAGATAATCACCACCCCCAGCTCTTTGGCCAGCGCCATGAAGTGCTGCGTGGTGGGACCGTCGGGAATCGGCTCGGCGAGCTTGAAGTTCTGGTAGCGCTCCTCGTCGCAAAAATAGAGCGAAGCAAAGAGCTCCTGCAGACAGATGATCTGTGCGCCGCCAGCGGCCAGCTCACGCACCTTTTCTGTGTAGCGCTCAATGTTTTGCGCCTTATCCTCGACGCAACTCATCTGCGCAATACCCACTTTTACTTTATTCATAATAACGGTTAAAGTTTAAAGTTTAACGGTTAATGATTTTTCACTTTTTTTATTCAACTTTATCACCCCACACTCCCTTCGAGGCTGATGGAGAGGAGTTTCTGCGCCTCCACAGCGAACTCCATCGGCAGCTTCTTCAGCACGTCCTTGGCATAGCCGTTGACAATGAGGCCCACGGCACTCTCGGGGGTGATGCCGCGCTGCTGACAGTAGAAGAGCTGGTCCTCTGAGATTTTCGAGGTGGTGGCTTCATGCTCGAGGATGGCGGTGTGGTTGTCGGCCTTGATGTAGGGCCAGGTGTGGGCGCCGCATTGGTCGCCCAATAGGAGGCTGTCGCACTGCGAGTAGTTGCGGGCGTTGTCGGCACCGCGGCCAATCTGCACCAGTCCGCGGTAGCTGTTGTGGCTCTTGCCGGCCGAGATACCCTTGCTCATGATGGTGCTACGGGTGTTTTTGCCTACATGAATCATCTTGGTGCCAGTATCGGCCTGCTGGTAGTTGTTGGTGACGGCGACACTGTAAAACTCGGCGGTGGAGTCGTCGCCCTGCAGGATGCAGCTGGGGTACTTCCAGGTCACGGCGCTGCCCGTCTCTACCTGCGTCCAGCTGAGTTTCGAGTGTGAGCCCTTGCAGATGCCACGCTTGGTGACGAAGTTGTAGATGCCGCCCTTGCCTTCCTTGTCGCCAGGATACCAGTTCTGCACGGTGCTATACTTCACCTCGGCGTCTTTCATGACGACAATCTCCACGATGGCGGCATGCAGCTGGTTCTCATCGCGTTGCGGAGCCGTGCAACCTTCCATATAGGAGACATAGGCCCCTTCGTCGGCCACTATCAGCGTGCGCTCGAACTGGCCGGTGCCCTTGGCGTTGATTCTGAAATAGCTAGAGAGCTCCATCGGGCAGCGCACCCCCTTGGGGATGTAGCAGAAAGAGCCATCGGAGAAGACGGCGGAGTTGAGGGCCGCGAAGAAATTGTCGGTGCTAGGCACCACGCTGCCAAGGTATTGGCGCACCAGGTCGGGGTGCTTCTGCACCGCCTCGCTGATGGGCATGAAGATGATGCCTTTCTCCTCGAGGGCCTTCTGCGAGGTGGTCTTCACGCTGACAGAGTCCATGATGGCGTCGTAGGCCACGCCCGCCAGCGCTTCGCGCTCACGCAGCGGGATGCCCAGTTTGTCGAACGTCGCCAGCAGCTCCGGGTCCACCTCGTCCATGCTTTTCTTCTTCTCCTGCTTAGGAGCGGCAAAGTAAATGATATCTTGGTAATTAGGTGTTTCGTATTCGAGGTGTGCCCAGTCGGGTTCCTTCATCTTCTGCCAGCGGTGGAAAGCCTTGAGGCGGAACTCAAGGAGCCAATCCGGCTCGCCCTTTTTCTTCGAAATGAGACGCACCACCTCTTCATCGAGACCCTTGCGAATGGTCTCTGTGTCGATATCCGTGGTGAAACCCCACTTATATTCTTCGTTGGTAACTTCCTGGATTATATCTTTTTCGTTGTCTTCCATGACAAAAAAATTCCTTATTTAAAAGTGCAAAGATACAAAAAAAGTCCGACATTCGACGGACTTTTTTCATTTCTCTCACCAACCCAGCGGGAACTCAATCCAGCGGTACCAGTATCCCTCTGCAAAGAAGTAAATCCAAGTTGGCGGGTCCCAGATGCCTACGTAGCGCGCACCGCCGTTCTTGAACCGGCGCTTGCTGCCTGAAGGCTCGATAAAGAGGTGCTCCTCCACCTTGCTGTTGAGAAAGAATATCACGCCGCGGTACTCTATATATCCCCAGGCCTCGCAAGCCTCTCCCTTGCGGTGGGTGATGTTGACATCTACTTTCACCGACGGCTTGTCCAGCTGAAAATCAGGGGCATCAACATCCAACGCCTGCGGCAAAAGGTGACTGGTGCTGTACAAATAATACAGAGACTCATTGTAGGAGCCATACGCATTACGACTGCTGTCAATCTTTGGTAGAGAAGTCATCCTCAGGTCGCAGCTGGTGCCCTCCGGCAAGGGGCCTCTCTCGAAGCCATAGGTCTCGGGATCTGCATCGTAGGTATTTTCCATTCCCTCTACCACCCGGTCGAGCATCCGCCGCAAGCCAGCGTCATTCACCTTGTATTCTGGCAACAGGATAGTAGCGGTGTCGCTCTTTGGAGGATTATCAACAAGTTGGATCAAGGGGGTTCCCGATCTCAAGACCGCCTGTCCATTCGAGGTTCCTGTAGGATACAACGAAAAATTAAATACCGTGAAACCCTGTGGAGAGACATCCACTTCCGTTTTTTCCAAAAAGCGGTATCCATTGTAGAAACCAGTAGTCAGTTCATATCGTCCTGGTTTGGACAGACGTATCGTATACACTCCATCAATATCGGACGTTCCTCTCATAACGATGTCACCACCCTGCAACACATTGATCGGAACAAACGGTATCGATTCTCCCGTTTGAGCATCCGTCACCGTCCCTTTGATACATTGCGCCGACAGCAACATCGGCAATATAAATAGCAGAACAACAATCTTTTTCATCTCATTTCATTTTTCAGTTTTCGGTTGATCCAGACAGCGTAGGGGATGCAAAGGAGGAAAGTCAGCACATCGGCCACCGCCTGTGCCATCTGCACACCCTGCAGCCCCAGCCAGAGGGGCAGCAACAGCAGCGCCGGAAGGAAGAAGAGACCATTCCTACAGACACTTAGCAGCGTGGCTGGCCCCGTCATGCGGATGTTCTGGAAGAGCATGCCGGTGGTGGTAAAGAGGGCTACCAGCGGGAAGGCGGCGCACTGCCAACGGAGGGTGACGGCACCTATCTCGATGAGCACGGGGTCCTCGGCACGGAAAAGCGCCACAATCTCGGGAGCAAAGAGGATGCCCACAGCGGAGATGGCCAGCAGAAAGGCGGTGCCCACACAGGTGGCGAAGAGCCACGACTCACGTACACGGGCATAGAGCTTGGCGCCATAGTTGAATCCGCACACCGGCTGGAACCCTTGCGAGAAACCTAGCACCACACTGAAGGCAAACATCATGATGCGAGTCACCACGGCGAAGGCTGCCACAGCACTCGCTTCCTGGGCAGGGCCGTCGGCATAAATCTTGGCACAATAGTTGAGCGAGACGGCGGCGGCACAGTTGAACACCTGACGGAAAAGCGAGGGCAGCCCCCCACGGAATATCTCATAATACACCTTAAACGAAGGCTTAAAGTCTCGCAACTTTATATGCACACTTTCAGGACGAAACATACCATACAGAAGCAGACACCAGGCGAAGAACTGACTGATGGCAGTGGCCAGCGAAGCACCGCTCACCCCCATATCAAAAGTGAAGATGAAGAGCGGGTCGAGGGCAATATTGAGGATGGCGCCGCTGACGATACCCACCATGCCAAACTGAGCGTTGCCTTGCAGGCGGAGTTGGTTGTTGAGCGTGAGTGCCGACATCATAAACGGCGTAGCCAAAACAATATAGCGCAGATAGTCATTCGCATAGGGCACCACACCTTCCGGAGCGCCCAGGATGCGGCTTAGCCAGCTGAGGTTAGGCAGACAGCACAGGGCGGCCACGGTACCCAACAGGAACGGCGTAATGAATCCCACAGTGGCCACCACCGAGGCCGACGAGACATCCTTGGCTCCTAACGCCCTGGAAATGTGATTTCCACTGCCGTGTCCGAAATAAAAGCCAAGAGCCTGGATGAAGGTCATGTAGGCAAATGAGATGCCAATGCCGGCAGTGCCTTCGGTGGAAAGCCGTCCAATAAAGGCCGCATCGACGACATTATAGAAAGCGGTGGTGACCATTGCGATAATGGTCGGCACCGCCATCTTGCACACCAAACCCTTGACAGGCTTGGTGGTCATCTCGTTGTATTTATCTTCAAGCGTCACTTTCGGATAACAGACGTATTGCCATTTAAATTAAGAAGTTGCACTTTTGTAATATTCGGCTTTCCATCACGAATAAACTCCACCTCAACTTCATCGCCAGGACTGAAGAGTCCCAATTCCTCCATCATCTCGGCGAAAGTGTTCACCTCCTTGCCTGCCACACGCAGGATGATGTCGCCCCGGCGAATGCCGGCACGAGCGGCGGCGAAGTCGCGATTCGCCTTTTCTACAAAGAGTCCCTTAATCTCACGGACACCTGCCTGACGAGCCAGAGAAGCGTCAACCTCAGACACTTGCACCCCCAGATAACCTCTTTGCACATAACCATATTTCCTCAGGTCGCTGGACACTTTCCCCGCCAGATTGGAGGGAATGGCGAAAGAGTAGCCAATATAGTTTCCGCTATTGCCCGAAGCGATGGCTGTCACAATGCCAATCAGCTCAGCCCGTCCATTCACTAGCGCACCTCCACTATTACCTGAATTAACGGCCGCATCTGTCTGCAGGAAAGACTCTAACGGCGCCTCGTTGGAGCGAGGATTATCGATAATATGCATGTTACGGGCCTTGGCGCTGATGATGCCGGAGGTGACAGTCGAAGTCAGATTGAAGGGGTTTCCGATGGCCAATACAGGCTCTCCGACACGCACGTTATCGCTGTTGCCGAACGGAATATAAGTAAGGTTTTCCGCCTGTATCTTAATCACCGCCAAATCGGTGGCAGGGTCGTTGCCTATGAGTTTGGCAGGCAGTTCGCGACGGTCGTTGAGGGTGACAGTGATGCGTTCGGCATCCTCCACCACATGGTTGTTGGTCAAGATATAGCCGTCGGAAGTGATGATGACACCCGAGCCATAGGCGTTATACACCTGACGCTGAACGCCCTGCTGAATAATGAAACCAAAAAATGATTGGTATGTCGGGGTGAGTTGTGTCATCTCGGTCTTGATATGTACCACACCGTCAATGGTTGCGGCAGCCACATCGGTAAAATCCTTAAGAACAATCGACTGAGTAGACGATTGGCCAGACGACGGGGGAACTGAGCCCTCGCTGGGTTGTGCATTGCACGACAGCATTGACAGCGAGAGGATTGCAACGGAGAGACAGATTATTTTCTTCATGACAAAATTGTTTTTTTCTTTACTAGAACAAAAAACATGCCAAAATATTGCACAAGCCAATAAAAATATGTACTTTTGCAAAAAAATATGATAATGAACAAACGGGCCATTCTTGCTTTCATCACGCTGATGCTCATGCCTTTCCTACCGAAAGCACAGTCGTCCGGGGAACCCGAACGTCTGCAGCCGAAGCCGATGACCAGCCTGTCGACCGTCGACGAATGTACCCAGCCGGAAGACAGCATCGCCTACTACGCCATACGCAACGGTGATGCGCTGATAGGCTACCTGATGGAACCCAAGGACGACATCTGGTCAAAGATGATACTG
Source organism: uncultured Bacteroidota bacterium (assembly GCA_902776365.1). GTDB lineage: Bacteria > Bacteroidota > Bacteroidia > Bacteroidales > P3 > Colimorpha. The sequence continues at coordinate 253,722 of CACYPU010000001.1, read as the reverse complement.
AGTTGGATTCTGAAAGATACGAGAAAGAAAGCACTGAGTGGAATCACGCTAAATGAGCTTCGAGAGGCTGAGCAACAGATGGTTGACATCCTCAACGCCTATGTAGACTCCGCCCAGGAGGTACACCGCTGCTTCACCCCGCCGCGCTTCTACGACCATGGGCGACAGTATCTTTTCTACACTGATTCCGAGGGACATCGCTGCCTCTTTATGACCTTCTATGTCTATCACGAAGTGGAAGACCTGCAACGCATACTGGCCGTATGCGATGGCGGAGACAGCTTCTGGCAGGCTGACTTCGACCTTACCGAAAGAAAACTGAAGTGGTTCGACGTCAACGGCCCCATAATCTATAATGTCCCAGGTCGTGGTAAGAAATGAACTATTATAAAGGATAATAATGAATAGAGGACGAATAATACTTTTCCCCGTGCCCATCGGAGCAGAAGAGATGGATTTCTCGCTGCCAAAACATAATCTGGAGCTGCTGGCCACCTGCCACACCTTCATCGTCGAGGAGTTGCGCACTGCACGGCGATTCCTCAAGAAAGCAGGATACCACTTCCCTATCGACGACACACAATTCTTTGAATTAAACGAGCATACGACGCACGAGGAGATTGGTCATTACCTGGATGCCATCGAGCGGGGTGAGAACATCGGCCTGCTCAGCGAGGCCGGCCTGCCCTGCGTGGCCGACCCCGGCGCCATGATTACCAAGGTGGCGCAACGGCGTGGCATAGAGATTGTTCCGCTCGTGGGACCCTCGTCGCTGATGCTGGCACTGATGGCCTCGGGCTTCAACGGCCAGTCGTTCGCCTTTGTGGGCTATCTACCCGTCGACAAGAGCAAACGTGCCGCCGCCATCCGCCATCTCGAAGAACGTCTTCACCGCGAACACCAGACGCAGATATTCATTGAAGCTCCCTACCGTAACAACCAGATGCTCGAAGCGTTAAGCGCAGTGCTTCAGCCCAATACCATGGTCTGTATCGCCTGCGACCTCACGCTGCCGACACAATACATCCGCTCCCTCCCGAGCGGAAGATGGAAAACGGAAAGAGAAAAGATTGATTTACACAAAAGAAACACAGTGTTCCTTATCGGCGAATAGGCTCAGCTTCAGAAATGGCCATAGGGATGGCTTTTTCTATGGCTTTGCGTTGGTCATCTTCCAGGTCTCTGTAGTTCTCGCAGCCAAATTCACGCATGGACATTTCATTGCGAAGCTCGATAATGGCCTCGGTCAACGAGTCTTGGACTTCAAAATACAAATTGTAGGATGTGCTACGGTCGGTGCGTAGCGAGATGATACCGTCATCGGATTTCTTAAGGAACGCTTTCGCTCTATCTTTCAGCTGCTTGATATCAATGTTTTCATTGTCGACCAACAGCTGACCATCTGAATTCACCTCCACTACCAAGATATTATGCTGCTGAACGACAAGTTGTTCCTCCTTGACAGAGGGCAGTTTACGCTCAACTCCCCTGTCTGCATCCTGGGAGCCACAAGCGCAGAAAATCGCGACGAGACAAAGCAGCCAACTTTTTGTTCTCATAATCATATCATCTTCAGGAATCCCACCTCCTTCTCGGTCAGTTCTCTCCAGCGGCCACGGGGGAGGTCTTTCTTGGTGAGGCCTGCGAAGGTGGTGCGGTCGAGCTTGTACACCTCGTAGCCAAGGGCCTCAAAGAGGCGGCGCACGATACGGTTGCGGCCGCTGTGCAGCTCGACGCCCACGATGCGCTTGTCGATGGTCTTGCCCACGGCGGCATACTGGATATCATCCACATGCATGGGGCCGTCCTCCAGTTCGATGCCCTCGAGCAGCTTCTTCATGTCCTCCTTGGTGACGGGCTTGTTGAGCTCCACCTGGTATATCTTATAGACCTGCGTGGAAGGGTGCGTCAGCTTCTTGGCCAGCTCACCGTCGTTGGTGAAGAGTAGCAGGCCGGTGGTGGCGCGGTCGAGGCGGCCGACGGGATAGATGCGCTCGGCGCAGCAGCCGTCCATGAGCATCATAACCGTGCGGCGCTCCTGCGGGTCGTCGGTGGTGGTAATGAATCCTTTAGGCTTGTTGAGGAGGAAATAGCGCAGTTTCTCCGAGCGGAGCTTCTCGCCACCGTACTGCACCTCGTCGCCGGGCAGCACCTGGTAGCCCATCTCGGTGACCACCTTGCCGTTGACCTTCACGCTGCCGGCGGCAATGAGCTCGTCTGCCTCACGACGCGAACAGATGCCGGCATGGGCGATATACTTGTTCAACCGCATAGCCCCCTCAGGGTGGGGTTCCTTGGGCTTTTGCGGTCCAGCAGGCTTCTTGCCCACAGGACGGGAGGTCCTGGTTTTTCGAGTATAGCTGGCACTTCTGGCAGCACCGGCAGTTCCGGCTTTGGTAGTTTTGCCGGAATCTTTCTTATCCTTGTCGAATTTATTGTCTTTCTTAACCATTGTCGGCTTTTTCTTCTATAACTCCAAAATGAATAGATTATTGTATTCCGTACAATAAAAAAAACATGCTGACGTTAAAGAAACGAAAAATAAAAAAGAAAATGAAAAATAACCTCTACTTGACCATAGGTCTCGCCCTCGCGCTCCTCCTCCCCTTCTGCGCCTCGGGACAGGACCCTCTCATTACCAAGGAGAACATGCCCAATGCCGTCCATTTCCTGCCGGCGCCACCTGACACCGCCAGCGCAGCCTTCGCCTACGACAAGGCTCAGTACCGCTGGGGCCTCGAGCAGCGCAAAGACAGCCTGCGTTGCGCCATCGCCGTGACCGACGCTGAATGGAGCGTGGCATGCATGTGCCGCATCTACGCCGATGCCCTGGGCTTCACCATCAGCAAGGAGGCCACACCAGCCATCTACGAGATGCTCAGCGTCGGTGTGATGACCACCGACCAGGTAGGCAAGGTGCCCAAAGACAACTATATGCGCACACGTCCTTATGTCTTCTTTGGCGAGCCCACCATCGTCCCCGGCGACGAAGAGGAGCTGAGCCACAACGGCTCCTACCCCTCCGGCCACACCATCCTCGGATGGAGCGCCGCACTGCTGCTCACCGAGTTAGCACCTGAGCATGCCGACGCCATCCTGACCATCGGATACCGCTACGGCCAGAGCCGCGTCATTGCCGGCTTCCACTGGCAGAGCGACGTCGACGCCGGCCGCCTCTGCGCCAGTGCCGCCGTGGCCCGCCTCCATGCCGACCCACGTTTTCTCAAACTCATGGAAGCGGCACACGAAGAATACAACAAGATTTGTGAACGACGCTAATGGCTGACGCACTGCTCACTGTCGAGAACCTCACCAAGAGTTTCGGCGACAAACTGCTCTTCGAAGACATCTCCTTCGGCATCAACGCCGGGCAGAAGTCGGCGCTCATCGCCCGCAACGGCTACGGCAAGTCGACGCTGCTCAATATCATTATGACGGCAGCTGGGCAGCGCGGATACAATACCCTGCAGGACAGTGGCAAGATAACCTTCCGGGGCGACCTCAAGCTGGCATATCTCCCCCAGAGTCCCGAAGCCTACCCCAAGCAGATGGTGCGCGATTTCGTCTACAACGTGCAGCGCCCCGAGACCGAGGACGAATGGACCTTCGAACAGCGCATGGAGGAAATCCTCAGCCGTATGAAGGTCGACACCCTCCTCGATCGCCCCATGGAGACCCTCAGCGGCGGCGAGCAGAAAAAGGTGGCCCTCTGCCGTCTGCTCATGGACGACTGTAACCTGCTCATCCTCGACGAGCCCACCAACCACCTCGACATCGACATGATAGAATGGCTTGAGGAGTTCCTCTCACGTCAGCGGCTGGCCATCCTGATGGTCACCCATGACCGCTACTTCCTCGACAACGTCTGCGACAACATCTACGAACTCGACAACGCCCGCCTCTATCATTACAAAGGCCGTTACGACTACTACCTCGAGAAGAAGGCCGAGCGCGAAGCCAACGAGCGCGCCGAGGTGGCGAAAGCCCGTAGCCTCTACCGCACGGAGCTGGAGTGGATGCGCCGTATGCCCCAGGCCCGCGGCACCAAAGCCCAGGCCCGCATCGACGCCTTCTACGAGCTGGAAGCCAAGGCGCACACCCGCTTCGACGATTCCCGCCCCCAACTCACCGTCAAAACCGAGCGCATCGGCGGCAAGATACTGGAACTGTACAATATCTCTTATGTAGTACAAGGAGTGCAAGGGAGTACAAGGGAGTGCAAGACAAATGCCCCAATAATTGACGATTACAGTTATGTGTTTAAGAAGGGGGAGAAGATAGGCATCGTGGGACCCAACGGCGTGGGCAAGAGCACGTTCCTCAACATCATCACTGAGAAAATCAGGCCCACCAGCGGGCGCGTGGTGGTGGGACAGACCATCCAGTTCGGCTACTACACCCAGGCCGGCATGACGGCGCCCGACGACCGCCGCGTCATCGACCTCGTCAAGGACATCGCCGAAGAGATAGAGCTCGACAACGGCAAGAGCATGTCGGCGCACCAGTTCCTCACCTACTTCGGCTTCGACGGCACCACACAGTACAACTACTTCGGCAACCTCAGCGGCGGCGAGAAACGTCGCCTCTACCTGCTGCAGGTCCTCATGGCCAACCCCAACTTCCTCATCCTCGACGAGCCCACCAACGACCTCGACATCTACACCTTGCAGATTCTCGAGCAATTCCTGCAGACCTACAAGGGCTGCCTTATCATCGTCTCCCACGACCGCTCCTTCATGGACCACATCGTCGACCATCTTCTTGTCTTCGAGGGCAACGGAAAAATCCGCGACTACCATAGCAACTACACCATCTACCGGCTAGAAAAGATGAAAGGTGAAAGGTTAAAGGTGAAAGAAGAAAAAGAGAAAAAAGCTGCTAATCGCGCAAGCGACCTTTCACCTCTCACCTCTCATCTTTCACCTAAGAAGAAGGCGACCTACAAGGAGCAGAAAGAGTACGAAGCCCTCACCGCCGAGATTGATGCCCTCACGGCAGAGAAAGTCGATCTCGAGACGAAGCTCAGCGACGGCACCCTCACCGACCCGACCGAGATAACCAAGGCATCCACCCGCATCGGCGAGGTGATGGCCCTGCTCGACGAGAAAGAGCTCCACTGGCTCGAATTGGACGAAATTATTAATTTTTAATTTTTATTTTTAATTATTAGTTGTATCTTTGCAATTGATAAATAGAATCATTAATAATTAAAAACAACACAATATGAAACGTTTATCTATCATTTTGGTATGTTTTGCCACTATGGCATTCTCTTCTTGCGGCATCCTCAACTCGGTCACCTCGTCGAACACCGCCGCCACCACCATGGGACAGACCTGCGGCACCGCCGTCCTGGGTCTCTACAACTCCTACAAGTCCACCGGCACCATCAACCTCACCGCCGGCAACAACCTGGCCCACGCCATCTCGCTGGCCACCTGCTACACGCAAATCAAGGCCAACGCCGGCAACTCCAGCTACCGCACCGCCTTCGCCACCGGCCTCGTTATGTCGTCCGCCGGGCTGATTACCAACCAGAACGTTAACGCCTTCATCAACGCCCTGCTGCTGTGCAACGGCCTCTCCAACGTCAGTTCAAGCAACACCACCCAGCAAAACCAGCAGGCCTTGTCCACCACGACAACAACACTCTTCTCGACGCTCAACAAATGAATACTCTAGCTCTTGAAAATATGAAAGCGCGACGCAGTTGCCGCGCTTTTTCTTCGCAGATGCCCGAACGCGAACTGATTGAGAAAGTCTGCGAGGCCGGCACCTGGGCTCCTACGGGTCATGGGAAGCAGAGCCCGCTCATCGTAGCCATCACCAACAAGGCGCTGCGCGACCGTCTCTCGGCCATGAATGCCAAGATTTGGAACCAGCTGAAGGAGCAGCGTGGCGAGAAACCCTTGGAGGGCTTCGACCCCTTCTATGGCGCCCCCGTGGTGCTGCTGGTCCTTGCCGACCGCAAGGTGCCCACCTACCTCTACGACGGCTGCGCCGTGCTCACCAACCTTGCCAACGGCGCCGAAGCCGTGGGACTGGCCTCCTGCTGGATCCACCGCGCCAAAGAGGAGTTCGACTCCGAAGAGGGCAAAGCGCTGCTGAAAGAGCTCGGCATCGAAGGCGACTACGAGGGCATCGACCACCTCGTCGTCGGCTATCCCGCCAAGCCCATCCCCTCTCCCCTGCCCCGCAAATCCGACTACGTCCGATTCGTCGACTAAAATGAATACGCTCAGACCCATAAGAGCCGCTTTGTTGACTGTCCTCGCCCTGACGATGGCCGTTGACCTGCAAGCACAGAACGACACCACTGTGCTTCACACTTTCATCAACAATACACCCAACCGCCCACCGGGATTAACAGTCATTGAACTCCACACATATCCCTATGCACCCGACTACCCCGAAGTAATCATCACCGAAGATGAGAAGGTAACAGTTTTCACAAAAGTGCCTTCCATTCCCAAACATGATTACCAAAGCTGGGACAAGATACACAAAGGTGGAAACTGGCCTCAGACAACCTTCGACAGTATGGAAGTCGTCCCTGTCGTTGGATGCCACGACAACAGACCTTGCTGGCTTGACGACCCGCTCAAGGATGCACCACCCATTCCGGAACATAAGCGCCTAAGCTGGGAAGAACATCTCAAAGGAAGCGTAATCATCGACTATTGTCCTAATCCTTTCGAAAATGGACATGGATCCGTCGAGGCGGAACACAAAGGACCCCTGCTCATCGTAGTAGAGCCTGAAGAGCCTGAACCTTAAAAGAAGGTCGCCCGTCGAGGCGGCCTTCTTTTTTATTTGAAGATGGATAAACAAAGTGATGCAAACTGGTAGCCTGCATCACTTTGTTTAGGTTTACCGAGGGTTAGTCCTGGATGGCTTTGATGCCGGGGAGGACTTTGCCTTCGAGGTATTCGAGCATGGCGCCGCCACCAGTGGAGACGTAACTCATCTGGTCAGCGATGCCCATCTGCTTGACGGCAGCCACGCTGTCGCCACCGCCGACGGCGGCGAAGCAGCCCTGCTTGCAGCTCTCGGCGACGCTCTGGGCGATGGCCTTGGTGCCTTTGGCGAAGGTCTCCAGCTCGAAGACACCGGCGGGGCCGTTCCAGAGGATGGTCTTGCTGTTCATAACGATGTCGCGGATGGCCTTGCAGCTCTCGGGGCCGCAGTCCATGCTCTCCCAACCGTCGGGCACCTCGCCGGAGGGGACAATCTGGGTGTTGGCGTCGTTGCCGAACTTGTCGCCGATGACGCTATCGACGGGGAGGTAGTACTTCACGCCCTTCTCGTCCATGCGACGCATAAGCTCGCGTGCGAGGTCGAGTTTGTCGTCCTCACAGATGGAGTTGCCGATTTTGCCGCCGAGGGCTTTGGTGAAGGTGTAGCGCATGCCACCGATGATAATCATGTTGTCGACCTTGTCGAGGAGGTTCTCGAGGATGCCGATTTTGGAGCTGACCTTCGAGCCACCGATGATGGCGGTGAAGGGACGCGGAGGATTCTGCATGAGCTTCTCGAGGTTGCGCACCTCGTTCTCCATCAGGAAGCCGAAGTATTTGTCGTTGGGGAAGAATTTTGCTATCACGGCGGTGGAGGAGTGCTCGCGGTGGGCGGCGCCGAAGGCGTCGTTGATGTAGCAGTCTCCGAGGGCTGCCAACTGACGGGCGAGGTCCTCGCCTCCCTTGGTCTCTTCGGGGTAGAAGCGGATGTTCTCGAGGAGCATCACTTCGCCACCCTTGAGTTCTTTGGCCATAGCCTCGGGCTTGCCGCTGCCGAGGAGTTCCTGGGTGAACTTCACGGGACGTCCGACGAGGGTCTCGAGGTACTTGGCAACGGGCTCGAGGGTCAACTCGGGCTCGAAGCCACCCTTCTTGGGACGGCCGAAGTGGGCCATGATGATGATGGCGGCGCCATCTTTCAGCAGTTTCTCGATGGTGGGCATCGACTCGCGCATACGGGTGTCATCGGTGATCTGCTTCTGGTCATTCATGGGGACGTTGAAGTCCACGCGGAGCAGCACCTTACGGCCTGCAAAATTGATATCTTTAATGCTTTTCATGTGTTGAATTGTTTAAAAGGTTTCTAAATTAATGGGCTTCGGCATGGTGGGGCTCTTCGACGGCCATTCCGATGTAAAGGGAGGTGAGCATGGTGAAGACGAAGGCCTGCAGGTAGGCCACCAGGCATTCGAGCAGCGAGATGAAGACGCTGAAGATAATGCTCAGAACCGTCACACCGCTACCGACGACGTTGCCGAAAAGGTTGCTGAGGATGAAGATGAGGAAGATGAATCCGAGAATGACGATATGGCCGGCGGTCATATTGGCAAAGAGACGGATCATCAGCACGATGGGCTTGGTGAAGACACCCATGAGTTCGACCACAGGCATCAGCGGGAAAATCTTCAGCCAGGCAGGGACGCCGGGGGTGTTGAAGATGTCGGTCCAATAGTGGCGGTTGCCGCTGATATTGGTGATGAGGAAAGTGATGACGGCGAGGGTGGCGGTGACGGCGATGTTGCCGCTGATGTTACCACCTGCGGGGAAGATGGGTATGAGGCCCAGAATGTTGCTGAAGAAGATGAAGAAGAAGAGTGTGAGTAGATAGGACAGGTATTTCTGGTACTTGGCTTCGCCAATCATCGGGCGGACAATGTCATCGCGGACAAAGACCACCAGCATCTCCACGAGGCTCTGCAAGCCTTTGGGAGCCTGATTAGGGCGTTTTTTGTAGCCTCGCTTCGCAATCATCACGATGATTATCAGTAGGATGACAGAAATCATAATAGCAGCGGAGGTTTTGGTAATGGAGAGGTCAACGGGGCTGCTCACCACTCCGTTGGCATCGGTGTAGACAATCTCCTCCTTCTCGGAGCCACCGCCCACAAGGCTGTACCCCTTGTAGGAGGCGTGGCCGTGCTCAAACTTCGAGGACATGAAGATGTCGAGATGGCCGTCGTTGATGAGGATGACGGGCAGGGGGATAGCCACAGAGTGGGTCTCGCCGTCGGACACATAGTCGAACAGGTGCCACGAATGGGCATCTGTGACGTGGCCGATAATCTCCGAGCCAGCATCAATGGTGTTGCCCTCCGCGTGGGCGAGTGAAAAATGAAAATTGAAAATTGAAAACAATACGGCTACAAAAAATACCTTTTTCATTTTGATTCCTTATTATTAACTACTGCGGTATTGTTGAAGATATCGATCTGAAGAGTGTCGAAGAGTCCGAGCTGGTTTGTATTATCCTTGCCTGCCGGCACATCGGCGGCCTGGCGCAGGGCCTGCTTCACCAGACGCTGCAGGGCTGCGGGACGGCTCACGCCGACGGCGTCGGCATAGCGGCCGAGCCGGAGGGCCTCACGCTCAGAGAGCGTGAGGACATATTTCTTCAGCTTGGGTTTTCTTGTTTTGGTCATTGTGCGGCGTACAATTCTGCTGGGGTGTAACGATTCAGAATATCCTCGGCCTTCTTGGAGAGGGCGGCGTCTTTCAGCGTCTCCGATGCAAACTTCTGCAGATAAGCCACACACTGCAACGCCTGATAGAACTCGGTTTCAACACCTGCCATCTTCTCGATAGGGAAGCCATAATAGTACTTCGCCAAGGCACTGTTGTATTCGAACAGCCAGTTCCACATCTCGTTCACCTTGTCGATTTTCTCGTTGCCATAGATGGCATAGTAAATCTCGACATACTGCGGCGGGATGTTTTCGGGGCAGAAGTTCTTGTTGGGATAATTCTTGTGGTAGAGATCCAGGAGTTTCTGAGCCTTGTCCTTGTTGCCAAGTTCATTCTCCTCGCGGGCAAGCAGCACCATCGTCTGGTAGAGTCTGGGGACAAACTGCTCACGGCTCACAGGGTCGATGTAGATGTCCTTGTCGAGGCTACCCCAACGCTTGACGTCGTTGAGGAAGTAGTCGGCCGAAGTCTCGGTGCATGTTCTCCATCCCGAGGGTTTGCCGCACTGCGGGCAGACAGGGCTCATCTTGTACTTGACGCCGCAGCTTTCGCAGCTGAGGATACGGTCGGAGCGGTAGGGCACCAACTTGTAGTTCAGGCCATCGATGATGCTGTATTCCATAATGTGGGGGAATATCTTGTCGATGCCCGACTGCTTGGGATAGCCGATGTTGATATCGCGCATGAACTTGTTGGTGCCGACAATGTCGAGCAGCATCAGTTCGTGGCGATAGAGCGCCGGTTTCTTGATTTCCCATTTAATGACCGTATCCACCTTGTCGGCCATATCCGCGGGGATAACGCCATTTTCGACCAAGGCAGGGATATCGAGGGTAATCTTGAACTTGTTGGTCGGGAGGGCCAGGATATCATCTCCGTTCATGGTTTTGCGGATGAACTTGCCTGGATTGTCGCGCACCTCGGCCAGCACCTCGGTAACCTCACGGTAGTTGTTCGACTGTTCCATCGCCACCTGATCCTGCCCAAGCCCGTAGAAGTCCTTGGTCAGCGTGAAGGGCAGCGGCTCGCCGTCATAGAGCTTGTTGAACAGCTGTTCCACATACCAGTACATGCCCGAGAGGGTGTAGTTGAGGATGCGGACATCCGTGCGGACGCCCTCTACCTCCTGGATATACCAGAGGGGGAAGGTGTCGTTGTCGCCGAAGGTGATGAGGACACCGTTCTTTTTGATGCTGTTGAGGTAGTTCTCAGCGAAGTCGCGTGCGGCAGTCTTCTCCGAGCGGTCGTGGTCGTCCCAGTTCTGGCAGGCCATGAGGACTGGCACGCAGAGCATGCTGACGACAAAGACTATCGGCATGACAATCATGTAGACCTTCTCTTTCTTCGCGCTGATCCATTCCGACAAGCCCATCACTCCCAGGCCAATCCAGATGGCGAAGAAGCTGAACGAGCCCACGAAGGCATAGTCGCGTTCACGCGGCTGGCAGGGTGGCATGTTCAGGTAGAAAGCGATGGCCATACCTGTCATAATAAACATCAGCAGGACGATGAAAGCGTCGTTGGGATGACGGATGACATGATAGACCAAACCTATCAGACCCAGCAGCAGCGGCAGCAGGTAGTAGACATTGCGCGACTTGTCGTTGGCCATGGAGTCGGGCAGGTCGCCCTGCGGACCCAAACGGGCGGCATCGAGGAATTTGATGCCGCTGATCCAGTTGCCCTTCAGGTAGTCGCGGGTGCCGTCGGTGTTGAAATAATGGCCCTGCTTGTCGTTCTGGCGGCCGGCGAAGTTCCACATGAAGTAGCGCCAATACATCCAGCCGAACTGGTAGCGGTTCATGAATGTGATGTTCTCGCCCAGTGTCGGGGTGTCGTCGTCCAGTTTGTCCGTCCAGTAGCGGTAGTACACCGGATGGATGTCGCGCTGGGTGCTCCACATGCGGGGCAGGAAGTGCGACGGCTCGATATACACATATTTCATATCGTATGCAGCGGCAATATAACGGTCATCGCCGTCGGCATCCTTGCCACGCACATACTTCGTGTAGCCTTTTTCCATGTCGACCGGCATCTCGGTGTAGTAATGGCCCGTCAGCAGCGGCGTGTCGCCATACTGCTCACGACCTAGGTAGGCACGCATCGACACGGCGTCCTTCGGGCAGTTTTCGTTGAGCGGCGTATTGGTGTTGGCGCGGATGACCAGGATGAAGAAGGTCGAATAACCTATCACCAGCATGGCGAAGCTCATCAGGGCGGCGTTGAGCATCGGACGTTTACGATGCTGCGAGAACCACAGACCCCATACCACCACACCCGCTATCAGGGCGAAGTAGAAGATGGTGCCCGTGTTGAACGGCAGACCCAGCGTGTTGACAAAGAACACGTCGAAGGCCGAGTCGAGATTCACGATGCCCGGGATGATAGCCCAAAGAATCAATGCCAGCGTGACAAACGAAAGCACACCCGTCAGCAGGAAGCCTCCCCACGTCACTCGCGGCCACTTCTTGAAGTAGACAACGTAGAAGATGGCCGGCACCGTCAGGAGGTTCAGTAGGTGGACGCCGATGGCCACACCCACCAGCAGGCTGATGAGCACAATCCAGCGCAGCGAATGCTTATCGTCGCTCTGCTCCTCCCATTTGAGGATAGCCCAGAACACCAGCGCCGTGAAGAACGATGACATGGCGTAGACCTCGCTCTCCACTGCCGAGAACCAGAAGCTGTCGCTGAAGCAGTAGGCGAAAGCGCCCACCAAGCCGGCAGCGAATACGCCCCAGGTGCGGAAATCCTTCAGGGAGACATTCTTCGGGTCAGGCAGCAAGTGCTTGGCCAACAAAGTGATGCCCCAGAAGAGGAACATGATGGTCAGACCGCTGCAGACAGCCGACATCACATTGACGGCATGCGCCACATCGGCAGGGTCGGAGAACATCGAGAAAAGGCGTCCGATGAGCTGGAACGTGGGTGCTCCCGGGGGGTGACCCACCTGCAGTTTGTTGGCCGTGGCGGTATATTCGCCACAGTCCCACCATGATGCCGTGGCCTCGGCGGTCAGGATATACACCGCACTGGCCACAACACCCACCACCAAACCCATAATGAGGTCCACACGGTGGTAGCTTTTCAGTCCGCAGCCTTCAGCAGCCTCGGACTGCTCTTCGTTTTTCTTCCACGACGGGCGGCCTACTGCGGTGTTCTTGAAAATCACCGAGAATCTCACCGCCTCGTACACTCCGAAGCTGATGAGTCCCAGACCGAGAAGAACACCCACGGTCCCCAACCCCATAGAAAACACCATCAGTCCCAGTATCGTCACCAGGATGCCGCGTGTCAAGCTCGGGGTCTTCAGATTAAATGTGTTGTTATCCATTATTCTTAGTTCTTAGTTCTTACTTCTTAGTTTATTGCGCGTCACGCAATATCGGCATCGTCATGCAGCGAGCGCCGCCGCCGGCACGGGGCAGTTCGCTGCCGGGGAAGGCGGCCACAAACTTCTCGTAGTCCTTCATATTAACCTTTCCGCTCACTATATCCTCGGCGTTCAGGACGGCAAAGCCCGCCTTGTCAAGGGCCTCTATCGTCTGCGTGTTGCGACGATAGCCGATAATCTTGCCGTCGCCCATCGAGAAGAAATTGCAGCCCGAATGCCACTGCTCACGGAGCTGCACCCACGGGTCGCTGCCGCCGCCGATGACAGGTTCAATATCCCAGCCCAGGTTCTCCAGTCCTTTGACGATATTGGGGAACTTCTTGTAACTGATATTACCGTTCTCAATGGTAATCAGCGTGGTGTCCTTGCCGGCGAAGAGACCTGTCTTCTTCAGCATCGGTTCGAAAACCATGCACTGGTGCTTGCCGAGGAAGGTGAACACCATGTCGAGGTGAATGAAGCTCTCGGGGCTCTTCGGCAACTCCTGCACCAAAATATTGAAACGTTCGCGTTCCTGGGCGAAAGTCTGAGCCAGATACTTGATACCCTTTGTGTTGGTGCGGATTCCCTGGCCGATGCAGAGCAGGTCGGGCGAAGCAATCTGGACGTCGCCACCCTCGGTGCGGGCGTCGCGGTCCCACGCCATCGCGTTGAGGGTCTCCACCTTGAAGAAGTGCTTGAAGATGGCCTCGTAAATCAGCGTCTCGCGCTCGCGAACCTCGAAACTCATCGAGTTGATAAGCACGCGGTTGTAGACCGTGCTGGAGGCGTCGCGGGTGAAGAAGAGGTTGTAGAGCGGTTTGAGCAGGTAGCGGTCGTCATCCATACCATCCCATTCCGGGTCCTGATAACCTTCGACCAAGATGTCGGCCAACTGCTTGGCGTCGAGGCTCATCAACTGCTCGGCGAGGCCGTCGTCGCAGTCGTCCATATCGCAACTCTCGAAAACCAGGTGACGTCTTATCTCGTTGTCTTTCAAAAGTTCCTCAAGGATATCCTCCACATAGTAGACATTCGTCCACTTCTCCAGCACACCACAGAAATTCGAATACTCGTTGTCGACGATGGGCTTATTGAGGATGTCGCTGTAAAGGGCATGGGCGGCATTGAGCGGTGTCATGCGCTCAATCTCCACACCCGGCCGATGCAGCAGCACAGCTCGCAGCGTACCCGTCTCGGAAGCCACATTTACAGTGCAGGGAGTTATATTTTTATTGTTCATTATTATATTATTATTTAATACACAATAAGTTCACCCCAATGGGGCAAATATTGTGAAAATGCAAATATACAAAAAAGATTTAAACCCTACAAATTCCATTGGGATTTTTTTCCACAATCTGCCAACAATCCTCCTTCCCCTACCCTTCTCCTACCCCGGTGGGAGGTGGGTAAGAGAGGGGTAAGAGATGAGTAAGAGTTGAGTAAGAGTTAGTGTATATAAGTCGTTGATTTTCAATCGACGCTCAAACGCTGTGCAGGGGCGGTGGCGCGAAACTCGGGAGCGTACATGCACTGCATGGTGACGGGACCCGCGAGGAAGGTGCCCGGATTGGTGACATATACCTCGTATTCAACGACATACTTGCCTTTTTCGAGGCGGTTGATGTAGCAGTGGGTGGCGGTGTTTTTGACCTCGACGTAGTAGTGCAGTCCACTGCTCCAATGCCAGCCTGAACGGGTGCTGAGAGGCTCGACGCAGGAGGGGCGGCCGTCGATGAGTTCGAGATACTCCATGTTGCGGTCTACCGAGATTTCGATGTGGACCTTGACCCTGTCGCCGACTTTCCACGGTCCTTCGTGAATGTAGGTGCGCTTGAGGGTGATGCCGCTCTCGGAGGAGGGTATCTTGTCCATGTCGTCGGTGTACTGGAAGTAGACAGCGCCCCAGGCGATACCGGGAGTCTCTTTTTTCAGAGTTATGAGTTGAGAGTTATGAGTTAAAAGTGTGTCAAGGTCGGCGCCAGTCCAGCGCTGTGAGCGGTAGCCCTCGAGGGAGGTGAGAGGTGAAAGGTGAGAGGTGAAAGGTTCTCCTAGGACAGTTAGTTGTACGGCGTCAACCTCACTTGCACCTTTCACCTTTAACCTTTCACCTTGCATCAGGGCGTTGATGGCTTCCACGGTGGCACGGTCGTTGTCCCAGTGGGTGGTCTGCTTCTGCTTGAGAAGCCATTGCTGCATGAGGGCGATGGAGAGGGTGTCCTTGGGCGTAACCTCGCGGAAGGCCTGGATGAGAAGGGCTTGCGTCTCGATGGGACGCTCGTACCAGCACCAACCGCTGCGGTTGTCGCGCCAGTACATGCCCATCTCGTCGCTGACGAGGCTCTTCTCCTTGAGGCGGCGGATGAGGTCGCGGGCGGCCTTCTTGTCACCGTGGCGCTGGAAGATGAGAGCCAGCTGGGCCTGGGTGTAGAGGTTGTTGTAGGATTTATAGTTCTTCAGGGCGTTCTTGTAGTAGAAATTGTAGGCCTCTGTGCTACCGTTGCCATAGAACGAGCGGGTGTAGAGGTAGTCAATGTTGTCGGGCTCCCAGTTGTAGCCTTTCTTGAGATAGGGCTTGATGTATTTTTCGTAGTGGAGTTGCTCCTCGCGGTCGACATAGGCGAGGGCATTTTCTATGTTGATAAGTTGATACGTTGATATGTTGACACGTTTGAGGACCTGCATGGTGACCCAGGTAGAGCTTTCGCCCTCGGGCATCCAGCTCCAGCCGCCGTCAGGGTTCTGGCGGGTGGAGAGTTCGGAATTCAGAGTTCGGAGTTCGGAGTTAATGCGGACGGAGTCGAAATAGTTGACAATAGCCTGACGCTGTTCCACTTCCGACTGTGCGTCGCGGAGCCACGGCGTGGCCTCAAGGAGGGTCTGCTTGATATCCTCGTTCATCTTCAGGCGGGTAGATTCCGTGTTTTCCAGCAATGCTGTCTTTCCGAGTATTTCCGGTATGTCTATTTTTTCCAAGATTCCTTTGGCGAGGGTGTTGACATAGAGGCTGTTGGCGAGATAGAGCGTGGAGGGGTTCTCCTGCTCCTTGAGGTAAGGCATGGCTTTGACGGCGAGCCACATGGGGTCAGTGGTGAGCTCGGCAGCGAGGAAGTGGGGCTCGGCGGTTGAGCCGAAAGGTGAAAGGTGAAAGGTGAAAGTTTTTTCGCCTTTGCCGTTGATGTAGAGGGGTTGTGAGAGGGTGACGGCCTGGCGGGAGGAGACCACGGGGATCTGGCCGCGCTCGCCGTCGCTGTAGAACGGAAGGTCGCGACGCGCAAACTCGTTGTCGATGGTCTGGGCTGTGATTTCATAGGTGGCGACGTAGAGGTCGCTGGGAAGGTTGCTGATGGGGAAGATGACCTGGGCAGAACCCTGGGCAGGGACGCTGACTACCTGCTCTTTCAGAATCATCGGAATGTTCTGATTGCTCAGACTAAACAGCACTCTCACCTGGCGGACGGTGTCGGTGAGATTCATCACTTTAGCCATGAGCATAAGGCTATCTCCGTGGCGGAGGAAGCGCGGGATGTTGGGCTGGACCATGAGGGCTTTCTGAGTGACGAGGTAGCGGTTGAGGGTGCCAATTTTGAGGTCCTTGGTGAAGGCGAAGCCTTCGCAACGCCATCGAGTGAGAAGGTCGGGCACACGGAAACGGTAGGTGGCGGTGCCCGAGGCGTCGGTGCGGAGGTCGGAGACGAAGAAGGCCAGGGTGCTGAGGTTGGAACGAACCTCGACAGGCTTGTGCGATGCGGTGTGGCTACTGCCGTCGCTGTAGCCCAAGCCACCAACAGCAGCGACAATCGCATCAACGCTGTTGCCGGGCATGTGCGCGATATCGTCGGAAGTTATCCGCGCGCCTGATTCGGGGGCGCCGATTTCGATGACAGGTATTTTTTCGTCAGCAATTTCAATTGCATCCAACTGGGCGGACTCTTTGAGGGCATACATGACGTTCTGGTCCATCAATTCCATGCCTCTGTATTTCCCCCTTCTGTATCTGCCGCTGGCGAGGATGCTGTTGTCGACCATCCAGAAGATGACTTCAGGATCGCCTCCTTTGTAGTAATATCTTTGGGAGGTATAGACTCGCGTATATCCATATTGCGACAGCCAGTTGGTGTTGATCGACCTGTATGAACGCCAAGGGTAGTCCATGAGGCTGATGGAACCACGGCCATAGGAGGTGAGGGCGTCGTCGTACATGGACATGATGAGAGCGGCAGGGTGACCGAGTGGCTGAGTGGGTTTTTGCACCCCTGATACTTTTATGGTCCATTCCTCCTGTTCGCCGGGTTGGAGTTTGTCGCGGAAGGTGGTGATGTCCATCCTAAGCTGCTTGTGGCGGAAAGGCACATAGATGTGCTCGCCCCAGCTGCTAGTGACGCCGTCCTTGACAGCAAAGAGGTTGACGGTGAAGTCGCCAAGCATGGCGCTGTCGACGTAGATGGAGAGACGCTTGATGCCACGTCCGGCGGGGAGCCAGCGTACATCGAGCTCGGTGCCGTCGGGACCGGCGAGGATATAAAAGAAGCGCACGTCGTCGAAAGCCGAGCCATAGCGCAGGGTGATGCGGTCGCCAGGCTGCGCGGTGGGCACGGAGCTATTGTCGGAGTATTGGATATCGGCCCAGATGAGCGAGGCACAGCTCTGCACACGACGCTCGTCGGGGAGGGTGAGCCGGACATATTGAGTGTCAGCCTCCTCGCCACAGGTAGCCACCACCCTGTAGTAACCCGACTGCAGAGAGGGCAACTTGACGGTGTGCTGCAACTCGTCGGCGGTGGTATGCTCGGTGGTGCTCCAGTCCCAGTCCGATTTCAAGTTTCGAGGCCTGTATTCGTCGATGGAATAGAGATAGGTGGGGAAGAGTTCGTGGAAGCGTTCGCGGCTCAGCGTGTTGTACACGTTGTTGTTTCTGCTCATCATAATCGGCAGAAGGAGTCGCGCGGTGTCGTGCAGGTGGAGGCGGCTGACGGTGATTTTCACGTCGCCCTCCAAAGGGCGTCCGTTGATGTCCTTGAGGGCGAAGGCGACACTCTCGAGCGCGGAGACCTCGGGTTTCGGGATGCCTGCCAATTCCAGCGTGGTGTTGTGATAGCCCACAACTATCTTGGTTTGGTCACTCTGGGTCTCGCCGTTGAGGTCGGTGACCTCGGCTAAAATCTCGTAGTAGAAATTAGGCTTCCTGGAGAGGTTCGCCGTACTATCGGGCATGGGGGTGAAAGTGATGGCGAAGGAGCCGTCGGCAGCGGTAACGGTGCTGTCGGTCATGGTTTGATAGGCGAATCCGCCATACTCGCGCCAGTAGCGGGTGTAGCGGGTGATGGTGTAGCGCACCTTGGCACCGTCGACCTTGGCACCGCTGTAGGCCTGAGCCAGGCCGTGGACGGTATAGGGTTGGCCGAGGGTGGGCGGCTGAGCGGCAGCGTTGCCGAGTGGCTGGGTAGCGTCGAGCGAGACCATAAACTTGGGTTGTTTATACTCTTCCACCCAAATATCAAGATAGTCGTTTTCGCCAAAATCATAATAATCATCACCAGATTCTATACGAACGCCCCATCCACCGGCCAGACAGTTGCGGGGGATAATGAACATGGCGGAAACCACACCGAAGTCGTCGGTGACGGAATACACCGAGTCGCGTACCTCGTAATTCGGGTCATGGAGCGTGAATTTCACCTTCCGACCCTCCAGTGAGCGACCATTAAAGCCATTGGTCTCATAGTGTAGCATGGCCACATGTACAGTGTCGCCCGGGCGGTAGACGGGACGGTCGCAGAAGAGCATGGATTGATGTTCCATTTTGGATTCCCTGCCGTTCCCATAGTTCCAAGTGTCGTCGACAAACTCATAGCCATTGCGGACAATCCTGAACGAATAACGGGCATTGTCCCCTTCATAACGCACACGGCCGTCGTTATCGGAGAAAGACGTTTGGAGTATCTTCTCTTCCTGGTTGTACATTCTGAAAAACACCACCTCCTGTCCCACGATGGGGTCGCCGGTGATGGCATTGACCAGCTGGAACACATTCCCGCCTATTTGCATAACTTTCAAGTCGGTACACTTGATTTCAAGCATGGCGTCGTTCTTGTCGAACACGCCATCGGGCGAAGCCACCAACATCCAACGCCCGGTTTCGAGGGCCGGCACATCGAAGAAGATGTTGCGAGTGTAGTATTTATCTGTGGTGTCCACCTCGAGCACCCAGCTGCGGAACACCTTGGGGTTGGGGCGGTTGCCATGTTCAGCCTCTTCATAGGGTGCGATGCCGAAGTGGATGCGGCCGATATTGCGATATTCCAATATGTGCAGCGACGGACGTCCCGGGAGGGCTTCGGTATTGTTGAGGTAAGAACTGAAGACTATCTCGGTCTGTGTGATCTGGTCACGCAAAGCATTCGCCGCACTGCCGCCTGTGCTCTTGGGAGCCAGGGCGATGGCCGTGTCGCAGTAGCGGAGTGCTTCCTCGCGACGGTCATGGCTGTAGAGGTACTGCGCCAGACCACTGTAGAACTGCGTTTTGCGCATGCATTTGCTCGCGCGATACTTATTAATATAGAACTTGTACAACTCCTGCGGGTCAATCGTCTGACTTTTGTATGGCCATTCAAGGTATTCCAAGTCGAGCCAGATGCGGATATCGTCGCCGTCGTTCTTATGAAACTCTACCAGTTTCTCAATCAGCTCTGCCCCATTTTCTGCCTCGTTCAACAAGAGACTCTGCACCACCACGTCGTATACCGTGGGGGTGACGTCGACGCCTTTACCTTTGACATCCGATCCCACGCAGAACTGCTTCACCCGGTCGGAGGGGGTACGCTTCAACAGGTCCTCGTCCATCAGCGCACTGTCCCCCACTCCCAGCAGAGCATAGCAGATGGCACGTTCGGGAGCCTCGAGGCGCGGCAGGATGGCACGGTAGCGAGCCACGGAGCTGTCGTAGGAATCCTCCTGGTACCACGTTGCGGCCCGCATCATATACCACGCCGAGGTGAGCAGCTCGCTGCTGTTCTTCGTCTTCTTATAGACTTTCTCCGCCTGGGCGTAGGCGCTCTTGTAGGAGCCGTTGTCGATGAGTTTCTGCACCTTCTTCCAGTCGGTCTGCGCCGAGGCGGCGAGGCCGAGGGTGAGGAGCATAGCCAATGCAAGAATTCGTTGCATAATCGCTTTTCTATTAAAAGAAAACCCCTACGGGGTAGAGGTTTTCATGTTTCAAATATCACTTTTTATTTTCCGTCTTTGCCTGTGATGATGAGCTCGGCTTTGACGGTGCTGAAGCCTCCTCCCTTCTCGTTGAGGGCTGCCGCAGCAGCACGTTTGATTTCGTTCTTCGTCATGCCGGCGGTGGAGATGCGTGTGGCGTCGATGCCGTGCTTGATGAACCAGTTCTTGATGCTCTTGGCGCGGTCGAGCGACAGCAGCATGTCGGCCTCGACGTTGACACCATAGCTCTGCACGTAGCCTTTGACGAGGAAGTTGACCTCGGGGTGGTTGCGGAACATGGCAACATAGTCCATGAGGACGGAGTCGTAGTTTCCGATAAGTGTGGCCTCGCCGCTTTCGAAGTCGAGGTTATGTATGGGGAAGGTGGAGCCGCGCTCGGTGCGTTCGAGGTCGAACTTCATGATGGTGTCGCCACGCTCCATAAGGGCACGGGAGTTGAACTCGCGGTAGACAGAGAAGTAGCCGTCGCGCTTGGCGTAGAGGAGGTAGCTGTAGCCAGGGATGAACTTGATGCGTCCACCACGGAAGTGTTCGTCGTTGATGATGGTGCGCTCGCCGCCTTGGCCGCCACGTTCGAGAATCATCAGGTTGACGTCGACATATTTCTTGCCCTTACGGTCGTAGAAGACTACAATGGGCTCGTAGGCATTGACGTGGACGGAGACCTTGATGGTGTGGCCCTGGCCGTTGACGGTGCGGTTGTCGAGAACGATGTAGTATTCCTCGCCGGCACGGACGGGGATGGATTTGATGTATTTGCCCGTCTGGTTCTTGGTGAGCATAACGTCGGTGGCATCGTGGAACATGCCGATGGTGGGCTTGCTGTCGGGAACAGTCTCCAAGGGAGGCAGGTCATCGGGCGTCTGCCGGCGGGCAGCCTGGCGCTCGGTGCGCCTGGCCTCGGCTTCGGCTTTGGCTTTCTCCTTCTCGCTCTGCATGACGGTCTTGAACATGAGGGCGCTGTCGATATTGGCCATGTTGACGGCGACAGGGGTGACTTTGTTGAGCATCACCTGGTTGGAGAAGTAGTTGCCGGTGTTCTTATAGACGAGGAAGTCGTAGTCGTCCCAGGGGGAGACCTGTACGATGCTGATTTCCAACTCGCCGTTATAGGGCACTGTGAATTTGTACCACACGGAGTTGTGCTCGCGCTCGAAGATGTTGGGGTGTGCTTTGTCGGCGACAATCTCCTGGATGCGGCCGGCGCCGTCGGGAGCGTTGGTGGGTCCATAGGGCACATCCATGTCAAGGTTGATGGGGAAGAGGCAGTCGTTGCTGTTGGCAGGGAGCGTGGTGAAGGTAGGCTCCACGGGTTTCTCAGTCTTCGGTTTCGTAGACTTCTTCTTTTTCTTCTTTCCGGACTGAGCCTGCACATCGGCTGCGCCGAAAACGAGTGCACAAGCCAAAAAAGCAATCAAAAAATGTTTCATTTTATACATAAAAAACACTATTTTCTCGCTGCAAAAATAATAAAAAAACACATTATATAAAAATAAAAATTCTTAATTTTTTATAAGTGACTAATTGTCAGGAAAGTGATCGGTAGTCAGTGGTCTGTGGTCAGTGGTCAGTGGTAGTTTTTTTTTGCCAGTTGTGAAAGTTTTTGTACTTTTGCAATACTAAAAAGATGAAAACAAAAACCCAACGCCTTATGAAACGCATTGCAATCTTAGTAGTTATGGCTCTCCTGAGCCTCGAAGTTTCCGCACGGTCGGTCCACTACTTCACTTACAGCCAAGCCACCAGAACCGTCAGCTATCTCAACGCACAGAACGAGATGATGATTTACTTCGGCTATGAGTATGAGCTCCCCACCTACGTGCTTATCAACGAGGTGTGGATGGAGCGAGTGAACTCCTCCTACTACGAGCTCTGGGTCTACGGTTACGATGCCTATACGGGCGACGAAATCTACATGCCACTGGATTTGGAAGGCGTGTGGCTGTTCAGCGGCGGCAGGATGTACAATGCCGCCCAATACCTGAGGTTCCGGGTGGATGTGAGGATGCCGACGCTGACTTGGTACATCCCGCCCTACCACCCCTACACCAGGGTGACTCACAGACACGGATATGTGCGCACCTACCACTATGACATACACCGCCACGGCTGGATGCCCCCCGCCTACACCTACGGTCCCGGCATGCCTCCTCCACCCCTGCCCTACTACTACATGCGCCACCCTAACACTCCGGCCCCCATGCCTACAGGCTCCTGGACACCCGGCAGCAGCCGTCCCACCATCAACACTGCGGAGATGACCCGCGACCACAACCCCTCCACGGGCACTCAAGTGAGAAGCAGCTACAGCGGCTCGAGCACCACGACCAGTACGACCCGCGCGGCAGGAGGCACACGCGGCGGCGACAACAGCAGCAGCGCCACTTCTTCGACCACCCGCAGCACCACCGAGACTCGCACTTCCGGTACCGGAACCACCGAGACCCGCGGAAGCTCGAGAACCAGCGGAACGAGTGAGACACGTGGAACCTCCGAGACCCGCAGTGGCTCTGGAACCCGCAGCACCACCGAGACGCGTGGGACCGCAGAGACCCGCAACAGTTATGGAACCCGCAGCACCACGGAGACTCGCAGCACTACCCCGACGCGCTCCACGGTAGAGACCCGTTCCTCGAGTACCCGCAACAGCGAAGCCCCAGCGGCGACCCGCTCCTCGAGCACCCGCAGCAGCGAAACTCCCAGTACCACGCGCAGCACGACCAGCCGCAGTAGCAGTGCCACCACGACGACACCCCGCTCGTCGAGCACCCGCGGTACCACCAACACCAGAACAAGATGAAACCCTCAGAGCTGCCTCTGGCTCCCGACGGAAGCCTCTACCATATCAGACTGACGAGCAGCACCTTGGCCGACAAGGTGCTGCTTGTTGGTGACCCCGAGCGGGTCAATATGTTCAAAGAAATCTTCGACAGCGTGGAGTTTGAGTCGCAAAACCGCGAACTCCACGCCCTCACCGGCACCTATCATGGCACCCGTATGACAGCCCTGTCGACCGGCATGGGATGCGACAACATCGACATCGTGATGACCGAACTGGATGCCGCCTTGAGAGTGGTCGGTGGCCAGTGGTCAGTGACAAGCGACCGGCACCTGCAGATTGTGCGCATCGGCACCAGCGGCTCACTACAGGAGGATATCGACTGTGGCAGCCACGTTGCCTCGCGCTACGCCATCGGCCTCGATGGACTGATGAACTACTATAAAGAGTGGTCAGAGGCCAGCGGTCAGTGGTCAGATGTGGAGGATACGTTACTGCGACACCTTGAACTCGACGGGCGGCTGGCACGGCCCTATTGTGTAAAAGGAAGCGAGTTGCTGCTGAAGAAGGTCGCCTTTGATATGCACCACGGCATCACCGCCACCGCTCCCGGATTCTATGGTCCACAGGGACGCACCGTGCGCCTGCATCCCTCCATCGACAATCTCAACGAAAAACTGGCTTCGTTCTCCTACGACAACACTCTTGTGACCAACCTCGAGATGGAGACTTCGGCCATCTTCGGCTTCAGCCACCTGCTAGGACATGAAGCCCTCACGGTATGCCTCATCATTGCCAACCGTCCCAAAGGGACGTTCCTCAACGACTACCACCCCCAGATGCGCGAACTTGTCGGCACCGTGGTGGAGAGATTGGCAAACTAATATTTAGGCACCACAATATAATGCCATAGGCGCCGTCTCAGCTCTGCACTGGGATGGGATAGTTTGTTAAACGTCCGATATAGCGCCTCACCTGCCCACAATGTCATATTCCCCTGCGGAGCATAATCCTTCACTTCGTTTTTAGGGTTGCGGGCCAAACGGGCAAAAATGCTATCGACACATGCCGCAGCCCAAGTCGTGTCGAAAGACAGCACCGCCTCGTAGAAGGCTGTATTACTATAATTATCATCGGCGATAGCCTCCAGATGAGGTTTGAAAGCCTTATGAGGCCAGACGGTTATGGCACTTATCGCCTGTTGTTCGGCGGTGGGGAAATAATTGTACGGACTTCGCCCATTACGTTTCCCGCGTTTCTCGTGTAGGGCTTCAATAACGAGCGTAGTGTCAGCATCACGACGGAAAGTGGCCAGTTTGAGCAGCGCCCCGTTCTGTCTTTCCTCCTGCCAAAGACGGAGCAACAACGCATGGTTCTCATCGGTGAGCGCCATCTGACGTATCAGCTTGCCACGACGCTGGATGTGGCGATAGTCGGACGTAAGAATAAGGCTGTCGATGATATGCAAAAGACTGTCGGACATACATTTTTCATTCACAGCCTCATCCAAAACGTAGCTACCTACCCAATCCGAATATCCAATACAATAAGCACTGGAATGAAAGACCCCTGAATCAGCCAACATATCCATCACCAGCTGGGGAGCCAACTGCGAGTAGCGTTTGACGATGATAACACCAGCCGTCACCCTCACCGACGGCGAGACGTGATGCAACGCCAAGTCATAGAGTTCGTAAGCCGTCAGCATCCGGTTGAGAAGCTGGGTCCTATTGGGAGATATACTGCCACCCCAGATACCATAACGGAAATCGGCATGATTGTACTTGGTCATCCATGCCAGCACGGTGTCGATGTGGTTCACCTGCGTTTGCGTGAGTCCAAAACGGGGCTTGAGGTTCGACTGAGCTGCAGCTCCCATAGAGGCTATTACCACAATCAATATGAGTACCACCTTTTTCATGAACGAGCTACTTGATGTTGGGGCGAAGGAGTTTGATTTGTTCGTAGGCTTCGTTGATTTCCTTCATCTGCTCGGCGGCATTGCGCTGCATTTCCTCGCTCATGCCGGCCACACGGTCGGGATGGTATTTCATGGCCATCTTGCGGTAAGCCTTCTTCACCTCGTCGTCAGTGGCATCTTTGGTGATGCCGAGAACCTTATAGGGATCTTTCTGATTGCTTGATTGCCTGAATGCCTGATTGCTTGAGTAGCTGCCACCTACATGACGTTCATAGATAGAAATATAGTCGCTTTGCGAAATACCCAGATACTGGGCAATGAGGCGCAGCATATTAAGTTCTGTCTGGTCAAACGAGCCGTCGGCACGCCCCAATCCGAAAAGGAAATCCACCATGTGGTAGCGCGTGTTATAGTCGGTGTTGACCTTGATTTGCACACACACCTGGTTGATGGGGATGTCCTGCTGCACCATCTGCTGCAACACCTTGAGCATCTCTTTCCCGCGCTCTTCTCCGTAGTTCTGCAGAAGGAACTTTTTCACATAATTGAGTTCGCTTTTCTTCACCTGCCCATCGGCCTTCATCACTGCAGCGATAAGCACCATCAAAGCGGCGTTGATATCAGCTTGGGTACCGGTATTGCGATAAGGACCATGATGCGTGGAGCCATCACCGACAAATGTCGACGAGGTGTCGAACGAACTACCGAGAAAGAACCCTAGCAAAGCTCCGATGGGGCCTCCCAGCGCCCAACCCAGACCGGCGAATATCCATTTGGTGAATCCCATAGTTAGTCAGTTAAAAGTTTACAGATACTAGATAATAGTTATTTTTTAAAGTATTGATAAAGGATGCTTTGAATATCGGTGCGCACATTCATCTGAGCAAGCAGATTGGGCGTGGCTGTGGGGTGTACACGGTTGGAGAGGAAGACATAAACCAAGTCATACTCGGGGTCAACCCAGACCATGGTGCCCGTAAAGCCTGTATGTCCAAACGAGGCTTGCGAAGCGTCCTTGCATACCTGTGCATTATCCGAGGGTTTGAAAAGCTGCTTGTCAAAGCCCAAAGCCCTGCGGTTGCCTTGCTTGCCATAATGACGCTTGGTGAAAGTCTCGACTGTCTTCTGTTTGAGGTAGCGGTGACCTTTATACACTCCGCCGTCAAGCAACATCTGCATAATCTGAGCCACCTCCTTGGCATTGGAAAATAGCCCCGCATGTCCACTGACACCACCCATAGCGAAAGCATTGGGGTCGTGAACATTGCCCCAGATATAACCCTTATAGTCGGCACGCAACGAGTCTTTTTCCGTAGGTGCAATCTCTGCCCGGACGAATCCTTCGGCGCCATCGCCTTTCTTCATCGGGTTGAACAAGGTGAACTTCAGCCCCATAGGTTTATAAAACTGTTCGTCCACAAAACGGTCGAGAGTCTTGCCGCTCACACGCCTGACCACGTCGCTCAACAGCATGAATCCTAAATCGCTATAGACATAACCTTCTTTTTTGAGGCGAGGCGTCGCAGCCACCAAGCGCAGAATGGTATCATAGCCCGAAGCCTTCTGCCAGTAGCTGTCAAAGGCTTTCAGTCGGGCGCAGTGGCTCATGGCCTGCTTAATGGTGATATTTTCCTTGTCGGTACCTTTCAGGTAAGGCAGGTATTTACTCAGCCGGTCGTCAATCTTCAGTTTTCCCATGTCCACCAGCTTCATCACCGCAAGGGTGGTGGCACAGACTTTGGTGAGCGAGGCGAGGTCATACAACGTCTGTGTGTCCACCTCGGAGAATCCCTCATCATAGCTTATTTGTCCGTAAGCCCTGTTGAGAATCATCCTGCCTTTATGAAGCACCACAATCTGGCATCCCGGCATGGCTTTGGCGGCGATAGCAGCGTTGACCACAGAGTCTATCCGCTTGTCGAGGTGGAGGTTCAATTCAGATAAAATTTCCTCGCATGCGGCCCGACGTTTGTCGCCAGGCACTACAATCTTGTCTTTGATATGAGGCAATACAAGCTTGTATTTTGCCTCGAGTACACGACGGCAGTGATAGTCTATCTGTTCTCGCAATTCCTTGTCCTTCAGGGCCGCCTCCTTGATAGTCTGTATCGACTGCGGCACATCGGGAGGGAGGAGTATAATATCGTTGCCGGCACGGATGGCCGCCAGTTCTGCCTGACCGCCGGAATAGCTATTGGTGATACCTTTCATGTCGATGCCGTCGGTGATGACCAAACCATCAAAGCCCAGTTTTTTCTTCAGCAAATCTGTAACAATCGCCGGGCTGAGCGACGAAGGACGATTCTTGTCGTAAGCGTTCACCTGCAGGTGCGCCACCATGACGCCACCCACGCCAGCCTTGATGAGACGCTTGAAAGGATAGGTGTCGATGGTGTCGATATACGCAAGAGAATGGTTGATGACCGGCAGTTCGAGATGGCTGTCCTTGTCGGTATCGCCATGTCCCGGGAAATGCTTGGCCACTGCCATCACCCCCTGGCTCTGTTGTCCCTTGAGATACATGATGCCGAGCTGGCTGACACGCTCACGGTCGGTACCGAAAGAGCGTGTGCCAATCACAGGATTGTTGGGATTGGAATTGATGTCGACCACCGGAGCGAAGTTGATGTGGATGCCCATCATACGACACTGGCGTCCAATCTCCTCACCCATGCGATAGACAATACTGTCGGCATAGGGCTCGAGCATTCCGAACGTGGCATTGCGAGGGAAGCTGTACATATCCTTCAGACGCATACCCAGTCCCCATTCGCCATCGATGCAGACCAACAGCGGGACCTTGGCATCTTTCTGGAACCGGCGTGTCATCGCCGCCTGTCGCTCGGCGGTGCCGACAAAGAAACAGACACCGCCCACCTTGTAGCCATTCATCGTGGCAGAGAATTCGGCAGCCTGCTCGTCATCCATATCCAACGGCACCCGCACCACCATAAGTTGCGCGATACGTTCCTCGAGCAAAAGGGTGTTCATCACCGAGTCTACCCAACGGGGTTGGGCCGTTGCCGAATTGAAAAATGAAAAATTGAAAATTATGCTGACGCAAATAAACATGCGCAAGCTACTAACCACTGACCACTGATTACTGACTACTTTCATTATAAATCTTACTTTCTTAATTCCCTATCTATATATTCCACCTGCCGCCTCCTAGGATTCCCCTCATAGTTCAATATCACATAGTCGGCCCGACGCATCATCTCTTCGGCCGACATCTGGTTATGTATGCGCGACAACAGCGCTTCCTCTTCGGCTCCGTCGCGTGCCTTCAAGCGTTCCAAACGCTCGTCGAGCGAGAGATAGACACATACTACCTTGTCCATGAAGCGGTCCAATCCATAATCATACAGAATGGCGCTCTCGAAAATCACGTATGGCCTATCGGCATGCTGGGCACAGAATCTATCGAAGTCGGCCATCACCCTGGGGTGTACCAATGCGTTGAGTTTCCCAAGGGCCTCCTTGTCGGAAAAGACTATCGATGCGATACGTTTCTTGTCCACTTTCCCGTCGACATCGAAAATACCGTCTCCCAGAACCGCTCTCACCTCAGAAAGAAACGTGGCATCGTCATAATAAGAGCCTCCCACCTTGTCGGCAACAAAGGCAGGGATTCCCAGCCGTTCAAACTCAGCCACCACCGTGGTCTTGCCACAGCCCATACCGCCCGTGATGCCAATTCTCTTCATCCTGACTACAGACTACTTAATCACCACATACTTCACCTCTTCTGGTGTGAGGCTGTGGACACGGACGGTCTGTGGGAAACGGTTGAGGCGGACCTTGAGTTTTCTGGCACGGGAAGTCACATCACGGTAATCGACAGCCACGGAGAAGCGGTCCGCCGTCACCGATGCTATGTCGCGCCTCGGCACCCAGACTCTCAACTGCACCTTGTCGGGATAGAGATTCAGCCTTGTCAGGCTGTCCGATTCCGACACCTCGATGGGAAGTGTATACTCGCGTTCTACATACTGCTCCACAGAAACCCGTAGCGTCACCTTGTCGGTGGAGGCATACACATCATTGTTTCTCCACGCCGTATCGAGCGACAGCATGTAAGCACCGCTCTTCGTAAGGCCCTTGATATTCACCGGCATCACCCTCACCCTTTCGATTTTCGACAATGATTCCTCATCGCCATAGAGAGTCACTTCTGCAGGTGACACCAATGGTTCTCCATACAAGCCATAGCCTTCTGCGAAAGAGACATTCACGTCGCTGATGTCTACACGGAACACCTTGCTTTTACGCTCCGCCAGCACCAGCCTCAACGAATCCTTCGCACTGCCTATCTGCCGCATGCCATTCCCCGACAAATCGTTTGCCAGTCTGTCACCCAAGTCGTCCACAGACACCGAACGACAGAGCAACTTTCCTGCCTCACCCTCTCGATACCATGTCCTCACGTTCTCGCCCCTCATGTTGATTTTCAGAGTCACAGGCTTCTCTTTCAGGCCATACAGCAACGCACTGAATCCCGTCGCCTCCACCTGCAGTGTCACCATGGAATCGGACTGCACCACAGCGTATTGGTTTCTGTCAAAACCCGTCATCTCCACCTTCACCCTGACTGGGTATTCCCTCACCTCCGACATGGCGACAGCAAACCATACCAACACCGTCAGTGCCAGTATCACCACAAAGGACAAGGTACTGTGTCGCCGTCCACTCTTCATGGAATATTACCCTTCGTTAACCATTAACCGTTAACCGTTATTTTTCTTCGGGAGCAGGCTGAATCATGCCCTTCTCGACAGTCATGACAACGCCGTTCGACACCTCCACCTCAACGGTGTGAGTGTCGACAGAATGCACCTTGCCATAGATGCCGCCGGAGAAGACAACTCGGTCACCTTTCTGAAGATTCTCACGGAACTGACGCTCCTCTTTTTCTTTCTTGCGCTGGGGACGCATCATCAAAACCCACATCAGCACCAAAAGGCCGATCATTAAAATCATTGAACCCATAATCTCAAATTGTTAATTATTAATTTTTAATTTCTAAAATCCCACTTGTGCACGGATTCGCAAGGTCTGGCGACCGGGTTGTGCATTGCTCACCACCGTCACCTCCTCGTATGTCTCGCCAGCCTTGCCAGAGCTGTTGAACGACACCGTCAGATAGCCATCCTTGCCGGGAGCGATGCGTCCCTGCGGATAACTGGGCACCGTACAGCCACAACTTGCGCTGCAGCCGGTGATTATCAAATCTTTCTTTCCTGTATTGCGGAAATGGAAGCTGTAGCTCACGTTCTCACCTGCCGACAAGTTGCCGAAATCATGCATCTCCTCATCGAAAGTGATTTTTGCGCTGCTCTCGGAGTCAAAATTTTCCACCAAATCCGATTCGATGGGTTTAACCGTATCGCCGGACTTCGGTCCGTTTCCACAGCCCCAGAGCATTACTCCCGCAAACAGTATCACAAAAGAAATCTTTTTCATAGTCTCAACCATCAATTCTCTGTTTCAATTTTCTTAATTCTTCCCTTCGACCGCAACTCGGCAATCAGCTTGTCAAGTATACCATTAATAAACAACCGGCTGCGTTCCGAACTAAACTCCTTCGACAGCTCGATGTATTCATCCACTGTCACCCGCTCGGGGATGGTGGGGCAACCCGTAAGTTCAGCGACAGCCATATTAATCAACAGAATATCCATCGAAGCTACACGCTCGAACTCCCATCCCTGCAAATGCCCTCTCACCAGTTCCTCCGACTCCTCTTTCGTCGCTATCGTGTCGCGCAGCAAACCACGGGCGAAATCCATGTCGGCCTCGTCCTTCCCTGCCCTCTTGTCATACATCACCGGCCAAGGCATCGCCTCGTCGAAATATTCCTCGTCCAGCGTCTTCAACATCATAAAGTTATACTGGGCAATCTGCTCGAAGTCGTCCTCCCACAGCAGGCTACGCTCACCTATCGCCACACACAAGGCCTCCCTATTCATCAAATAGCGGAAGAGAAGGATGGCAAAAGCTTTGTCGGACTCAAATCCCTTTTCCTTGGAATCCACATACTCCCGGTATTCCTTCATCTTCCTGAAATCAAGAAATGCCTCGCGCACCAAGTCCCTGTGCGTCTCCCAGCATCCACACCAACTCTGCATGTGCTGTTTCAACTCGAAATTATCTGCCATCCGGCGAATAAACTCGTTGTCCAACAAGCGCATACTCGGATTCAGCTCCTCAGCCGTCGGACGGAACTTCTTCTTGCCCTCTTCCAACACCTCGGCGGCCACATCCACGAACACAGGCAGCAGCGAAACCTGCAGAACCCCCAGTTCGTTGAGCTTTGCGATATGATACTCGAAACGTTTGGCCACCTCATCGGCAGTCTTCTCCTCATACCGGCTGGCATAGATGGCCTGCAAGACCTTGCTTCTCAAAAAATGTCTGCTCAGCATACGATGTTAATGATTTTCTTCGGTACAAAAATAACTTTCTTCGGCTCTCCCGTCAGCCACTTGGCGCTCTCGGGAGCAGCCTTCACGGCCTCCAGAGCCTTCTGCTGGTCGGCATCAGCCGGCAACTCCAGCATGAAACGCATCTTGCCGTTGAACTGCACGGGATATTTCACCGTGTCCTCCACAAGATACTGCGGGTCGCACACCGGCCACTGGGCGTCGCATACGCTGCCTTCGTGTCCCATCTGGTGCCACAGTTCCTCGGCGATGTGCGGGGCGAAGGGGGCTATCAGCACCACCAACGGCTCCAGCACCTCGCGGCTGCCGCATTTGAGGTCGGTCAGCTGGTTGGTGGCAATCATAAAGGTCGACACCGACGTGTTGAACGAGAAACGCTCAATATCGTCGGTAATCTTCTTTATAGTCTGATGCAATATCTTTAAAGACCCATTAGACCCATTAGACCCATCAGACCCATCAAACAATCTCCAGAACTTTTTCAGGAAGCGGAACACTCCCTCGATGCCGTTAGTGTCCCACGGCTTGGCCTGTTCCACAGGACCCAGGAACATCTCGTACAGACGTAGTGTGTCGGCACCATAGCGAGCCACCAGGTCGTCGGGGTTCTGCACGTTGTACATCGACTTCGACATCTTCTCCACCTCCCAGCCGCAGACATACTTGCCATCCTCCAGCTCGAATCTGGCATTGGCAAACTCGGGACGCCACTGGCGGAACTTCTCGATATCCAGCACGTCGTTGTCCACGATATTGATATCCACATGGATGGCGGTGACGTCGTCCATATTCTTGATAAGTCCCTTCGAGATGAAGAGTCCGTTGTCGGCTTTGCTTCTGTAGACAAAGTTCGAGCGACCCTGAATCATGCCCTGATTGATGAGTTTCTGGAAAGGCTCCTCGACCACCGACATACCGATGTCGTGCAAGAATTTGTTCCAGAAACGGGCGTAGATGAGGTGGCCCGAAGCATGTTCGGCACCGCCGACATAAAGGTCAACCTTCTGCCAATACTCCACAGCCTCCTTCGAGAAGTAGGCCTCGTCATTGTGCGGATCCATATAGCGGAGATAATATCCGCTCGAGCCTGCGAAGCCGGGCATAGTGCTCAGCTCCAGCGGGAAGACAGTCTTGTTGTCTATCAGCGACTTGTCGACCACACAGCGCTTCTCCTCGTCCCAGGCCCATTTCTGTGCATGTCCCAGCGGCGGCTCGCCTGTGGTAGTGGGTTTAAACTCGCTCACCTCCGGCAGCTCCAGCGGCAGGCATTCCTCAGGGAGGGTGCAAGCGATACCATTCTTGTAGTACACAGGGAACGGCTCGCCCCAGTAGCGCTGGCGGCTGAAGATGGCGTCCCTCAAGCGATAGTTCACCGTGCGGTGGCCGATGCCCATCTTCTCTATATGGTCGATGACGGCAGACATAGCCTCCTTCACTTTCATGCCAGTGACGAATCCGCTATTCACCGAGTAGCCCGTCTTCGCGTCCATACTCTCCTCCCAGGTGGTGGGGTCACTCACCACATCTTTCTCCAACGAGACCACCTGACGGATGGGCAGGTTGAAATGACGGGCGAAGGCGAAGTCGCGGCTGTCGTGGGCGGGCACCGCCATAATGGCGCCGGTGCCGTAGCCGGCCAGCACATATTCCGAGACCCAGATAGGTATCTTCTCTTCGGTCAAAGGGTTGATGGCGTAGGCGCCCGTGAAGACGCCGCTCACCTTCTTCACCTCGGCCTGGCGCTCACGCTCCGAGCGGTTTTTGGCCCAGGTGACGTAAGCCTCCACCTCTGCCTTCTGCTCTGGTGTGGTAATCTGGTCGATAAGCTCATGCTCAGGACACAGCACCATAAACGTCACACCGAAGATGGTATCCGGCCTAGTGGTGAAAATTTCGAAAGAATGTTCTTCGTTGCCAGCCAACGGGAACCAGACGGCCGCACCTTCCGAGCGCCCTATCCAGTTGCGCTGAATCTCTTTGAGACTGTCGGTCCAGTCAATCTCCTCCAACCCGTCGACCAGCCGCTGGGCGTAGGCCGACACACGGAGGCTCCACTGGCGCATCAGCTTGCGCTCCACAGGGTAGCCGCCGCGGACGGAGAGTCCGTTGACCACCTCGTCGTTGGCCAGCACGGTGCCCAGCTCGGCGCACCAGTTCACAGGAATATCGGCCAGGTAGGCCAGGCGGTAGTTCATCAGCACCTGCTGACGCTTGGCCTCGTCCCAGCCGTTCCACTCCTCGGCGCTGAAGTCCATCACCTCCGTGCAGGCGGCGTCGAGACCTGCGCTGCCCTGCTTGGCGAAGCACTCCTCGAGGGAAACTATCGGCAGCGCCTTGTTGGCGCCGTTGTCATAGTAGTGCTTGAAGAGTTGGAGGAACGTCCACTGCGTCCACTTATAGTACTTCGGCTCGCAGGTCCTCACCTCGCGGCTCCAGTCAAACGAGAAGCCTATCTTGTCCAGCTGCTCGCGGTAGCGGTTGATATTCTGCTCCGTGGTGATGGCGGGATGTTGACCCGTCTGGATAGCATACTGCTCGGCCGGCAGGCCGTAGGCGTCGTAGCCCATGGGGTGCAGCACATTGAAACCCTGCAGCCTCTTGTAGCGGGCATAGATGTCGCTGGCGATATACCCCAGCGGATGACCCACATGCAGGCCCGCACCCGACGGATACGGGAACATATCCAACACATAATAGTGCGGCTTCGCGCTCTCGTTTTTCACCTCATACACTCTCTCCTTGCGCCACCACTCCTGCCACTTCTGCTCAATCTCGTTGTAATTATAATCCATATTTACAATATATATTATTCTTAATACTTAATTCTTAATTTTTTATCATTCTCCACACACAAATCCGAAATTGCAAAGATACGAAAAAACTCCGATATAAACGATATAAAACAAAATTAATATCGATATTCACTACTTTTTTCGCTTTTTTAACACTAGGGTAACAACTATTTCATTTTTTTTGTGTACTTTTGCATTTCCGCTCTGCGAGGGGCGACGTTAATTTTAACCTGTATCTTTTTGATACAGAAGTAATTCTACAAAATTAAAAACCATTATGATGGAAGAGACCAACAATCTGCAGAACACCGAAAACGTTCCCGAAAACGTCGAGAACACTCCTATCGAGGAAACCGTTCTGCCTAACGCTGAAAACAAACCTGAAGAAACTCCCATGGAGACAACTGTGGAGGTGGCTCCCGAACCCGTTGCTGAGCCGGAACCCACTCCGGAAATCCCAGAAGCTCAGGAAAATCCGGAACCCACTCCTGAGCCTGAGCCTGAACCCGAGCCCGACTACACCACGCTGACCCGCGGCGAACTGGTGGAGGCCATGAAGGCCCTCCTCGCCGAAAACGACGTGCAGAAAATCCGCTCCCGCGTGGCCAACCTCTGGGGCCGCTTCGGCGAGCTCAACCGCGAGGAACATGCCCGCGCCTTCGAGCAGTTCATCGCCGACGGTGGCAACAAGGACGAATACGAGCCCCAGGACGACGCCCTGGCCGACGAGATGCGCAGCCTCCACGACGAGTACCGCTCCCGCCGTCAGCACTACATGGAACAACTCGAAGAGCAGAAGAAGCGCAACCTCGCAGCCAAACAGGCCCTCATCGAGGAGATGCGCCAGCTCATCGACTCCGAGGAAGAGCAGGTCAAGGTCTCTCTCGACAAATTCAACGAAATACAGGAACGATGGAAAGCCATCGGCGAGGTGCCGCGCGAGCAGATGAACGACCTCTGGCAAAGCTACCACTTCCAGATTGAACAATTCTTCAACAAGCTGAAGATCAACCGAGAGCTCCGCGCCCTCGACCAAAAGCGCAACCTCGAGGAAAAGATAAAACTCTGCGAGGCCGCCGAGGAACTCATCATGGAGACCTCCGTGACCAAGGCCTTCAAAGGCCTCCAGGACCTCCGAGCCCGCTGGAAAGAGATAGGCCCCGTGCCCGCCGAGCAGAACGAGGAAATCTGGCAGCGCTTCTGCAACGCCGCCAACCAAATCGACGAGCGCCGCAAAGAATACTACGACCAGCGCAAGGAAGAGCAGGAGAGCAACCTCCTGGCCAAGCAGGCCCTCGTGGAGAAAGCCACCGAGCTCACCGAGAAACAGCCCGCCACCACCAAGGAGTGGAACGACACCACCGCCGCCCTCGACGAACTGCTGAAGGTGTGGAAATCCATCGGCCCCGTGCCCCGCGAGGTCAATGAGGAAATCTGGACCAAGTTCAAGGGCATGATTGACAAGCATTACAGCGAGAAGAAAGAATACTTCGGCGCCATCCGCGACGAGCAGGAGGCCAACTACCAGAAGAAAGTCGACCTCTGCCTCAAAGCCGAAGCCATCGCCAAGCGCGAAGACTGGAAGAAGGCCACCCAAGAGCTCCTCGAGCTCCAGGAGGAATGGAAGAGCATCGGCGCCACCAGCCGCAAAGTCAGCGAGAAAATCTGGCAGCGCTTCCGCAAGGCCTGCGACGAGTTCTTCGCCAAGAAAGGCGAGTTCTTCGCCGAGCGCCGCACCTCCGAGCACGAGAACCTCGCCGCCAAGGAGGCCATCCTCGCTGAACTCAAGGCTCACCAATTCGGAGACGACCGCGAGGAGAACCTCAACGTCATCAAGGACTTCCAGCGCCGCTGGGCCGAGGTGGGCTTTGTCCCAATGGCCGACAAGGAGCGTCTCCACAAGGAGTTCCGCGCCGAAATCGACCGCATCTTCGAACAGCTGAAAATCAGCGCCCGTGAGGCTGAAGAGACCGCCTACCGCGAACGTATCCGCAATGCCGGCGACAACCGCAAGTTCGTCAACAGCGAGAAGCAGGAACTGCAGGAGAAAATCGAGAAACTCCGCAGCGACCTCGCCCTCTGGGAGAACAACCTCGGTTTCCTCGCCAGCTCCAAGCAGGCCGACCTCCTGAAGCAGGAGTTCGAGAAGAAGATGCAGGGCGCCCGCCAGCAGATAGCCCTCATGCAGGCCAAGCTGCGTATCCTCAACGAAAGCGAGAAAGAAGAGAATGCCTAACGCTACATTCAAATACCTTTTCCACAGCGGAAAAAACTCTAAAGCCGGCTACTACCTCAAGGCCGGCTTTAGAGATATTTTGCCCGACAGCCTCTACCACCGACGCCTCAAGAAGGAACTCGACGCCTGCCGCCGACTCTACGACGAAGAATATATTGAATCGCGCGTGAACCATTATTGTAAGTTCGACACCCCGCGCGACCTCGGCCCCGACGCCCAACCCATCGGCAGCCTCACCAAAGGCCACCACGGAAGCACCTACTACTACGACAGCCGCGAGATTCTCCAGTGGTTCGACCCCACGCTCCACTGGAACCACCTCTTCGGCGACGTGCGCGACATACCCCCCTACCCTGCTGTGGTTAAAACCCGCAGCATAGATGTCGACAACAGCAACAGCGTCATCCTCAAGCTCGACAAATGCCGCCACTATGTCTTCCTTCGCGACCGCAAATCCTTCGAGGACAAATCCGACCGCGCCATCTATCGAGGACAGGTGGGGAACCGCGAGAACCGCCGCATCTTTTGCGACCTCTACGCCGACAATCCCCGCATCGATGTGGCCAACACCCTGGCCAACGGCAGCATCTTCGCCGCCAACGACAACGCCCAGAACACCGCCCCGCGCCTCTCGCTCTACCAACACCTCGACTACCGCTACATCATGGCTCTCGAAGGCAACGACGTAGCCTCCAACCTCCGATGGGTCATGTCCTCCAACTCACTCGCCGTCATGCCTCGCCCCACCTGCGAGTCGTGGTTCATGGAGACACGTCTCGTGCCCGGTGTCCACTACATCGAGATAAAGGACGATTTCTCTGACCTCGAGAGCCAGCTGGATTACTACAGCGCCCATCCTCGCGAAGCCAAAGAGATAGCCCGCAACGCCAACAACTACGTCAACCAGTTCCGCGACCTCCGCCGCGAACGCTACATCGCCCTCCTCGTCATGCAGAAATATTTCAAACTCACGAACCAATGAAACGCCTTTTGTCCTCTCTCCCACTCATGCTCGGCATGCTCCTCGCCGCATGCTCCCATCAGGGTGAGCCTGTGAAGATCAACCGCTTCGAGCAACTGCTCTTCGAGACCCCCGCCAACCAGCTCCACGACGCCTTGCTCCACGACAGCGTTTTCCGCAGCACGCCCCTGCTCAACTGCCAGCCCGACGACCCCGACTACATGGCCTACCTCCGCACCTTCGTCTCAGACCCCGACATGCGCTACATCTACCACAAGACCGACAGTCTCTATCACGACCTCTCCTGGCTCGAGCAAGAGCTCGGCACCGCCATGGAGAAAGCCCACAACCTATGTCCAGACATCGTCTACAACCACTACTACACCCTCGTTACCGCCGACTTCGAGAGCTACGACACACGCGTCTTCTGCTACGACCGCGACCTCGCAATATCCATCGACCGCTACGCCCTCCCGGAGATGAAAGAACGCAACCACTTCATGATGCCCGCCTACCTCGTCAACCTCAGCACCCGCGAGCACATCCTCCCCGACTGCATGGCGGCTGTCGCCATTGACCATATCACCCTCCCCGAGGGCGACCTCACATTCCTCGACCATGCCATCTATCAAGGCAAGATACTCTATTTCCTCGACCAGACCCTCCCCGACGTGCCCGAACACGTCAAAATACGCTACACACCTGAGCAACTCGACTGGATGAAGCAAAACGTCGAAAATGTCTGGGGTGCCTTTATACAGAAGCAACTGCTCTACAGCACCGACAAAAGCGAGCTGCGCAACCTCATCGGCGAAGGCCCCAAGACCAATGCTTTCGGCGACGGCTCTGCCCCTCGCGTCTGCGACTATATCGGCTGGCAAATCGTGAAGAAATACATGGACAACAACAACGTCTCTCTCGCCGACCTCTTCGCCGACACCGACAGCCGCAAAATCCTCAACAAATCCCAGTGGCGACCGGGAAAATGAAAGTGAAAAATGAAAAATAAAACCCTCTTTATCGTCAACCCTGTCTCCGGCACCGGCCGGCAGAAAAACATCGAGACCGTCATCCAAGAAAACCTCGACCACAACCTCTTCGACTACACCGTCTGCCACACCGAGCACATCCATCATGGCGCCGAATTGGCCCGCGAAGCCGCAAACAAAGGTTACGACTGCGTCGTCGCCGTGGGGGGCGACGGCAGCGTCAACGACGTGGCCCAAGGACTCAAGGACACCGGCGTCCACATGGGCATCATCCCCTGCGGCAGCGGCAACGGCCTCGCCCGCACCCTCAAGATACCCCTGCGTCCCGCTCTCGCCATAAAGACCCTCAACAAACTCCAATCGCAAACCATCGACTCTATCGTTGTCAACGACCGCTACCTCTCCGTCAACGCCTCGGGCGTGGGCTTCGACGCCTACATAGCACGGCTTCTCAAAAATGTCAAGAGCCGTGGCTTCAAAGCCTACTCCAGCCTCTTCTTCCGCGAATATGCCAGCTATAAGAGCAGCAACTACCGCATCACCATCGACGGCCGCACCCTCGCCCGCAAGGCCTGGTTCATCGCCATCGCCAACGGCCGCCAGTACGGCTACAATCTCGCAGTGGCGCCTAAGGCTCAAATCAACGACGGTCTTCTCGACATCACCATCCTCGACAAAGTACCCATCGACCACCTGCCCATCACTGCCCCTCTGGCATTCATGAACCTCCTTGACCGCTCCCAGCATGTGGAGATGTTTCGCGCCAAAGAGCTATACATCGAAGGCAACCTCGACAAATGGGTCAACATCGACGGCGAAGGCGAAAACCTCGGCAACGAACTCCACTTCGTCGTCCATCCCGCTTCAGTGAAAATCTACACGGGCAAAGCAAAATAAACCCTAACATAAAATGTACTACTACTCCACCAACCCCGACGCCATGCGTCCCGAAGAACCCGAAACCGTCGAGACACTCGCTCCCGATCGGCAGAAGCTTCGCGTAGGCATCGAACGGAAAGGCCGCGGCGGCAAGACTGCCACCGTCGTAAAAGGCTTCGTAGGCTCCAACGACGACCTCGAGGCACTGGCGAAACAGCTAAAGACCCGTTGTGGCACCGGCGGATCCGCCAAAGACGGTGAAATCATCATCCAAGGCGAACTCAAGGAAAAAATCATCGCCCTCCTGAAAAACCTCGGGTACGGCAACACCAAATAAACCGTTAGCAGCGAACAGCAGCAGACACGCTATTTCCGTCTCCCACCTTTATAGAAATGCCTCTTCCAGTAGCTGTCGTTCAGGTTGCTGACACTGACGCCGTTGGAAGTTGAAGAATGGGCGAAAAGGTTGTCCTTGAGGTAGACGCCCACATGCGACACTTTGCCCTTACTATTGGTAAAGAAAAGAATATCACCCTCCTGGAGCTGCGTGCGACCGATAAGTTCCACATCGCGCAGTATATCGTTGGAAGTACGGTGGAGATTGATACCGTAGACCTTACGGTAGACGACGCCGACGAAAGCGGAGCAGTCGATACCGTTACGATCGGTGCCACCATATTTGTAAGGAACGCCGAGCCATTCATTAACGACCTCATACAGAGCCGCATTGTCATCGGGACTATAAGCGAGGCCTAACGGATTGCTGCCGGTCGACGACTGCGATTCCGTGGGTGTGACGACGGGCTGGCCGATGACAGGTGTTTCCTGCACCACCTCGTCGACATAGAGTTGCCCAATGACGAAATCCTCATCCTCGAGGTCGCGCGACATGAACTTCTGTATCGACTCACAGCCAGTGAGAAGAATGAAAAATAGGCTTCCGCAGGCCAATCGCATCAGCCTGTTCCGACTCACAAACCTTATAACCTTATTCCTCATTCTTAATTCTTAACTCTTAATTCTCTCACCCTATCTCCTTTTGTATATCACCTCGTTGTCACGTTTCATAAAGTAATTCTCACGTCCGAAATGCTCCTTGGAATCGATGTCGCTAATCGATTGCTTGTTCTCACTCTCCCGGCGGATGGCCTCCTCAAGCCTACCGATACTGTCCTCGTAAGTCCCCACCTCACGCTGCAGACGCATGGTGACCATCAAATTGTTGGAATCAATGAAAAGAATCACCAACAGAAACACTGCGGTAGCCACCCAGTATTTCAACCCTTTAATCTTCAGTATCTTCTTTATATCCAATTTACTAAACACTAATCACTAACCACTTAACACTCTCACCCTCTCACCCTCAAACGCTGGCCTGCTCGTATATTGTCTTTCTTGAGACCATTGAGTTTCTTGAGTTTGGCCACCGATATGCCATATTTACGGGCAATCTTGGAAAGGTTTTCGCCTTTCTTGACCGTATGGTAGATGGCGCCGCTCGACTTGCCATGCCCCCTCTTCCCTTTGCCGACCTTCTTCTCAGGTTCAATGTTCATGGGCCGACGGGACAGACTGTCGCGCGAGGCGGTATAGATGGTGTCCTGATTCGAGAGGAAAGCGGCCACCTTGCCAGTGGGGAGCGAGAGATGGTAATTGCCTGTCGATGCCGGGATCAGGTCGGTACGATACTGGGGGTTGAGCGTGCGCAGCTCCTCCATGTCGACGCCAGTGAACTGCTGCACATAACCCATCAGCACATCGCTGTTGAGCACCACGGTGTCGGTACGCATGGGTGCCTCCAGCTTGGCGGGACGGATGCCGTGCTGCGAATAGTAGTTCATCACATAGTTCACTGCGATGAACGCCGGGATGTATCCGCGGGTCTCACGGGGAAGATAGGGATAAATCTCCCAGAAGTCGCGTTTGCCACCCGAACGGGCGATGGCCTTGTTGATGGTGCCGGGGCCGCAGTTGTAGGCGGCGATGGCGAGGGCCCAGTCGCCGAAAGTGCGATGCAGGTTGTTCAGGTATCGTGCGGCGGCATGGGTCGACTTGTAGGCGTCGCGTCGCTCGTCGACAACAGAGTTCACCTCTAGACCGTAGTCGGAGCCCGTGCTATACATGAACTGCCACAATCCGGCAGCACCCACACGCGAGGTAGCCATGGGATTCATCGCCGACTCCACGATAGGCAGATACTTCAGCTCCTCGGGGACACCATAGCGGTTCAGGGCATCCAGAAACAGCGGCCGGTAGTATTCACTGAGCATCAGCATCACATCGAGGCGACGCGACATGTACTTAAGGTAGAACTTGATATGCGTACGCACCTCGCTGTTATACGACATCGGTATGACCGTATGCATTGCCTGAAGGCGCTTGATGAAGACAGAATCTGGGATATCGTCAAAATCACTCATCGAAATCTCCTGACGGTTGGCGTTGCGATGATTCAAACGACGCATGTAATAGGTGTTGATGAGGCTGTCGTAGGAATCGGTGTAACGCTTGGTCATCAGTTCGACTTCCGAAGGAGTGTAATCAACAGTAGAATCCGTCTGTGCCTGGGCAGGAGCGACGGCAAAGAACATCACCACAGAGGTGAAAATATAGCGGATTTTCAGTTTCATACTCTCTGTAACGCAAAAAAAACATTTATAGTATACATTAGAAAGAAAAAAAATATTTTCATATTTATATACCAACAACAAAAAAATTACGTTATGCAGAAAAATAAGAGTATTAGGATGAAATTATCACAATTCAGATTCAACCTGCCGAAGGAATTAATCGCCGAGAAACCTCCCCGCAACCGCGACGAGGCCCGTATGATGGTGCTGCATCGCGACTCCGGTAAAGTAGAACACCGCATCTTCAAGGACTTCATCGAGTATGTCGATGAAGGCGACGTCGTGGTGGCCAATAACACCCGCGTCTTCCCTGCCCTCCTCGACGGCGAGAAAGAAAAGACCGGCGCCCGCATCCAAGTCTTCCTGCTGAGAGAGTTGAACTCCGAGATGCGACTGTGGGATGTCATTGTCGACCCCGCTCGCAAAATCCGCATCGGCAACAAACTCTATTTCGGCACCAACGACGCCCTCGTGGCCGAAGTGGTGGACAACACCACCTCGCGTGGCCGCACCATCCGCTTCCTCTTCGATGGCTCGCACCAGGAGTTCATGTCCATCGTCAAGGGCATGGGACGCACACCGCTGCCTGAAGAGCTGCGCAAACTGCGCGACATCGAGAAGAGCGACGCCGAGAACTACCAGACCCTCTACGCCAAGGTCGAAGGTGGCATCGCCGCCCCCATCGCCGGCCTCCATTTCAGCCGCGAGCTGCTCAAACGCATGGAAATCAAGGATGTAAAATGGGTCGAGCTCACCCTCCACACCGGCATGGGCGAATTCAAAGCCATCGAGGTCGAAGATCTCTCCAAACACCGCATGGACGCCGAAGAAATGCACCTAGACGAGAATGTCTGCAACCAGATTGAACAGGCCAAGGAAAAAGGACACAAGATCTGCTGCGTCGGCACCACCACCATGCGCGCCCTCGAAAGCGCCGTCACCATCCCCGGCAAGCTATGCCCCTACGACGGCTGGACCAACAAGTTCATCTTCCCGCCCTACGACTTCACCATCGCCGACATGATGGTCACCAACTTCCACCACCCCATGTCATCCCAGTTCATCATGGCCTCCGCCTTCGCCGGCCCCGACCTGCTCATGCAGACCTACCAGACCGCCATCAAAGAGAAATACCGCTTCTCCACCTACGGCGACGCAATGCTCATAATTTAAGGAGTACAGGGAGTACAAGGAGTACAAGGAGTGCAGGACAATAGCACCGTCATGTACATTTGTCTTGCACTACTTTGCACTTCCTGCACTCCTAGCACTCCCAAAAAAGAAAAGCCATGACTCCCCTAGCCGAAATCCTTCGTCCCAAGTCTTTG
This sequence comes from uncultured Bacteroidota bacterium, assembly GCA_902776365.1. Lineage (GTDB taxonomy): Bacteria > Bacteroidota > Bacteroidia > Bacteroidales > P3 > Colimorpha. The sequence goes on along the minus strand of CACYPU010000001.1, from coordinate 210,682 downwards.
GATGAATACATCGGACAACAGCACCTGATAGGACCGGGTGCTGTTCTTCGCACACTGATAGAAAGCGGCAACATCCCCAGCATGATTTTCTGGGGCCCTCCCGGCATCGGCAAAACCACCCTGGCGATGATCATCAGCAACACGCTGCACCGCCCCTTCCACACCCTCAGCGCCATCAGCAGCGGCGTCAAGGAGGTCCGCGAAGTCATCAACGCCGCCCAGGAGGAAGAAGGTGCCATCCTCTTCATCGACGAAATCCACCGCTTCAACAAAGCCCAGCAAGACTCCCTCCTCGGTGCCGTAGAACGCGGCACCATCACCCTCATCGGCGCCACCACCGAGAACCCCTCCTTCGAGGTCATCTCCGCTCTCCTCTCCCGCTGCCAGGTCTACGTCCTCAAGGAATTCGACGAGAACGACATGCGCCAGCTCATCGCCTCGACGGTGCGCTACTACGCCTCACAGGGCATCACCGTCGACGTCCGCGAAGACGAAGCCCTCATGCGCATCTCCGGCGGCGACGCCCGCAAGCTGCTCAACGCCATCGAGCTAGTGGTAAATAAGGGAGTGCAAGGAGTGCAAGGGAGTGCGAAGGAGTGCAAGACAAATGTGACGATAGATAACCTGTCGGTGACGACGGTGATCCAGCAAAACCTCGCCTTCTACGACAAAGGGGGCGAGATGCACTACGACATCATCTCCGCCTTCATCAAATCCATGCGAGGCTCCGACCCCAACGGCGCCGTCTACTGGCTCGCACGCATGATTGCCGGCGGCGAAGACCCGCTCTTCATCGCCCGCCGCATGCTCATCTTCGCCTCCGAGGACATCGGCAACGCCAACCCCAACGCCCTCCTGCTCGCCAACGCCACCTTCGACGCCGTCAGCAAGATAGGCTACCCCGAGTGCCGCATCAACCTCTCGCAGTGCGCCTGCTACCTCGCCTGCTCCGCCAAGAGCAACGCCACCTACATGGCCCTCAACAACGCCGAAGCCGCCATCCGCCGCACCGGCGACCTCCCTGTGCCGCTGCACATCCGCAACGCACCCACCAAACTCATGAAAAACCTCGGCTACGGCGACGGCTACAAATACGCCCACGACTACAGCGGCAGCGCCCTCGGCGGCTTCGCCGAACAGGAATACCTCCCCGCCGGCCTCGAAGGCTCCCGTTTCTACGACCCCGGCAACACCCCACGCGAGCAAGACACCCGCAACACACTCCGCGCCCGCTGGGGCCAGAAATACGGCTATTGACCAAAAACTTTTTTTGGTGGTTTCGTTTTTTATTCGTAATTTTGCAAATTGAAATCAACTAGAGAATCGCTTATGGAAGCAACGATCAGACAGCCCTTCAATCAGGCACAGATTGAATTGCTCAACACTATGGCCAGTCTCAAATCGGAGGCCGACCTGATTGAGTTGAAGCAAGCTATTGCGCGTTTCTTCGCTGAACGTGCCGACCGCGAGATGGAACGTCTGTGGGAGAACGGGACCATCAACGAGAAAACCCTCGAGTCGTGGAAGCATGAGCACATGCGCACTTCCTATCGTACAAACGCTACTATTCCAGCATGAGGTACGTTGTGATTGACACCAACTGCCTGCTCCGCATGATTCCGCTGCGTAGCAAGTACCGTCCTGCATGGGAGGCGTTCCTCGACGGCAAGTATCTTCTTTGTATCAGCAACGAGATAGTCGGTGAGTATATGGAGATACTTACCGAGAAAGTCAACGCATCCTTTGCCACAAACATTGTGGGTGCCATACTCCGCAGCCCTTTCGTTCTGCGTTTCGACCCTCAGTTCCACTTTAACCTTATTGAGGCAGACCCTGACGACAACAAGTTTGTCGATTGCGCTATCATAGCCAATGCCGACTTCATTGTCAGCGAGGACTCCCATTTCCGAGTGCTACAAAGCATACCCTTGCCCAAGGTGAATGTGCTAACATTAGATGAATTTAGCAATACGTTGAATTCGTAATTTTACATTCAGAAACAATTTTTATGAAAAAAAAATTATTACTCCTATTTCTGAGTGTATTATCACTTGTCGCATGCAAAGGTGGGGATAATTCCAACAACGACGAAACGAAACAAGGACAACTTGTGCAGTCTTTCGACGCCAAAGCCCATGTGGATGACCTTTTTGAAAAAGCGTGGGAACAGAGAAAGAGAATACGGGTGTCTCAAAACATAAGACATCCCGAAATCGGGACAATCGGAAGGTGCGATGTTTTTCATGTTTGGGTCAACCACGATAACCAAATATTAACGCAATGGTGCGGTTCAAAGCCTATAGAAGCGCGCGATAAAAGAGCTTTGACAAATAAAATCAAAGACTTCATTAATCCCGAACACGGAAATAACGACTATTCCTGGACCAATTTTAAAGAAGAAAATATTGATTTATTAGGGGAAATCAGGGTACTCCAATGCTATATCGAATTGCGAATAGACACGCAAAAGGGAAGCCATAATGTGCCACCAAATATCCAGACCGCAATTGTGGACGCATTCCTGCAAATTCGTGACGAACAATCGATAAAGCACTTCGGCAAACACTATGATGATATCTCCAAAGAGCAACGCATTGCCATCGACAATTATACCCCTATCCGCTTGATGGAAAAAGAATCCGTTCCACCACCTCCCGAATCTGAGGTTGTCGAAATGGATGATTCAATTTTTTTTGACGAATAGTGTTTCTACCATCCAAAGCATAACATAAGGGCGGTTTCTACGAAACCGCTTTTTTTATTGCAAATAGTTAAAACACAACACCTTACACTCACCAACTCTTACTCAAGTCTTACTCCGCTCTTACCCTGCGCTATGTTAAAGTTTTGTTAAAAAAGCGAGGGGTAACACAAAACCGGGGGTTGGGACCTTATATTATATATATGGGGTTTCTTTTTTACCCTTTAAACGATAACCATTAAAATTTAAACATTATTTATTATGGCAAAGCAAGCAAATGGATTTTTAGGGGGCTTCAGCGGGAGGCTGGGGCCGGCGGTGGGTTACCAGTGGAACGGGCGGTGGTGCGTGAGGGCGCTGCCACGCACGGTGGTCAACCCGCGCACAGCGGCGCAGCAGGAGCACCGCGCAATGTTCAAGCAGGAGGTGCAAATGGCGGCACAGATGCGGCGTGCCGTGAACATAGGGATGAAAGGGGTGGCACACCAGATGGGGATGACGGCGCAGAACCTCTTCGTGAAAGCCAACCAGCAGGCCTTCAGCATGGTGGACGGCATCCTCAAGGTGGACTACCCTGCCCTGCAGGTGAGTCTGGGCCCCGTGGCGCCGGTGGCCATTACTCATGTTGATTGGGGATTGATGAATGATGAATTGACGGTGCATTTCGAGAAGAATCCGGAGCACCGGGCGGCAAGTGCCTACGACAGCGTCTACCTGTGGATTTACGATGCGGCGAGTGGGATGGGGTTCCTGACGAATCCCGTCTACCGCCGTGCGCAGCGCATCAGCGTGCTGCTGCCGGACTATTTGGTCAGCAGCGACTTGCACCTCTACCTCTTCGTACAGGACGAGGCAGGGCGATGCTCGGCGACAGCATACGGCGCGCTAACTGAGGGCGTCGGCGACGAGGAAGATGGAGCCGGTGACGAGGACGAGGTCGTGGGGGTCGGCGGTGGCGCGGGCGGCGGCGATGGCCTCCTTGACGTTGTCGAAGGCGGGGCCGTCGATGCCGAGTTCACGGGCGGCGGCCACGAGGTCGGTCACGGGTAAGCGGCGCGGCACAGAGGGCTGGGTGAAGTAAAATGAAAATTGAAAATTGAGAATTGAAAACTGAGAGACGAGGAGATTGAGGATGTGACTGAAGTCCTTGTCGTTGACGCAGCCGTAGACAAGGTGCAGGCGCTTGAAGTCCATAGTCTTCAGTTTTCCAAGCATGGCGCGGATGCCGGGCTCATTGTGGGCGGTCTCGCAGATGGTCAGCGGGGTCTCCCCTATCTTCTGCCAACGGCCGTGGAGGTGGGTATTGGTGACCACACGGGCGAGGCCCCGGCGTACCGCCGAAGGTGAAAGGTGAGAGGTGAAAGGAGAAAGGTTGGAAAGGACGTCGACAGCCTCTAATACGGTGGCGATGTTTTTCTTCTGATAATCACCTGTTAGCTCCGTGGTATAGTCTTCGATGCGGTCGACGAGGTAGTGTTCATCGGCGAAGGTGATGGGGGCGTGATGCTCGGCAGCGACAGATTCGAAGACGGGCTTCGTCTCGGGCTGGGTCTCGCCGACGACCACGGGGACGCCGTCCTTGATGATGCCGGCCTTCTCGGCGGCAATCTTCTCCAGCGTGTCGCCGAGGAACTGCGTGTGGTCAAGGCCGATGTTGGTGATGATGGAAAGGAGGACGCCTCCGGCGTCAGTGGGTAGTGGGTAGTGGGTAGTGGGTAGCGGAGGCATGACGTTGGTGCTGTCGAGGCGGCCGCCCATGCCGACCTCGATGACGGCGATATCGACCTGCTGGTGGGCGAAGTAGTCGAAGGCCAGGCCGACGGTCATCTCAAAGAAAGATAATGAGTGGGTAGTGAATAGTGGGTAGTGGGTGGCGACAAAGTCGACAACAGCCTGTTGGGGTATCATCTCGCCGTTGATGCGGATACGTTCGCGGAAGTCGACGAGGTGGGGCGAGGTGTAGAGGCCCACCTTGTAGCCAGCTTCTTGGAGGATGGAGGCGAGGAAGTGGGAGACGGAGCCTTTGCCGTTGGTGCCGGCGACATGGATGGACTTGAATTTGCGCTCGGGGTTGCCGAGGGCGGCCATCATGTCGATGGTGGGCTGTATGTCGGCCTTATAGGCGGCAGCGCCGACGCGGTGATACATCGGCAGCTGCGCGAACATGAAGTCTATAGTCTCTTGATAGGTCATTTATGCGGGATGGTGTAGGTGAGGCCGAGGATGAAGAGACCGCGCTGGGAGGGATAGTTGGCCCAATAGAAATAGCGCTGGAAGGCGAGGTTGTCCATCTTGAGGAAGAAGGAGAGGGCACGGTTGTGGCGGTATTCGACCTCGGCATTGATGCCGTAGCGCATGGGCAGCTCGTCGCCGTTGTCGGCCTGCGTCTTGCCAAGGAGTTGGCCTTCGAGGTGGAAGAGCCATTTGTCGAGATAGTTGACATCGGCCGAGGCCAGGAGGTCCCAGTCGGGACGGTAGTAGGCGGCAGTGATGGGTATTAGAGAAGCGCTGTTCTCCATGTTAGAGTAGTAGTAGTAATGACCTCCGAGGCGGAGGGTAATCATTTCGTCGTTGACGAAGGCGATGTCGCCACCGATGGTGAGACGGTTGTTGTCGAAATAGAGCGGTTTGTATACGTTGTTGAGCGAGTAGTCGGGATCGAGCATGAAGGTGAGGTCGTCTTGCAGGAGGCTGTAGCTTGCCTCGGCGTTGGCTTCGAGTTTCTTGCTGATGGTCCAGCGGGCATGGCCGGTGAAGTCGTAGTGGCGTGTGGCGCGTTCCTCGGCGCAGGGGGCGACATACGGGTTGTTTTGGCGGATGGTGTTGATGTTGTTGGCATCAATGCCGCCTGTGGCACCGAGAGAGAGCACCAGGTTGTCGTCGAAGAGGTGCTTGCTGACCACCACATCGGGGAAGAAACGGAAGATGGTGCCTTCGGCGTCAGGAGTATAGGCGTCCCATCCTGCGGTGAATCCGGCATGGAAGTGGAGGCCGTTGAGCATGAAGTCGGCATAGGGGTTGACTTTGACAATGTTGCGGCCACTCTTAACGGTGTCAGTGGGGATGGCGGGCGTGTAGCCGAGGGGCATCTCGCCGTCGGCATGGAACGACTGGATATAGCCATCCCATTCGGCGTGGATGTAGGCCACACCCTTGTAGCGGTTGCCGAGGTTGAAGCCGTAGTGGATGTCGCCGCTGAGGTTGAGGTTGAACTCGTTCTGGTTCCACGAGGCCCAGAGGTCGGAGACACGGACGTCGAGGCTGTAGCCCAACTTGTTGGCGTCGAGCTCCATGTTACGGAGGCCGATGTTCCAGGTGAGGAGGTTGTATTTGGCGCGGATGTTGGAGAGGGCGAGGTCGTCGCGGCTCATGCCGAGGGTGGTCTGGAGGGTGTTGTCGGTGAAGCCATAGTAGAGGTTGTGGTCGTGCTCGTAGTTGATATCGGAGGAGAGCTGGAGGATGTCCTTGACGATGTACTTGCCGAAGAGGGTGATGCCCGTGAGGCCGAAGTGGTTGGAACCGTAGTTCTCAGCGGGGTCGTCGCTGGAGATGGTGCCCCAGGAGGAGCGGTGGTTGAAGCGGACGCCGTAGGTCTTCAGGGGGTCTTTGGTGGAGGACCAGTAAAGGTCGAGGAGCGGGCTCCAGTAGTTGCCAACACCGAAGCGGATGTAGTTGTTGTAGAGCTTGGTGGTGCGCTCACCCTTGAGCTGTCCGGCGGCGATGCGTCGAGGCTCATAGCTGGCATGGGTGTGCACAGGGTTGGGGGGATTGATGGTGTAGCGGTAGGAGTGTGGCGTGAGAGCCACGGTGTCGGCTATCTCCGTGGGGAAGAATACCTTCTCGGAAGAGTCGATCACCGGGCGGTAGGAGCCACGGACGAGCACGCTCTCGCTGGGACCATCCTGGGCGTTGGTAATTGAAAATTGAAAATTGAAAATTGAAATTATTGCGGTTGCAAGAATTATCTTTTTCATATCGTGAGTGCTTATATCGTTATTTACGTTGTTTCTCATTATTGGAATTCGATGATGACAGGCTCTTCGTCGGCGGGAGGCTCAGGCCGTTCGGATTCGATGATGGCCGCAAGTTTCTGGCGTGCCACAGCGAGGAGGTCCTCGCCATCATAGTTGTCGATGATGCTCTGGAGGGTCTGCTTGGCTTGGAGGTTGTTGCCACGGGCATAATAGATGTCGGACCAGAGGATGAAGCCATAGGCCAGCCAATAGTCGCTGGAGACATCGCGGACGACGCCTTCGATGATACGCTCAGCCTGGTCGTACTTCTGGCCAAGTATGAGTATCTCGGCCTGGCGGCAGCGGGCCTCGCCGTTGTAGTCGCCGTTGGCAGAACGGACGATGTAGGAATAGTGGGCGTAGGCGGAGTCGAGCTGACGGCTGTCGAAGCAGGTGCGAGCCATGACCAGCGAAGCCTCTTCCTTCATCTCAATGGTGGCTTTGTCTTCACGCATGAGGTTACGCCCTGCCGAGAGGATAGCGTCGCCTTGGTTCTGCGCCACAGCGCAGCGCAGAGAGCCCTGCAGACCTTTCAGCAGGCTCTTGTCGCTTTCTGCATTCTGTGCCAGACGCTGGTAGTAGGAGGCAGCATTGGAGTAGTCGCCCTGCGAGAAAGCGATGTCGGCGGCCGCCGACAGGGAGCGTTCGCTATACTGGTTGGTGCCGGCCTGGGCGACACTCTCATAGTGCGGCAAAGCCTTGGCGTAGCCTTGCTGACGACTGTAGCTGTCGGCCAGCAGGTAGTGTGCCTTGAGGGAGAAGAGGCCGTTGGGGAAGCGGTTGAGGTAGGATTCCAACCCCTTGATGGCAGCAGGATAGTCGCCCTCCTGGTAACGTTCCTCGGCGGCGAGGTAGATGGTGCTGTCCTGTTCCACGGAAGAGACTTTCACCTTTGCCGTGCGCTCCAGATAGGGGAAGTAATCGGCCACGCGATTCTGGGCGATGTAGATGTTCTTGACGATAGAGAGGGCGTCGCGCGACTCTGGGGTACCGGGATACTGCGTCAGCAGACGGTCGAACACCTTGAGGGCTTCGTCGTCGCGTTCGGTATTGTAGTAGATGAGACCTTCGTTCATCAGGGCCGTCTTCACATAGACACTGTTGGGGTATTTTTTGATGAAGCGCTCATAGTGGCTCATGGCCATCTCGTTGTTGTCGAGCATCATGTAGGAGTTGGCAATCTCGAGCATGGCCTTGGATTGCAGGGGTGAGTTGTTGAATTTTTCGAAGATATAGTTCAGATAGGTAATTTTTTCGCTGTTCTTACCCTGGGCACCGTAGGCTAGGGCTTTCTGGTAGGTGGCATGGTCGGCATCTTTTCCGCCTGCCTCGATTACCTTGTTGTACATGCGGATGGCCTCGTTGAAGTTGCTCTGGACATAGTAGCAGTCGCCCAAGCGGTTCCATACGTCGCAGCGCATGGTCCCGTTCTTCTCGCCGCTGCCGTTTTCCAACATGCGGTCGAGCTCGATGAAGGTCTCCTGTGCTTCGTCGTATTGCTTTTGCTTCATTTTGATATAGGCGTAGGTATAGCGTGCGTCGGCGGCATAGGGCGAGGTCTTGCTGCTGGAGGAGAGCAGCAGCTTGTTGAGGCTCCGCTCGGCCTGCTCGATGTCGCCATTGCGGTACTGTGCCTCGCCAAGGAGGTAGTAGGCATCGGCGGTAAGGCGTGGAACGGCATTGACTCTCACAGCTTTTGTATACAAAGCAATGCCTTCCTTCTGTTGCCCACTATTATAGAGTTCGATACCTCGGTTGAGCAAGGCACGCTGGTAGGCTTCCTCGAGGGCCTTGTTGCGGTTGGGTATTTTCTCCAGCTCGGTGATAGCATCCTTATAGTTGCTGCTGTTGCAGTAGAGTTCCGTCAACATCTCCTGTATTTCCGTCATGTGCTGGGTGTTGGGATAGCGCTTCCTGAAGTCTTCCAGCGAGCGAATGCTTTCGTTGTAGGCGTTCAGATTCAGCTCGCAGCTCAGCTTGGCGTAATTGAAACGGGATTCTTCCTGGATGGCGGGGATGAAATCCATCTTCGAAGCCTGGAGGAACATTGCACGGGCATCCATCTTGCGGCCCATTTGGAGGTAGCAGTCGGCGAGGATAAAGAGGGCGTTCTGGGCGACTTGGTCGTTGCAAACGGTCTTGCGGACAAGGTAGATGGCTGCCGAGTCATAGCGTTGATTACGATAGTGGATGTAGCCTTTCTGATAGTCGTTGTCCTGCGGGGTGCAGGAGAGAGACTGTTTCTTGTCAGCCAGCTGCTCAGCTATACGGTAATGCTCCAAAGCCTCGTCGTATCTCTCGGTGAGGAATAACACCTCACCCACCATCTGATGGATTTCATACCTGCGCGTGTCACTTGGGTCATTGTAATACTTCTTTGCCATCTGGAGGAACTCATCATACTGGCACAGGTTGTAGTGGATTTGAGTGATATACCAGTGCGCATGTCCATAGAAGACCGACTCTTTCGGCAACTTCTTGAAGTAGAGCAAGGCCGACTGATAGTCCTTTCTTGTATACAGGATATGGGCGTAGTAGAAGAGTGACGCTTCCTGGTATTTCGACTGGCCGTCGACCTGCAGCGAGAAGAGCCTGAAGGCACGGTCCTGGTCTCCTTTCTGGAGATAGCTGTAGCCCATCTTGAAATTGTACTCGCTGCGATGGTTGAATTCCACCTCTTTGCCATTGACCTTGTTGTACCATTCCAAAGCCTTGTCGTAGTCTGTGCGGGCATAATAGAAATTACCCAAGTAGAACCTTGCCATGTTGCAGCGGCTGCTTTGGGGATAGATACGGAGGAAGTTCTCGAGACGGAACGATGCGTCGTTGTTGTCGAGTTTCTCGGAGCAGACGCCGGCGAAATAGTAGGCGTCGGCCGTCGTCAGGTCGGCGCGGGACTGCGTCCCCAGGGCTATCTCGTCGAAAATCTGCTGTGCGGCAGCGTATTTCTGCTTTCCATAGAGGTCCATGGCTTCGCGATAAAGCTCGCGGCGGCGCTCATCCGAGGTGGTCTTCTGCGCCCACACGGGTGCCAGCATCGTAATCAGAACCAGGGCAAAAAATATCTTTTTCATTGTCGTTATATCGTTTTTTCTTTAACTCTTAACTTTTATCTATTATCTAGAATTTATATTCTCCCCCTGAATTCATGTTCACCTCTTTCTTCTCCCAGGGGCCGTGCAGGAGGATTCCACTGCCCGGTGCCGGCGTATAGTCGTAGTAGACACGTCCTTGGGGGTCGAGAAGGACAAAACTGGGGTAGCACACCACGCCATAGCGGCGTAGTAGGTCGTATTCGCCGTTGAAGTGCAGCCATGTCCAATTGCAGCGGGCTCCACGGCGACTGTTGTTCAGGAAGTGGTACATCTTCTGGAACTCACGGTCGCAGGAGACTCCCACCAGCTCCACATCGGGGTATTTCACCCGCAACGTGTCGCGAAAATGCGCCATGGTCTCTATCTCCTTGAGGCAGTTGGGGTCGTTCACACGGACGAAGGCGATGTAGACCCACTTGCCGCGGAAGTCGTCGAGGCAGACGGTCTGCTTCTCGGCGTTGGGGAGGCAGACCGTGTTTAGTGTCAAGTGGTCAGTGTTCAGATGGCTGTCGCCATCCTGCGTAGCATCACCATACACTGAACTCTTAAAACTTAGCGCTATTTCTTTCGCCAGCTGACGGTGCTCTTCAAATTTACTATCCTGTGCGATGCGTTGCATCATACGTTTGACGGCAGCCCTGTCGTAACGGGCATCATAGTAGGACTCCCTCAGCGCCTGTATCATCACCAGCTCCCTCACTTGCTCGTTGTCGAGCATGGGGTCGAGACCCAAGGAGTCGAAATAGCGCTCCCTGTCGCCTTTCTCCACCCACTCAACCATACGGCCGAGGGGAATCTTCTTAGTGCCTCCCGAAACAGAATGCTCGAAAAGCGAGAAGAAGAAGCCCATGTAATTCTCGTCGTGGTAGAGGATGGGGGCATCGGAAATGAAACGCTCGAAGAGGCGCTTACGTGAATCGACATGCATAGTCAGGCACAGCTGCGCCATCTGAAACGTCACATAGCGATCGAAAAACAAATCTTCACCCCAACGTTTCGTCAGACCCGCCTGCAACGCCGTCACCTGCTGCTGAAGCTCCAGCACGGCCTTTCTGTCGGGCTTGAGTTTGAAATCCATACGAGGCTGGTTGGCCAGGACGAAACTGTCGACCAACTCGTCGAAAAGCATGATGCGCATATTCAGTTCGCCACTGTCGACACCCATGAACTCCAACGGGAGCGCCACGGGGTCGAGGAAGACGTTGCGGGTCTCATCGATGTCCCAGTCGAAGGTGGGGATATAGACGTCGTAGTTGTGTCCAGCCTGAATATAAAATGCCTGGCTGTAGTTCTCCACCTGGAGGAACACGAGACGGGGGTAGTTGACGAAGCAGCGGAGGGAGAAGGCTCCCGAGGCGTCGATGTCGCACTGGTCGAGCAGCACCTCATGGCCGCTGAGCATATCCTGGTAGGCGAAAAGTTCGATGTGTTTCCCCGCAGCATTGGCCGACGAACCACGGAACTCGACATTCCACTGGGCATACAATGGGTTGAAAACTGAAAATTGAAAAATGAAAAATATGCCGACGCATAACACCAGCGACAGCCGACTTCTCATCTTTAATTGTTCATTCTTCATTTTTATACTTAAACTATGTTTTTTTTATTTGTATGAGTAAACGCGAAATTATTGTTTTTATTGTTATATTTTATTATTTTTCATTTTACATTTTTCATTTTTTATTTTTTTTGTATTTTTGCACAGCAAAAACAGATGAGGCACGACCCATGAAAGAACGACAGAACTCACTGATAATCTTAAAGTCCACCCTTGGCAGACTCCCTTCCTACTACTGCGAAATCGAGAATCGTGTGGCCCGAGGTGAGGAGTATGTCTCCGCCACCTCTATCGCCGAGAGTCTCGGCATCAACCCCGTGCAGGTGCGCAAGGACCTGGCGAGCATCAGCTCCGAGCCGGGACGTCCGAAGCTGGGCTTCCGTATCGACATGCTGCTTGAGGACATGAAGAAATACCTCGGCTACGACCACTACGACGAAGCCGTGCTGGTGGGTGTGGGCGCCTTGGGACACGTGTTGATGCAGTACGGTGGATTTGCAAAGTACTGCCTCGACATCGTGGCCGGTTTCGACCTCGAGCCGAAAGAGAAAAAGGTGGGCGAAAAACCCGTGCTACCGGTCTCCAAGATGGTCTCGTTCCTCAAACGCACACACATCACCATCGGCATCATCGCCGTGCCAGCCTCTGAGGCTCAGAATGCTGCCAACATGCTGGTATCGGGCGGCATCCAAGCCATCTGGAACTTCGCCCCCACCACTCTCAACCTGCCCGATAATATCCTGGTAAAGAATGAGAACCTTGCCGCCTCTCTTGCCGCCCTCACTACCGAACTCCGCCGTCGGCAATAGCGTCTATAATAATAACGCAAAAAAAGGGTAAAAAATTACACTTGTGTAAAAATATTTTTCTTATTCGATATTTTTTTCTTAATTTTGCAAACGCATTGATGAGTTAAGAACAGTGCTACAATCCAATGCAACAGCACTTTGAAAGAAAAAACAATTAGGTTGTCCATCGCATTTTTATATGTGGTGTTCACCAAGAGGGAATCACGTGAAAATCGTGAGCTGTCGCGCAACTGTAAATCACAAAGTTTTCCTTCGGCGAAATGCCATTGGGCTGAGATGCCTGAGAAGGTGCCGAAAGGGAAGTGAAAGCCAGGATACCTGCCTTTTTGTTTCGGACAATGCTTTCGCGTCAAAAGCCATTTGCTCCACGGTCGTTCCTATCGTCCGCTTCCTCAGTTTGAATATTACCATGACACGATACCGCATTGCCCCAAAGTGAATGTATGTATGCGTCAGTGTGTTAACGTTCGAGTATAAAATAAAGTAATAATATAGCAAATATGAACTGGAAAGAAGACTACAGAAGGAAAGTGTCGAAGCCGACAGAGGCTATCAAAGACATTCATGACGGCCAGTGTGTGGTGATGGGCCATGCCGCTGCCGCGCCGAGACTGATACAGCAAACCCTGGCTGACCACTGCGAGGATTACAACGACGTGCTGATATTCCACATGACCACGCTGGGCGACAACCCTTGCTATAAGCCGCAATGCTACGGCCATTTTCGCCACGTGAGCAATTTCCTCTCCGCCAATTCACGTGAGGTGATTGAGCGCCGCGAGGGCGATTTCTTCCCCGCCTACTTTAAGGATGTACCCTCGATGATTGGCAACGACATTCCCTGCGATGTGGCTGTGTTCCAGACCACTCCACCCAATGCCGAAGGCTACTGCTCACTCGGTGTGAGTTGTGACTACGCACGTGCCGCCATCCGTGCCGCCAAGACGGTCATCATCGAGACCAACGAACTTATGCCCTTCACTTACGGCGACACGATGATACATGTCTCGCAGATGGACCATATCATCCCCTGCGCCTATCGTCTGCAGGAACTCAACCTGCCCGAACCCCGCGAGGTGGAACTGGCCATAGGCCGCAACTGCGCTTCGCTGGTGGCCGACGGATCCACCCTGCAACTCGGCATCGGCGCCATCCCCGACGCTGTGCTCCAGTCGCTTACCGACAAAAACGACCTCGGCATCCATAGCGAGATGTTCTCCAACGGGGTGATGGAACTGATGAAAAAGGGCGTCATCAACGGACGTCGCAAGACGCTGCACCGGGGCAAGGCGGTGGTGACATTCATCATGGGTTCGCAGGAGCTTTACGATTTTGTCGACGATAACCCAGACGTGGAGTTCCACCCGGTGGACTACGTCAACAGCCCTTTGATTATCGCCAAGAATGACCGTATGATTTCCATCAACTCCTGCCTCGAAGTCGACCTGCAGGGACAGGTGGCGAGCGAGACCATCGGCATACGCCAGTACAGCGGCATCGGTGGTCAGGTGGACTTCATCCGCGGTGCTTCGCTGGCACGTGAAGGTAAAGCCATCATCGCCATGCCCAGCACCGCCGCCAAAGGCACCATTTCGCGCATCAAACCGTTCCTTCCGCAGGGTGCAGCCGTCAGCACCTCGCGAAACGACGTAGACTATATCGTCACCGAATACGGCATCGCCCGCCTCAAAGGGCGTACTCTCCAACATAGGGCCGAAGACCTCATCCGCATCGCACATCCCGATTTCCGTTCTATGCTCATCGAAGAATATGAACAAAGATTTAAATGCTCCTGGAAAGCGGAAGACTAATTGTTAATATCAATGTTTTTTTATCGATAAAAATTGTTTAATTAAAAAATTTTTGTATTTTTGTAACGTCAAACAGGATTGATAATTCATCCTACAATACATAATATCAATAGATAACAATTAAAATAAAAGAAATAAAAATGACTAAAAAAGAAAACTTCCGCTCCGAGAGCGACCTTCTCGGTACCAAAAATGTTCCTGAAGAAGCCTTCTATGGTGTGCAGACATCGCGCGCCATGGAAAATTTCCATATTAGCGGCAATCTGCTGAGCCACTACCCCAACTTCATCCGCGGCCTGGCCATCACCAAGAAGGCCGCCGCCATAGCCAACGTAGAGGTGGGCATGATCACCCCCGAGCAGGGCGAAGCCATTGAGTGGGCCTGCGACCAGTTGATCGAAGGCAAATATCACGACCAGTTCCCCATCGACATGATTCAAGGCGGTGCCGGCACCTCCACCAATATGGCTGCCAACGAGGTCATTGCCAACCTCGCGCTGGAGCGTATGGGCCACAAGAAAGGCGAATACCAGTTCTGCTCGCCCAACGACGTGGTCAACGCCTCACAAAGCACCAACGACGCCTATCCCTGCGCCATCCACATGGCACTGGCCCTCGAACACCTGGCTTTCATGCCCCATCTGGAGCAGATGATTGCCGCCCTCGACTACAAGCGCAAGGAGTTTGCCCACGTTATCAAAATGGGACGCACACAGCTGCAGGACGCCGTACCCATGACCCTCGGACAGACTTTCGGCGCCTTTGCCGACTCGCTGCGTGGCGAGTATAAGAACCTGCGACTCACGGCCGACGAGTTCCTCGTGGTCAACATGGGAGCCACCGCCATCGGCACCGGCATCTGCTCGAAGCCCGGCTACAGCGAAGCCTGCATCAAAGCCCTTCGTAAAATCACCGGCTGGAACATCACCCTGGCCGACAACCTTATCGAAGCCACCAGCGCCACCACCTGCATGATAGCCTACAGCGCTGCCATGAAACGCCTGGCCATCAAGACCAACAAGATGTGCAACGACCTGCGCCTCCTTTCCAGTGGCCCCCGCTGCGGTCTCAACGAGATACACCTGCCTGAACGCCAGCCTGGCAGCAGCATCATGCCCGGCAAAGTGAACCCCGTCATCCCCGAGGTGATGAACCAGGTGTGCTACCGCGTCATCGGCAACGACATGACCATCAGCCTGGCATCCGACAACGGACAGTTGGAACTCAACGTCATGGAACCCGTCATCGCCTACACCCTCTTCGAGAGCATCCATCTGCTGGAGAACGGTTACGACACGCTGAGGAACCTCTGCATCGACGGCATCGTGGCCAACGAAGAACGCTGCCGCCAACTTGTCGAGCACTCCATCGGCATCGTCACCATGCTCAACCCCATCATCGGCTACAAACAGAGCACCAAGATTGCCAAGGAGGCCTCCGAGACGGGTCGCGGTGTCTACGAACTTGTGCTTGAACACGGATTGCTCACCAAAGACCAACTGGACGAAATCCTCAAACCGGAGAACATGCTCCAACCTGTCGAAATAAAAATCTAATTTTGCAATATATATAATTTTTCATATATTTGCAGTTGGATATAACATGGCGACTTGAATGCAAGTCGCTGGGTGTAAAATTATTGTAGTCAAAAGGCGAAAATGAGACACGATATAAAGATAAAAAAGGGGTTGGACATCCCGCTTAGCGGCATAGCCGAGCGAGAGGTTCTGGACCTGCGTGGCGAGAAGCGCTATGCCGTGAAACCGCCGGATGTGGTGGGGTTCACGCCGAGGCTGCTTGTCGCCGAGGGCGATGCTGTCGCCGCAGGTCAACCTCTGGTGCAGGACAAGCGCGACCCGCGGCTTTTCCTGCCGTCGCCGGTGAGCGGCACGGTGGAAACCATCGTCAGAGGCGAAAAGCGGAAGTTGATGGAGATAATAGTTTGTCGGACCAGTCAGAATGCGACAACTGGGACAACCAGACTGACCCCCGAGGCTCCCGTTTGGTGGATGATCAAGGAGCGCCCCTTCGGCACCATAGCCAATCCTGACCACAAACCCAAAGGCATTTATGTCAGTCTGCGCGACACCAACCCGCTGGCCCCAGACATCGACTTCTCGCTGAAAGGACGCGAACATGAATTCGAAGCCGGCGTGAATGCGCTCAAGGCTTTTGCCGAGGTGCATTGTGTGAAAGCCCAAGGCCCCCACCCTGCCGGCAACATCGGCACCATCGTGGCGGCACTTGACCCTATCAATAAAGGAGACTATATCTGGAGCGTGAATGCGCAGGATGTCGCCAATATCGGCCGCTGGTGCCTCACCGGCGAGTACCGTCCCGAGCGCGTCATCGCTGTGGGTGGTCCCGCCGCCAAGACCCCGAAATATTATAGGGTGCTTTGCGGGGCATGCATGCAGCGCATCAGCGAGGCACAGCTGATGAATGCTGACTATCCTCAACTAAACACTGAACACTTAAAACTTAACACTCGCATCATCTCCGGCAGCCCACTCAGCGGCACCGCCATCACCCCCGACGGATTCCTCGGCATGTACGACCAGCAGGTGTGCTTTATCGAGGAGGGTGACAAGTATGACTTTATGGGCTGGCTGATGCCGGGTTTCCGCAAATTCAGCTTCAGCAAGACCTTCCTGTCAGGCTTTGCCCGACTGCTACCCACTACCCACTACCCACTACCCACTGATTTCAACACCAACGTGCACGGTTCGGTGCGTCCGTTCCTGTTCACTGGCTCTTTTGAACGAGTGTTCCCGTTCGACATCTACCCTCTGCAGCTCATCAAAGCCTGCATTGTGGGCGACGTGGAGCTGCAGGAGAAGCTGGGCATCTACGAGGTGGAGCCCGAGGACTTCGCCCTGTGCGAGTTCATCGATCCCTCGAAGACCGAGATACAGACGATTATCAGAGAGGCACTTGAAGTCCTCAGAAAGGAGAGTGTCGCATGAATATGAAATGGCTTGAAGATTGGTTTGAGCGAATTGAACCCAAAGGCAGGTGGAGCTGGTTGGGGAGCACCTACGAGGCGTTCCACACCTTCGCCTTCACTCCCAAGACCGTTACCAAGAGCGGCTCGCATATCCGCGACGCTGTCGACATGAAGCGAAGCATCATCATGGTGGTCATCGCCCTTGTCCCCGCCCTGCTCTTCGGCATGTGGAACATCGGCTACCAGACCGCCATGAGCACCGGTGCCGACTGGCATTGGCTCTACATGTGGTGGTTCGGCTTCCTAAGAATGCTTCCTCTTATCGTGGTGAGCTATGTGGTGGGCCTCGGCATCGAGTTTGCCTTTGCCCAATACCGTCACCATGAGGTGAACGAAGGCTACCTGGCCACAGGACTGCTGATACCGATGATTGTGCCCGTCACCACCCCACTGTGGCAGGTGGCACTTGCCGTGGCCTTTGCCGTCATCATCGGCAAGGAGGTCTTCGGCGGCAGCGGCATGAACTTCCTCAACCCTGCCCTTGTGGCGCGCGCCTTCCTTTTCTTCGCCTACCCCACCCACATGAGCGGCGACAAGGTGTGGATTGCCAACGACCTCTGGGGCAGCGACGCCATCGCCGGTGCCACGCCTATGGGCGAGTTGGCCGCAGGCATGCACCCGTCGGCATCGGCCCTCGATATGTTCATCGGCACCATCCCCGGCTCCACCTGCGAGACCTCCGTCATCGCCATCGCCCTCGGCGCAATATTATTGTTGATGACCGGCATCGCCTCCTGGCGCATCATGCTGAGTGTCTTCCTCGGCGGCGGCGCCATGGGACTGCTGTTCAACGCCATCGGCGCCAACGCCTACATGGAATTACCCTTCTATTATCACTTCCTGATGGGCGGCTTCGCCTTCGGCGCGGTCTTCGGCCTGCTCATCGGCGCCTTCGCCGTGCTGCTGCGCGTCTGCAACCCCGCCTACCCCGAGGGCATGATGCTCAGCATCCTCTTCATGAACTGCATGGCACCGCTGATTGACCACTGTGTGGTGGCAAGGAATATCAAGCAGCGCGCCAAACGCGCTGCCACACTGGGAAAGGAGGTCCACAATGGCTAAAAAGAACTTCAGCAACAAGTATATCTTTATCTACTCCGCCGTGCTAGTGGTGGTGGCGGCTTTAATTCTCACGGTGGTGAGCGTTAGCCTCAAGCCCATGCAGACCAAGAACCAGCAGGCCGAGCAGAAACAAATGATCCTGAAGACCATCGGAGTAGAGGCCACACGCGACAACGCCGCAGAACTCTATGCCAAACATATCACCGAGGCAACTACCGACAATGGCCTGACATACTACACCTTCAACGGTGGTGACATCATTCCTCTCAAGGGCACCGGACTCTGGGGACCCATCTGGGGCTACATGGCACTTGACGCTGACGGAAAAGTAATTGGAGCCATTTTCGACCACAAGGGAGAAACCCCCGGCCTTGGCGGCGAGATTGCCACCGACAAATTCGCCCAACGTTTCATCGGGAAAACGATGGCCGGTGGTCCAATCTACCTAAAGAAAAATGCCGACAAAAACAATCCCTTTGAAGTGGACGCTATCAGCGGTGGCACAATGACCAGCAACGGGGTCACCGCCATGTTGCAAACTGCTTATGAAAATTATTTTGACATTATTTCTATCGCACCTGTAACACAATGAAGAACTTTGACCTTATAAAACTCCCCTTCAGCAAGAACAACCCCATCCTGGTGCAGGTGCTGGGAGTGTGCTCCTGCCTGGCGGTGACGGCGCAGCTCAAGCCCGCCGTGGTGATGGCATTGAGCGTCACCGTCGTGGTGGTGCTGGCCAACGTCATCATCTCGCTGCTGCGCAACACCATCCCGCCGCGCATCCGCATCATCGTGCAGCTCGTCGTCGTATCCACCCTCGTGGTGCTCGTCGACCAGGTGCTGAAAGCATACGTCTACGACGTCAGCAAGCAGCTCTCGGTCTTCGTGGGCCTCATTATTACCAACTGCATCGTCATGGGTCGCCTCGAGGCCTTCGCTATGGTGCAGAAGCCGTGGGCCAGTTTCCTCGACGGACTCGGCAACGGCCTCGGCTACAGCGTCATCCTCATCGCGTTGGGCTTCGTCCGCGAACTCCTTGGCAGCGGCACCCTCTGGGGCTACCCCGTGATGGAGAAGCTCGGCCTCTACGGCATCGGCTACGAGAACAACGGCCTAATGATAATGCCCCCCATGGCCCTCATCCTCGTCGGCCTCATCATCTGGTGGCACAGAAGTAAAAATAAAGACCTTTGTGAATAATGGACTACATTAACATATTCATCAAGTCGATTTTCGTCGACAACATGATCTTCGCCTTCTTCCTTGGCATGTGTTCGTACCTTGCCGTGAGCAAGACGGTGAAGACCTCGGCGGGACTGGGTATAGCGGTCACCTTCGTGCTGCTTATCACCGTGCCCATCAACTACCTGCTCAACAAATTCTTCCTCGCCCCCGGCGCGCTGGCGTGGATATCGCCCTCGCTGGCCGAGGTGGACCTCAGCTTCCTGAGCCTCATCATGTTCATCGCCGTCATCGCCGCCATCGTGCAGATGGTGGAGATGATTGTGGAGAAGTTCAGCCCTGCCCTCTACAACTCGCTGGGCATCTTCCTGCCGCTCATCGCCGTGAACTGCGCCGTCATGTCGGGCTCGCTCTTCATGCAGGAGCGCGGCTATGCCAACATCGGCGAGGCGACAGTCTTCGCCCTCGGCAGCGGCATCGGCTGGTTCCTGGCCATCGTGGCCATCGCCGCCATAAGGGAAAAACTGCGCTACAGCCACATCCCCCCAGCCCTGCGCGGCGTGGGCATCACCTTCATCATCACCGGCCTCATGGGCTTGGCATTCATGAGCTTTATGGGATTTAAATTGTAGTTAAGTAGACAGTAGTTAAGTAGTTAAGCCAATAGATTATGTCAACAACATTAATATCTGCAATCATAATCATCCTGGTCGTCATTCTGCTGCTGGTGGCGGCGCTGCTCATCCTGCGCGCCAAGCTCATCCCGCAGGGCAACGTGAAGATTACCATCAACGACGACAAAGAAATGACCGTACCGACGGGCGGCACACTTATCAGCACCCTCAGCGAGCAGGGCGTCCACCTGCCTTCGGCCTGCGGCGGCAAGGGCAGCTGCGGCCAGTGCAAATGCCGCGTCGTCAAAGGCGGCGGCAGCATCCTCCCCACCGAGACGCCCCACTTCAGCCGCAAGCAGATACAGGAAGGCTGGCGCCTGGGCTGTCAGGTGAAGGTCAAGGAAGACCTCAGCCTCAAGCTCCCCGAGAGCATCCTCAGCATCAAGGAATACGAGTGCACGGTGGTGAGCAACCGCAACGTGGCCACCTTCGTCAAGGAGTTCAAGGTGCAACTGCCCGCCGGCGAGCACATGGACTTCGTGCCCGGCAGCTACGCCCAGATCAAGATACCCACCTTCCGCATCAAATACAGCGACTTCGACCGCTCGCTTATCGGCGACAAGTACCTGCCCGCATGGGAGAAGTTCAAGATGTTCGACCTCGTCTGCGTCAACACCGAGCCCACCGTGCGCGCCTACTCCATGGCCAACTATCCCGCCGAAGGCGACGTCTTCATGCTGACGGTTAGAATTGCCACTCCTCCCTTCACGGCCGACCGCAGCGGTTTCCAGAACGTCAACCCTGGCATAGCCTCTTCATATATCTTCTCGTTGAAGCCCGGCGACAAGGTCATCATGAGCGGTCCCTACGGCGAGTTCCGCGTCCGCGGCACCGAGGATGGCACCTGGAGCGACGACCCGCAGGGCAACGAGATGATATGGGTCGGCGGCGGCGCCGGTATGGCTCCTCTCCGCGCACAGATCATGCACCTAACCCGCACCCTCCATTGCACCCACCGCCCCATGCACTACTTCTACGGCGCCCGCGCCCTCAACGAGGTGTTCTACCTCAACGACTTCCACCAGTTAGAGAAAGATTTTTCCAACTTCCACTTCCATCTGGCCCTCGACCGCCCCGACCCCGCCGCCGATGCCGCCGGAGTGCCCTACACCCCCGGCTTCATCCATCAGGTGATGTACGACACCTACCTCAAGGACCACCCCGCCCCCGAGGACATCGAGTACTACATGTGCGGCCCCGGCCCCATGAGCAGCGCCGTTGTCAATATGCTCGACAACCTCGGCGTCCAGCCCGAGAACATCGCCTACGACGACTTCGGCGGCGGTGCCCCGAAGAAATGACTAACATTTTTACACATTAACACATTAACACATTCAAGATATGAACTTACCCAAAATCCATTCCATCACAAAGAAACTGTTTGTGGCGCTGGTCGGCGGCTTCCTGCTGCTGTTCCTCTTGTTCCACATGACGGCGAACCTCTTCATCCTGCGTCACGACGACGGCCAGTGGTACTCCGACTTCTGCCATTTCATGGGCACCAACTGGGTGGTGAAGATTT
Source organism: uncultured Bacteroidota bacterium (assembly GCA_902776365.1). Taxonomy (GTDB): domain Bacteria; phylum Bacteroidota; class Bacteroidia; order Bacteroidales; family P3; genus Colimorpha. Next base: position 189,245 of record CACYPU010000001.1, on the reverse strand, counting down.
TCGAGATAGGACTGCTGGGCTTCATCGCCTTGCACATCCTGCTGACGATATGGCTCGCCGTCACCAATCGCCTCGCCCGTCCCGTGCGCTACCACCAGCCCTCGCGCTCAAAGACGCACCCCGGCTCCAAACTGATGATCTGGACCGGTATCCTCATCTTCGTCTGCCTCGGCCTCCACTTCTACGACTTTTACATGGTGAAGGTCGGCGTGGTGAAAGGCGAGTATATGGTGAGTGTGGAAAATATAGGAAAAGCCATGCAGGAGCAACCAAACGCCATGTTCGATGAAGAAGTCATTGGATTCCTCGATAAAATCCAAAAGTCAGGCCAATTGTCAATGGGCTCTGATATGATACATCATCTGACTTACGAAGATAAAGAGACCTTGAAACGTTTATTGCCCGGCAGCGACCCCGAGCCCGACTTCTACTATATGACCCGCGAGAAGTTCAGCCACCTGCACATCGTCATCGGCTACCTCATCTTCTTCGTCATCATCTTCTTCCACCTGATGCATGCCTTCCCCTCGGCCTTCCAAACCCTCGGCCTGAACAACTACAAGTACAACCCCATCATCGAAGCCCTCGGCAAGATCTACACCTGGATCATCGTCCTCGGCTTCGCCGCGGTGCCGATACTGGTCTACTTAGGATTGTAAAATGAAACGCCGTCGCAGTGCTATAGTAATCATCCTGCTGTCCTTGACAGCAACGAGCTGCTGGACCTACAAACCTCAGCTGGCCGATATTCCCCTTATCGACCACAAAGGCGATGTACGTCTCGCAGGTTCAATCTATTGGTTCCCGCCAATAGGAGCCAACGCGACAGTTTCAATGGGATTAACCAATCACCTCGCCATGCAATTTCATGGCGATTTCGAAGGTAGGGATGTTTTCTATTCCCATGCTGCCATTGGTTTTTACAATGCTGATAGTTCTAACGTATTAGAAGGCTATCTGGGACTTGGACATGGACATGGGGACGTATATATTGATGCCCGCCCTGCCAGTGCTTACGGCCCCTATACCCTCGGATTTGCCCAGTTTAACTATGGCTGGCACCTAAACCGTCATTGGGACATCGGTCTGGCTATGAAAGTGGGAAGAATATCCGCAATCTTCAGAGGGCACGACGGCGAAGACCCCAATGACGATAAAGAGATTTTCGGTCCACGCAAAAGCAATCTGTTGGAACCACAATTCTTTGTCCGTGTGGGAAGCAAGAAGATAAAATTCCAATTGCAACTGGGTTACACCTACCTGTCCGACTGGCCCAGAACCGGCGCCATCCGATACATCCCGATTTCCCTGAGCACAGGGCTTAATTTCACACTATAATCAACGAAAAACATAACATTATGATATTAGACTCCAAGATACCCGAAGGTCCGCTCAGTCAGAAATGGACCAACTACAAAGCCGCGCAGAAGCTGGTGAACCCGGCCAACAAGCGCAAGCTCGACATCATCGTCGTCGGTACCGGCCTGGCCGGTGCCTCGGCCGCCGCCTCGCTCGGTGCTTTAGGTTTCCACGTGGACATTTTCTGCATCCAGGACTCGCCGCGCCGTGCGCACTCCATCGCCGCCCAGGGCGGTATCAATGCCGCCAAGAACTATCAGAACGACGGCGACAGCGTGGAGCGTCTCTTCAAGGACACCATCAAGGGTGGCGACTACCGTGCCCGCGAGGCCAACGTCTACCGTCTGGCCGAGGTCAGCGGCGACATCATCGACCAGTGTGTGGCGCAGGGTGTGCCCTTCGCCCGCGACTATAGCGGCCTGCTGGACAACCGCTCCTTCGGCGGCGCACAGGTGAGCCGCACCTTCTACGCCCGCGGCCAGACCGGCCAGCAGCTGCTGCTGGGAGCCTACGGCGCCCTGAGCCGCGAGATTGCCCGCGGCACCGTCGTCCTCCACGAGCGTCACGAGATGATGGACCTGGTCATCAAGGACGGCCGCGCCCGCGGCATCATCGTCCGCAACCTCGTCACCGGCGAGCTGGAGCGTTACGCCGCCCATGCCGTCGTGGTGGCCACGGGTGGCTACGGCAACGTGTATTACCTGAGCACCAACGCCATGAACTCTAACGGCAGTGCCGCATGGGTGTGCCACCGTCGCGGCGCCGCCTTCGCCAACCCCTGCTACGTGCAGATACACCCCACCTGCATCCCCGTCCACGGCGACTACCAATCGAAGCTCACGCTGATGAGCGAGTCGCTGCGTAACGACGGCCGCATCTGGGTGCCCAAGAAGAAAGAGGACGCCGAGGCCATCCGCCGCGGCGAGAAGAGCGCTCTCGACATCGCCGAGGAAGACCGCGACTACTACCTCGAACGCCGCTATCCCGCCTTCGGCAACCTGGTGCCCCGCGACGTCGCCAGCCGCGCCGCCAAGGAGCGTTGCGATGCCGGCTACGGCGTGGGTCCCACGGGCTTGGCCGTCTACCTCGACTTCGCCGACGCCATCAAGCGTCTCGGCCGCGATGTCGTGGAGCAGAAATATGGCAACCTCTTCCAGATGTATCAGAAGATTGTCGACGTCGACCCCTACGAATACCCGATGATGATCTACCCCGCCGTGCACTACACCATGGGCGGCCTGTGGGTCGACTACGAGCTGCAGACCACCATTCCCGGCCTCTTCGCCGCGGGTGAGGCCAACTTCAGCGACCACGGCGCCAACCGTCTCGGCGCCAGCGCCCTCATGCAGGGCCTCGCCGACGGCTATTTCGTCCTCCCCTACACGCTGCAGAACTACCTGGCCGACCAAATATATGTTGGCAAAATCAAGGCCGAAGGTCCCGAATTCGACGAAGCCGAAGCCAACGTACGCGCCCGCATGGACAACCTCATGAACATCCATGGCGAGCACTCTGTCGACCACTACCACAAAGCCCTCGGCCGCATCATGTGGGAATACTGTGGCATGGCCCGCAGCAAGGAGAGCCTAGCCACCGCCAAGGAGAAAATTACCGAACTCGAGGCCGACTTCTACCAGCATGTCTTCATTCCCGGCAAACCCGCCGAGATGAACCCCGAGCTGGAGAAAGCCTACCGCCTCGAAGACTACTTCGAGCTGGCACGCCTCATCGTGGACGACGCCACCCAGCGCGAGGAGAGTTGCGGCGGCCACTTCCGCATCGAGCACCAGACCGAGGACGGCGAGACACTCCGCGACGACGACAACTTCATGTTCGTGGCCGCCTGGGAGTACCAAGGCCACGACAAGCCCGAAGTGATGTACAAGGAAGAGCTCAACTACGAGCACATACAGATTGTTAAAAGGAATTATAAATAATGCGTTAATGCGTTAATGTGTTAATGTGTAAGTGGCTGACGCGACAAAACACTAACGCAATAACGCAATAACACAATAACACATTCGATAAGATGAAATTCACACTACATATCTGGCGCCAGGAGAACGCCCGCGCCAAGGGGCACTTCGAGACCTACGAGATTGACAACATCAGCGCCGACTGCTCGTTCCTCGAGATGCTCGACCAGCTCAATGAAAAACTCATCAACGACAAGATAGCCCACCCTGTCTGCTTCGACAACGACTGCCGCGAGGGCATCTGCGGCATGTGCGGCCTCTATATCAACGGCCGTCCCCATGGCAACGACGACGGCGTCACCACCTGCCAGCTCCACATGCGCCACTTCCACGACGGCGACGAGATCTGGGTGGAGCCGTGGCGTGCCAAAGCCTTCCCCATCATCAAGGATCTCGTGGTCGACCGCACCGCCTTCGACAAGATTATCCAGGCCGGCGGCTACATCAGCGCCACCACCGGCGGCGTGCCCGACGCCAACAACATCCTCATTCCAAAGCACAAGGCAGACCAGTCCATGGATGCCGCCGCCTGCATCGGCTGTGGCGCCTGTGTGGCAGCCTGTAAGAACGCCAGCGCAATGCTCTTCGTCGGTGCCAAGGTGAGCCACCTCGCCCTACTGCCCCAAGGCAAGCCCGAAGCCGCCGACCGCGTCAAGAAGATGGTATGCAAGATGGATGAACTGGGCTTCGGCGGCTGCACCAACACCTATGCCTGCGAGGCCGAATGCCCAAAGCAAATCAAACGCCAGAACATCGCCAGACTCAACCGTTGCTGGATAGCACAGGCTTTCGGGCGAGACCGCAGGGAAGATTGATTCCGCCATCAATCACCAACAATGGTGAGGTGTCCGTCATAGGAAATGTTCGTAATTTTGCAAACTGAAATTTAAAGCTCAAATAAAACAAAAAAAACAAAATTATGGAACATACACACGAAGCATGCTCCGCGAACCTGCCGAGCGAACATCACCACCATGACCATCATGACCATCACGGTCTCCACCATCACCACGCGCACGCGATAGAGAAACTGTCTACCATATATATTGTAGCAGTCGCGCTCAACCTGGCTTTCGTCATCGTCGAGGCCGTCGCAGGCTTCATGGGACACAGCCTCGGCCTCCTCTCCGACGCCGGACATAACCTCAGCGACGTCTTCTCGCTGCTCCTGGCCATGATAGCCCTCAAGCTGGCCTCGAGCCACGCCACCAAGCGCTTCACCTACGGCCACCGCAAGGCCTCGGTGCTCATCTCGCTGCTCAACGCCATCATTCTCCTTGTCGCCGTGGGTGCCATCATCGTCGAGAGCATTGAGAAATTCTTCACCCCCACGGAAGTCAACGGCACCCTCATCATCTGGACGGCCGCCGTGGGCATCGTCATCAACGGTCTCACCGCCTGGGCGTTAAGCCGTCAGCAGCAGCACGACATCAACACACGCGGTGCCTTCCTGCACATGCTGGCCGACACGCTGGTGAGCGTCGGAGTGGTGGTCTCCGGCGTGGTCATCAACCTCACCGGATGGACCCTCGTCGACCCCATCATCGGCCTCGTCATCGCCGTCGTCATCCTCATTTCCACCTGGAGCCTGCTCTCCGAAAGCCTCCGCATGAGCACCGACGCCGTGCCCGAAGGCTTCGATGTGGACGAGATAAAGAAAAAGATTGAAAGTCAGGAGGGTGTATTAGATGTACATCACATCCACATCTGGGCTGTATCGACGACGGAGACCGCCCTCACCTGCCACATCGTCATCCCGGAAGCCACGATGCTCGAAGAGGTCACCGACCGCGTAAAAACCCTCCTCGACAGCCTCAACATCCACCACAGCACCCTGGAGCTGGAAACGAAGAGCTCGCATTGCAAGGATGTGAATTGCTGCTAGCTATTTCCCACAGAGATTGCCATCCCAAAACGGCAGGAAACAGGGCAAACATGTTTTTGTATTATTAAAAAAAATTTGGCCATATAAAATAAACTATGTACTTTTGCATTTTCAAAAAAGAGACGTTTATTATTCATAAAGAACAAAACAACACATGGCCGAACATCACACCGACGATACCGTACAGACTGACACCTCTTCAAAGAAAAGACGCAAAGAACCGAAACTGGAACACAAACTACTGGGCAACCTCTGGTGGTTCAAACTCAGCGTCAGTGTGACAGCCACTCTGTTGGCTTTCTCGCTCACACTGTTCTCTAACGAAATGTCGAAAACCAAAGCCAAGAAACGCACTGCAAGAAACATCGCGCTTGTCACACTGAGCAACATAGACGAGGTAGTGAACAACCTTGACATAGTAACCACCTACTATGACGACTTTCGCGACATGTACAGCAAGATAAAAGCATCGGCTCCCGACTATAATGCAGTGCCCGACTCACTCTGCAGTGTATTTGTGGCCTACCTTGAAGGATGGGACGTTTTCGCCATCAACAAATCGCCTGAGCTAACTTTCTGCACCACATTCGAATTGTGGGACTATCTGGAAGACATACCTCTGATACGCCGCATCGGCAACTGCTATGCCTATGAGAACGCGTTCCTGGATTTGTATCGAAGAGATATGGGAATCATATACCAACTATCTGCCGATGCCGGAATGGACAAAATACTTGATACACGTCAGAAGATGAAAGCCATTATGGAGTACGTACCGTTCCAAAATTACATGCAACGTAGCGAGGCTATATCATACAACTATCACCTGATCATCGACCGCATAGTGGAGTTGAACAAGGAAAACAAGCAAAACATGTCCGTCAGCGACGAAGATCTCAAGAAGCTGGTAGCCCCTAAACGTTGGGCCACAACACCAGTAGAGAACTACATCTTCGTAGCTGGACCGGACCGTTGATGAATACAAACAAAAAGGAAACCCCTACAGTTCGTAGGGGTTTTCTTTTAATATTGTATCCGCAGCGGGACACCTTGGATTTCGTTGTTGGTGCCACCCTCGGGTCCTATTTCTATTAGGGGCCTCGGGTCAGCCTCGATGAGAATACCCTCCAGTGGCTGACCTGTGGATTCCAACTCGATGACATCAAGCGGTTTATCGCCAGGCACCTTCACAGGAAAACTCTTCTGGGCATAGCCGAAAGTCGAAAAAAAGAACTCATATTCACCTTCCCCCAACTCTAGCTGGAAGTTTCCGTCGAAATCGGTGCTAGTTCCAGTCACCATCTTTCCGTCCTCCTTAACTATGACATTGACAAACGGCAGAGGCTCCTTGGTCTTGAGGTCCACCACAGTGCCCTTGGTTTCGAACGCAATCGCCACTCCCACTGTATCCACCTTAGGAAAATCGAAAATGTTACAAGTGTTAGGACTGTAAGTCAATTCCATAACACACTGTTCCTCGCTCCTTCGCACCCTCACCTCGCGACGGTATTCGTTATATCCCACAACACCTCGCACTACCAGTGTATATTTCCCTCTATGGACACTGAATCGATAGCGGCCGTCAAAATCGGTCTGCACCACCATAGCCTGTGCGGTGTCCTGGTAGAGCATCACCTGTGCGAACGGTAGCGGCTCATGGGTTCTAGCATCGACAACCACGCCCGTCACCTCGCAATCGCCCGTCTGGCGTTCGTGCGACGGCGGAACCTTTTCCACCTCAGTGCTTTGCGCTGCGGCACTGCCGGTGACACCCAGCGTCAGCGCCAGACCTGCCACCGTGGCCACCTTGCCCATGCGGATCTTCTGGGCCAAGGCGTTCTCGAGGTATCGCACCTCGCTCTCGCACCTCGGGCAGGTGCCCTTGCAGGGCCCCTGATAGGTGCACTCCGGAATCTCCAGCGCAATGCCGTTCTCTTCGGCAATGCGCTTGCGGACAGCCTTCAACTCCTTGCAGATATCTTTACCTCTGTTATTCATGATGTGCATCTTTTATTATCAGGCTGGCCAGCGTGAGGCCGAAAGTCGCCGTAACGGGCATCATTGTGCCTTTGGGCTCCGCGTCATCGTTTCTTTCTGGCGACCAGACACACTTAAACTTACGCTCGGGGAAGCGCTTCTGCTTCCTCATGCGCTTGCGGAGCGTCGCCGCCAGCGGGCAACCGTCCACCTTCCAGAACTCCGTCACTCTCACCTGCTGCGGGTCCATCTTCCGCGCGGCGCCCATGGAAGAGTAAAGAGTGGGTAGTGGATAATGGGTGGTGGAAAGTATCAACTCAATTTTATCCTGTATGCTGTCGATAGCATCTATCACATAGTCAAACTTTTCTATCTCAAAACTTGCAGCAGTATCGGCAGTGAAACGTTCCTGACGGGCTACAATTTCTGCCTCGGGATTAATATCCAGAAACCGCTCGCGAAGCACCTCCACCTTCGGCCGTCCGAGGGTGGACGAGAGGGCCGGCAGCTGCCGGTTGATGTTGGTCACATCCACATAGTCGGGGTCCACCATCGTCAGGTGTCCCACCCCGCTGCGCACCAACGCCTCGGCACACCAGGACCCCACGCCACCGAGTCCGAAGACAACGACCCTCGTTCTCCGCAGCCGTTCCATCGCCTCGGCACCCATCAACATCTCTGTGCGACTGAAAATGTGTGTGTTATCACTCATATTTCCAATAACGCGAAAAAATTAAAAATATTGCCCAAAACCACATTTTTTAACCATCTAATAATCAACACTATGTAGCAACCAACTCTTACTCTTCTCTTACTCTTCTCTTATCCTGGCCTTATCCTTCTTTTTCTTCGGTAAAAGTTGACAAGCAAGAAGAGAAAGGTGATTTTCTTTTTTATAAAATAAAAATATTTCGTATATTTGCATTTTTGAATATATATATAAACCAACTGCCCAAAATGAAGAAACTGCTTGTTATATTGGCTTTTGCAATGATTGGAGGTGTTGGCGTCGCCAGTGCCCAAACGAAGAATATCACCCTGGAGGACATCTGGACCCGGGGAACCTTCCGTGCAAAAGGTGTCTACGGCATCCGCTCGATGGCCGACGGCGAGCATTATTGTACCATGAGCCGCACGGGCATCACCAAGTACAGCTATGCCAAGGGCGAGAAGGTGGAGGACGTGTGCCTCTTCAACAGCCCCCAGATGAGCAAGAAGGCCAAACCCCTGCCCCCGATGGAGGACTACGAGTTCAGCCAGGACGAGCAGAAGATACTGCTTTCCAGTGGTTTCGAGCCCATCTACCGTCACAGCGGCGTGAGTGACTACTACCTCTACGATGTGAAGGAAAAGACATTCACCAAGCTGAGTGTCAATGGCAAGCAGCGCCTCACCACCCTCAGCCCCGACGGCACCAAGGTAGCCTTCGTGCGCGACAACAACCTCTACTGGATGGACCTCGGCACGCTGGAGGAGTACGCCATCACGACCGACGGCCGCTTGAACGAAATCATCTATGGCACCACTGATTGGGTCTACGAAGAGGAGTTTGCCATCACCCGAGGTTTTCAGTGGAGCCCCGACTCGAAGAAGATAGCCTACATGCGCTTCGACGAGAGCAAGGTGAAGGAATACAACATGCAGATGTGGGGCGAACTTTACCCCGAAGACTATAAGTACAAGTACCCCAAGGCCGGTGAGGACAACTCGAAGGTGGAGCTGTGGGTGTACAACGTTGAGCGGAACGGCACCGCCCGTTGCGCCACCACCAGCCAGACGTGGGAATACATCCCCCGTTTCCAGTGGGCCAACGAGAACACGCTGGCATACATGCTGATGAACCGCCTGCAGAACCACATGAGAATCATGACCATCGAGTTCGAGCCGACCCTCGTGGAGAAGCCGATTTACGATGAGTCGTGCGACACCTACGTCGACGTGCCCGACACATGGCAGTTCATCACCGTGGGCAAGGGCAAGAAGACCAAGGAACAGATGCTGATTACCAGCGAGAAAGACGGCTACCGCCATATCTACCTCTACGACATGCAGGGCAACTTGGTGAACCAGGTGACCAAAGGCGAGTGGGAGGTGTGCGATGTTCCCGGCATCGACGTCAATAACCAGAAAATCTACTATACCAGCCGCGAGCACGGCGCCATCAACAAGAGCCTGTTTATGGTGAATTTCGACGGCAGCAAGAAGCAGTGCCTCAACTACAAGCCCAACCAGATGTACAACATCTACGACGGCGAAACGAGGATGTACTCCTACGGCGACCGCTCGAACGGTTTTGTGGAAGGCACCTACAATGCCACCTTCAGCAACGGCTGCAAATACTATATCTGCACCTACAGCAATGCCAACATGCCGCCCATCTACACCCTCCACAATTCGAAAGGGGCGCTTGTGAAGGTGCTGGAGAACAACAGCGAGCTGCAGGACAAGATGTTCGACTACGGCACCCAGCACAAGACGTTCGGCACTTTCAAGACCTCCAAGGGCACGGAGCTGAACTACTACCTGATTACCCCGAGTGGCTTTAAGGTGGAAGAGGGCGTCCGTGCGCAGCAGAAGTATCCCGTGCTTATCTACGTCTATGGCGGTCCCGGCAACCAGCAGGTGACCAACAGCTACGGCTACTCAGACTACTACTGGTACCACATGCTGGCGCAGAAAGGCTATATAGTGATGTGCTTCGACGGTCGCGGTACCGGCGGCCGTGGTGCCGACTTCAAGAAGCAGACCTACCGCAACTTGGGCCGCATGGAATGCGAGGACGCCATCGAGGCGGCCCGCTGGCTGGGTCAGCAGAGTTGGGCGAACAAAGACCGCATCGGCATCTGGGGCTGGAGCTTCGGCGGATACCTCTCGACGCTCAGCATCCTGAAGGGCGACGATGTCTTCAAGACCGCCATCGCCGTGGCTCCCGTGATGAACTGGCGTTACTACGACAACATCTATACCGAGCGCTTCCTGGCCCTGCCGCAGGACAACGCCAAGGGCTACGACGACAATTCGCCGCTGAACTTCGCCGAGCGCCTAAAGGGCAACTACCTGCTTATCCACGGTACCGGCGACGACAACGTGCACTTCCAGAACTCGGCCGAGATGGTGGAGAAGCTGGAGAATGCCGGCAAGCAGTTCGAGTTCCGCATCTATCCCAACAAGAACCACTCCATCTACGACAACACGGGTCGCACCCGACTGAACCTCTACCAGCTGATGACTGATTTCATCCTCAGAAAATTATAACATAAAGTTTAAAGTTTAAAGAACTAAGAATATATGAAGAAGATATTTTTATTGGGTTTAATGGGTCTAATGGGTTTCTTGGGCGCTCATGCACAGTTTAGCCTTGACTATGGCGTGAAGGCCGGCATTGGACTGGCGACGATGGACGACGACCTGTCGACGTCGGCACCGATTCTGGGCGCCACCGTGGGCGGTTACCTCAATTTCAACTTCACGCAGAGTGAGAGTGTGCTGCAGGAGACCTTCTTTCTGCAGACAGGCCTGAACCTGAACCGTCGCGGCAGCAACTTCGAGGAGACCCTCGAGACGGGCACCAGCCTGATGCACCGCGAAGGCTACTACCACGCTTGGTACCTGCAGATGCCCATCCTTGTGGGACTCCATTACGAGCTGCCCATCCGTGCTTCCGGCCATGTGCTGGGAGTGTTCCTAGGTCCGCAGATTAGTTTCGGCCTCTTCGGCGCCTATGGCGACCGTAAGATCACGCCCAGCATACCCTCGGCGGCGGCCAACTATGATGTGAACTTCAACGGCACGGATGCCGACCGTCAGGTGTTCAACCACATCAACCGCTTCGACGTGGGTGCCATCTTCGGCGTCAGCTATGAGTATAAAGAGTTCACGGTGTCGCTGTATATCGACCGTGGCTTCCTGGCCACGTCGGAGGGCAACGACGTGCTGCGCATCATCGAGAACAGCCAGGGAGGCAGCAGCGACGTGAATGTAAAGATACCCAACGGCCACAACGTAGCCTACATGCTCACACTGAGCTATAAACTTGGAACTACTAACAAATAATACATGGTAAGAGTAAGATTCGCCCCCAGTCCGACGGGGCCACTCCACATCGGCGGCGTACGTACCGCCCTCTACAACTACCTCTTCGCCCGCCAGAACGGCGGCAAAATGATTCTCCGCATCGAAGACACCGACCAAAACCGCTTCGTGCCGGGTGCCGAGCAATACATTATCGAGGCCCTTGACTGGCTGGGCATCCAGTTCGACGAAGGCGTGCATATCGGCGGCCCGTACGGTCCCTACCGCCAGAGTGACCGCAAGGCGATGTACCGCCAGTATGCCGAGCAGCTTATCCGCGACGGCTGGGCCTACTATGCCTTCGACAAGCCCGAAGCCTTGGAGACCAAGCGCAAGGAATACGAAGCTCAGAAGAAGACTTTCCAATACGACTGCAACACACGACTTCAGATGGAGAACAGCCTCAGCCTCGGCATGGAAGAGGCGCAGCGCCGCATCGACGCCGGCGAGCCTTATGTCGTCCGCTTCCAGTTCCCTGACAATATCGACATCACGGTACACGACATGATTCGCGGCGACGTGACGATGAACAGCCGTCTGCTGGACGACAAAGTGCTGTTCAAGAGCGACGGAATGCCCACCTACCACCTGGCCAATATCGTCGACGACCACACGATGGACATCACCCACGTCATCCGTGGCGAAGAGTGGCTGCCAAGTGCCCCGCTGCATGTGATGCTCTACAAAGCCTTCGGCTGGGAAGACACCATGCCGCGTTTCGCCCACCTGCCTCTGCTGCTGAAACCCGAGGGCAACGGCAAGCTCAGCAAGCGCGACGGCGACCGTCTGGGATTCCCTGTCTTCCCACTGGAATGGCACGACCCCAAGAGTGGCGAAATCAGCAGCGGATACCGCGAGCGTGGCTACCTGCCGCAGGCCGTGGTCAACATGCTGGCACTGATGGGTTGGAACCCTGGTACCGAGCAGGAGATTATGTCCATGGATGAACTGATAAAACTCTTCAACGTGGAACATATTAGCAAAAACGGTGCCAAATTCAACCTCGACAAAGCCAAATGGTTCCAGCACGAATACTTCCAGATGCTCAGCGACAAAGAGGTGGCCGCCTATTTGCAGAAAGAGCTGGATGCTCGCGGCATTACCGCGAGCCACGACTATGTTGTGAAGGTGGCGGGCATGATGAAGGAGCGTATTACCTTCCCCAGCGATCTGTGGGAGACCTGCTGCTACTTCTTCGAGGCACCGACAGAATACAACGAGAAAGACGTGGCCAAGCGCTGGACACCCGACATGCACATCCACATGGCCAAAGTCATCGAGATACTGAATACCGTGCCTTTTGAGCACGACGCCATCCACAAAGCCCTGCTGGACGACTACATCGCCGCCAACGGCCTGAATACCGGCAAGGTGATGAACTCGCTGCGCATCGCCGTGGTGGGACGCACCGTGGGACCCGACATGATTACGCTCATCCTCACCATCGGCAAGGAGGAGACCATCCGTCGCGTGGAGAGAGCCATTGAAAAGATAAGAGTTAATAGTTAAAAGATAATAGTTTCATAACATGGAAAACAACAAAACCAACAAGATTCTTTTGATTTGCGTTGCCGTGCTGTTCGTTGGACTGGCAGCCCTTTATGTCCTTCATTTCACCGGCAACAGCGGAAGCAACAGCAAGGTCAACGCCAATGCCAAAGCGCCTGTGATGACCAAGGACGGCCTGAAGATTGCCTACGTCAATGTCGACACTCTCAATGCCAAATACGAATACATCAAAGACCTGGAGAAAGACCTCAATGCCTTCAAGCAGGGCAAAGAGAACAGCCTCAAGCAGCAAGCAGAGAAACTGCAGGCCGATGGGAAAAAGCTGCAGGCCGACTACCAAAATTACCTGCAGAATGGTGCCAACATGACCCTCACAGAGCAGCAGAACAAGGAGTCCGAGCTGAAGAAGCGCGAAACCGAACTCAACCAGCGTGCTGAGAAGTTGGCAAGACTGGAGCAGGAGTATACCGCCCAGATTTTGGAGAGGCAGACGAACGAGAACAAAAAAATGATCAATGCCGTCTATGCCTTCATCCGGGAATACAACGCTGACAACCAGCAGTTCAACCTCATCTTTGCCAAGACCGGCTCAGAACTGCCCATCATCCTCTACGGCGACGAAGGCATGGACATCACCGAAGAGATTGTCAACGGTCTCAACGAAGAGTACAAAAAGGTAAAAAGCGAAAATGAATAAGTCAGGGGTTATTTGCTGAAGCAGCCTTTGAGGCTTGAGAAAGTCTTGCAGCCCCGCAAATAATAATCCGTCAGCAGCAGTCGTTGGTACACGCCGGCGACTGCTGATTGTTTCAGGGTGGCACGTTTTTCCTTCAACTGCGGCAACAGGGCGCGGTACTCCTTATGGGCAGCACGGACAGCCTTGAACTCGCCGAGATGACCTTGGAGAAGGAACTTGAAGGCTGCCACTCCGTCGAGGACCATCCTACGGCGCAGGACACGTCCGAGTCTGTCGTCAGGCAGATTCTTATAGAGCATCGAGAGATTATTGCGGAAATTGAGTCGTGTCTTGAACGGCGAAGACTTGGGGAGTGTACCGCCACCGACATGATAGAGCACCGAGTCAGGGCAGTAGCGGACGACATAGCCATTGTTGTGCGCCCGCCAGCAGAAGTCTATCTCCTCCATGTGGGCAAAGAAATCGCCATCGAGACCACCTAGTTCGTGGAACACCGGGGCTTTGACAAACATGGCGGCGCCAGTGGCCCAAAAGACATTGCGCTCGTCGTCATACTGCCCATTGTCCTTCTCGAGGATGCCAAAGAGGCGACCGCGGCAGAAAGGATAACCGTAGCAGTCGATAAAGCCACCGGCACCGCCGGCATACTCGAAAGAGTCCTTCTGGTCGTACATCCGGAGTTTCGGCTGTGCTATCGCCACCTGAGGGTTGCGTTCCATCATTCCGACAACCGGTTGAATCCAGTTCGGAGTGCATTCCACGTCGCTGTTGAGCAGCACATAGTAGTCGGCCTCCACCTGCTTGAGGGCTCGGTTGTAACCTTCAGCGAAACCATAGTTTTTGTCGAGCAGGATGAGTGACACCTGGGGATAATGGTCTCGCATGAAGGCTATAGAGTCATCGGTGGAGCCATTATCAGCCACGACAACCGACACCTTCAGGTTCTTGTCAGATTGTGAATGTTCCAACACCGACGGCAGAAAGCGCTCCATCATCGAGCGACCATTCCAGTTCAATATAACGACAGCAACGTGTTTCATGTGAATGCGTTAATGAGTGAATGTTTTAATGTATGAGTGGTTTGTCTGGTCGTTGTATCTTCCATCGTCTATGGCTCCATAGCCAGTATTCGGGTTTCTCACGGATATCCTGCTCAAGGCGACGTACATAGCTCTCCACGATGCTATACTGCGGAACCTGCTGAGGATGCTCGCATAGCAAATCGAAAGTAACGGTGTAGTAGCCGCGCTTCACTTTGTCGACACGGTAGTAGAGCACGGGGTAGTCATACTTGCGGGCGAAATATTCGGCACCATAGAGGAACGCGGTGTCTTGGTGGAAGAATGTGGTCCAGTAGGCCTTGTCGGCATGTGCCGGAGACTGGTCGCTGAGCATCATCAGTGCACAGGGCACATGGTGCCGGTCGTAGAAAGAGACCACGTCGCGGACGGTGTCGGAATAAACCACCTCGGTGCCAAACCTCGTACGGCGACGGAACACCCACGGCTCAAGCACCTTATTGCTCAACGGTTTGCCCACACCAATACCCTGGTGGAAGAGCTGCATATTGAGCGAGGTGACCATGTACTCCCAACTGTTGTAGTGTGCCGACATCAGCACCACACTCCTACCCTGCTCGTAGTAGCGGGTCACCAGATTGCGGTTGGTCACACGGTAGCGCTTCATTATCCAGCGCCGCGAGGCGAAGAGATTCCAAATACCCTCGACAAGGATATCGCAGAGGTGATGATAGAAACGGTGTTCGAGCTTACGGCACTCCTCCTCGCTTTTCTCAGGGAAAGAAACGGCAAGGTTGCGTCTCACCACCTTGGTGCGGTAACCCAGAATCTTATAGGCAACCAGATAGATTATGTCGGAAATTAAATACAACTCTTAACTCTTAATTCCCTAGTATCCCCTGTTGAACTGTTCCCCCACTTCACCCACCATGTTCTCGCCAATCTGCTGGCGGCTGAGGCGGCGCTCCCAGAGGGGGTCCTGCACCTCGCCGCGGGCGTTGCTGTTAAGCAACGTGTAGTAGCCGCTACGATGCTCGTCCCAGAACAGGAACACACGGTCGGGGTCGTCGGTGGGCAGTTTGTTGTAACGCCAGAGCTGGTAGGGCAGATAGTAGATATGTCCCTGCGAAGGGTTGGTCATCTCGTCGTTGCTGATGGTGCCGCGAGTCTGCATGGTCTCGGTAGAGCCTTTGAAAGTGGTACCCAATTTGCTCACCGAAACAAAATTCTTCTCGTCCCTCACAAAGTCGGGAGGACCATACTGCAGATAGACACGACCACGGTCGGTATGGATACCCTGGGTAAGGGGGTAGCTGAAAGTGGCCTGCACATAATCCACACGTTCTTTGTATTTCAGCCATTCAGCTTCAGCGCTCATGGGGTAGCGTACCTGCCAAAAGCGGTAGAGGAAGGCCTGCTTCTCTTCGAGACCCGGACGGCGTATGAGTTCGCTTGCCACAGTGCGCTCCTGGTTGGAAGCCAACGGATAGAGGGCATCCAGATAGACATTCAGCTGGTCCTCGTTGGTATAACGGCCGGCGAAGGTCGTCGCGAAGTCGCTCAGTTCCGCTCCCATCACACCCGGATTCGAGCGGAAAAACGGCACCTTCTTGTAGAGCATCAACTGGTTGTCCTTGTTGCGAAGCTCCACAACAAGGTTGTAGTTGCCCGAAGAGAGCTGTGCGATGTCAAGGCTGCCGTAGACAGGCACTAATGAGGAACTGTTCTTACGAACCACCGTCTGCAGTCCGTCCACACGGATTCCCGTCTCCTGCTGTTCGATAAAAGCCATGACGATGAACGGTTTCTGGCCCAACTCCTGATCGATATTATACACCTCGAAGTAGTAGTGCAGCTGCGCCACCTGCTCGGGGTAGAAATCACTCACATAAGGCTCCATGTCGTAGCCGCCACGCGAGAGGATGTTCTCCTTCTGGGTCGGCGTGGCCGACGACATAAGCTGGAGGCTCGACATCGCGGGATGGGCTTTGTCGTAGTTCACCACCAACTTCTCTGTCACCGTCGACGCGGGCCGGTCGCTGCCCTTGTCGCGCAGAGTGATTTCGAGGTCGTAAATACCATTCTTGACCGAGAAACGCTGCACGTCGAGGAAGTTGAAGTTGAGTTCATCGAGAGAAGCCACCGTGGGGCTGTTGAGGTCGTATTTCTTCACATAGCACACAGAGTCGCTTTGTTTGAGCACCGTAAGCACCTCGGCGGTGGCGCGATAGGAACCGTTGTCCATCTGGACGAACTGCATGGTCCATGCGTCGAAGGAGAGGTAGGTCTCCACATAAGGCATGTCGGCCGTCTGTGCATAGAACGTGCTGTAGGCAAACACCGCCTGCATCTGTGCCCTAACGGAGGTGAAAGGTGAAAGGTGAAAGGTGAAAACTAACACCATTCCCAACACAATCCGTTTATTAAAAAATTTCTTCATATCACAAATTATTGTTTTTGATTCAAAACATCTTTCACCTCAACTGATTGGCCAGCGGCGGTCGAGGCCGAAACTCACGGGGCTCACCTTGAGTTGCGGAGCGAACTGGAGTCGTTTCCATTCATTCTGCGCCACCTTGCGGATAACCTTTTGCACCAGCTCGCGGTCGTAGCCTTCGGCGACAATCTCCTCCTCGCAGAGGCTCTCGTCGAGGTAGAGGTTGAGCACGGCATCGAGGGTGTCGTAGTCGGGCAGCGAGTCGCTGTCCTTCTGCCCCGGACGCAGCTCGGCGCTAGGGGCCTTGGTGATGCTGTTCTGCGGGATGCGGATGCCGTCGCGATTAATCCATTCGCTCAGCTGGTACACCTCCGTCTTATAGAGGTCGCCGATGACGGCCAGACCGCCGCAGCTGTCACCATAGAGGGTGCCGTAACCCATGGCCGCCTCCGAGCGGTTGGTGGTGTTGAGGGCCATAGCGCCAAACTTATTGGCGTAAGACATCACCAGCGTGCCGCGCACACGCGCCTGCATATTCTCTTCCGTCACATCCTCGGCACGGTCACCGAAGACAGGCTTCATGCTCTCACGCAACTGGTCGAAGATGGGACGTATCGGCACGATGTCGTATTGCATGCCCAAGTTGCGTGCCAGATCCTCGGCGTCCTTCACCGAGTGGTCGGTACTATACTGACTTGGCATCAGCAATCCGTGGACATTCTCGGCGCCCAGGGCGTCGACAGCCAGCGTGGCCACCAGCGCCGAATCGATGCCGCCGCTGAGACCCAGCACGGCACGTTGGATGCCGTTCTTATGGAAGTAGTCATGGATGCCCGTCACCAGAGCCTTGTACACCAACTCCACTGCCTCGGGCTTCTCGTCGTCTATCTCCTCAATCTGCTGCATATCCACCGTCTGGCAGGCGGCCTCGAAGTAGGGAAGCTGCATCAGCACGCCGCCAGCGGCGTTCATCGCCAAGCTGCCGCCGGCGAAGAGATAGCACCCCTCGCCGCCGATGCGGTTCACATACACAAGGCCGGCATTCAGAGTCTCCACAATCTTCGTCATGCGGTAGCGTGTGCGGTAGGGCTTCTGATAGTCGAAGATGTTGCACCCGCAGCACACCACCAAGTCGGGCTGCTCCACATGGCCTTTCGAGAGCTCCTTCAGGTCCTCGTAGAAGCCTATGGCGATGCGTTGGTCATGGAACTGGATAACCTGCACACCCTCGCCCCTCACGAAGCAGCGCTGCTCGTCGGGCGCCAAGTATTTCTTCGTCACTATTGCGCGGATTGCGCAGTTCTGCACGAAGACGATGGCGTTGCAGAGCCCCTTGTCCTGAATCTGCAGGGGCAGACCTACCAGGAACGCCCTGTGCTCGCTCTGCGCCACCAACTCCTGCAGGGCGGCCTGAGCGCGCTTCTGCAAGTCGGTATAACCCGCCGAGGCGTAGAGCGGTGAGCCACAGAGGGTGCAGGCCGGAAACACCGTCAGCAGCGCCTCGCGCGAGGACTGGCTGTCCAACTCCGCAAGAATCCACTGCAGGTTCTCCTCCGGCCGATTCGTCAAAACATCATGCTGTACGATATGGATATTCATAACTTTTCTTTTTACTATTCATAAATAACGCGGGCGCAAATTATTTATTATGCGCCCGCGAAAAAAATTATATTAGGATGTCAAAAGGCGACGCTAGTGGTTCACTACGAGACGGCGGGTGCTACAGGAATCGACGATGCAACCAATACGCACAGTACCGCACATATTATTAAGCATAAATCACTTACATTTATTTTAACGTTCATTATTAAAATCAAACATATTGCAAAGATACAGTTTTTCCGAAAAAAGCAATTTTATTTTTATTTTTTTTCGTGCACGTACAATAAATAAAATATATATACGTTATGAGTGAAAATAAGAATTAAAAATTAAGAATTAAGAATATATGAAGAATCTTGTTATTGTAGAGTCGCCAGCCAAGGCGAAGACCATTGAAAAGTTCCTCGGCAAGGACTACACGGTAAAGTCGAGCTACGGCCATATCCGCGACCTGGCAAAGAAGGAGATGAGCATTGACGTAGAAGGCAACTACGAGCCGCAGTACCAGATAAGCGATGAGAAGCGGGCGCTGGTGAGCGAGCTGCAGAAAGCCGTGAAGGGCGCCGAGAAGGTGTGGCTCGCATCCGATGAGGACCGCGAGGGAGAGGCCATCGCCTGGCACCTGCAGGAGACCCTGAAACTGAACCCCGAGACGACACAACGTATCGTCTTCAACGAAATCACCAAGACGGCTATCCTCCACGCCATCGAGAACCCGCGCCAGATTGACATGAACCTCGTCGACGCCCAGCAGGCACGCCGCGTGCTCGACCGACTGGTGGGCTATGAAATCAGTCCTATCCTGTGGAGCAAAATCAAGCCCGCCCTCAGCGCCGGCCGCGTACAGAGCGTGGCAGTGCGTCTCATCGTGGAGCGCGAGAACGAAATCAAAGCCTTCGAGAGCAAGCCCTATTTCAAGGTGACGGCACAATTCCACCCCGTGGACAGCCCCCGTATGCTCAGCGCCGAACTGAGCCACCATTACGACACCGAGAGCGAGGCCAAAGCCTTCCTCGAGAGCCTCGTCGGCACCGACTTCAAAGTGAACCGCATCGAGACGAAACCTGCGCACCGTACGCCGGCACCGCCTTTCACCACCTCGACACTGCAGCAGGAAGCCAGCCGCAAGCTGGGTTTCAGCGTGGCACGCACCATGCAGGTGGCACAGCAACTCTACGAAAGCGGATACATCACCTACATGCGTACCGACAGTGTGAACCTCAGCGACCTGGCACTCAACATGGCCAAAAAGGAAATCACCTCGCAATATGGTGCAGAATATGTGAAGACCCGTCGCTATCAGACCAAGACCAAAGGCGCTCAGGAAGCTCACGAAGCCATCCGTCCCACCGACCTCACCGCCCAGTCCATCAACGCCGAGAGCGCACAGCGACGCCTCTACGAACTCATCTGGAAGCGTACCGTGGCCAGCCAGATGGCGGATGCCGAAATTGAAAAGACCGAGATGGAAATCTCCATCCTCGGAAAGACCAAGGCGAAGAGTGAGAAATTCCAGTGCTTCGGCGAGCAAGTGAAGTTCGACGGCTTCTTGAAGGTATATCTGGAGAGCACTGACGACGAAGAGCCCACCACCGGTGAGCGCATGCTGCCGCGCCTGCCCGAAGGCACACGCCTCACCCTCGAGAGTTGCGAGGCCGCGGAGCATTACACACAGCACCCGCCGCGCTACACCGAGGCGAGCCTGGTGAAGAAGCTCGAAGACCTCGGCATCGGCCGTCCTTCGACCTACGCGCCCACCATCAGCACCATCCTCAAACGAGAATACATTATCAAGGAAGACCGCGAGGGCACACCGCTGCACTGCGTGGCGCTGACCCTGAAAGAGGGTAAAATCTCGCGCGAAGAGCGCACCGAGAAGGGCTTTGCCGAGAAGGGCAAGCTATTCCCCACGGATATTGGATGCGTGGTGAACGACTTCCTGATGGTCCACTTCCCCAACATCATGGACTACAACTTCACCGCTACGGTGGAGAAGGATTTCGACGAGATTGCCGCCGGCAAGAAAGAATGGCGCAAGGTTATCGACCGCTTCTATGTGCCCTTCCATAAGAACATACGGCAGACACAGCAGACCTCGCAGCGCACCACGGGCAGCCGCCTGCTCGGCGTCGACCCCAAGAGTGGGAAGAACGTCTATGCCAAGATTGGCCGCTACGGAACGCTGGTACAGATTGGCGAGACGAACACCGACGAGAAGCCGCTGTTCGCAAGCATGAAAAAGGGCCAAAGCATCGAGACCATCACCCTCGAGGAGGCCTTGGGACTCTTCGCGCTGCCACGCACACTAGGCAAATTCGAAGACAAGGAGATTATCGTGAGCATAGGCAAATTCGGTCCCTACGTGCGCCACAACAGCAAGTTCTACTCGCTGGGCAAAAACGACGACCCGTATGAAATCAACGAGGAGCGTTGCATCGAGATTATCAAGACCAAGCGCGAAGCCGAAGCAAAGAAGGAAGAGCTGAAAAAGAATTTCCCGCACGAAATCGGCGTGAAAGATGGCGAGGCCGTGTTGTCGAACATTGGCCGTTTCGGTCCCTACCTGACCTATAAGGGCGAGAACTTCCGTCTGTCCAAGGATGTGGATCCTCTGACGCTGACACTGGAAGAAGCCTTGAAAATCATCGAGAGCCCCAGCAAGAAGAAAACGAAGAAGAAGTAATGCATGAAGCTATCGATAGTCATAGTCAACTACAACGTCAAGTATTTCCTGAAACAATGCCTGGCGTCGGTGCTGGGGTCGGAACGGACGTTGGCGGATGGCAGCGAGCTTGACATCGATGTGTGGGTGGTTGACAACGACTCGGTGGACGGCAGCGTGGAGATGGTACGACGGGACTTCCCCGGGGTTCACGTCATCGAGAACCATGAGAATGTGGGGTTTGCGAGAGCGAACAACCAAGCGTTAAAGGAGACGGATTCGGGAGATGGGTTCTGTTTGCTACTGAATCCCGACACGGTGGTTGAGGACAACACATTCGTGAAATGTGTGAACTTCATGCGCAGTCATCCCGATTGTGGCGGTCTCTGTGTGAAGATGGTGGATGGCGAGGGCAATTTCCTCAAAGAAAGCAAACGTGGTTTCCCGTCACCAGAGTCCTCGTTTTATAAGATTTCGGGACTCATCCATCTTTTCCCCCATTCCAAACGCATCGGTGCCTACTACATGGGGCACCTGCCGGAGGACGAGGTGAACGAAATAGAAATCATGCCGGGAGCCTTTCTGATGTTTCGCCACGAGGTCTACGAGAAAATCGGCAGCCTCGACGAGAGTTATTTCATGTATGGCGAAGACATCGACTTCTCTTGGCGCATACACCTGGCGGGGTGGAAAAACTACTACTTCCCCGAGACCCACATCATCCACTACAAGGGAGAGAGTACAAAGAAGGGGTCGATGAACTATGTCTACACTTTCTACAACGCCATGGCCATTTTCGTGAAGCGCTATTTCAGTGGCGGCAACGCCAAGTTGTTCTCCGCGCTGCTACACCTGGCCATCTGGCTGCGTGCAGGGGCAGCGTGGCTGAAACGCTGTGCACAACACCTGGCGCTGCCGCTGTTCGATTTCGGCGTAGCCTACGGCGGATTCATCCTACTCAAGCAACTGTGGGCTTCACACTGGGCCAACAACATCGACTACTATCCCGCACAATACACCTATCTGGTCATTCCTCTCTACATACTCATCCTTATGACCACCAGCTGGCTGAATGGCGGCTACGACAAGCCTGTACGTCCCATGAAGATAGTAAAAGGCATGGGCTTAGGGCTGCTGCTCCTGCTGGCGTTCTACTCCCTCCTCGACGAGGGACAGCGCTATTCTCGCATGCTCCTCATCACAGGTTCCTTGTGGACCCTCGCCTCCACCCTTCTCATACGCCTTTTCCTCAGCGCACTCCATGTGAAAGGCTATACGCTGACCCCTCGACGCGAGAAAACACTCATTGTAGGAAGCGAACAGGAGGCCTCTCGCGTCCGCACCCTCTATCAGTCGCTTTCCTATCACCATTCATCATTCATCACCTACCATTCCTCACTTGACACACACCATCTCCAGGAACTGATTCGTATCGAACATGTGGACGAGGTCATTTTCTGCGGAGCCGACATCGAACTGCAACGCATCATCGAACTCATGGCCTCGCTCAAGACCTCAGCGGTGGAATACAAGATTGCCCCTGCCGAGGGCGACTATATCATTGGAAGCGAAAGTATACTCTCGGCAGACAACCTCTATCTCGACAACCTCAACACCATCAGCACCGACACCTGTCGCCGCAACAAGCGCCTGTTCGATTTCACCACCTCTCTGGCACTTATCCTGCTCTCTCCATTGCTCTTTTGGTTCCAACGACGTAAGCGTTCCTACTTTTCCCACTGCTTTTCCGTCCTTGTGGGACGCTACAGTTGGGTGGGATATACAGGCCGCAAGGGCATCTTCCTTCCTGCCGACCTCTTCGACAGTCCCTCCGACAGTGTGAAAGAGCGCCTCATGCTGCGCTACATGCGCCGCTACCGCATCACCACCGACGCCGCCATTTTGCTCCATAACTGGAGAATGATTTGATTTAGTAGTTTAAGTAGACCCTATTTTGCAGTTAATCCTCATGAAAAGAACCATATATCTAACAGTCCTGTTGTCGATTTTCACCATTCACCTCGCACCTCTAACCTTGCAGGCCCAGCGCATTCGTGGCTTCATCTCCTCGGGTGTCACACTCTCGCAAATCGAAGGTGATGAGTTGAAAGGCTTCCGTCAATGGGGATATACGGGAGGCGTGGGAGCTATCGTGAATCTCGACAAAAACGAGGACTGGAGGCTTAGCATCGAGGCTCTCTACACACAACGAGGCTCCTACAACAGCTCCGGCGACCCCTACAGCATCTCACTCACCCTCGACTATGTCGATATTCCTCTCATGCTCCACTACCGCGACCCCTGGGGCGGTATGCTTGTCGGTGTCGGCCTCAATTACAGCCGACTCGTGCAGCAGCCCCATAATGTCATGAAATACAATCCAGCCTATTTCTTCCCCGACACCAACGACATGACCTTCCTCAACAACGACTTGATGATTGTCGCCGACATACGGTTCCCCGTCTGGAAAGGCCTCTGGTTCAATATCCGATGGATGTACTCCCTCGTGGCCATCAAGAAGGACTGGGGGTTCACCGAATTTCGTGGCACCACCCCTCTGCTCGACGACAATGGCAACCCCGTCCTCAACCCCGATGGGAGCACCGTCATGGTTCCTCGAAAAATCACTTGGTCCAACGATTGTTATAGCAACACGCTCGTCTTCCGTCTCATCTGGCAATTCTAAAGGTTAAAGGTTATGGCTACCGCATTGTTCCCAGGTTCATTCGACCCCTTCACCGCCGGTCACGAGGCTATCCTACGCCGTGTGTTGCCACTCTTCGACAAAGTGGTGGTGGCCGTAGGTGTCAACACCGACAAGCACTACATGTTCAGCGTCGAGGAGCGCCTTGCACTCATCCGTCAAAAACTGGCCGACTGTCCCAATGTCGCAATAACTTCCTACTCCGGCATGACCGTCGACCTCTGCCACCAACTGGGCGCACAGGTCATTATCCGAGGCATCCGCACCGCTGCCGACTTTGAATACGAGCAGACCATTGCCGCCGTCAACCGCCTACAAGACTCCTCCATTGAAACCCTCCTCCTGCTTGCCGACCCGGAGCATGTCAATATCTCATCCACGCTGGAACGTGAAAAGATCAGCCACAGATGACTCTTTATGACAACATAATAAACGCCAAAGAGGTTTGGCAGGAACGAGCGAAAGTTCTCAACAAAGAGCTCGGCGTGTACACCGTCGGGGATATGCTCGACCATCTACCCTACCGCTATATCGACCAGTCGCAAAAGAGTACCGTCTCCACATTGACTGCTGACACCATTGTGGTGCTCAACGGCAAACTCAGCAACATGCAGACCCTCAAGACGGGGCCTCACCGGGAACGTCTCACCGTCGACTTCTTCGATGGCTCCGGATACATCCAGTTGGTGTGGTTTGCCGGCACCAAATGGATAAGCAAGAAACTAAAGCCCGACACAGATTATCTCGTCATTGGCAAAGCGACTCCCTTCAACGGCCAATGGCAGATGATACATCCGGAAATCGAACCCGCCGCCAATGCCGTACAGAGCCAGCACCCGCTAATGCCTGTCTACAACACTACCGACCGCATGAAGCAAAGCGGACTTGGCACCCGCACCATTGCTCGCATTATCGACTCCATTATCCAGTCGTTACCACCCATCGAGGAGAACCTGCCCCAAACGATTATCGACCACTATAAACTCCTCAGCCACGACCAGGCACTCAGAGTCATACACTATCCCGAGAGCCAGACGATGCTCGACGCTGCTCGCACACGCTTGAAATTCGAAGAACTTTTCTTCCTGCAACTCGACTACCAGTACGCTCACCAGCAGCGCTCCATGCACTCCGAAGGACGCATCTTCGCCCATGTCGGCGACCACTTCAACCGCTTCTACAAGGAGAAGATTCCCTTCCCTTTGACAGATGCACAGAAGCGTGTCATCCGTGAGATGCGTGAAGATATGCGTTCCGGACGCCAAATGAACCGGCTGCTGCAGGGCGACGTGGGCAGCGGCAAGACCCTCGTGGCGCTGATGTGCATGCTACTGGCGCTCGACAACGGCTGTCAGGCCTGCCTTATGGCTCCCACCGAGATTCTCGCCACACAACACTACCAGACCTTCCTCCGCATGCTCGACGGCCTCGGAATCCATGCCGAACTCCTCATCGGCTCGCTGAAAGCCTCCGAAAAGAAACGCATAAAAAAGCAACTCGCCGAAGGCGACATAAAGATACTTATCGGTACCCACGCCCTCATAGAAGACAATGTGCAGTTCCGCGACCTAGGCCTCGTGGTTATCGACGAGCAGCACCGCTTCGGCGTCGAGCAGAGATCCAAACTTTGGAACAAGTCGGCTATTCCACCCCATATCCTCGTGATGACGGCCACTCCCATCCCTCGCACCCTCGCAATGACGCTCTACGGCGACCTCGACTGCTCCGTCATCGACGAGCTGCCGCCGGGACGGCATCCTGTGCGCACTTTCCACCGCACCGAACCCCGACGGCCACTGGTATTCTCTTTCCTCAAGAAACAGATAGATGCCGGCCGTCAGGTCTATTTTGTCTATCCTCTGGTCCATGAAAGCGAGAAACTCGACCTACGCAACCTCTACGCCGGCTTCGATATGGTGACCTCCTATTTCCCGCGTCCCGACTACCAGGTATCTATCGTCCACGGACAACTGACGCCCGAGGAGAAAGCCTTCGAGATGGACCGCTTCAAACGCGGCATCACCCATATTATGGTGGCCACCACGGTTATTGAAGTGGGGGTCGATGTGCCCAACGCCACAGTCATGGTCATCGAGAATGCCGAACGCTTCGGGCTCAGTCAGCTTCACCAGCTGCGTGGCCGTGTGGGGCGTGGCGCCGAACAGAGCTACTGCATCCTTATGACCAAGGATAGCCTCTCTTACACTTCGCAGGAACGTATACGCACCATGTGCAGCACCACCGACGGCTTCGAGATTGCCGAAGCGGACCTGCGCCTCCGCGGCCCCGGCGACCTCCAAGGTCTGCAACAGAGCGGCGCCCTCGACCTCCGCGTGGCTTCCATCGTCGACGACGAGCCGCTCGTCCGCGCCACTCGCGACACCGTCCACGACCTCCTCGCCGACGACCCCACGCTCTCGCGCTATCCTCTCCTCCAACAACATATTGCCAACTCCAAAAACAAAATGCTATGGGGGAAGATTTCTTAAGGTGAAAGGTGAAAGATGAAAGGTGAAAGGTAAAAAAAATGAAAGGTAAAAAAAACATAACACTGGTGGCAGAAGAGGGGGCGTCGCTGTCGAGCGGCAGCCTGAGGTTGTATGCATTGCCTTACGGTGCCGTCGACCTTTATGGCTACGACCCTCTTAACCGCCGAGCGGCGGTGGGCATTATGGTGGCACGGGAGTTCCGGCGCCAAGGGTACGCCCTAGCTATGCTCCATGCATTAGAAGAGCTCTCCACAGACAACTATCAAATACACACTTTATTTGCCGATATCGCCGCCCCAAACGCCGCCTCCATCGCGCTCTTCGCCAAGGCTGGCTACAGCCAGTGCGGCCTTTTCCGCGATTGGCTCGTCGTCAAGGAGCAATATGTTGATTCCATCCGCATGCAAAAGATACTGAAATGAAGCGAAAGACAATAATCATACTAATCATCGTGGGGGTGCTGCTCGTTCTGGGGGCCGTCGCCGGCAGCCTCTTCTTCTGCTCCAAGACGCACAATACCACCCCTATACGCATCTACATCCCGGAAGGGACCTCCCAGGAAGCCCTCGTCGACACCCTCCAGAGTCTCGGCATCCTCGAAGAGGGGCTGAACACAAAAATTTTCAATTCTCAATTCTCAATTCTCAATTCAAAAGTCCGCGCTGGCTCCTATGTGGTGGAACCCCACTCCAAGAGTTTCACTCTCGTGCGGCGTTTCCGCAACGGGCAGCAGGACCCGGTACGACTCACCATAGGGAAATTCCGCACCCCTCAGCAACTCAACGAATATCTCAACAGCAAACTGATGTGCGACGACTTCGACATTTCGCTCGATAGCTTCTACCTTATACGTCCCAACACCTATGAATTCTACTGGACAGTTACCCCCGAGCAGTTCATGCAACGCATGAAGAAAGAGTATGAAATTTTTTGGAGTGCAAGGGAGTGCAAGGGAGTGCAAGGGAGTGCTGGGACAATAGACCAGACGGAAACAATTGTCTTGCACTCCCCTGCACTCCATGGCACTCCTTGCACTCCCAAAGAAATAATCATCTTGGCCTCCATCGTCGAGGAAGAGTCGAACTATAACCCCGAGAAGCCACTCATTGCCAGCGTCTACCTGAACCGGCTGCGGCGCGGGATGCCGCTGCAGGCCGACCCGACGGTGAAATATGCCGTCGGGGACTTCACGCTCCAGCGCATCCTCAACCGCCACCTCACCACGGAAAGTCCCTTCAATACCTACCTCCACACGGGGCTGCCGCCGGCACCCATCTGCCTCCCCTCCGACGCCTCGGTCGAGGCGGTCGTCAACGCGCCGGAGACGGAATACCTCTACTTCTGTGCCAGCGAGAAAATGGATGGCACGCACCGCTTCGCGGCGAGCCTTGCGGAGCACAACCGCAACGCGGCAGCCTTCCACCATGTCCTCAATGCCCGTGGCATCAGATAATGCGCCTTTCCATTGTTAAAAAATCATAAATTTGAACACTGCGGTGCAGCGTTTTTATAATTTTTCCGTCTATGTCGGTAAAAAAACGTATTTTTGCATTTTATAATACAAAGAAATTTATGTATAAAACGATGATAAACAAGAAATTTGCATTTGCTGCAGTCTTTTTCCTCTGCGGAGGGATGGTGTGGGGGCAGTCGACGCCTAGTGAGCCGTTGGAGTGCGGAGAGTGGCAGTGGCCGGCGGTGCAGTCGCCGTGCCCTGAGGTGCAGGTGAAGCAGAAGCACGACCACACGCCGAAGCCGCAGTATAGGCATTATGGGTGGGACACGGTGATAGACTGCAACACCCGCGAGGGTATCGTGCTGTCGTGTATGCCGTATATCCCGGTGCAGTATTTCAACGGTACGTATACGGTGGACGAGATACCGTATGCGCCGCCAGACACGACGTTCTGCCTGACGTATGGTGCTGCATTGGCGAATATGAACGACCCTAACAGGAAGAAGATGCCTATCAGCACGGACGACGACTTTGCGGCGTCGTCGACGACTATTCCGTATCCGTTTTATTTCTTCGGCATCCGGAAGAATTATTTCCGGCTGGGGGCTAACGGCTTGGTGACGTTCACGACGGATTTCGGCTCGGGTACGTCGTGTCCGTGGAACTACAGTGCGGCGTTGCCGTGGACGCCGACGTCGAGTGGTACGCCGAGTGACGGAGCGACGAGTGCGAATTTCAACCGTATGCACGACGCCATCTATGGTGTTTACGAGGACACATATCCGAGTCCGTCGGTGCATGGGACGACGGGAGACCCGAACTGGGGTATTTACTATGGTGTGATTGACGAATTCCCCTGCCGAAAGATTATCTGTTCGTGGAACGATGTGCCGCAGTTCAGCTGCACGAGCATGCGGTGCACGTACCAGATTGTGTGCTACGAGGGTTCGAATATCATCGAGGTGCATGTGAAGCAGCGTCAGGTGTGCACGTCGTGGAACAACGGTGGGAAGGGCATCATTGGCATCCAGAACGCGACGGGATTGCCGCAGGAGAGGCCGAATCCGGTGACGGCTAGTAACGGGACGTTGTTGCCGAACGCGTATGTGAATCCGGGTTCGCCGGCGGCGTTTTATCCGACGGGCTACAATACGTTTGAGACTTCGATAAACAATATGGCGTTCCGCTTCACGCCCCAGGGGCAGACGGCTAAGGTGTCGATATGGTACAGGATTTTCGACGATGGGCGCGATTCAGTGCTGCTGCCGGTGTATGACCCGGTGAACAGTCCGGAGGCGATGAACGACACGAACGGTTATGTGATACCGATGGACCCGAACAGTTCGTGTCCGACGCTGACGAAGGCGTATATCAGGCCGACGATACCGTCGAAGTATGTGTACCACCTCAGGTTCCAGAATGCGAACGGCGACTGGTATAGGCTTTACGACACGGTGTTTGTGGGCATCGACACCGTAAACGACCTCGACCTTGTGAAAACCAGCAGCGAGGGAGACCCACATGTGCTGGATATCTGCCAAGGACGGACGGCGACGATGAGCCTGAAGATGACAGACCTGCAGGATATAGCGACGTCGGAGTGGCATGTGTACAGGGAGTTGAACGGGGAGCAGACAGAGCTTCCGAACTCGGTGCTGCAGTTTGGATTCATCAACGTACAGGACACGGTGAAGATTTTGCCGGTGACGCTGAACACGAACAACTTGCCTTCTCCGGGGACGAGGAACAAGATAGACTCCATCTATATCCGCTCGATAGTGGATTTCACGAGCGGATGCCACAACAACGACCTGATTCTGCTGCGCGTCTTCCCGAATTTTGACACGGTAATTACCGACGGCATCTGCCGGGGCGAGACGTACACGTGGAGTGCGAACGGCCAGGAGTACACCGAGAACACGGACCCCGCGACGACGAGTGTGACGCTGACGTCGACGCCGGGCTGCGACAGTACGGTGCACCTGAACCTGACGGTCTTCGATGTTTCGCACACAGTGGACTATATCAACGACTGCAAGCCCATCACGTGGCTGAACGGGGAGACATACACGCAGACGAACACAGCGACGACGGAGAGGGACACGGTGGTGCTGAAGAACCGCTACGACTGCGACTCTGTGGTGCAGCTGAATTTCACGCTTTATCCCCTGACGGCGCGTCTGCATTCGAACGTGGAGCAGTTCACCTTCGACAACCTCGACGCGGTGCTGACCGACATTTCCACGAACGGCAACGGCCGAGTGTGGAAGTTGCCCTCGATGCCTGACCAGACGACACCGACCGCCTACTATTCGATACCTGTCGAGATGGACGGCGCAGAAATTCTCCTGATAGAGAGCAGCGAATACGGCTGCGTGGATACCGCCAGCATCTATATCCCCTTCAACAAGGAGAATTTCTGGGTGCCGAACATTTTCACTCCCGACAATCCGGCCGGCAACAATACGTTCGGTTCCGTGAGTTCAAAGACCCTCTACCAGGAAATGCTCATCTACAACCGCCGCGGGGAACTGGTCTTCCGCTGCAACGAGCCGGATTGCACCTGGGACGGTCGCGACCTCAACGGCAATCCCTGCGTGCAGGATGCCTACGTCTACATCATCCGCTACACCAACGAGTTCGAGCCGCAGAAGACGAAAGTGAAAAGAGGGA
This sequence comes from uncultured Bacteroidota bacterium, assembly GCA_902776365.1. Lineage (GTDB taxonomy): Bacteria > Bacteroidota > Bacteroidia > Bacteroidales > P3 > Colimorpha. The sequence goes on along the minus strand of CACYPU010000001.1, from coordinate 158,729 downwards.
CGGTGACGCTGCTGAGGTAACGGTTAACGGTTAAAATTTAAAGTTTAAGGTTTAAAGTTTAAAGTATGAAGATTGCAGTTGTTGGGGCGACGGGGCTTGTGGGGCGCGAGATGCTGACCGTGCTCGAGGAGCGCGGATTCGGGCAAGAGGATGTTATTGTGGCGGCATCGCCGAAGTCTATCGGCAAGAAGATATCGTTCGCCGGCCGTGAACTGACCGTTGTCTCGGTCGACGACGCCATTGCCGCACATCCCGACTATGCCATCTTCTCAGCCGGTGCCGCAGCTTCGCGCCAGTATGCGCCGCTTTTCGCCGCCGTCGGCACCACGGTTATCGACAATTCGTCGGCTTGGCGCAAAGACCCCGCGATACCTCTGGTGGTACCCGAAATCAATATCGCCACCGCCACTAACGCATTAACGCAATCAAGCAATAACGCAATCATCATCGCCAACCCGAACTGCAGCACGATCCAGATGGTTCTCGCCATCTCGGCCCTCGAGCGGGAATACGGCATCCGCCGCATCGTTGTCTCCACCTACCAGAGCATCACGGGCACGGGCATCAAAGCCGTGCGCCAACTGGAGGCTGAAGAGAGAGGGGTGAAGCCTGATGAGATGGCCTACCCCTACCCCATCCACCGCAACCTCTTCCCCCATGGCGGCGACTGGCTCGACAGCGGCTATACCACCGAGGAGCAGAAGCTGGTCGACGAGACCCGCAAAATCTTTGGCGACCCCTCGATTATGGTTTCCGCGACGGTGGCACGCGTCCCCGTGGTGGGAGGGCACAGCGAGTCGGTGAATGTGGAGCTCCGCCGGGAATACGACCTCGCCGACGTGCGGCGCCTCATCGAGATGACCCCGGGGGTGGTGCTCTACGACGACCCCACGCACAACCTCTACCCCATGCCCATCACTTCGCACCACCGCGACGAAGTGTTCGTGGGACGTCTGCGCCGCGACCCCTCGCAGCCCTGTACCCTCAACCTGTGGGTGGTGGCCGACAATATCCGCAAAGGGGCAGCCACGAATGCGATACAGATTATGCAAGAACTTATTAAACTAAGAACTAAGAACTAAGAACTATGAAGCTGAAAGCATTTTTCATTTTTCATTTTTCATTTTTCATTTTACTAGCTTCCTGCGGGGGCGAGGGCAATCCTCAGGACAATACTGTCTCTGGCGGCGACACCAAGAGCGCTACCGTCAATGCCCCTGGTACACTCGTCGAGGAACGCACTTTCAGAAACAACATCTGGAACTCGCAAAGTCCCGAAGTCTTTGAAATCGACATCACCGATTCCAACGCCTACTACACCTTCGTGTTCACCGTTGCCATCGACACGGCCGTCTACCGCTACGAGACCTTCCCCTTCTACACCGATATCTATACCCCCGACGGCACCCACCGACACCTCACGCCCGAGTTTCCGGTCAAACAATACGGCCGCTGGAAGGGCGAGATGCGTGACGGCTACCGCGTCATATCCAAGAAGCTCTACGAATACTTCCCCTTCAGCAAAGGCGGGAAACAGCGCATCGAAGTCCGACAAGCCACCTCGCAGTTCAACCTCGAAGGTATCCACTCGTTCACCATCGATATACAAAAAGCCGAGCTCGACTTCGAAAAAATGAGGAATGATCGACAGTAGCATCAACCCCAACATCGACCGCATCGCCCTGCGGCTGAAGACCATCCCCGAAAACCCCGGTGTGTACCAACACCTCGACGCTTCGGGGAAAGTCATCTATGTGGGTAAAGCTCGCAACCTCCAGCGCCGCGTGGCCTCCTACTTCTCGCACTATGACGACAAGAGCGCCAAAATCAAGATGCTCGTCCGACATATCTACGACACCCGCGTCACCGTCGTCGCCACCGAGGTCGACGCCCTCCTCCTCGAGAACTCGCTCATCAAACGCTACCAGCCCCGCTATAACTCCATGCTCAAGGACGACAAGAGCTATCCCTACCTGGTTCTCACCGACGAGCCCTATCCGCGACTCCTCTACACCCGCAAGCGCGGCATCAAAGGGCAATACTACGGTCCCTACCCCAATGGCCGCATCCTCCGCGAACTGCAAGACATCATACGCCAACTCTTCAAATACCGCACCTGCGACAAGATGGGCAATCGGCCCTGTATGAAGCACCAGATAGGCCTCTGCGACGCCCCCTGCGCCGGCAAACAGAGCCGTGAGGACTACCTGTCCACCATCGAAAACATCCGTCGCATCCTTAAGGGCGACATCGGCGACATCCTCAACATCCTCAAAGACAACATGCTCGCCCTCGCCAACGAGCTGCGCTTCGAAGAGGCTGAAGCCGTCAAACGGAAGATACACCTCCTCGAGGAATACCAGAGCCGCTCCACGGTGGTCGACACCAATGTGAAAGATGTTGACGTCATCTCCATCCTCAGCGACGAGAAATATGCCTACATCCACTTCATGCGCATCAAGAACGGCGCCATCATCTACAGTTTCAACCACGAGATAAAAAAGCAGCTCGACGAGAGCGACCCCGAAATCCTCGCCACCGTCCTGCCGGCCCTCCACGAACAAACAGGGAGCAGCGCCCGTGAGGTGGTCCTCCCCTTCCGTATCGACGATATTCCCGACGACTACCTCCTCCAAAATGCCGACCCCAAAGGCGACCGGAGGAAACTCCTCGAACTCTCCCTGCGCAATGTCGAGAGCTACCAGAAACAATGCCGCCACCAGCGTGCCCTCACCGACGGCGAAGCGGCTCCCAAAGCCCTCAAAACGCTGGAACGCCTGCAGAAAGCCCTCAACCTCCCCACGCTACCCATGGAAATCGACTGCTTCGACAACAGCCATATCCAGGGGGCCTACCCTGTGGCCGGCATGGTACGCTTCACCTCCGGCAAACCCAACCGCAACGAATACCGCAAATTTAATATCAAAGGGGAAGGTAACGACGACTACGCCTCTATGGCCGAAGTCATTGAGCGAAGGTATTCCAAAAACACACCTCCAAACTTGCTCATTGTTGACGGCGGCGAAGGCCAGATGCATGTTGCCTGGGAGGTCGTCCACAACAAGCTGAACCTCGCTATTCCCATCGCCGGCCTCGCCAAAGACGACAAGCACAAAACCAACGAGCTTTTATGCTTTGAAAATAGTGGTAATGTCTCGCACTCCACCGCTCCCCAAATAAAAGTCGTCCAGCTCAAGCCCACCGATCCTCTCTTCCACCTCCTCGAACAGATTCAAAACGAAGTCCACCGCTTCGCCATCACCTTCCACCGCGACAAACGCTCCAAAGGAACCTTCCGCACCTCACTCACCGACATCCCCGGCATCGGCCCCAAGACCGCCCGCGACCTCCTTCTCCGCTTCAACTCCGTGAAGCAAATCCAACTACAAACCCTCGCCGACCTCACCGACGCCATAGGCCCCGCCAAAGCCCAACTGGTATATAACCACCTGCACAATTGAAGAATAAAAAAAATTAAAAATAAATACAAAAAATTACCATGAAAAAACATTTGTCCTTTCACTCCCTTTCACTCCCTTTCACTCCCTTTCACTCCCTCCTTCTAGTCCTCCTTCTCGCCTCCTGCGGCAGCAATAGCACTGCCTCCAACGACGGCACCGTCGAGTTCCGCTCCCCGAAAGGCGACATCATCGTCAGCCGCACCATCCAGGGCACCGATACCACATGGGAGTTCAACAACGCCCTCGGCGAGCCCCTCGTCCCTGGCTGCGACTCCCTTTCGGTCTTCACCGACACCGCCAACGGCCAGCCCAAAGAGGTCATCTTCCACCACAAAGGGCAGCAATCCATGCTCACCTTCTGGAGCAATATGGAGAAACTCGCCGAAGGCGACCTAAAAAATGGCCAGCGCAACGGCCTCTGGACGGCCTACGACATGAACACCGGAAAGATACAATCCGAGACCCACTTCACCGATGGCATCGAAAACGGTCCCTACACCGTCTACAACGAAAACGGCACTCCCAGCATCACCGGCCAATACACCCTGGGACAACGTACCGGCGAATGGTCCTTCTTTGACAAAGAAGGCAACCTCCTCGGCACCAACCAATACTAACACATTCACACACTAACGCATTAACACATTTACGCATTAAAACGCATTAACACATTAACGCATTAACACATTAACGCATTAACACATTAACGCATTAACACATTAACGCATTAACACATTAACGCATTAACACATTAACACATTAACACATTAACACATTAACGCATTAACACATTAACACATTAACGCATTGATCACCGACCTCTATCCCGAACTTGGCCGCATCATCGGCGCTGAAGCCGACCGCATGGGCATCGACGCCTACTTCGTCGGCGGTGTCGTGCGCGACCATTTCCTACAACGCCCTTGCACCGATATAGACATCGTATGCATACAAAGAGTGAATGAGTTGCCAAGTGACCAAGTATCTGAGCCCCACTCTGCCACTCAGTCACTCAGTCACTCAGACACTCCTTCCGTCGGCATCGAACTCGCCAAAGCCGTCTCCGAAGCTGTGGGAGGTTCCAAGGTCTCCGTTTTCAAGAACTTCGGCACCGCCTCCTTCCGCTATCACGACCTGGAGCTCGAATTCGTCGGTGCCCGCCGCGAGAGCTACTCCCACGACAGCCGCAAACCCATCGTCGAAAACGGCACCCTCGAGGACGACCAGCGGCGGCGCGACTTCACCGTCAACGCCCTCGCCGTCTGTCTCAACGCCAACCGCTTTGGTGAACTCATGGACCCCTTCGGCGGCATCCAGGACCTCAACCTCGGCATCCTTCGCACCCCACTCGACCCCGACATCACCTTCTCCGACGACCCTCTGCGCATGATGCGCGCCGTGCGCTTCGCCGCCCAGCTGGGATTCCGCATCGCCGACGACACCTTCGAAGCCATCGCACGCAACGCCCACCGCATCGAGATTGTCTCCGCCGAACGCATCACCGTCGAACTCAACAAAATCATGCTCTCCCCCAACCCTTCCCTGGGTCTCAAACTGATGCAGAAGGGCGGCCTCATGCCACTCATCCTCCCCGAAATTTCCGCCCTCGCCGGCATCGAAACCGTCAAAGACGTGGACGACCGAAGTGGAGTCACTGTCTTGAAAGGCCACAAGGACATCTTCTTCCACACCATGCAGGTCCTCGACAATGTAGTGAGTAGCACAGGGGGCGATATGCTACCCACTACCCACTACCCACTACCCACTCAAACCCTCTGGCTCCGCTGGGCGGCCCTGCTCCACGATGTCGGCAAACCCGGCGTGAAGCGCTACGACCCCAAGCAGGGATGGACCTTCCACGGCCACGAAGCCCGTGGCGCCCACATGGTCAAACGCATCTTCAAACGCCTCCGCCTGCCTCTGGGCGAAGAGATGCGCTATGTCGAGAAACTCGTCATGCTCCACATGCGTCCCATCATCCTCGCCGAGGACGTCGTCACCGACAGCGCCGTGCGCCGCCTCCTCTTCGAGGCCGGCGACGACATCGACGACCTCATGCTCCTCTGCAACGCCGACATCACCACCCGCAACGAAGAGAAGCAACGCCGCCACCGCTCCAACTTCGAACTGGTGAAACGCAAACTTGTCGAACTCGAGGAACGCGACCGCATCCGTAACTTCCAGCCCCCCGTCTCCGGCGAAGACATCATGACCACTTTCGGCATCGGCCCCTGCCGCGAGATAGGAACCATCAAAGACGCCATCAAAGATGCCATCCTCGACGGCCAAATCCCCAACGACCGCGACGCCGCCTGGCAGATGATGCTCTCCATCGCCGCCACCCTCGGCCTCCACCCTGTAAAATAAATTTGGCCAATTCATATTTATTTCGTAATTTTGCAGCCTCAACTCAAACAATCAAGCAATAAACAGGATATGTACGAACACCTGAAAATAGAAGAAAAAGGCAACATCGCCATCATGACCATCTCCGCTCCCAAGAGCCTCAACGCGCTCAACAGCACCATTCTGGGAGAGATTGACGAGTATCTCGACGAATTCGAGGGCGGCAACTACCGCTGCCTCATCATCACCGGCGACGGCGAGAAGAGCTTCGTGGCCGGCGCCGATATCAGCGAGATGGCTCCCCTCGGCCCCCAGCAGGGCGAGACCTTCGGCCGCAAAGGCGCCGAAGTGTTCCGTCGCATCGAGACCCTCCCCTGCCCCGTCATTGCTGCCGTCAACGGCTTCGCCCTCGGCGGCGGCTGCGAGCTCGCTATGGCCTGCGACATCCGCCTCTGCTCCGACAACGCCAAGTTCGGCCAACCCGAGGTGGGTCTCGGCATCATCCCCGGCTTCAGCGGCACCGTGCGTCTGGCACGCCTCGTGGGCATGGGCATGGCCAAGCAGCTCATCTACACCGGCAAGGCCATCAAGGCCAACGAAGCCCTCCGCATAGGCCTCGTCAACGAGGTAGTACCCTCGTCGCGACCGGATGGGAGCAATGAGGGTAATTCCGACCTCATGAACCGCGCCATCGAACTCGCCGAACAAATCGCCGCCAACGCCCCTCTGGCCGTCAGAGCCGCCAAACTCTGCATCAACACCGAGTGGGACATGGAAGCCGAGGACGCCATAGCCTTCGAAAACCGCGCCTTCGGCCTCTGCTTCAACACCGAGGACCAGAAAAACGGCATGCAGGCCTTCCTCACCAAAGGCAAATGCGAATTTCAAGGAAAGTAGTTATTGCTTGATTGCTTGATTGCGTTAATGCTTGAGTGGCTGGCGCGTCGAACAATCTTGCAACAAAAATACTCAGACAATCAAACATTCAAACAATCAAACATTAATTAACATGAAAATCTGTGTTATCGGAACCGGCACTATGGCCAAAGGCATCGTGAAAGCCTTCGCCGCAAAGATGCCCGTCACCATGAAGAGCCGCACCCAGGCCAGCCTCGACAAGGCTATGGCCTCCATCGCCAAAGGCTACGGCAAACTCGTCGAGAAAGGCAAGATGACCCAGGAGGCCGTCGACGCCCTGCTCGCCAACATCACCACCACCACCGACTACGCCACCTTCGCCGATGCCGACCTCGTCATCGAGGCCGCCGTCGAGGAGATGCAGCTCAAGAAAGATGTCTTCACCGAACTCGACGGCATCTGCAAGCCCGAGACCATCTTCGCCACCAACAGCAGCTCGCTCTCCATCACCGAGATTGCCGCCTGCACCAAGCGTCCGGCTCAGTTCATCGGCATGCACTTCTTCAACCCCGCCGACCGCATGGCCCTCGTCGAGGTCATCCGCGGACAGCTCACCAGCGACGAAGTCACCAAGACCGTCGTCGACCTCGCCACCGAAATCGGCAAGCAGCCCGTCGAGGTCAAGGAAGCCCCCGGCTTCGTGGTCAACCGCATCCTCATCCCCATGATCAACGAGGCTGTCGGCATCCTCGCCGACGGCATCGCCTCCGCCGAAGACATCGACAAGTGCATGATGCTCGGCGCCAACCACCCCATGGGACCCCTCGCCCTTGCCGACCTCATCGGCAACGATGTCAACCTGGCCATCATGGAAGTGCTCTACAAAGAGTTCGGCGATCCCAAGTATCGTCCCCACCCCCTGCTCCGCAAGATGGTCCGCGCCGGCCTCCTCGGCCGCAAGACCGGCGAAGGCTTCTACAAATACTAATAGCCAGCCATTTACAGGACACTCAAACCAAGGAGACAAGCGCTGAGCGCTTGTCTCCTTTTCATATTCTCCCTTATTTCATTCATTCTCAGTCTGTTTTACCATTGTTCTTTCATTTAAATGAAAGAACAATGGAAGAACAATGGTAGAACAAAGGTTGAAATGCTTTGGAATCAATGGAATACGCGGACCTGCAAATCAGAGGTAACGGCGGCACCAGGTGAGCTGCTTACGTGCATAGTGCCAGGTATTTAGCTTGATTTCGGCCACTGCATCTTCAAGTTTCTTGGTACCGTCGAGGACGGGGAAGAGTTCGCGGTAGCCGACGGTGCGGAGGGTGGAGAGGTGGCGGTAAGGAAGGAGGCTTTCGACCTCGTCGAGGAGGCCGTCGGCCATCATCTGGTCGACGCGGCGGTCGATACGAAGCCGGAGGTCGGAATGAGGAATCTGGGTCACGCGGACCTCGATGTCGAAGGGTCGCTCAGAGGGTTTCGATTCCGCGATGACTTGCGAATAGGGGCGGCCGGTCATGTAGCACACCTCGAGGGCGCGTTGGAGGCGCACGGGGTTGCGGAGGTCGACGCGTCGATAGTAGTCAGGGTCAAGCAATTGCAGCTGTGCACGTTTCTCCTCGAGGGGCATCTGTTGGAGGCGTGCGCGGAGCTCGGGTGTGGGGTCGGGCATGGCGGTGACGCCCTGACGCAGGGCGTCGACATAGAGGCCGCTGCCGCCGACGGCGATGACGGTGTCGCGTCCCTCGGCGAAGAGCTTTTGCGCCACCTTCATGGCGTCGCGCTCATAGTCGGAGATATTGTAAGGCTCGGTAACGGGACGGCAGGCGATGAAATGGTGTGTGGCGGCGGCGAGTTCGTCGTCGGTGGGGCGAGCCACGCCGATACGCATCTCACGGTAGAACTGGCGCGAGTCGCAGGAGAGTATCTCGGTGTTCCTCTCACGGGCCAGGGCGACGGCCTCGGCGGTCTTGCCCGAGGCTGTGGGGCCTGTGATGATTAATAGTTTTTTAGTGGGTAGTGGGCAGTGGGTCGTGGGTAGCATTTGTTCCGTCATTGCTTATTCTGGAGGACGAGGTCGAACTGTTCCCAGAATTCCGGGAAGGATTTCTCGACCACCTCGGGATTCTCGATTTGGAGGTCGGGGAAGCGTAGTTTGAGGGGTGCGAAAGCCATAGCGATGCGGTGGTCGCCCCAGGTGTGGACGGGCTCCACGGGGTGGAGTTCGGAGGGGAGGATGACCATCTCCTCTGCCGTGCAGTTGACCTTGCCACCCATACGCTGGAGTTCGGTGCTGATGGCCTGCATGCGGTCGCTTTCCTTGAGGGCAATGTTGCTAACCCCCTTGAGGGTGGCCTTGACCCTGGCGGCGGCGGCGGCCACAGCGAAGGTGGGCACCAAGTCGGGGCAGTCGATGCAGTTGAACTGCAGGCTCTTGGGGCAGTCGCCGCCTCCCTGGATGGTGATGGAGCGTCCGGCGGAGCGATAGGGCGAGCGCACCTCGGTGGAGGTGACGCCGAGGAGGCGGAAGAAGTTGTCGGTGGCGCTGTCGCCCTGGCAGGAGTCGAGCTGGAGTCCCAGCAAGCGGATGCGGAGGTCGGGGCGCAGAAGGGCCATGGTGTAGAAATAGGAAGCCGACGACCAGTCGCGCTCAATGGACACAGCGGCGGACTTGGGCTTGCTGGCGAGGTGGTTCACATAGTAGGTGCGGCCGTTGGAGGAGCGCCGGGCTTCGATGCCTGCCTGACGGAGGATGTCGCAGGTCATCTCGATGTAGGGTCGCGAGGTAGGCCGCTGGGTCATGGTGAGGGAGATTCCTTCGGGCATGCGGGGAGCGATGAGGAGCAGGGAGCTGACGAACTGGCTGCTGAGGAGTGGGTCGACGGAGACGGTGCGCTTCGTGGGCACACTGCCTTGTATCTGCACAGGCAGGAAGCCCTCTTTCTCGGTGCATTCCACCCGCAGACCCATCTGCCGGAGGGCCTCGATGAGCGGCGCCATGGGACGCTGACAGAGGCGGTCGTCGCCGGTGAGGATATGGTGGCCGGGGGTGATGGCCAGCAGGGGCATCAGGAAGCGTGCCACAGAGCCGGCATTGTTGCAGTAGTAGACATGGGAGGAGTTCTCGCTCTCGATTTGATTGAGGAGGCGCCGCAGCAGGCGTGTGTCGCCGGAAGTGGAAGGTTTGCTGATGCGGAAGAAACAGCCAGTGAGATGATTAATCATCAACCAGCGATTGCTCATGCTCTTGGAAGCCGGGAGGGAAATGCGTATGTCGTTAGTCTTCATATCTTTTTCACAGAACACTTAACACTAGTCACTTATATTGTATTGTTTGAGTTTACGATAGAGCGAGCGCTCGGAGATGTGGAGGTCGGCGGCCGCCTGCTTGCGGTTGCCCTGGCTGTGTTCGAGAGCACGGATGATGGCGCGGCGCTCGCGGTCTTCGAGACCCAAGGACTCCTCCTCGATGATTTCGGGGGAGATGAATTCTTCTTCGTTGTTCTGAGTGGGTAGTGGGTAGTGGGTAGTGGGTAGTTGATAGTTTGAGTTATTGTTGGCGTTGTTGGCTGTGAGCTGAGAGACCATCTGGCGCAGGTCGTTGATTTCGCCACGCAACTCGTTAATCATCTGCCCCATGGAGAGTGCTTTGAGAAGCAGCTCACGGTCGGTAATCTGGCTGGCTGCCGCTGGTGCCTGCGCCTCGGGGATGATGGCGGGCATCCGCTCGGCCGGGATATAGGCGAGGTAGTTCTGCAGGATGTCGGGCGTGATGCTGCGGGCGGTCTCGACGACGGCAATCTGCTCGGTGATGTTCTTGAGCTCGCGGACGTTGCCGTACCACGGGTAGTTCATCAGCATGGTGCGCGCATCCTCGGTGAGCACGATGGGCGGCATGTGGTATTTCTCCGCCACATCGGAGGAGAATTTTCTGAAAAGCAGCGGGATATCCTCCTTGCGTTCGCGCAGCGGCGGCAGGTAAATCGACAATTGGTTCAGGCGGTAGTAGAGGTCCTCGCGGAAGCGGCCTTCACGCACGGCCTTCACGATGTCCACATTCGTGGCGGACACCACGCGGACGTCGATTTTCAGCGGAGTGGAGGAACCCACGGGGATAATCTCGCCGTTCTCGAGCACACGCAGCAGCTTGACCTGCATGGCCAAAGGCAGCTCGCCGATTTCGTCGAGAAAGATGGTGCCGCCGTCGGCTTCCTCGAAATAGCCTTTGCGGGTGCGGTCGGCGCCGGTGAAGGCTCCTTTCACATGACCGAAGAGCTCGCTCTCGATGGTTCCCTCGGGTATGGCGCCACAGTTGACGGAGATGAGGCCACGGCCTTGACGCACATGCTTGCGGATGCTATTCTCGTGGATGATGCGCGAGAAGACATCCTTGCCCACGCCGCTCTCGCCCGTGATGAGGATAGAGAGGTTGGTGGGAGCCACCTGGATGGCCTTGTTCAGGGCCATCAGCAGCTTGGGGTCGTTGCCGATGATGTCGTATCGTTGTTTCAGGGTTTGAATGTCCATTTCAAGGAGATTATTTGGTAGGGAGTGCAAGGAGTGTAGGGAACTTCATGAACTCCTTATTTGTCATATTATTATCAATTTATTACTCTATGTAGCATCAGGCCTATTTGGCGGCGGAGGTCGACAAGTTGTTTCTTCTCGGCGAGCAGCCGGTCGATGTCCTCTTCGGTCTTTGCCTCGCGGAAGCTACGGGCGTTGTCGGCAATGCGGCCGTCGACACACTTCATCTTAAACGTCAGAATTGTCTCGGTGAGGTCACTCTGCAGGTTGTCCTCCAGCGAAGGCACGAAGACCTGCTTCTGGCGCCAGGTGTCGCTGATGCGGTAGGTGTCGAGCATCAGCGAGATGGCAAAGGAGCGCAAAGCCTCGTCGTCAATCGTGATGAAACGCGAGGCATCGGGGGCTTCGCCTCGGTCGATGGCGTCGCAGTAGTATTGGTATACCTGCTGACAAAGGGGGTCGGTGAAAGAGAGCTCGTCGGCCTGAAGCTCGTTGACCACCAGCTCGGCGAGGGAATAGGTGTCGTATTGCTGTGAGCCATCCTCGGCCGTTACGGGAAAATCGATGGTATGGTTTCCGTAGTTGAGGAGGAGCTGGATGAGGTGGCGCTCGGAGGGGTCGGTGGGAAGTTCGGGATTCGACGTTCGGGGTTCGGGATTCGGGGTTGCCGGAAATTCCGGATTTACCGGATTATCAGGTTTTTCCTGGGTGGTTGTTTTTTTCTCTTCCTCGTAAGCTTTCAGGCGATTCTGGTTGATGGCCTTGGAAAGTTCCGAAGCTAGGGCCTCTTCGGGGACGTCGAGGAGGTGGGCACACTGGGCGATATACTCGGTGCGCTCGATGAGGTCGGGCACCAAGGCGATGGTGGCCACAGTATCCTTGACGAGCTCGGCCTTGCGGATGGGGTCGTTCTTGACACCGTCGAGGAGCACGCGCGTCTTGAAGATGAGGAAGTTGTCCTCGTGGGTGGCAAGGTATTCCTGCAGGGCTGTGGAACCGTTTTTCTGGGCATAGCTGTCGGGGTCCTCGCCGTCGGGGAAGAGGACACAGCGCACATGCATCCCCTCGGCGAAGAGGAGGTTGACGGCACGGAGGGCTGCTTTGATGCCCGCCGAATCACCGTCGTAGAGCACCGTGACGTTAGGGGTGTAACGCTTGATGAGCCGTATCTGTTCGGTAGTGAGGGAGGTGCCGCAGGAGGCCACGGTGTTCTCCACTCCCGACTGATGCATGGAGATGACGTCGATGTTGCCTTCGACGAGATAGCACTTGTCGGCCTTGGAGATGGCAGAGCGGGCCTGGAAGAGACCGTAGAGGATGCGGCTCTTGTTGTAGATGTCGGAGTCGGGGGAGTTGACATACTTGGCGGCCTGTTTCTCGGAACTGAGGACACGGCCGGAAAATCCCAGCACACGGCCGGAGATGCTGTAGATGGGGAACATCACGCGTCCGCGGAAGCGGTCGTAGGCCTTACGGCGGAGTTCGGAGTTCGGGGTTTGGGATTCGGGGTCTTTGAAGATGGTGAGGCCTGTCTTCTCGAGGATGGTGTCGCTGTAGCCGTTCTTCCGGGCGTGGTCGGTGAAGTTGGTCCACTCGTCGAGGCAGTAGCCGAGGCCGAAGCGCTTGATAATCTCGTCACTGAGGCCACGACCATGGAAATAGCTGAGGCCCACGGCGCGCCCCATCTCGTCGTTGTACAGCAAGTCGGCAAAATACTGCTGGGCGAACTCGGAGAGATGGAAAAGGGCGTCGCGTTCGTTCTGGCGCTCCTTTTGCTCCTGGGTTTGTTCCTCCTCCTGGATTTCGATATTGTACTTCTTGGCAAGCCAGCGGAGCGCTTCCGGGTAGGTGAAGTGTTCGTGTTTCTTGAGGAAGGAAACCACGTCGCCGGCCTCGCCGCAGCCGAAGCACTTGAAGATGCCTTTCGAGGGCGACACATAGAACGACGGTGTCTTCTCGTTGTGGAAGGGGCAACAGCCTATATGGTTGGCTCCGCGCTTCTTCAGCGACACGAAGTCACCTATCACCTCCTCGATACGGGCGGCGTCCATAATCCGTTGTATGGTCTCCTGGTCTATCATTGAAACAAATTGCAAAGATACAACTTTTTTTTCATTTGGATGTTACCATTAGTTTTTTTTAGGAAAAGAAAGAAGCCTTCCCTGCAGGAGAGAAGGCTTCTGTGGTTGGTTGTCAAAAAGTTACCTTATCACTTCAATGGCTCCGTTATGTTCGATATTGCCATTGTAGCCCTGTGCGGAGAAGCGGTAGAAGTAGGTGCCGGCAGGCATGTCGGCAGGATCCCAGAAGTCGGCATCCGAGGAGATATTCTCCTTGTGGTAGACGCGCGTGCCCCACTTGTTGTAGATGTCGAGGGTGTTGATGGGATAGCCAAAGCCGTCGAGAAGGTTGAGGATGACGAAGCGGTCGTTGATGCCGTCGCCATTGGGAGTAACCACATTGGGGAACTGGAGGAAGTCGTTGACGACGAGCACCGAGTTGGCGGCGGTGTCGGAGCAGAAAATCTGCTTGCCCGAAGGCGCCAAGTTGTCGGTGCGGGCGATGAGACGTACACCGTAGGTGCCCGATACGTCGCCGTCGGTGGCATACTGCGAGAAGTTGAAGGTAGCGTTGTGAGTGGTCATGGTCTCGACAGAGAGTGGGTTGTCGCGGTTGTACTGAATCTCCCAGAAGTATTTATTGGAGGAGATGTCGGGCTGGGTGTTGTTGACGAAGGTAACCACAGGGTTGAGCACCGAAGGATAGACAGGCTCCCACGAGAAGGCGGCCTGCGGCGTGGGATAGACGGCGACACCGCCTTCGGAGATTACCGAGTCGACACATCCGTCGTCGGAGTAGGCATAGTATTTCAAGGTATAGATACCCTCGGCATAGGTATGCGTGGGGCTCTCGAGTTCAGAGGTGACGCCATCGCCGAAGTCCCAGAAGTAGTGGGTAGCATCGATGGATTTGTTGTCGAAAGTGAGCGTCAGCGGGTCGCAGCCCTCGAAGGTGAAGGGGATGGGTGAGAAGTTGGGCAGGGGCTGTGTACGGAGAGAGACATCAATGGTGTCGCGTGATTCGCAGACCAGCTGAGCCTGGGTGTTTGCGACGTTGACCACATAGCGGACATCGCTACCGGGCTCGTATTTGGTGATGATAGTGGGAGTATTCTGGCCATAGGGTTCCCAGACGTAGGAGTAGTTCTGGGTGGCAGTGTGGCGGTCGGTAGCATCGAGCGTAGCCTGATTGACACCGCAGAGGGCAAAGTCCTCGCCCAAGTTGGGTTGCGGAGTCCAGTAAGTAGTGATTTCGGTGACGGTATCCCAGATGCAACCAAACTCATCGTAGATAAGCACGTCGATGGGGAAGGTACCGGCAGTGTCGGGCGAAAGGATATAGGAGACAGTGGGAGTGGCCCTGTCGACGACAAGTCCGCGATAGTGGCCGAGGTCGTAGTCGTTGTATTGCGGGTCGGGGTTGGGACGCCAGACGAGGGAGTCGATGCCGACGGTGTATTTGCAGTCGTCATTCTGCGAGAGGTTGCAGATGTCCATGGCCCAGTTGAATACCCAACCATTATCAGCACCCCACGTGTCGTAGATGCGGATTTTCCAAGTGCCGTTGAGCGGGCAGCCAACCAGTTCGTTGAACGTGGTATAGGGAAGGTAGTAGTCTTCCTTGTCCAGGTGATTGCTCGGATGCTTGGTAGGCATTGTGCCTGATCCCGGGCTCTCGCCGCCATGACTGGTGAAATAGGTAGGAATATAATCGGGGCCAGTCATGTCGAAAGGCAAATTGACGGTATAGCCAGTACTGGAGATATAGAAATCGCCTGCCGGGTGAGGGTTGAACGCGGACCATACAGCACCCGCATTGTCGCCAGTGATAAGGGTGTAGTGACCGTCGCGGCTGAAGCAGTAGTCCAAACCTTGACCAAAGGGATTGACAAGCGAATCGCATCTGGGGTTTCCATCACTATAGGTAGTACCCGGATTACTACCTGTAGCATTACTGGTGTAACCGTCGAGGGGGAATCCCAAATATGTACCACCGCCATGAGCAGAACCAGGCTCTGTGGGATTTCCACTTTCGTAACCTTCAGGATAATCACAATTCGGGCTGGCACGGTTACCAAACTTCATAACTGCCTCCGAACCATTGGGGCACACCAAAGAGATAAAGATGTCACCCATAAAGGAGTGTTCCATGTTGATGCAGACGGAACAGATGTCGGCCGCAGAGGTCACCGACCTACCAGAGGGAAACTCGGTGAAGTCGACGGGAGCCTCGTAATAGCTATACGGGAAAGTCGCTGTGCCACAGTCGCAACCATCAGGAATAAAGGTGCGGACCTCATTAACCTTGGAGACAGACTCCTCGTTTTCCACCTCGCGGAGGGTCAGCGTGGCATTCTCGCCCGAGTAACCCATGTTGACTCGCAGCGAGTCGCGGTTGCAGATATCCGCCAACGTGAAGATGGTTTTGATGGGGTTGACAGAGGTGCGGACCTTGACAGAGGTGAACATATCCGATCCGCAACCGAAAGCATCGACCATACGAAGACTCAGGTCGAAGCATCCTGTACGTTGATAATCATTATATTCGAGCGTAGTCAGGCCCAGCCCCACAGCGGTGTCGCCCTCATTGTCCATATCCCAACGGAAGAGCGTCGTTGCATCGCTCGGATCGTAGTAGCCGTATCTGTGCGAATATTCGCCATGAGCCTGGAAGATGGCGCCATCGCCGACACATACGTGGGCACCCATGAAGCGTACGGTGTCCACTCCAGAATATCCCTGAGAATGGTCCTCGTCGTCGTTCCATACGGTGTCGAGGATAGTCACCATTCGGACATAGCCCGAGTCGTAAATCACACCATTGCGTGTGCGGTAGAACTTGTCGTTGATGACCGGAACTAGCGACTCGCAGGGTTTGCCGCAGGAAACTGCCAACGCAAAGCCCTTACCGACACCATTGTTATTGCGGAAGCAGTCAAGGTTGGCGAGGGCAGGATCGGTGATATCGCCCGTGCGGAAACGGATGGTAATCTTACCCGTAGTATTGGTAGGGCTTTCATAGATAGTTTGCCCCTGCGTCACGTTGCCGGTGAAATTGTTGAACTTGACCAGCAGCGGACCCGTAATACCTTCACCCTCATAAACATACACAGTATCAATACAACTGACTGAGAGCTCGTTAAGAGTGACACGCATGCGCAAACCCTCTCCGCACTCACCTTCGAAAGTGGTATAGTAGTCGACTCCATGCATAGGGGAACCTGCATCGGGGGCTCCTGCTCCCTGAGAGTCGTCATCCCTGACGACAACGGTACCTCCTTCCGTCGAAACCGTGGTTCCGTTTGTAGAGGCATCCAGACGTACCACTATCTGCTGAGCATTCATCAGGCTCGGCAGCAGCAGCGCAAGCAGTAACGGCAAATATGACACTATCTTTTTCATAACAGTCGAAATTTCATGTTTAACAATACCAGGCTATTAACGGGCTCTTTCTTTTTCCCACAATTCGGTGGCGAGACGGTTGGTCTCCTCGAGCGAGTTGAGGACAAGGTAAGGGTGAGCCGACCCCGGCGTGGCGAAGCACAACACCTTGTTGCCACGGGGATAGGACAACTGGAACTGGTTAAAGTTGTATGCGTAATAGCTCAGGGTGTAGAGATCGACAACAAAGTCATCGCCCAGATGCTCGTCCGAGAAGGCAAATTTCACCTCGCTAATCTGATACACATCGGCCCCAGCAGGGATGGTGTCCGATTCATAGAAGGCAGAACGCACATAGGCGCAACGCCAATCGAACTTCTCCGGTGTAAAAGCCTTGTAGCTCTCCATCCTGGCTGCATCGTTGCGGAAATAGGGCAACAGCAGGGCATCGCAGTCCTGTGCATTCACACCGATGGACGCCATGAAGAGGGCGGCAAAAAAGACCAGTTTTTTCATATCATTTTTTCTTTTTCTGATTCAACATTATTTTTCCCTTCACTATAAAGACGGCGAGGTGCCATTTTTGGGTCACACTTTTAACAATTATTAAGCTTTTTTAACATTTCGGTTGCGCAGATGGTTGATGAGCGCCATAAGGAAACCGAGGCAGATGAAGCCTCCCGCGGGAAGAATCATCAAAAGCATACCGTCGGCACCGCCGATGATGCTGATGCCAAAGAAGCAACCCGTGCCCAGGAGTTCACGCACCATGCCGAGGAGCGTCAAAGCCCAGGTGAATCCCAATCCCATGAAGAGGCCGTCGAGCAGGGAATGCCATACGGTGTTCTTCGAGGCGAAGGCTTCGGCACGGCCGAGGACGATGCAGTTCACCACGATGAGGGGGATGAAGAGGCCGAGGGTCTCATACATGTCGGGCATGAAGGCCTGCATGACCATCTGGACGATGGTGACGAAGGTGGCGATAACCACAATGAATGCAGGAATACGCACCTTGTCGGGGATAACACTCTTGAGAAGCGAGATGACAATATTGGACATCATGAGCACGAAGGCCGTAGCGAGACCCATCATCATGCCGTTGATGGCCGAAGTAGTGGTAGCCAACGTGGGGCACATACCGAGGATAAGCACCCATGTGGGGTTCTCCTTAATGAGACCATTCTTGATTATATCTTTTGCTTTCATAAGGCGATTTTATTTGTTGAGGACAGACTGCAGATGGGTATAGGCTTTGTTGACACAGCGGAGGAAGGCGCGCGAGGTGATAGTGGAACCTGTGATGGCATCCACATCGCCCTTGTCTTTCTTCACCATAAGCTCGGAGGCAGGCGACTTGCCAACGATGTCGCCTTTCTGGCCTTTCTGGAACCATTTGTCGGCCTTGGCACCGAGACCCGGGGTTTCATGACTTTCGAGGATGCTGTAGCCATAGACGTTGCCGTCCTTGTCGAAACCGACCATCACCTTGAGGGTGCCGCCGAAGCCATTGGGGTCGGAGGTCTCAACGGCCGCACCCGCGTACTCGCCCTCGGCGTTGTAGGCCAAGTGACAAACTATTTCCTCGCCGTCAACTTTCACGATGGTATCTTTGAGGGTCTTGTAATCGATTGAGTCGAGTGTCTTGCCGTTCTCGTCGACCTGCTTCAGCACGTTTTCGATGGCCTTGTTCACTTTGTTCTGTTTGGCGACCTCGATGGGCTTTTCGGTGACGGCATTCATGGCCGCCAGCGCCGCGGCTGCCACGAGGGCAATGGCCGTCAGCGACAGGAGCATATTTATGAGTGTGGATTTTGCTTTCTTTGCCATAACTATTCGGTGTTTAGTGTTAAGTGTTTAGTGTTTAGTTTAACAAGCAAAGCGTTTCGGTTTGCACCAGCGGTTGATGAGCGGGGTGACGCTGTTCATCAGCAGGATGGCGAAGCTGACACCTTCGGGGTAGGCGCCCCAGGTGCGGATGATGACCGTCAGCAGGCCACAGCCCACGCCGAAGATAATCTGTCCGCTCTTGGCCATGGGCGACGTGACCATGTCGGTGGCCATAAAGCAGGCACCCAGCATGATGCCGCCGGTGAGAATGGTGGTCAAGGGGTCGATATAGCCCACGGTGCCCATCGTCTGCTTCACTTTGTCGATGACTTCCACATGGATGGGATCGACAAAATACAGGATGGCACTGAAGACGAAAGCGGTGCCGATAAAGGCCACGGGAATGTGCCAGGAAATGATTTTCTTCCAGAGGAGGTAGGCAGCACCGAGGAGGATGGCCAAGGCCGAAACCTCGCCGAAGGAACCACCCAGATGGCCGATAAAAAGATCCCATGCCTGAGGCAGGGCATCGAGGCCGTGCTCTTTGATGATACCCAGCGGAGTGGCACCTGTGGTGGCATCGACACCCAGCTGCACCGCCTGGTCGGGAGTAATGGTCGCGCTAATGCCCATGTGGCTGAACAAACCGCCCACCTTGGGCCAGGTGGTCATCTGCACGGGGAAAGAGATGAGCAGGAAGACACGTCCCACCAAAGCGGGGTTGAAGGGGTTCTTGCCGAGGCCGCCGAAGGCCATCTTGCCAACGCCGATAGCCACGAGGGCGCCGATGACGACAATCCACATCATCTCGACCGTGGCGGGCACGTTGAAGGCCAACAGGAGACCCGTGACGATGGCCGAACCGTCGCCGACAGTGCTGGGCACTTTCATTATATATTTCTCTATCAGCCACTGGAAGAGCACACAGCTCAGCACCGAGATGACGCTGATGATGAGTGCACTCATTCCAAAATAGGCGATGGCCACCAACAAGGCTGGAATCAACGCCATATTGACGCGCCACATGATTCGTTTGGTCGACTCGTCGCTATGCACGTGGGGCGAGCCCGATATATTTAATAGATTCATATTATAATAATGTTTTTTTCGTTTGAGAAAAATTACTTTTTGGCGGCCATCATGGCACGAACTTTATTCTTGCCGAGGCGTATCTCGTCGGTGAGGGGCTTGTTGGCCGGACAGCTGAAGAAGCAGCATCCGCACTCGATGCAGTCGAGAATGTTATGCTCCTTGGCTTCTTCAATACGGTTGTTCTTCACCAGCACCGAGAACATGTAGGGTTCCAGTCCCATGGGGCAGGCGTGCATGCACTTGCCACAGCGGATGCAAGCCGTTTCAGGATTGCGACGCGCCTCGCCTTCGTCCATGACAAGGACGCTGGAGTTGCCCTTCACCGTCGGGGCGTCGAGGTTCACCACGGCCTTTCCCATCATGGTGCCGCCGCTGATAATCTTGCCGGTGGTGGCAGGCAGCTCGCCGAGAGAGTGCTTGATGATATCGTTGTAGGTGGTGCCGATGCGCACGATGTAGTTGTGCTGCGAAGGCAGTTTTTTACCCGTCACGGTGAGGATATTCTCGATGAGAGGTTTGTTCTTCTGAATGGCCTCGTAGACCGCGAAGGCGGTGCCGAGGTTGGAAACCATGCAGCCCACGTCGATAGGCAGCTTGCCGCTGGGCACCTTGCGGCCGGTGACGGCGTTGATGAGCTGCTTCTCGGCACCCTGCGGATATTTCACCTTCAGGGGTTCGACGACGATGCCCTCGAACTGACGGGCCGTCTCCTGCATCTTGGCGATAGCCAGGGGCTTGTTGTTCTCGATGCCGATATAAGCATTGGGGACACCCAGCGCCTTGCGCAGTATGCTCACACCGATGCACACCTCTTCGGCATGCTCCATCATCACACGATAGTCGGAGGTGAGGTAGGGCTCGCACTCGGCCGCATTGATGATGAGGTACTCGGCCTTCTTGCCCTCAGGGATATTATATTTGATATGGGCAGGGAAGGTGGCGCCGCCAAGGCCCACGATGCCCATCTCTTTCAGTTTGTCGACAATCTGTTTCGGTTCCAGAGTGCATTCGCGCTTGATGTCGGGAGTGCGGTCAATGGTCTCCATCCACTCGTCGCCCTCGACATTGATATAGACGGCGGGCTTGGCCAGGCCGAAAGCATCCTTGCAGGGCTCCACCTTCAGCACCGTGCCACTCACGGGCGAATGGACATTGGCACACATGAAGGCCTGGGCTTCGCCGATAAGCTGACCCACCTTGACCTTGTCGCCCTTCTGGACTATCGGCGTGGCGGGAGCTCCTAGGTGCTGGTTCATCAGCACCACCATCTGCGCCGGTACCGGCATCACTTCGATGGCGGCATCGTTGGATATCTTGTTTTCTTCGGGGTGGACACCACCCATTCGGAATGTTTTCATCAGTGTTCAGTGTTTAGTGGTTAGTGTTTAGTTGTTTGCGGGCTGGGGTTCCTCGGCGGGCTTCGGGGCCTCAGGCTTCTTGGCGGGAGCCGGGAAGTTGACGTCGGTGATGGCGTGCACGGGGCACTCGGTGACGCACTTGCGGCAAGCCTTGCACTTGGTGAAGTCGATGTAGGCCACATTGTCGGTCACCGTGATGGCCTCGAAGGGGCACACCTTGGCGCACTTGCCACAACCGATACAGGCATTCTTGCAAGTCTTCATAGCCACGGCACCCTTCTCCTTGTTGATGCAGCGCACATAGACACGACGGCCCTTGTTGCCCTTGTTGCGCAACTCTATGACGCGACGCGGGCAGGCCTTGGCACATGCGCCACAGGCGGTGCATTTCTCCTCGTCAACCACCGGAGTTCCAGTCTCGGCATCCATGTGGATGGCGTCGAACTGGCAGGCGGCCACACAGTCGCCACAGCCCAGGCAGCCGAAGGGGCACCCATTCTCGCCAGTATAGACCGTCGCCGCGAAGGCGCAACTGCGGAGACCATCATAATTCGAACGGCGGTTCTCGCCGCAGTTGGCAGGATGGCAACGTACCACAGCCACCTGAGGCTCGCCCTGCTCGACGGCACAGCCGAGGAGTTCGGCAATCTTAGCCGCCACAGGGTCACCACCGGGGGCGCAACGAAGACCCTCCAGGCTATGCTGTGCCACACAGGCCTCAGCAAAAGCACGGCAGCCGGCCTTGCCGCAGCCACCACAGTTGGCGCCAGGCAAAACCTCGGCAATCTCGTCAATGAGTGGGTCTTCGACCACCTTGAATTTTTGGGCTACAAAATAGAGCACCACGGCGAAGAAAGCGCCTATCACGCCCAGGACAATCACCGCTATCAAGATTTGTTGAGTCATGTTATTATTTTGTGTTTTAGGTTTCTACTGCGTTTTTATATTAAAAATATTCCAAATAGCGAATGCAAAAATACACAAAATATCTCAACCAGCAAAATTTTTTTTTCCACATCACCTGTTTATGGGCTTTTCGTGACATACAAACAGTTTTTTTTGCCTTTTTTTGAAAAAAATTTTGCCAGTTATTTTTTTTTTTGTAATTTTGTACCCACAAATAACAATGCTTCGAGACATGAACAAAGTAGTAGTAGGCTTTGATTTTTCCTCGGGTTCGGCCTATGCCGTCGACCTGGCTATAGACATCGCCAACCGTTGGCAAAACGACATTCGGCTGGTATATGTAAAAGAAAAAAAAGAAGATGAGGCTCCCATCCGGGCCGAAATCGAGCGCCGTAACGCCGGCGTGGCACACCTGCTCAAAGGCATCAAGTTGGAGTATGTACTCCGTCAGGGCAACCCGGCCGAAGAGCTGTCCAAACAGGCTGAGGAAGACGACGCCAGTCTCCTCATCGTGGGTACCCACGGCATGAGCGGCCTCAAGAAAGGTCTTCTGGGCCGCAACAGCTACCGCACCGTGGAACTCTCGCCCGTGCCTGTGCTGCTCATCCGCGAGGACTTCAACTTCAACAAGGATCTCGAAACCATCGTTGTGCCTATCGACAGCAGCGACGACACACGCCAGAAAGCCGCCCAAGCCGCTACCTTTGCCAAGACCTTCGGTTCCACCATCCACCTCCTCGGTCTCTTCACCTCCTCGGCATCCAGCGTGCAACAGGTGGTGAGAAACTACGTCAGCATGGTGCAGCGGTACCTCACCAAGAACAACGTCGAATTCGTCACCGAATACATCGAGGTGAAAGGCAACGTCACCACCGACACCATCGAGTATGCAAACAAGGTGAACGCCGACATGATAGCCATCATGACTGAGCAGGAAAGTGCCCTCACCTCTCTCATCATGGGCACCTACGCTCAGCAGATGCTCTCACAGTCGACCGTCCCGGTCCTCACCGTACGTCCTCGCAAGGTGCTCGCTGACACAGCGAACTACTAGGAACGTGAAATGTGAAAAGTGAAAATGAAAAGTAAAACAATAAAAACATTGAAAATGATGCTCTGTGCCAGCATCATTTTCAATTTTCAATTTTCAATTTTCAATTCGGCTAGCGCCCAGAGCAGCCGTTTCACCATCACCGGCGACGTCACCGTCAGCGCCATGGTGGATCGCCATGTGGAATTCAACAACCGCGTGAAGACCATCCCGGGATTCCGCGTGCAGATAGCCTCTTTCTCGGGCGCCAACTCGAAAACCAGTGCCTTCAACCTGCGTGACCGCTTTGCACTAGACTATCCCTCGGTGCAAGCCTATATCATCTACGACGAACCCAACTTCAAGGTGAAAGTCGGCGACTTCCGCACACGCCTCGAAGCTTACGCCTTCCTCCAGCAAATCAAAGAGGTATACAAAGGCTACATCATCAAAGACAACATCAATCCCGGGGCGCCCGCCGTTGAGGAATACGCTCCCGACAACCTGGAATTTGAGTTTTGATTGAGGAAAACTAAACTTCAAACAAAGAGAGCGGCGGCGATGCCGTCGGCATGAAGAAGACCCTCTGCTGTAGGCTTATAAGAACCATCACCCCTGACCATCCAACCACAGTCGACATAAGGTTGCATCCCCCGATGCAGCCTTTCTTTATACTTCTCAGGCACCTGCGCGAGGGCAAGGCCACGCGTAGTGCGCAAGGCAGTCATCAAGAGTTCGTTGTAGGCGTCGGCCTCGGTGAGCGTCTCTTCCTCAAATGTGCCGTCGGGCCTGTTCCATTGACGACGAAAACCATCGAAACTGTGGGCGCCAGGCCCTAAACCGAGATAGGGCGTGCGGTCCCAGTAGCGACTATTGTGCTTCGATTCAAAGCCCGGACGGGCAAAGTTGCTAATCTCATACTGACGGAGACCCTGCTCTACAAACTGCTGACGTAGAGTATAGTACTGTCGCACCACCTCGTCCTCGTCGGGAAGCACCACCCTCCCCTGCTCCACCTGCACGGCCAACGCCGTCCCCGGCTCCACCGTGAGGGCATAGGCGGAAACATGGGAAACCAATTGAAAATTGAAAATTGAAAATTGAGAATTTACCGGCAGCCCATAGATAAAGTCAACGCTAAGGTTATGGAAACCCGTAGCATGAGCATTCTCAATGGCGGCCAGGGCCTGAACTACAGTGTGGCGGCGCCCGATGAGACGCAGCATGCCGTCATCGAGACTCTGGAGGCCGATGCTAAGACGATTGACAAATCCTAAACTCTTGAGACCCTGCAGATAATCAACAGTCAAATCCTCAGGATTGGCCTCAAGGGTTACCTCCTCGACCTGCGAGAGGTCGAAGCACTCGTGCAGGGCTTTAACAATGCGCTCCAACTCGTCGAGTGGCAATATCGAAGGAGTACCGCCGCCGAAATAGACGGTGCGGATAGGATGCGCCTGTTCTCCACACCGCGACCGCATCTCTTCTATAAGCGCATCGGTGTAACTGGCCACCGACCACTGGCTACCGACCACAGGCTTCGAATAGAAGGCGCAATAGGTACACTTGCGGTGACAGAATGGAACGTGAATGTAAACCACCTCTTAACAGTTCTTACCCCTTAGTTTCCTAAGAGTTGGTCTGCAGCCGCATAGGGGCTGATTTTATTTTCAAGGATGTCCTTGCTGAGGGCCTCGATGCGCTCCTCAATACCCGGCGTGCCATAGAAACGCTCGCGCAGGCCGTTCTCGATGGCCTCGGACATGATGCGGAGGTTCTGCTGTTGACGTTTCTGGTAGAAATAACCATTTCCTTTAGTGAAGGTTACATAATCCATCACCGAATTCCAAAGGTCTTCCACGCCCTCCTTGGTGTAGGCCGAACAAAGCGTCACCTTGACAGTCCATCCACTTTCAGGCATAGGGAAGAGGTGTAGAGCGTTACGGAACTGACCTGCAGAAAGTTCGGAGCGTTGCTTATCAAGTTCGCATTTGTTAATGGCTATCATGTCGGCCATCTCCATGATGCCGCGCTTGATGCCCTGCAGTTCGTCGCCGGTATTGGCCAATTGAAGAAGCAGGAAGAAGTCGACCATCGAATGCGCCGCCACCTCGCTCTGTCCAACACCCACAGTCTCAACAATAACCACATCGAAACCCGCAGCCTCGCAGAGGGTGATAATTTCGCGTGTCTTGCGTGCCACACCACCCAATGAACCCGCCGAAGGACTGGGCCGGATGAAGGCATTGGGGTCGACAGAGAGTTCTTCCATGCGCGTCTTGTCGCCGAGGATGGAACCCTTCGAACGCTCGCTGCTGGGGTCGATGGCAAGCACGGCAACCTTGTGATTATGAGCGGTGAGCATCTTACCCAAAGCCTCAATAAGGGTGCTCTTGCCAGCCCCTGGAACACCGGTAATGCCGAGGCGGACACTCTTGCCACTATAAGGCAGGCAGCGCTCAATAACTTCCTGGGCCTTCTTCTGGTGCTCAAAACGCGAACTTTCCACCAACGTGATGGCACGGCTGAGGAGCGTGCGGTCGCCGTAGCGGATACCACTCACAAGCTCTTCGACACTAGGTTCCTGACGCTTACGGGCACGCATGCGCTCAATATAGGTGTTGCTCACCTGCTCGGGCTGCTGGATGCCGGGGGCCACGCTGAGCGCCGAGTCATATTCAAAGTTGCTGTAAAGATGCTTGTCGTCCATAACATTATTATAACGAGATATTAAATGGATTATTGCACCCATGTCACAAAAAAAAGCGTCGATGCAAAAAATGCACCGACACCAATCATTATGTAATTCATCCATCTAAATTACGTAGCGGGAATCAGACTTGAACTGATGACCTCCGGGTTATGAATCCAGCGCTCTAACCAGCTGAGCTATCCCGCCAACTCTTGCGTTTTTTTCTGTCAAAAGCGGGTGCAAAAGTACTAACAATTCCCGATATGACAAAATTTATTTTAATCCAGAAATAAAAAATCGAGATTAAAAATTAGAAATCAGCCAATTGCAGAAGATTATTTTTTTTCTTTTCATTTCTCCGTTTTCATTTTTCCTGAAATATTTCCTCCTATTGAGTCGATTTTCGCCCCCGTAACAGAGGCCAACGTGTTCACCTTCCCCTTGAGGCGCAAGTACCCCAGAAGGGCGAAAACAAGAGCCTCTTTGTAGTTGATAATCAACGGGTCGGGAACAGTGATGGCAACCGCAGGATAATATTCATTGACAAGTTCGAGAAGATAGCTGTTGAAAGCGCCGCCACCAGTGACGAGCAAAGTCGTTATCCGCTGACGTTCAAGCACTCGTGCTATCTGTAGGGCTATGTGGGATGTCACCGTCGCCAAAGCGTCTTCCACACCCAGCCCCGACGCCTCAACCTTGGGCCAGAATTGGCCGACAAACCACTCTTTTCCAAGCGATTTAGGTCCAGACTCGCTATAGTAGGACAAGTCGTTGAGACGTGTCATCAAACAACTGTGATTATTGCCCTTGCGAGCATTCTCCCCTTGCGGGTCATAGGGCAAACCCAGCCGGGCCGACAATCGGTTGAGCGCCATATTGCAGGGACAGATATCATAGGCAACACGCTTTCCATCAGCACGATAGGAAATATTAGCAATACCGCCGAGATTCAGGCAGGCATCATACTCGCCAAATAGCAACTCATCCCCTATCGGTACCAGCGGTGCCCCCTGGCCGCCGAGGGCCACATCGAGGGTTCGGAAATTGAAGACCACGGGCAGGCCCGTCTCGGCGGCGATAGCGTCGCCGTCGCCAATCTGCGTCGTCAAACCCAAATGAGGCTGATGGAAGATAGTGTGGCCATGCGAAGCAATGGCCTCGGGACGCTCCTTACCTTGCAGAAACGCATTGATTCTCTGTCCAAAAAGATGACCGAGCTCCACATGGGCAAGGGCATACTCATAGGCCGACGCCTTCTCGAGTGTCGACAGCCGCTGGCGCCACTCCTCTGAATACGGCACCGTCTCGGCGGCCAAAATCCGGTAGTCATTTTCATCTATATCGCAGAAAGCCAAATCGATACCGTCGAGCGATGTGCCCGACATCAGTCCCAGAATCTTCATTTTTCCTTACTTTTTCCGATGCAAAGATACGAAAAAAAAACTTATCAGCAATTTATCATCTCTTACCACGGGAAGAGAGGCCTAAGAGAAGGGTAAGAGAAGAGTAAGAGTTGAGTAAGAGATAGTACTTATAACATATTGTGAACATGCAAGATAAAAAATCCGAAAAATATTTTTTTAAGAAAAGCAACATTTATCCAGAAAAATTGCGTAACTTTGCACTTCAATTTATTGTACGGAAACGATATAAAAAATTAACTAAAAACGATATAACATGAAGAAAATCATCAACACCCCCAATGCCCCTGCGGCCATCGGTCCCTACAGCCAGGCTGTCCAGGCGGGCAACACGCTCTACATTTCGGGTCAGATTCCCATCAACCCCGCTACCAAGACTGTGCCCGAGGGCATCACCGCCCAGACCGAGCAGGTGATGCAGAACATCAAGGCCATCCTCGACGAGGCCGGCTACACCTTCCAAGATGTGGTGAAGAGCACCTGCCTGCTGGCCGACATGGAATATTTCAAACCCATGAACGAGGTCTACGCCAAGTACTACAACACCGACTGCCCCGCTCGTGCCGCCTTCGCCGTGAAGGGTCTGCCCATGGGTGTGCTCGTCGAGATTGAAACCATTGCTGTGAAATAAAAAAGTTAGAAAGGTTAAAAAGGTTGCGCTCCCTTCGGTCGCTGAAAGGTTAAAAAGGTTAAAGCAACCTGTCACCTTTTAAACCTTTTAAACCTTTAAAACCCCTTAAACCCAAGATAAATGGATTTTAGCTTCACCAAACAAGAAGAACTCTTCCTGCAGATGATTCGCGAGTTTGCAGAGAAGGAAGTCAAGCCCCTCGCCGCCGAAGTCGACGAAGAGGAGCGTTTCCCCATGGAGACCGTCCAGAAGATGGCCAAGATAGGCCTCATGGGCATCCCCATCCCCACTCAGTACGGCGGCGCCGGCGGCACCAACATCATGTACGGCATGGCCGTCGAGGAGCTCAGCCGCGTCTGCGCCACCACAGGCGTCATCCTGTCGGCCCACACCTCCCTCTGCTGCGCCCCCATCCTTGAGGCCGGCACCGAGGAGCAGAAGATGAAATACCTGCCCAAGCTCGCCAGCGGCGAGTGGATCGGTGCCTTCGGCCTCACCGAGCCCAACGCCGGTACCGATGCCGCCGGCCAGCAGACCATCGCCGTCGAGGACGGTGACAGCTGGGTGCTCAACGGCAGCAAGATCTTCATCACCAACGGCTCCTACGCCAACGTGTTCATCATCATCGCCATGACCGACAAGAGCCTCGGCACCAAGGGCATCAGCGCCTTCATCGTCGAGAAAACCGACCCGGGCTTCAGCATCGGCAAAAAGGAGAAGAAAATGGGTATCCGCGGCAGCGCCACCACTGAGCTTATCTTCGAGGACTGCCGCATCCCGAAGGACCGTCAGCTGGGGCAGCTGGGCAAAGGCTTCGGCCTCGCCATGAAGACCCTCGACGGCGGCCGCATCGGTATCGCCTGCCAGGCCCTCGGCATCGCCCAGGGTGCTATGGACGAGACCGTCAAATACACCAAGGAGCGTAAGCAGTTCGGCCGCTCCATCAGCCAGTTCCAGAACACGCAGTTCCAGATGGCCGACCTCGAGACCAAGGTGCAGGCCGCCCGTCTGCTCTGCCGCTCGGCCCACTACAAGAAAGACCACGGCATCCCCTACTCTGCCGATGCCGCTATGGCCAAGCTCTTCGCCGCCGAGACCGCTATGGAGGTGACCACCAAGGCCGTCCAGTTCCACGGCGGCTACGGCTACACCCGAGAGTACCCCGTCGAGCGCATGATGCGCGACGCCAAGATCACCGAGATTTACGAAGGCACCAGCGAAGTGCAGCGCATGGTGATTGCCGGAAAACTGTTTAAATAATAGTTAAAAAGGTTGAAAAGGTTGCGCTCCCTTCGGTCGCTGAAAGGTTAAAAAGGTTCGAGGCCATCGACCTGTCACCTTTAAAACCTTTTAAACCCTTTAAACCCCTTAAACCCAAAGAAAGAATGAACATTGTAGTTTGCATAAAGCAAGTGCCGGACACCACCGAGGTGAAAATCAATCCCGTGACCGGCACGCTCATCCGCGAGGGCGTTCCCTCGATCATGAACCCCGACGACAAGGGCGGCCTTGAATACGCCCTGCAGCTGAAGGACAAGTACGGTGCCCACGTCACCGTCATCACCATGGGTCTGCCCCAGGCCGAGGCCATCCTCCGCGAGGCCCTCGCCATGGGTGTCGACCGCGCCATCCTGCTCACCGACCGCAAGCTCGGCGGTGCCGATACGCTGGCCACCAGCAGCGCCCTCGCCGGCGCCCTGCGCACCATGGATGTCGACCTCATCATCACCGGCCGCCAGGCCATCGACGGCGACACCGCCCAGGTGGGTCCCCAGATTGCCGAACACCTCGACCTGCCGCAGGTCTCCTACATGGAGGACCTCCAGTACAACGAGGCCACCAAGACCTTCACCATCAAGAAACAGCTCGAGGACGGCTACCAGATTCTCGAGATGCAGGCTCCCTGCGTCGTCACCGCCCTGGCCTCCAGCGTGCAGCCCCGCTATATGACCGTCAGCGGCATCGTCACCGCCTTCGACAAGGAAGTCGAAGTGTGGGGTGCCGACCGCATCAACGTGCCCGAGGAGCATATCGGCAAGGCCGGTTCGCCCACGAGCGTCTTCAAGTCGTTCCCCAAGCAGCTCAAGCCCGCCGGCCAGACCTTCGAGGTCAGCCCCGAAGAGGCCGTCGAAATCATCGTCAACAAGCTCAAAGAGAAACATATCATTTAATAATGCGTAAATGCGTGAATGCGTAAATTTGAATGCGTAAATGCGTTAATGTGTTAATGCGTTAGTGCTACGCAGTACAATTGCTGACGCGCCAGCCACTAACGAAATAACGCAATAACGCGATAAATATAAAGACGTATACGTGTTTGCCGAGCAGCGCAACGGCAAACTGCAGAATGTGGCTCTTGAGCTCCTCGGCAAGGCCCGCGAGCTCGCCGACGCCAACAACGAGAAAGTCGTCGCCATGCTCCTCGGCAAGGACATCAAACCCCTCGCCCAGACCCTTATCGAGCACGGTGCCGACCGCGTCATGGTTGTCGACCACGACCTGCTGAAAGACTATATGACCGAGCCTTACACCGAGGCCATCACCGCCATCATCGAGAGCGAGAAGCCCAGCATCATGCTCATCGGCGCCACCACCATTGGCCGCGATCTCGGCCCCCGCGTCAGTGCCCGCAACCGCACCGGCCTCACCGCCGACGCCACCAAGCTCGAGATCAGCGACGACGAGGCACACGAGTTCCGCATGACCCGTCCCGCTTTCGGCGGCAACCTCATGGCCACCATCCTCTGCAAGAACAACCGCCCGCAGATGTCCACCGTCCGTCCCGGCGTCATGCAGAAAATGGCCGCCGACGCCAGCCGTAAGGGCGAGGTCGTCGACTACAAAGTCAACTTCGACGAGAAGAAGATTGCCCGTGTCAAGCTCGTCAAGACCGTCAAGGAAGAAAAGACCGTCACCGACATCAGCGAGGCCAAGATCCTCGTCAGCGGCGGCCGCGGCGTCGGCACTAAGGACGGCTTCGCCAAACTCGAGGCCCTGGCCAAAGAGCTCGGCGGCGAAGTCTCCAGCTCCCGTGCTATGGTCGACGCCGGCGTCATGGATGCCAGCCGCCAGGTGGGTCAGACCGGCAAGACCGTGCGTCCCGCCCTCTACATGGCCTGCGGCATCAGCGGTGCCATCCAGCACCTCGCCGGCATGGAGGAAAGCGAACTCATCGTCGCCATCAACAAAGACAAGTTCGCCCCCATCTTCCAGGTGGCCGACCTCGGCATCGTGGGCGACCTCCACAAGATCGTCCCCATGCTGACGGAGAGATTGAAGACCATGCAGAAATAATCATTCGACGGTTTTGCATACAACAAAAAGCGTCACAAAATTGCTTTTGTGACGCTTTTTTGTTTGCTATATTAAAATTTATTCGTATCTTTGCATTATATTTAATACATCATATTTTATGCATTAAATAGAAAAACAGAGAAATAAACATAATATATTATGCATAACGCATACATATTCGACCCCTACCCATTGCCGGTGACCATGCAGCGATTAGCCGAAAATCTGAAAGCACGTCGGCTAGAGAGAAAACTCTCCACCAAAAGCCTGTCCGCAATAAGCGGTGTGCCGGCATCGTCAATCCAACGTTTCGAATTGAAGCACTCCATCTCGCTCGAGTCGTATGTCAAACTGGCAAAGGCATTGGGTTATTCCGAGGAACTGATGCAGCTGCTTGCAGAGCCGAAATACGACACCATGGAGGAACTCTTGGAGATAAACAAAAACAAAAACCGTAAACGAGGCGTATGATTAAAAATATTTTAAGCGTCATTGTGTTGTTTCATGGACGCAAGGTAGGAACATTATCTATGGGTAACCAGTCGTGTTGCCAGTTCGAATATGACCGTGCTTGGCTGCGAGACGGCTTTTCCATCTCTCCCTTGCAGCTGCCGCTGAAGGCTGGTCTCTTCTCGGCCCAGTGGCAACCCTTCAAAGGCAATTTCGGCATCTTCGAGGACAGTCTCCCCGGAGGCTATGGCGAGTTTCTGCTCAGCAAGGTGCTGCGACGCGAGGGCATAGATTACTACGGACTTACTCCCGTGCAGAGACTCAGTCTTGTTGGCAACTCCGGGATGGGAGCCCTGTGCTATGTCCCTGAGACCATTGTCGGTGGCAATCCATCCTCACTTTCACTCGACGAAATGCAGACACTTGCCCTTGAGGTGCTGTCCGAAAAAAAAGACACAGGATCGGAGTTGTTGCTGGCGGGCAGCGGAAATTCCGGCGGAGTGCGTCCCAAATGCGTTTACACAGACGAGACCGGACACTGGCTTGTCAAGTTCCGTCACACCTTTGACCCAACTGATATTGGGCAGCAGGAATACCATTACAATGAATTGGCACAGCAGGCAGGCATTGTTGTGCCAGAATTCCGACTAATCGACGGCAAGTATTTCGCCACACGGCGATTTGACATCGACAAGCAGGGCAACCGGCTTCACATGGCCACCGCCAGCGGCCTCCTCAACGAGCCCCTCACACCTCCCAAGATGGACTACCACAGCCTGCTGCAGCTCACGGGATACCTCACACAGTCGCCCGAGGCTGTCGAGCAGCAATTCCGTCGTATGGTCTTCAATCACTACGCTCGCAATTTCGACGACCATGCCCGCAATTTCAGCTTCCTCTGCCGTGATGGCCGCTGGGAACTGGCGCCTGCCTACGACCTCACCAACGACCAGACCCTTGGAGAGCATGCCACCACCATCAACTTCAAAGGCTTGCCCACCGACGAGGACATGATCGTTGTCGGCACGAACACCAAGATGACCCGTCTTCGCTGCCAACAAATTATCGACGAAGTAAAAGTCATCCTCAAAGATTTATAGTACATTCCCTCATTCACTCTGCCTGCTTTGCAGGCCTTGTGGTATGCCTGCGACCCCTGAAAGGGTGATGAACACCTTGGAAATAAAACAGAATGCAGTGAATAGCACCGCTGAATAAAAAAATCAAGCGAAAAACGCATTCTGCCTGGCTCCAATGGAGACATGGCCTGCGACGCTAGCACGACAATGTGCAAAGGGCTGGAGCAAACGCATTAACACATTTACGCATTCCCGAATTCCCGCATTCTTCCTCCCTTCTATATGCCTTCTTTATGCCTTCTTTGCCGCAATAACGTACCACTTGAGAATCAGCACATTGCATAAGCCATCCATAAACAATGACAACTCGCAGATTTTCAACATATAACATAACGACCCTTCGACGATCCTTCGACGGTCTCTCGGCGACCCGTTTATAACAACATTACATTTTCTCGCACGCGCGAAACATTATTTTGTCAATTCAAATAATCTTCGTATTTTTGCATTTTAAAAATAAAGATTAAAATAAATGGTAAAATACAGCTTTTCTGGTCACGAGTCCTTTGCTTGCAAGTCGTTATGGCTCAAGAAAGGATATGATTATGTTGTGCAGAATCGCGATTTCAACGCACCTGATGCGGTTATATATCTCGGTGTGGGGAAAAACATGGTATCTTCTATTCGTTATTGGCTTAAAGTATGTAATATATACGATGAAAAAGAAATAACTTGGCTAGGAAACTACCTTTTCAACGACCATACTGGCAAAGATCCCTATCTTGAAGACTTAGCAACGCTCTATCTGCTGCATTTCAACCTTGTATTCAGTGGACAGGCCTCCATTTACAAGATGTTCTTCTGTGATTTTCAACGCGAACGTACTCGTTTTACTAAAGAGCAATTTACGAATCATATCAAATATAAGTTGGCCGACGAGGATCTTAAAAGCCAATTCAACGAGAACACCGTCAAAAAGGACATTGATGTCCTCATCCACAATTATGCCCTTCCTCGGAAGCCACAATCCAACGAAGACTTTTCCTCTTTGTTCATCGACCTCGACTTGTTGCGCATCACGGAAGACGGCAAAGAATACTATTTCAACACCGAAGGCAAGCGCAAAGTCCCCAAGGAGATATTTCTCTATTCCCTCGTGGAACTCAAAAACAGAGACAAGGACAACACACTTCCATACGACGACATTCGACACTATGTAGGCATACCGTTCTGTATGAATGACTCTGAAATCATCGAAATGCTCAAAACACTTTCTGACCAATATTCCGACTGTATCACCTATAGTGACGAATCCGGCATTCGGCAGCTGCAGTTCACCAATGATATTTCAACCGAAAAAATACTGAACGATTACTATGGAACGAACATTTAATTTATCGGCCAATATCGAAAATGGCTTTCCCAAAGGTGTTCGCTATATAGTAACACCCAATGCTAAGAAATCCATCGGCAATATTGTTGACAGCTTCAAGTCAGGCATCCATTCATTCACCATCATCGGTACCTACGGCACAGGTAAATCCAGCTTTCTCCTGGCTGTTGAGTCCGACATGCAGCAAGGCATTTCGAAGAATCTTTTGTTCAACCCTTCGATACTCTCAGACAAAGCCAACTTTGAGATTCTAAATATTGTAGGCGATTACTGCGACCTCGTCACCCTCTTGCAGCGCAAGTTGAACTATGGGAAGTCTGGCGACAGCGTACTCGATGCACTCGACAGCTTCTATAAGAAATGCCGTAAGCAAGGAAAATTTCTCGTCATTGCGATAGATGAATTTGGAAAAGTTCTCGAACATGCCGCCAAGAACAATCCCGAAAAGGAACTCTATTTTCTGCAAAAGCTGGCAGAATATGTCAACGAACCTTCTCGGCAGATTATTCTCCTAACCACTCTCCACCAAAACTTCGGATCCTATGCCAAGAACCTCAGTGAAGAGCAGCGTAACGAATGGAAGAAGGTGAAGGGCCGTTTCAAAGAAATCACTTTTGTTGAACCCATCGAGCAACTACTGCACCTTGCCTCTGTCCAACTGCAAGAAGGTGGAAAGACTCCCGCATTGACAAACGCCAAGAACCTTCATCGCCTTGCAGTGGAGACGGGGTTTGTGGCTAAAGATTTCGACGAGCAAATCGCCACACAGCTATATCCTTTGGACACTTTTTCCGCTTATGCCATCACCTCGGCCATTCAACGATATGGTCAAAACGAACGTTCCCTTTTCTCCTTCCTTGCTATGCGGGGCGAAGACTCTGTTATGGATTTTCTCCCTGCAGAACGTCAGACATACAACCTTGCAAAAGTATACGACTACATCACCTATAATTTTCAAGCCGCGCTGAACGATGCCAATGCCGACTCCATGACCTGGGCCTCGATGCAACGTGCCATCGAACGCGCCGAGAGTTTGGTTTGGGAGTCCGAAAAACAGACAAATACCGCAAAATGCATCATAAAAGCGATAGGTCTAATGAATGCCTTTGGAAACGCAGGCTTCCGTCTTGATGCAAAACAGCTGTCACGCTACGCTAAATGGGCAATGGACACTCCCGACGCTGAATCTATTGTCAGCCGACTCATCAAAATGCAGATTGTACGCTTCGCCGACTATCGCGGACGCCTCGTCCTCTTCGAGGGAACTGATGTCGATCTTGAAGGCGAGTTCCACGAGGCCGGCCTTGTTGTCCCCCGTCCCATCCATTTCATTGAGAGGCTAAGTCTTCTGTTTCATCAAAGGATATCGCCAGTCAAGGCGCACTTTTACCAAAAGGGCACCCCACGTTTCTTTGACTACAAGATTCTTGATGCACCTGAGAGAATCACCCCCGACGGAGACACCGACGGATATATCGAACTGATTTTTTCCACCAAGAAGAATATCATACAAGAACTCAAGGCTGTCAGTGCCTCTTCCGGACTCGCTCTTGTCTTTGCCTACTTCAAGGACACGGACAATCTTATCACCCATCTCCACAATATCGACAAATATGACTATCTCTTGAAAACCACCGTGGTCGAGACTGATAACATAGCTCGTGGCGAGTTCAAAAAACTAATGGAACATGAGCAAGACCTGCTGAACAAGGAATTGAGCGACAGTCTGTTCTCATACAACAACCAGGTTGTATGGATATACAACGGCAAAGAGCAAAACATCCAATCTCATCGTGATTTCAACAAGCTCCTCTCTCGTGTATGTGATGAGATCTATCCCCTAACACCCGAATTGCGCAACGAACTCTTCAACCGTCACAAGCTCAGCGGAACAATTTCGTCTGCCCGGAAGAATTATTTGTCAGCCCTTATCGAACACAACACTAAAGAGGATTTAGGTTTCCCACCTGACAAATTCCCTCCAGAAAAAACCATCTACTACTCGCTTCTCAAAGACACAGGCTTACACGCTAACGGCATCTTTGACGATACGAATGTTAAGCCCAGTTTCCGTCCTCTTTGGGATGCCTCCGAAGAATTCCTGCAAAGCACCGTCAACAAGCCTCGCCGCATATCCGAACTGACCCGAACCCTCCTCGAAAAGCCATACAAAGTAAAGCAAGGACTGCTCGACTTTTGGATTCCCACTTACCTCTTCATCCGTCGTCAGGACTTTGCCCTCTATGATGCCTCCCGTGGTAGTTTCATTCCCAATGTCAATATGGAGTTCTTCGATCTCCTCCAGAAACACCCCGGCGACTATCAGGTGAAAAAATTTTCGGTCGATGGTGTCAAGCTCAGTTTCTTCAACCAGTATCGCCGTTTTGTCAATCTCGGTGACGAGTTCTCCATCTCTACCCAAAGTTTCATCGAGACTATTAAGCCTTTCCTCAGTTTTTATGTCCGTCTCAACGACTACACCAAACACACCCGCAAATTCAACCACCGTTCTACTATGCGCTTCCGCGATGTTCTTGCCCAGGCCAAGGACCCAGAACAGGCTTTCTTCGAGGATTTACCCAATGCCCTCGGTTTTGACCGCGAAAAACTCAAGGATGAACAGGCAATAAATGAATACGGACAGGTCATCGAGCGGGCCATCCGCGAACTGCGCACCTGCTACACAAACCTTATCGACCGTATTGAGGAACGTCTTGTCGATGAGTTTGGTCTCATGTCGGGCGACTATTCTGAGTATATCATCGAAATCCGCAAACGATTAGCCAATGTAAAAACGCATCTGCTCACCGGCAAGCAAAAGGAGTTCTACCATCATGTGATGACCGAGTACGAAAACCGCACCCTGTGGTACCAGTCCATCTGCTACACCATTCTCGACCAACGCCTCGACACTCTGCGCGACGAGCAGGAAGACAAACTTGTCGACGACCTCGTCTATATGTTCCGTGAATGTGAAAAATATTCCGACATATCACGACGGTTGAAAGAGGCCGACAATAGCGACGCTTACTCATTCGATATGGTGACCAATCAAGGCACAAACATCCGCACACAGACTTACATTCTTCCCGAAAAAGACAAGAAAAAATCTTCCGAACTGGAAGATAAAATAAACCGCATTCTCTCTGGCAACAATAATGTTGATGTCTGTACATTACTTTCAATATTGAACAAGAAAATAAACAAATAAGATGATCAGCGATATAACAATAAAAAACTTCAAGTCCGTTGTGGATGTTAGCTTACCACTAGGAAGATTCAACATTCTAATTGGAGCCAATGGATGTGGTAAATCAAACATCCTCGAAGGCATTGCAATGGGTGCCGCAGCCAGTTCAGACAAATTAGACTATGAGTATTTTGCCAATCGAGGAATACGTGTGGTGGAACCAAGGTTTATGCTTCCGGCATTTGATGGCATTGAGGAAAATTTGATAGAGGTTTGCGTAACAGACAAGGAAGGACACGAAACTGTGCTTGATATACGGTACGACAGGAATGCCAAGCCTGCAAGGTGGGTAAACGACAATGAGTACGAGTGGTCAAATATGGTACCACCTGAAGAATTGGAAGAAGGCTTAAAAGAGTTACGACAAGGTTTTGATTCAACCAACGACGATGTGCTTAAAATTGTTCCAAGAGGCAACAAATTTATGGTAATACCCACTAACATTAATATTACCCCCTTCCTTATCTATTCCCTCGAAGAAAGCAAACTGCGCCAAGCCGACAACTCTAACCGAACCTACCCATTAGGCCGTCACGGAGAGGGACTCTTTGCTTACCTGAAAGAACTGGCTCAACGACCAGATTCCAACACAATTTTCGAGGAGATAAAAGAACACTTGAAAATCCTCGACTGGTTTGACGATCTGGAAGTGCCGACGGGACAACTCTCTATGGAGTTCAATCTTAAGCTCAAAGATAGTTACTTGACCGACACTCTCAACACTTTCGACCAGCGCAGCACCAATGAGGGTTTTCTATACCTGCTGTTCTATCTTACCCTAATCATTTCTGACGAGACGCCGCGTTTCTTTGCCATTGAAAACATCGATACTGCATTTAATCCCAAGCTCTGCCGTGAGGTAACGCGTCGCCTTATTGAACTGGCCAGAAAACATAGCAAACAGATTATTGCCACAACACATAATCCAGCAGTGCTTGACGGCATTAACCTGTACGAAGACGATGTACGCCTACTTGTTGTACGTCGTACCATTGACGGATACACAAAAACCAACCGTGTGACGTTGAAAGGCGAAATGACGATGCCACTCTCCGAAGCTTGGCAAAAAGGGTTCATTGGCGGACTACCTGATAACTTTTAAAACACCTCGTTATGATTACTATTGGTTTGATTTGTGAAGGCACATCTGAAGTAAAGATTTTGACTTATATCATCAATAGATATTTGGGAGACGACGTGGCAATCAACCGCATACAACCATCATTAAGATTGTCCCATGGCATAGAGAAGCAAAACGATGAGGGCGGATGGCTTCAGGTACTCAATCATTGCAACGACAATGTCATCACGAATAATATGGTTACCAATGACTACATAGTCATTCAAATTGACACCGATACCTGTATTCAGAAAAATTACGATGTTGATATCTATGATGAAATGCACAATAAAGTTCCCGACAGTGTTCTGTATGACAGAGTTTGTGCCCGCTTGAAGCAAAATATTAGTGATGAAGTATGGAATGCCTATTCTAATAAGATTATATTTGCCATCTGTTTCAATGAAACGGAATGTTGGCTACTCCCACTCTACTATGCGAATGATGCCAAGAAACGTTGTGCTACAACCAACTGCATCTATATTCTAAATCAGCAACTTCAAAAAGATGGCCTCGGAATCCCTGAAGAGAAGAAAAACTCACCCGAAGCCATTGCTGTGTATCAAAAAGTTCTGAAAAAGATGAAGAGAAAGGACATTCCACAAATAGCACAATGTAACTTAGGCTTCCAGCGATTCGTAGAGCAGTTGAACACAATTGACAAAGGAGCGGAAGAATGAATGTAAGGCACATATTAGGCATATCAGGTGGCAAAGATAGCGCAGCACTTGCTATTTATCTGAAAAAGAAATACCCGAACTTGGGGATTGAGTATTATAATTCAGATACGGGATGCGAATTAGACGAAACTGAAGCTCTAATCAATCGTCTAGAAGCATATTTGGGAAAGATTGTTCGTTTAAAGGCTGTAGAAGTTGAAAATAGTCCAGAACCAACACCTTTCCATCATTATTTGAAAGCCATGGGTGGTTTTTTGCCATCGCCACAAGCGCGTTGGTGTACCAAAAAAATGAAACTTGATCGGTTCGAGGAATTCGTTGGCGATGACTATGCAATCTCTTATGTGGGCATTCGTGGGGATGAAGATAGGGATGGATATATTTCATCTAAGCCAAATATTCAAGCAATATTCCCATTTAGAAAGAATATATGGAGTATCGATGTTATCAATAAAGTGTTGCATAATGACAATATAAAACTGTTGATTGATATATACGATAAACTATGTCCGGACGGAATCATGAAAGAAGATATAATGGATATCGTGAGAAAACCTCTTTCTAAAACATTCTTCTATTCAAAAAAACTGAATGCTTTACTTGATTATGACATCAAGTTATTCAATCATGTAGTTTTTGAATATTTGAAAACAACAGATTATCCGGTGGGGAAATTGGATGAATTTCCATTGTTAAATAATACGGATGTTCTTGTAAAGGACGATATTTTTAGAATATTGAGGGAAAGTGGAGTCGGAGTTCCTGCTTACTATGAGGAGATACCCTTTGAAGTGGATGGAAAACAGGGAACGTATTGCCGTAGTCGGTCGGGCTGTTATTTCTGTTTCTTTCAACAGAAGATAGAGTGGATTTGGCTCCTGGAACGACATCCTGACTTGTATAAAAAAGCAATGGAATTTGAAAAAGACGGATATACGTGGAATCAGAATGAAAGTTTGGAGGAACTATGCAAACCTGAGCGTGTGCGTCAAATCAAACTTGATATAATTAAACGCCAAGAAGAAAATAGAAAGCAAGAAAAAGGCACAACCCTTGCAGAT
This sequence comes from uncultured Bacteroidota bacterium, assembly GCA_902776365.1. Classification (GTDB taxonomy): domain Bacteria; phylum Bacteroidota; class Bacteroidia; order Bacteroidales; family P3; genus Colimorpha. The sequence goes on along the minus strand of CACYPU010000001.1, from coordinate 118,812 downwards.
ATTCTTGGCGATGAAATAATGTGTGCAAATTGTTTTATCTGATTTGATCATGAGGAACAGAGCATTTATAGATGACGAAAACAAACTATTTGATATCACATATTATCATACGCCCTCACGATGGATAAAATATGCGGTTGACGAGTCTAATCCAATCGCTGATGAATCTAACTGGTCTAAAGAAATAAAATATCTAAATGAAACGAATGACGATATTTCAGATGACATAAAGAATATACCAAATGATACTGGTGGCATTTATATGTTCTTCTTGAAAGGTATATCACTATCTTTTATCGAAAAATACATTGTTTATATTGGTCGTTGCCAGTATACTGATAGCCAAAATATCAGAAAAAGAGCGAGAGAATATTTCAGTGATAATAGGGATTTTATAAAAGGAATGTTTTCCAAATGGAAGCAATTTGTATATTATAGATATTATCCTGACACAGACAACGAACGGATTAAAATGAATGAAGCTATTTTACTTAATGCCCTATGGCCTCCTTTTAACCCCACAATACCCGATAAAACAGAAGTTCAACCCACCATAAAAGCGTTTTAAAGTATGGAAGCGATAAAAATTCCTGCCATTAGAGGAAAAATTGGCAATACTATTTATTATTCCGCTAATTTATCATTTCAACAAGTCAACGACATGGTAAAAAGAGTGGATTCTGAATTGCATACATCAAATTCTTTGAAAGAAGTCATTCAAAGATCTCTTACTGACAACTACATAAAAATAAAAGACTATATTGTAAAAAGAGAAGATCATTTTTTTGACAGTATGGTCCTCGCTGTATATGATGGAGATCCTCAATGGACAGAGATTCGGTATGAACTAAACGAAGAATCTTTCAACAATGTTGGTTTGTTAGAGTTTTCTGGAGAAGAAAAGATATTTCCTGTAGACGGGCAACACAGGGTTGAAGGCATAAAAGCCGCAATTATTGAAAAACCAGAAATAGCAAATGAGACAATCAACGTGATACTTATTGGTCACAGCAATACGCCAGAAGGAAGAGAAAGGTCAAGAAGAATTTTTTCAACATTAAACAGGTACGTAAAGCCTGTACGATTAGGTGATATTATCGCATTGGATGAGGATGATATTGTAGCGATTGTAACACGAGATTTACTTGAAACGTATCCTCTACTTATGGGGAATAAAGTAAAGGTTAGTAACACAAAATCAATACCTCAAAATGATAAACAGTCATTCACATCATTGATGACATTATATGATTGCCATAAAGCGTTATTTCTAACATATATTACACTTTCGAGTGGACACACTTTTACTCAGACCAAAATAAAAGATATTTTACGATTTAGACCTGATGATGAAACAATAGACAATTATAAGTCTGATGTCGTTTCTTTTTGGGATGAAATGAGATCCTGTTTTTGTGAAATTGATGACTATATCAACAACAACTCAGACTCTGCAGCGGAAGAACTTCGCTCAACAGTCACAGGTGGTAACCTGTTTTTTAGGCCAATTGGCTTGCTTCCTTTTATTGAAGCTGTTGCTAGAATAAGATTAGCAATGAGCTTATCGTATCACGATATAATTCGACATTTTGCCAATATGAATAGGGTTGTCTCTGAAGAACCATGGAATCATATTCTTTGGAACCCAATTACACACAAGATGGAGATGAGAAATCAATCTTTAGTGAAATATATACTAATCCATCACTTTGACCACAATATATTGACGGATAGAGAAAAAACGGATATGAAAACAAAATACGCGACAATCTTCAATATCGATACACAAACAGCAGATTTACAAATATGTAACATTCGTTTTTAAATATGCTTAACAACATAATCTATCCTCCACACCGCAGATACAAATCTGGCACAGAATGGGAACCAGTTGGGTTCTTTAGTGATGGTTTGCTTGAAGCATCCAGATTTGATTTGATGTTAGGCTTTTTCTCCTCCACCGCTATCAATGTGTTGGCGGATGGGTTTGCGGCATTCATCGCCAATGGTGGTCGTATGCGGATGATTATTAACGACATTCTGAGCATTGAGGATTGGAACGCATTTCATGTTGCTGAAGATAATAGTACACTAATTCCATATTTTGACCTTTCGGATATTCAGCAGCTGAAAAATGTTTTAAGTATTCGAGGCAAGCATTTCTTTGAATGTCTATCTTGGATGATACGGAATAACCGCATCGAGATAAAAATAGTTGTTCCACAAAGTGGAGTTGGCATTGCACATACCAAATGTGGACTTTTCTCGGATGGAACAAACAATGTAGCATTTGAAGGTTCCTGCAATTTCTCACGTGCAGCACTTCTTCAGAACAACGAAAGCTTATCTATTTTCTGCTCATGGGATGGGGAACTGGACAATTATCGTGTGTGTTGCATTGCTGATGATTTTGAGAAGACGTTTTCGGGTAATGACCAATCTGTCAAATACCTCAAAGTAGACGAAGTCTCAACTCAAATAGCAGACACCTTCGAACGAAAGGAATTGTCTCAATTAATTGCTGACGAGAAAAAAATAATTGAGGATGGATTGTCCGAAACGGTGGCAAAAGCTTTAGGAAGAGCCAAGAAAAGAGTGTTGAAGGCCCTAGAGATTCGTTCCTCAAAAGATGACACCATATTGAGCTGTATGGGAACACCTCATTTCCCTTATCCAACAGGTCCTCGCGAATACCAAAAAGAGGCTTTTGAAAACTGGAAAAAAAATAAGCAAAAGGGCCTATTTGCAATGGCTACCGGTACGGGCAAGACTCTAACGGCATTGAACTGCTTGCTGGAGATATACAAACGAAAAGAATACTATAAGGCGATTATTTTGGTTCCCACCCTTATCCTTGTAGAACAATGGGAGAAAGATTGTCGTAAATGTTGTATGAATCGTATTGTCCGTGTGTGTAGCAGTAATACACAATGGAAATCAGAAGTTGCCGAATTGCAGAATATCGAACGCTACGTCAACCCGTTGGTATCATACATCATTATTGCCACGTATGCATCCTATGGAAGACCCGCGGTATTTGCCGAATTGAATGCTTTCGACAAAGGTAAATTGCTCTTTATTGCAGATGAGGCTCACAATATGGGTGGTGGTCGTATAGCAAATCTTCTACAAGGGATACATTATGCCAGAAGAATTGGGTTATCGGCTACGCCAAGCAGACAATATGACGACTGGGGAAATCAAAAAATTTTCGATTTCTTTGGGGCATCAAAGGAATTCACTTTTAATTTCCCAATGGATAAGGCCATTGAAAAAGGCTTCTTATGTCGTTATAAGTATTATCCTCATATTGTAAGCTTGACTGAAGACGAGATGGAGGAGTATGTGAAGATTTCATTGCAGCTAGTAAAGATGTTCAATTTTGAAAGCGGTGGATTCGATAAGATGAGTGAACCATTAAAGTTGCTACTCTTAAAGCGCAAGAGAATCATTCACAAGGCTCGCAATAAAGAAGAAATGCTTCGTGAGATTGTTCAACGATGTTTTGTAGAACGTGGCAATTTGAAATACACTCTCATTTATGTGCCTGAAGGTGAACGCTCGGACGATTATTTTGATGATAACGAGTCTTTGCCAGAAGAGGTAGAGACCAATAGGCTGATTGATAGGTATACTGCAATTGTCCGTGATGTAAGTTCAACCACCACCGTCAGAAAGTTCGTTTCAGGAACAACGGAACGTGATGCAATGTTAAAAGAGTTTGCTGAAGGAAAGTTGGATGTACTAACCTCTATGAAATGTCTTGATGAAGGTGTGGATGTACCAAGAAGTGAGTTGGCAATATTCTGTGCTAGTACAGGAAATCCACGTCAGTTTATTCAACGTAGAGGACGTATTCTCCGCACTCATCCAGACAAGCGAATGGCGGAAATACATGACCTTGTAGTTGTGCCAACAATTGATGCAACCGAAGCAAATTATGCAATGGAAAGAAGTATGATAAAGAGTGAGATGATGAGAGTCCGCGATTTTGCGAGCTTAAGCGAAAATGCTGATGCCACAATCAGGGAGTTGTCGGATGTATTAGATTATTACAACATAGAACTACCAATATTTTAAGTTATGGCCACCAATACACAAAAAATGCTTGCTGCAGTTTTGTCACAGTTGCAAAAACAACTGGGGAACTATGGTCCTGTTGAGGAACCTGCCTCAATCTATGAAGGAACTCGATCAGAGAATTATCTGATTGGAGCCATCTCCACAATCATTCGTAGAGCCGATGAGGGGGCAGAAGCAAAAGAAATATACAAAGAGGTCAATCAATATTTAAACGACAGAGTATGATTATCAAGAAACTTCGAATTAAGAATTTTCGCAGTTACTATGACGTTAATGAGTTTGTCTTATCAGATCGTCTGACTCTCATTATCGGAGACAACGGTGACGGAAAATCCACGCTGTTTGAGGCGCTTCATTGGCTTTTAAACACCTCTCGTTTGGATAATGATAATAGTATAGATCATGTGTCAGAGATGAGACTTCAGGAGTTGGCCGTTGGCGAGATTGACGAGGTGTCCGTTGAAATGGAGTTTGACCATGATGGCGAGAAAAGCATTGAAAAGAAATTCACATTTGAGAGACAAGTGGATGGCAACTTCGCTGCTGGAAAGTTGTCTTATATTGGTTATGAAACCAATGGTGCAGAACGTGTGCAGGTTGCAGGAAAGCAACTGATGGATAGGTGTTTTGAAGCCTTTATTCAGCGGTTTAGTATGTTCCAAGGAGAGAGCGAGCTAAATGTTTTCGATAGTCCAACTTCTCTTAAAATGCTTGTTGACAAGTTCTCGGATGTCCGCACCTTCGACAATTTAGAAGCACTTACAAAAGAGTTTGCCGACAAGTCATATAAACAATATACTGCAGAAGCTGCAAAAGACAAAAAAGTTGCAAAGCAAGTAAATGCCCTTACAGTTGATTTGAATACGGCTAACAGAGAATTGGATCAATTGAGAAGAGAGTGTCGTGACAAAGAACAATCCCTTGAAACTTTTGAGAATGAATTAGCTCAATTGGAAAAACACCAGGGTACCAGTGAAAGGTATAATGAATTGAAAGGCAGATTAGACAAGCAACAAAAAGAGTACGACAGGCTAATGGCCATGGCCAATCGTACAAACTTTGACATCTCTTTGCTTGATAAGTTGTGGGTTTTGTGTGCATATCCTCCAGTATATAAGGAGTTTGGTGAGAAGTGTGCTTCAATGAGCAAAGAAAAACGTCAACAAGAGACGCAATTTGACCAGGAAAGAGGACGAAGAATCGGACAACTTGAGGGTGAAAAATCAGTAATCGAGAAACTGGTTAACGGAAGTGCTAAACTCCCATGGAACCTCCCGGACAAGGCCACAATGCAGGAAATGCTCGATGACGAGATTTGCAAGGTATGTGGTCGTCCTGCCCCAAAAGGAAGCGAAGCATACGAGTTTATGCTTCATAAACTGGAGGAGTATCAACAAAAGATTGAAGAGAAATCAAAGGTAGACGAAGAAAGACGTCGCATAGAGGGGGATCGACTTTTCCGCAGTTCTTATGTGGAAGAGTTACATAATCTAAGTATTCGCTTGAGTGGTGAGGAAGAACGGAACGTGGCATCAAAATGCAAGGATATTCTTGAAGAGATGAGGTGTGTTTCGATTTATCGCGAGCAACTCAAAATTACGGATGACAGAATGCAGAAAATCCGGGAAGAGATTAGCAATTTGTTGATACAGGCAGGAAATATAAGTGAAGACTTACTAGAAAAGAATTTTGCGGATTTAAAAAGCCTTTTTGTACAACAAAACAAAACACAACAGCAGATATCTGATTTAAAACATAGGATAAAAAGTCAAGAAGCCCGCAAAGATGACATTACCAAAGAACTACAGGCACTCGAACCAGATAGCATCAAAGTTAGAGAGCTAAAAGAGGTCAACACTATTTTTAGTATCATTGCTGAAGCCTTCTCTTCTGCAAAGAAACAGAATTTGAGATTGTTCTTGAATGATATGGAAGACCGAGCAAACGAATACATGCACCAGTTGAGTGTGAATGATTTTCATGGGGTTTTACATTTGAGAGAAACCACAGAAGGCGGTGCTGCCATCCGACTTCAGAGCTCAAATGGAACGGCTATCAAGAATCCTTCTGGTTCACAGCTGACAATAATGTATATGTCCGTCCTTTTTGCAATCTCAGACTTTACCGTGCAGCGTCGTGATGAAAACTACCCCCTGATTTTTGACGCGGCTACATCCTCGTTTGGAGATGCAAAAGAAGCAGTTTTTTATGATGTTATTGATAAACTCGACAAACAATGTATTATAGTCACGAAAGATTTTATTACTAAAGGTAAAGTGCGGACAGATGATATCAATCGGTTGACATGTTCTGTCTATCGTATTCAGAAAGCGGCTGGTTTTGATCAGAACAACCTCTCAACAATCAGAACAATGGTAAACAAGATTAAGTAAGATTATGGAAAGACTATATGACCTTTGGGCAAAACGTAACCCTCAGTGGGAAACTAGATACGAGAAAGAACTGCTACGTCAGTTCACCGACTATGGCCGCGGTTCGTCGCAATACCAAGATGCCCGTGGAAAGACTTTTGGTGCTGGATATGAACTATATATCATTGCCTTTTTTATTGGACTATATGCCAACCAGACAAAACCGCTCGTGGAAGATGCTTCCAAACGCAAGGGCTTTGGTCAGCCAATCCAATACTGGGGCAACCTTGAGAACCGAAACGGACGCGCCTCGTATGGTAAGATACGCGAGTATATATTTGCCGCACTTGTAGCTCGCACCAATATCGACTACCTGGCTCTCGATAAAGGTGAGATTGAACCCTCTAAGGTGGTTGACACATTGATTGACAAGATGGAAGAATATGCCAACTATGGCTTCGCCCACATGCACGAGCAACTCGAAAACAACCCGAACTGCTACTTCAAAGACTCCGCCTTTTTGAATGAGATACTTCCATTTGCTACGAAGGGTGGGGTGTCTCTGAATGCTGATGAAGAGGCAGAGAGCTTGGATTGATTTGGATTCTTTCCCGAAATAGGGTTTGGCAATTGAATAGATTGAGTGGATGGAATTATTTTCAAAATAATTACAAACTAATACCGAAGATGTCAATATCAGAATGAAAGGAGATTCCTATCTTACTCCACAACAGGTGACTAATCCTAATGATATTCTTGATGAAAAGTCAAATATATGTATTAGGACTCTGTTCGTCGGCACTCGCGCAATCGCCCATAAAGTAGAGTGTCACGATAAATCTTCTAATACTGATGGCTATATTGAACTTGTTGATGAAAAGAATCACCCCGTTGGAAAATTGACAATACAGGCAAAATCATATAAATCGAAATATAAAGGAAAAGACAAGGCCGAGATTCCGGCATATTATGTCGCCTATGCTGACAGAATGCGCAATGAAGTATGCTTGTTCTTTTCGGTTGATGCTGACTCACAGAGAATATATTGGAAATATATTTCTGACGATTATATTCAGGAGTTTAAGAAGGCAGGGAATCGAACCAGTCAAACCTATAAATTCGCTAAAGATGAGATTTTAAGTAAGGGTAATCTTAATCTCACATTGGACAAATGGAAAAGACTATTTGAAGAAAAACTGGCTTCGTTCTCCCAAATCAAAAAAGACTCGGCAGAAATCATCTCGGAGAATCGTGTTGCTTTCCATACAATAAACGCCACTTTCAACAATCTGCCAAATTCCCTTATAGAGAGAAGAGAAATCGGCCAGTTGTACAATTGGGTTAAAAAAGACTTGGCGGAAAATGTACCCAATATTATGTTGCTTGTGGGCAATGCCGGAACAGGGAAGAGTGTTGTGATAAAGCAATTGATTGAAAGATTGGAACACGATGAAATAAAATGCTTTGCCATCAAAGCCGACAGACTTCACTTTCCTCAGGGACAACCATGCAACGAACAATTGGAGATGCTGACCAAAACATTCTCCGGTTTGATCCAAGAGAAGAAAGCCGTCCTCATAGTAGACCAAATAGATGCGCTATCACAATATATCACAAAAGACAGGAACAAACTTGTCAACGTGGTAACATTGATAAAACAATTCACCTCTGATGACAGGCTGAGAAATGTGAGGATTATCGTTTCCAGTCGTGCTTTCGATTTGGAATTTGACCCGAAATTGAGTGAATTGAGCAATGCCCCCCAAATCAAATTAGGGCTATTGGATAAAGCAAATGTGGAGACGGTTTTGAATCGTTTGCAAAAAGGGTTGTATCAAACAATGGATGAGAAAACCTTAACCCTAATGCAAACGCCGCAACATCTTAATCTCTTCTGTAGAGTTTTTGTCAGAAACAAGGGGAAGCAGTACACTTCGATAACCGAACTTTACGATGAACTATGGAGGCAGACTATTGACATGGCTAATGTTGATATTGACAAAAGTGCCGCAGAAGAAATCCTCTATACGCTGGCTCAAAAAATATTTGATGAAGAAACTCTGGCTCCACGATGGAATCCCGACACGAAACATGTCAAGGAAGCAATCTATCTTAGAAGCCAAGGACTGATAGAATATGTGAACGATGGAACCATGTTTTTCCATCAGAGCATGTATGATTATGTGTTTGCCCGTTATTATACCCAGAATGGAGGTTCGTTCATAGATGATTTACTGAAGGAGAAGAAGCACCAGGGACTGTTTATGCGTTCAACCGTGAACCTTGTGCTGGATTATGAAAGGGCAAAAAACATAAAGCAGTATAGGGAAGATGTTGTGACGATTCTTTTATCGGGCCAAATAAGACCGCATATACAACTCATGTTCTTGTGGGCTTTAGCCAATAGGGTGGACATTCTTCCATTTGAAAAGAGATGTATCAGAGAACTGTATTCTTGCAACAAAATTCTATTCTGTTCTTTTATCCGACGGACTGGGAGCAAAGAATGGTACAATGTGATTAAAAGAATCATCTTGAATGTTGTCAAGGATTTGAGGGTTGGGGATGCTGTGTATGATGATGTTTTAGCGTTTATGTGGAATCATGTTCAATCCAGCACGGAAGATGTCTATGGATTGGTCGATTGTATCAAAGACAAGGACACAAGGAGTGTTGTCGCCCAAAGGCTATTGTATGCCACTTCGGATTATTCATTAGATATTGTTACGAAATGGTATAAAGTGTTATGTGACACTTTTGAAAAGAAAGTCGATTTTCTGGAGAGTGCTATGAAGAATAACGTCCAGTTTGTGTTGGACAATATTGCCGAGGTATTTGACTGTATCATGGATTCCCAAGGGATTGCTAATCACATAGAACAGTCTTTCTTTGAGAATGTCTGCACTCCGCTAAAAGAGAAATGCCCAGAAGCACTCTACTCTATTTTGAGAGATAGAATACTGAATGCTATCAACAACCATCATGTACATACTTGGAGAGAAGTGGTGGGCTCAAATTCAATATTTCCTTCGTTGATGAGTCACCATCATAATACTTATGCCATACACGAGTTATTTGAAGAGCTGTTGGTGGAAGGGATTAAGCAGGAACATGCTTGTATTGTTGCTGATGTCAGATTGTTGTTGTGCAAAAAGGAATCCAGCTGTTATGAGTTTGCATTCAAAGCAATGATAGAAAAACCATTGCTGTTCTCTGATGATATTATTGCCATCCTCAAAGACAGCAAGTTGGTCGATGAGCTACTGGATTTTGGAAATGTGGAGTATTATTTTCTTGAACTGATTAGAGGTTGGCTCGCTCTGGTTGACGGGTCAACTTTATCAAAGTGTCAAGATATCATATATGATTTCAAATCAGCATCAGATTCACTCTCAGACAAGGATAGGAAATACACAGTATTGCTTTACCCACATTGGGGATACAATCAAAGAAAACTCATTTGGGCCATACCAGAAAACCTTAGAGATAAACGTGTCAGAAAAAAATATCAAGAGCTAAACAGACGGTTTGGCAATAAATGGGACAACACGAAGCCTAATCATAATGTTGCCATGGCACACGTCTGTGGAGGTTTGATGACGTTAGAGAGGTACAGAACTATTTCAATAAAAGATTGGTTGCATTCATTCCGTGGAATTCAAAGCTATGTGAATGGAAAAGATCGTTACTTTGATGCAAGGACTCATGCAGACGCGTTTAAGCAATGTGTAAGCGAACGTCCGCAAGACTTCGCTGGCTTTGTGTTTGAGATGTTTGATGACAAAAGCATTCCTGCGATATACAAATTATCGGGTCTCGATGGTTTGGTAACAGGCAATTATCCGACAGACCAAGTTCTTCCGTTTGTGTGGAAATGCATCGACGCATTTGATGAACTGTCAAAAAAAAGCGAAGGATATAGATTCTGTGAATTGCTGAACAATATTGTGACGATTGACGGCCAACATATTGACAGAATCAGCACATTCTTGAATACAGTTGTCCTTTCCAACTACGAGTCGAAATATAAACCTGATGTGGAAAATGTGTTTGGTAGTGACTCGGCTGTTAATGACATGCTGACGACAGGCATCAATAATATACAAGGATATGCCATTCATACCTTGGCTTTGATTGGGAAGCATCCTCGATGGAAAACAAAAGTTTATGAATTCTTTGTGAAGGCTGGGCATAGTTTGAACCTTGAGCACCAGCTGGCAGCAATGATGTATTTGCAGCAGGAGTGTTACGACAATGATTTATACAACGAGTTGATGTTCAGTTATGCTTCCCGTCCAATATCCGACTATTTGTATTTGAATGTAGATAGAATGCATTGGTTCTGGTGCAATAATCCAGAAAGAATATTGCCATATTTTGAGATGATAAAGGATAAGAAACGAGCCAAACCAATTTTGGCTCAGATTATGTTCTTAGGAATGCAGTATGAAAAATCTAAAAACATCTCAAAAGTCATGTTTGATGTACTGTTGGAGCAAAATGAAGAAGAAGTGATTAAGAAGATTGTTCCACTGGCGTATGATCATCTATCGGACGAAACTTACAGAGAACAAAGCGAGGAATTCCTTAGAAGATATGCCAAGGATAGTCGAAAAGAAGTTAGGGATGCATATCTTATGGGATGTCATAGAATGTCGGAGCATGACATTGGTCTGTTCGTGGAACTGTTACAGTCATGGCTATCTACATCGATTTCGGATGTGGGCATATATGATATAATCAGTTATATGGAGAAATGTTGCAATACCTATCCGTATGAATGTTATCAATGTATAAAGCTCATTGTTGGGCAGGAATCCATGAGGACATACCATAATGAGGAAAGAGTATTCAAGATGCTGCTTTCCTGTTACCGTAACTTTATGGACGAAGAGGACATGGTGAAAGCTGATGAAGTCATGGATATTTTTGATGCAATGATGTTAAAGCCAAGCACCATGAGAATGAATGAGATAATAAAGACAGTGGATAATTATGTGTAACTTTTTCGGATACTATATGAAAAGAATTGAAAGTTGAAAATTGAAAATTGAAATTGCATAAGGATAGTAACTGTGAAATGATTTGAGTAACTTTGCGAAAGAATAAAAACCTTAACGATAATTTCAACCTTAACGATAACCTTAACCTTAACGATAACCTTAATTTTGACCTTAACTTTTTTGTATACTATAAGGGGAATGGCGGTTTGAATTAAAAAAAATTTGCGTAGTTTATTTATTTTGTGTATTTTTGCAGCATTGTTGTTCAAAATATTCACATGTTCAAAATTTTTGAACAACAGATAATTAATGAACAAAACATGCAAAAAACAGAGGCTCAAATCATCTTCTACCTGCTTCAAGACAAGGTAAATGTGGGCAAAACCATTCGCGAAATTGCCACCACGACGGGTTTTTCCGTGGGAGCGGTGCATAGCACACTGACCGACCTCGCTAATCGCGGCTATATCGTCGACGACGGCAAGAGTCGCCTGCTCCGAAAACGCCAGTCGCTGATTGACCATTGGACACGTGACTATTCCGAGACGCTAAAACCCAAACTTCTCATCAGCCGATTCACCTTCCTCTCGCCTTTGGTGCGTGAACAATGGCAATCTATCCGACTGCCCGAAACGCTGTGCTGGGGAGGAGAGCCTGCTGCGACCCTGTATGACAGCTATCTGCAGCCCGAACGATGGGACATCTACACCGCAGACAATGCCGACGCATTGATTGCAACAGGCCGGATGATACCGAATCCGCAAGGCGAGATATACGTCTATAAACGTTTTTGGCAAAGCGAGGCTACGCCGCTGCTGGTGTTGTATGCCGACCTGTTGGCTACAAGAGATGACCGCTGCCACGAGGCGGCAGAACGCATTAAACCTATGATATAGCTTATGGAATACAAGATTGGTAAAGAGGCTTTGCAGAACGACCTGTTGGCAGAGACGTTGCAGGCGCTGGACGGTTGCTATAGGCTGTTGGGTGCGGAGGTGTACGTGGTGGGGGCTGCGGCACGCGACATTGCATTGCGTCTGCTGAGGGTGAGCAACACACCACGACGCACGATGGACTTGGATGTAGCTGTGATGCTGCAAGACTGGAGCCAGTATGAACGGCTGACGGGTATCCTGCTGCAGAACCATTTCGAAAAGGCCCAGGAAAAACAACGTTTCTTCTATACAGGAAGCAATGGACGCATCCGTTTCGAGGTGGACATCGTGCCGTTCGGCTCGATAGCGGAGGACAATCAGGTGGCTTGGCCTCCCGAGGGGTCACCAGTGATGTCGGTGCGTTGTTTTGAGGATGTGATGCAGGCGGCCGACAAGGTGACGGTGGAGGGTGACTTTGCCTTCCGGCTGGCGTCGCTCAGCGGCCAGTTCCTCATCAAGCTCGACACCTGGAGTGACCGACGGATGAAGACCAAGAAGGACGCTGCCGATATGGCATTTCTGTTGCAGAACGTTTATATCGCCTATGCATTGGCAAGCGACAGGTTGCCGCCTGAGGTGGACACCAACGCGGAGCAATTCGATGTCATCGTGGCCGGTGCGGAATGGATGGCCGCCGACCTCAAGGGGATGCTGAACGATGAGCACCGCAGCTTCTATGCCGCGATGCTACGAGATGAGTTGGCCAAAAACGAGGAGAGTCCCTTGCTGAACGACCTGCTGGACGTCTCAGACAGCCGAAATTATAAATTATACCACCGTGCGCTTGACCGTATGGTTCAGATATTTGAGCTATGAAAATACAATTCGTAAGCGACCTGCATCTGGAATTCCCAGAGAACCGAACCTATCTTGCGGAGCATCCGTTAGAGGTGACGGGCGACATATTACTCGTTGCGGGCGATAGTGCCTATCTTGACCTTCCCGATTCTAAGGAGGACACCTATTCGCGATATGCATTCTGGGATTGGGCTTCGGAAAACTATCAACGAGTGATTGTATGCTTTGGCAATCACGATTTCTACGGGCACTATGACCTCGCCACCATACCCGACGGCTACTGTAAGCAGATACGGTCAAACGTACAGGCCTACTATAATGGAGTTGTCAATATGGGAGATGTCGATATCATTGTCTCCACCCTTTGGGCATATATCAAACCTGAAAACACTTATCTGACAGAGAGGGGTGTGAGTGATTTTTATCGAATCAGATATAACGGCCACCGTCTTTCTGCCGACACCTTCAACCTTGAGCATGAACGCTGCCTGCAGTTTGTGAAGAAAGCCGTCTCGGAGAGTATTGCAAAGTTCAAAATCGTGCTCACGCATCATGTGCCGACAGGACTATGCACCGCTCCTGAGTTCTGCGAAAGCCTTATAAACGGAGCCTTTACCGTGGAATTGGGCAACTACATCGCAAAGTCAGGCATTGACTACTGGATTTACGGACACTCGCATAGGAATATCGCCGCACAGATTGGTGACACACGTATCCTTTCCAACCAGTTGGGCTACGTCTCTCATGGAGAACATAGAACGAACGGATTTGACCCAGGACGATACATTATATTATAATATGAAGAAAACAACGCTTATCATACTTTTCACTATCATGACTTTATCAGGCTTCGCTCAGGAGGATTGGTTCGGCTTTGAACGCTACAGGGCCGACAATGAACACATCATCGCCAGCGGCGAATTCCCTGAGGTGGTGTTTATGGGCAACTCCATCACGGAATACTGGGCACTCTACCACCCAGAATTCTTCAAGCAGCACAACTACTGCGGCCGAGGCATCGGCGTCATAGAATGCCTCTATGTCCTTGACTTCTTCAAAACGTTATGGAATAAAGGATTATAGAATTCCACATTCCTGCATTTATTTTGCATCCCCACATTCTGCCTGGCTCCGCAGGAGACACGACCTGCGACCAACGAGGAGCAAACACATTCCCACATTAACACATTCACGCATTCCCACATTCACGCATTCCCACATTAGCGCATTCACGCTCCATGATATAGCCCTATTACCATTTTCAACAGACGTTGAAAAATATATTTTGCCAAACAGGGGAAAATACATCTCTGCATTTTGAAAGAAAAAGCTTTCACCATTCTACTATCCTCTCTACCTCTTCCCTTTCTCTACCTCTTTTCTACCTTATCACTACGTCATTTGTAGACAGAAAGTAGAAAAATATATAGAAAAACTATTGATATAAGCAAGAAATACAGCTTTGGATTCCCTCATTATTTCATTCCTCCGTGTATTATCAGCCAATCCGACGAACTTCCACTTTTGCGGAGGTCTAAGATGACGATAATAATCCTTTGTCGTACCCTTCCCTGACCAGAAATACACGCATGGTCAGAGGATATTATAGAGTAAATACATTGCCATAAATTGTATAGTCTTCGCACACAAAAGTCTTTCCAATTTTTTTTATAGAGAAATTTATCTCAAGCTGCGGCTCAAGCAAATAGGTTACCTTGTACTGATTCTCGCCGACGGTGATGCTTTGTTTGTCAACCAACTTATAATTTTTTGACATCACCTCGTCGCGGCAATTTGAAACAATCCAATTCACAACTTCATCAATGAAGGCTGCTTGCTGATTACGAACACCCAAGATAGACCATTCGTAACGTATTAGAAAATAATTTTCCCAAGCGTCTTCAATTCCTAATTGTTTTTGTATCGAATCAGTTTCATCATTCGTCAAATAAATATTCCAATAAACTGCTTTTGACAAAATATAGTTAAACAACTGCTCTTTGGACATGCCATTAGATGTGTAATTTGTAAAGTTTGTTATTTTGTCGACCAAAATGATATCTAATTTTTCAGATATCAACTGCAAAATAGAATTCAACATCAAATCAGAATCATAACTATTACCTGATTTATGATACTTCCAAGTGCTTCTGCCTTCTCTTCCATCAGGTATAAACTCTTTCATTAAATTTACCTCAGATAATCCATAATATTGATATAAAATTGAAAAACGTGTAATTGTGCTTAAATAATATCTCAGTTCCGATTCAAAATCGTCTTTGAACATTGCTATTTTATAGCGGATAAGGAAATCGTTTAGTTCACTATCAGAAACCAATTCTTCTGAAACATAATTGAGGGCTTTCTTCTCATCGCTACACGATGCCAGACAGGACATTGCGACTGCAGTGAAAATAATAATCTTTAACGTTTTCATATCAATACTGTTTTATAATTAATACCATGTTTTAAGCCAGAACTCATCAAATAGGTCACTGTTCGTATACGGCATTCCCTCATACCAGTCAATAACCTCATAAAAGGAAAGTAACTCCCAGTTTGCTTTCTTGCAATCTTGTTTTAGCAGTTCTAATTTATCTTTGTCATAATCATCAAAGAAAGTTATTACCCAATAATGAGGTTCTTCTCCGTGGGTGTAATACCCCTCTACGCTTTTTTTATAGCGATTCAATTGGTCATCATGAATCATTGTGTACGCTTTATCCTCAATGACGACAATATGATGTTCCTCCTTGCCACTAATGGTAACATCTATTTCTGCAAGTACATCTATGTTGTTCCATTGCCGCCAAACATCTACACGGTTTATTTCAGCGTTTGCGCAATCTTTGCGGTCAATGAGTTTGAGTAGTACCTTCCGTGCAATGGGAAGGAGGTTTTTGTTGTTGTGACCTTTTGCTACCTGCAACAGCCATGACATCTGGAAGTCAAGCATAGCTTCATAGCCATGATTACTACCCCACATATCTTGCATCAAGATAGATTTGTCCATATTGTCTTTCTCCATAAACAATGTGTGTTAATTAGAAACTACAAAACCATCCCTCCATGCTACAACACTGCGACATAGAGGGGCAATTGTATTTGTCGTTGCAACGTATAATCTTTTTTTCTCATCTTTAAAAATTCAGTTCCCGACTATTGAGCCGAAAGCCATTGTTTGCATAAGGGATATAAAAAGGGCGCAATCCTTTCGTTTGATAACCACTTATTTCTTAATGTCGGTGTCTGGTAATACCGTTGGAATAAACAAGTGGGAAAGAATCACGCCTAAGCGCGAACTTTCGCTTCCTTATTTCCATTCCAAATGCGAGTTTACCAGACTTTACATTAAAGGAAACAAGAGCGTCAGCTCAATTATAAGATTTTCAGTCTATTATTTCTATTTTCTACATATTTCCAGTTGTTTTGTTTTCACGGTGCAAAATTACGAAGAAAAATCGAACCGTGCAAAATTATTTGCCGGTATCACCAAAAATTCGTATTTTTGCAGCGTAATTTGAATAAACTATCATGGACTACATCACCTATAAGAACCGCATAGCTGCCATCGACAATGGCGAGGAAGTGGGGGAAGTGACCTTCCCCGAGCGCGACGGCGTGTATGTCATCAACCATACGTATGTCGATGATAATTATAGAGGTCAAGGTATTGCCTCGGAACTGGTGAGGAGGGCGGTGGAGGAGATTGAACGCCGCGGTGGCCGCGTGGAGGCTACATGCTCGTATGCAGCGCTGTGGCTAGCAAGGAACCGCGGGTGCGAGATTACCAGCCCATTGAGCTGCCCCCTTTGAGTTAAGAATTAAGAGTTAAGAATTAAGAATTAATATGCAATACAACTTTAACGAGATTATCGAGCGGCGGGGGACCGACTGCTTCAAATGGGACGCGCTGGAGAGCATGTACGGGCGCGGGGACGTGACACCCATGTGGGTGGCGGATATGGACTTCCGCTCGCCGGACTTCGTGATGGAGGCCATCCGCCGCCGTTGTGAACACCCTGTGCTGGGCTACACTATGCCCTCCGAGGGCTATTGGCAAACTGTCACCGCTTGGCTCGAAAAACACTACAGCATACATACAACAAAAGAAAACCTGCACTTTATTCCCGGCATCGTGGCAGGCATCGCCTATGCCCTACTCTGCCTGACACAACCCAGCGACAAAGTGCTAGTCACCACGCCCGTCTACCCTCCCTTCCTCAACCTGCCGAGGGAAAGCGAGCGGGAGCTTGTATGCAGCCCGCTGAAGATTGCCAACGGTCGCTTCGAGATAGACTTTGAGGACTTCGAGCGCAAGGCCAAGGGTTGCAAGCTCTTCATCATGAGCAACCCACACAACCCCGCCGGTACGGTGTGGGGCACGGAGGTGCTGAAAAAGATTGCCGACATCTGCGAGCGGCATAACGTCCTCGTCATCAGCGACGAGATACATGCCGACCTCACACTTCCGGGCCACCAACACGTGAGCTACAGCAACGTGAGCAAAAAAGGCATCACATTCATGGCTCCCAGCAAGACTTTCAACATCGCAGGCTTGGGGAGCTCGGTGTGCTATATCCCGGACGAGGCATTGAGAAAGCGCTTCTTCGGCTGGCTCGACGCCCTCGGTGTAGCAGGCGGCAACATCTTCGCCTTCACGGCCGCCGAGGCCGCCTTCGCCCACGGCGAGGAATGGCTGCGGCAGATGCTGGAATACCTGCAGGAGAACGTGCTGACATTAGGACTATTCCTGCAAGAACGTATGCCCAAGGTGAAAGCCGTCCTCCCCGAGGCCTCATACCTCGCATGGCTTGATTTCAGCGACTACGGCCTCACGCACGAGCAGCTGAAAGACAAACTACTCAACGAGGCCAAGGTGGCACTCAACGACGGCACCACCTTTGGTGTGCGCGACCACAAGGGAGCGACCACTGAAATAGGAGACGCCTATAGATGCTGCTTCCGTCTCAACCTCGGATGCCCGAAGTCGATGCTCCTCGACGCCTTGGAGCGCATAGCCCAAGCCGTCAGATAAAGAGTTGGCGATTACTTCCGGTTGTGATAGACAAATGGAAAGTCGAAGAGGTCGCGGTCGTCGCTGCTAAAGCCCACTTGGAGTACAAACTCGGTGCCATCCTTCGGCTCTTCCATCTGGCCACTCTCAGGGTTGAACTGGCGGAACCAGAAGGGGTCTAGTTCAATCTTGAAGGGTTTGCGTGTATACTCTCCCTTAAGGAAAGTAACGGGACAGAGACCGACGAGCTGCTTGAAGGGGGCCTCCGCGTCGTTCTCATTTTTCAGATATACCTGTATCACAGTGCGATGACTCGTCGCCTCGGGAACATCGGTGTTGCACTGCGATATGATTCCTTCGACGGTGAAGTTGGCCTCGCTGACCTGGGTCTCATAGAGTTGGTAAAAGCTATAGCTCAAGCCGTATCCGAAGGGAAACAGCGGTTCGCTGGCGGGGTAGCGGTAGGTGCGGCCTTGCATGTCGTAGTCGCTGAAGTCGGGTAGTTGCTCGGTGGAGCGATAGAAGGTAACCGGCAAATGTCCGAAGTCGTCACACTCGCCAAAAAGCAGTTGTTTCACAGCGGTGCCCATGTCCTCCCCACCATACCAAGCCATAAGGACGGCGTCGCAGTCGTCTATGACGTTCTCCAACGCGATGGCACTTCCAGTGCAGAGTACCAAGACAATGCGATAGCCCTTGGCTTTGAATGCCTTGATTTCGTCCACCTGCTCCTGCGGCAGTTCGATGCGGGTGCGGTCGCCCTTATAAAAACCTTCTTTCTCCACAGGCAGTTCCTCGCCCTCAAGCTGGGGATTGAGGCCGCCGCAGTAGACCATCGTTTTGCCATCGCCGGCGCTGAGAACTTGATATTTTCCAAGTACTTCGCCGATGGTTACAGTATGTTTAGGGATGCCGTTGTAGTTGCCCAGTGGCATGAGGCTGTCGTAGGCATTGGGACCTTCGAGACGCAGGAACTCATTCTCTTTCAGCGGCAGCACTCCATTGTTCTTGAGGAGGACCATGGAGCTGGCAGCTACGCTGGCGGGAGAGGTTAGATTATTCTGAGCACTCGGATGATTCGGAGTAATCACGGCCAGACGCGTACGCAGCACGCGTCGCACATGCTCATCGACCTTGCTCTCGGGCACCAATCCCTGTTGCACAGCCTCGCGGAGGGCGGGCAATCCGCTGCCACATTCGAGGTCCACCTCACGGCCGAAGGCATCGCCGTAAGCCGCAGCGGCGGTGGCATGGGTGCGGTGACGTGGGATGACGGTGTCGGTCTCGTAGGCGTCATTCAGCGCCCAGCAGTCGGTGACGAGGATGCCGTCGTACTGCCATTCGTTCCTCAGGATGTCGAACAGACGGCGGTTGGTGCAGCAGGGCTCACCGTTGAGGCGATTATAGCCGCACATCACCTGCGCAACATCGCTTTTCCTGATAATATACTCGAACGCAGGCAGGTAGGTGGTGCGTAGGTCTCGCTCCGAAACACGGCTGTCGAACTCATGTCTGATGCCTTCGGGACCGCTATGCACAGCAAAATGCTTCAAGCATGCCGCAGTGTTGCCGCCTTGCAACCCCTCGACGCACGCCAATCCCATCATAGCGGTGAGGTAGGGATCTTCGCCGTAGGTCTCCATGCCGCGACCCCAGCGCGGGTCACGGAAGATGTTGATATTGGGTGTAAAGAAAGTCAATCCAGCGTAATCGCCATAAAATCCAGTATCTTGTGCCTGCTGGTACTTGCTGCGTGCCTCGATAGCCACCTGGCCAAACACCTCGCGAATCATCGGCGAATCAAAGGTGGCTGCCAGCGCGATGGGCATGGGGTAGACGGTGGCCTCGCCGGCGCGTCCCACGCCGTGCAGCGCCTCGTTCCACCAGCTATATTCAGGCAATCCCACGCGCTCGATGGCGGGGTTGTGATGTACCATCAACGACAATTTCTCGTCGAGGGTCAGATTATTGATGAGCCATTCCACCCGCTCGTCGAGGCTCTTGATGGTGTCCTGCCAAGGGTATTGCTGCGCAGAAATGGTTGAGCAACATAGCGATACCATGCAGAAAACAAGGAGTTGCATTCTTTTTTTCATAATGCAAAGGTACACTTTTTTTATAAATGTTCATAAAAAAATGACAGGGTAACACGTTTTGTCATTTTTTTTATGTATTTTTGCGCCATGAACAGAACCCTTTTTACCGGCCGCATGAAGATGGCCGACATGATAGCTTCCAACTACGACCTAATCCTTATGCTGCCTCGTTTTGGCATACATCTGGGATTTGGCGAAAAAACCGTGAAAGAGGTCTGCCGCGACTATGACATCGACGACCATTTTTTCCTCACGGTATGCAACATTTACACTTTTGACGACTACCGCCCCGATGATGAAGAGTCCTCACGCATCGACAACCGTCTCGTCGCCGAGCACCTCCGCGCCTCGCACCTCTACTACCTCGAAGAGCGTCTGCCTCATCTGCAACAACACCTCGACCATATCACCGAGAACGCAGGCCCCAGCGGCGAAATCCTCCGCAAATACTATGCCGACTACTGCCGCGAGGTGCGCGAGCATGTGCGCCGCGAAGAGAAAAACCTTGACCAAATACTCAGTCACTCTGCCACCCAACCGCACAGTCACTACCTGCAGAGTCACGACAACATTCGCGACAAACTCTCCGACCTCACCCAAATCATTTACAAGTACCTGCCCGGCGAGCGTCTCACCGAAGAGATGATGGAGCTCGTCTTCGACATCCTGCAGCTCAGCCGCGACCTCGAGAAGCATGCCATGATTGAGGAGTTGCTGCTCCAGCCGCAGGAGGACTACAACCTCTCCGACCGCGAGATGGACGTCCTCGAGCTGGTGGCCCAGGGTCTCAGCAGCAAGGAGATTGCCTCGCGTCTCAACATCGCCGTCAACACCGTCAACACACACCGCAAAAGCATCACCCGCAAGACCGGCATCAAGTCCGTCGCAGGCCTGGCAGTATATGCTATGCTGAAGAAATAGTAACCCATAATCCCCATTGAACCTATGAAAAGTTTGAAATACATCCGAATCCTTCTGGCTGCCGTCATGTTCCTCGGCATCACCGCCTTGCTCATCGACGGTCTGGCTTGGATGCTCGACGACCCTAACCTCATCCGCCATTGGCTGGGATGGATGCCCAAAATCCAATTCCTACCCGCCATCCTGGCGCTGAATGTCGTTGTCATCATTGCCATCGTGCTGGTCACCATACTCTTTGGCCGCATCTACTGCTCGGTGATTTGTCCCTTTGGCATCCTGCAGGACTTCTTCTCCTGGCTCAACCGCATCATCTTCCGCCGCAAGTTCCATTACCAGCGTCCGCTCCACTGGCTGCGCTACACCGTGCTGGGACTCTTCGTGGCCCTGATAGTGCTGGGCTCCTTCGGCATCGCCAATGGCATCGCCAGCGTCATCGACCCCTACAGCGCCTTCGCCCGCATGACAACAGGCTTCTTTGCCTCGGGATTGCCATTCATCGTCGCCATTGTCACCTTGGCCATCATCTTCGTCTGCAGCTTCCTCTGGGGACGCCTCTGGTGCAACACCATCTGCCCCATGGGCACCCTGCTGGGCCTCTTCAGCAAGCGTCCCCTCTTCGGCATCCGCATCGACCGCGAGAAATGCGGCGGCTGCCACAAGTGTGAGCACCACTGCAAGGCCAACTGTATCAACATCGACGACAAAACCGTCGACAACAGCCGCTGCGTGATGTGTTTCAGCTGCCTCGGCCACTGCAAACAAGGCGCCATCAAGTTTGCCAGAAACTCTAGAAAATCAGAGAATATCGAAATCGACCCCTCTCGCCGCAAATTCTTGGCTGTCACCGCTGCCGTAGGCACCGCCACCGTGCTCCACGCCCAAGAGGAGAAAGCCGCGGCCGGCATGGCCCTTGTGGAAGACAAGGCCATTCCCGAGCGCAAGACACCCCTGAAACCTGCCGGCGCCATCAGCCTACGCAACTTCGAGAGCCGCTGCACCGCCTGCCAGCTCTGCGTCAGCAAATGTCCCGAGCATGTGCTGCGTCCCAACACCAGCCTCGACGGCTTCATGCAGCCCTCCATGGTCTTCGACCAAGGGTTCTGCCGTCCCGCCTGCACCCGCTGCAGCGAGGTTTGCCCGTCGGGCGCCATCCAGCACATCGACAAGGAGGAGAAATACAACATCAGCATCGGCTATGCTGTGGTTCTCAAACAGAACTGCATAGGGTGCGGCCTCTGCGAACGCCACTGCCCCGCCCGGGCCATCCAGATGGTCGACGGCATCCCCGCCGTCCTCGAGCATAAATGCATCGGCTGCGGCAAATGCGAATACTATTGTCCCGCAACGCCCACCAAGGCCATCTTCGTCGAAGGCCGCAACCCTCACGCAAGAATACTAATCTAAACACAACAATATTCAATCAAAAAAAAACAAACAATGAGTAATACCTCTGCAAAAATCAACGAAGCAGCCAACTACGTCAAAACCTTCAAGTTTTGGAAAGAGCTGGTCATCATGATCCTCGGCATGATGGTATGCGCCGCCGCCGTCTACTACTTCCTCGTGCCCTCCAAACTCATCATCGGCACCATCTCCGGTCTCTCCATCGTGCTCAACCAGCTGATGGGCAACGTCCTCAGCCTCGGCACCCTCATCATGATTATCAACATCATCCTGCTCATCCTCGCCTTCATCCTCATCGACCGCGAGTTCGGCTTCAAGACGGTCTTCACCGCCCTCATCCTCGGCCCCCTGACCGACTTCTGGGCCTGGGTGTTCCCGTGGGATGCCAAAAATGCCGCCGGCGAGTACATCCTTGCCAATGCCAACCCCGTCACTGGCACTCCCTCCGTCATGGGCGACCCCTGGCTCGACCTCTGCTGCTTCGTGCTCCTGCTCAGCGCCTCCCAAGCCCTGATGTTCAGCATCAACGCCTCCACCGGCGGCCTCGACATCCTGGCCAAGATTGTCAACAAATACCTCCACTTCGACATCGGAGCCTCGGTCTCTGTGGCCGGCGCCGTCATCTGCTGCACTGCCTTCGCCATCAACCCCTTCCGCATGGTCATCATCGGCCTCATCGGCACCTGGATCAACGGCCTCGTGGTCGACTACTTCACCGCCACCCTCAACAACCACAAGCGCCTCTGCATCGTTTCCAAGGACTATGAGCGCATACGCAAATACATCATCGAGGAGCTTCACCGCGGATGTACCCTCTATGAGGTTACCGGCGGCTACAGCGGCGAGAAGTCCATCGAACTCGAGGTCCTCCTCAACAAGGACGAATTCAGCAAGATACTGGCTTGGATGAAGGACGAGAAAATCGAAGCCTTCTCCACCGCCGGCAACGTCAGCGAGGTCTACGGCTTCTGGCACTCCAGCCGCAAGCACAAAGCCCGCAAAGAAATAGTAGACAAGAGATAATTATGGACAGAAGACAATTCCTCAAAGGCCTCTCCGGCGCCGTCGTCGCCGGTGCCGCTGTGGCGGCAGGATGCGACAATCCCCAAGCCGTCAAGGCCGAAGGCTACGCCGCAGGTCCCGTGCCCACCGACAAGATGACCTACCGCACCGACGCCCACGGCCAGAAGGTCTCCCTCCTCGGATTCGGCATGATGCGCCTCCCTGTCGAAGGCGGCGCCGACCTCCGCACCACACCCGACGCCAAGCTCGACCAGGAAGCCATCAACCAGATGGTCGACTATGCCATCGAGCACGGTGTCAACTACTTCGACACCGCACCGGTATACCTACGCGGCATGTCCGAGGCGGCCACAGGCACCGCCCTCAGCCGCCATCCGCGCGACAAATGGCTCGTGGCCACCAAGATGTCCAACTTCCGCGACTGGTCCTACGACGCCAGCATCGCGATGTATCACAAATCGTTCGAATACCTGCAGGTCGACCACATCGACTACTACCTGCTCCACTCCTTCGGCGGTGTCGACAAAGAGACCGGCGAGAGCGACTTCGAGAAACGCTTCCTCAACAACGGCGTCCTCGATTTCCTCCTCAAGGAACGCGACGCCGGCCGCATCCGCAACCTCGGATGGTCCTTCCACGGCGAGCAGTCGGAGTTCGACAAGGTTGTCGACAAGCACGACAAATACCACTGGGATTTCGCACAGATTCAGATGAACTATGTCGACTGGCACTACGCCCACGAGATAGAGCCCGAGAACGTCAACGCCGAATACCTCTACAAATCTCTCGACGCCAAAGAGATACCCATCGTCATCATGGAACCTCTCCTCGGCGGCCGTCTGGGCACCCTCAACGACCACATGGCACGCCTCCTCAAGGAGCGCGAGCCCCAGCGCAGCCTCGCCTCCTGGTCCTTCCGCTACATCGGCATGTACCCCCGCGTGATGACCTCCCTCAGCGGCATGAACCGCATGGAACACCTGGAGGACAACGTGCGCACCCACGCACCCCTCGAGCCCCTGGCCGACGACCAGCTGGCACTCCTCGAACGTGTGGCCGACGAGTTCGCCCATCACCCCGCCATCCCCTGCACTGGATGCAACTACTGCCTCGAAGACTGCGGCCCCGACGAGGTCATCTGTCCCATGGGAATCCCCATCCCAAAAATCTTCGAGCACTACAACAAGTGCCTCAACGAGGACCTCGTTGTCGCCGAGGGCACCGTCGAACAACGTGAGTTCCAGCGCGCACGCCGCGCCTACCTCACCTCCTACGACAAGAGCGTCGAGCGCCTCCATCAAGCCGACCGCTGCATCGAATGCAAAAAATGCATGGCCCACTGCCCCCAGCACATCGACATCCCCGCCAAGCTCCACATGATTGAAGAATATACAGAAAAACTTAAAGACTCAATGGTATGAAACTATTAGCGATTTTTGGCATGCAAGGATGGGAAATCATCATCATCATCCTTGCCATAGTACTGCTCTTCGGCGGCAAAAAAATCCCCGAGCTCATGCACGGCATTGGCAAAGGCGTCAAAAGCTTCAAAGACGGCATGAACGGTGTCGAAGACACTGACCGCGACCGAAGTGGAGCGAACGGTGTCGAAGACACTGACCGCGACAAAGAAGCGAAAAACGAAGAAGAAAAAAGTGAAGAAAAGAAAAAAGAAAACTCGACCGACCCTCAATAATTTTCACCTCTCACCTTTCACCTCTCACCTTTCGTGACTTTCTGGGACCATCTCAACGAACTGCGTTCGCGTCTATGGCGTATGGTGTTGGTCACACTCCTCGCCATGATGGCCTGCTTTTTCTTCAAAGAGCAACTCTTTGCCGTAGTCTTGGGACCTAAGCCCGAGCACCTGACCCTCATCAATGTCGAACTCACACAGCAGTTCCTCATCCACATGCGTGTGGCCCTCTGGGCAGGATTCATCCTCGTCTCGCCCTACCTCATCTATCAGCTTTTCGCCTTCATAGCTCCCGGATTGTACGAGGCCGAGCGGCGCTTCACCCTACGGGCCGTCATCATTGCCTCCCTGCTCTTTGTCGCTGGCGTGCTGCTCAACTACTTCACCATCTTCCCCATCACCGTCGACTTCCTCGGCTCCTACCAGGTGGCCGACTTTGTGGCCAACACCATCACCTTGAGCTCCTACATCTCGGTGCTGGGAGTCATGAGCCTCCTCATGGGCCTCGTCTTCGAGCTTCCCGTGCTCTGCTGGCTCCTCGCCAAAATAGGCATCCTCAAGAGCACCTTCATGCGCAAATACCGCCGCCACGCCATCGTCGCCATCCTCATCGTCGGCGCCGTCATCACCCCCACCGGCGACCCCTTCACCCTCTCCCTCGTCTCCGTCCCCATCTACCTCCTCTGGGAACTCAGCATCCTCATCGTCAAAAAAGTAGAAAAATGAAAAAAACACTTGTAGTCTTATTATTCACCTTTCTCCTCTCTCCCTTCACCTTTTCCCAGTGCCCCGAGGCCCTGATGCGCTACGCCCAGCGCTACCCCGCCGCCGAATCGCAGGACCTCTACAAGCTTGTCTTCCAGGACCTCTACGGCCCCGGACACCTCCTCACCGACTCCCTCGCCGCCGTCCGCTACATCTCCCGCGAGGTCGCCGAAATGAAAGACCCCTACCCTGAGGACATCAGCGCCATCGACGACGGCCCCTTCCCGCTCTACGAATACACGCTGTGCGACAGCAACTTCGTCCGTGTCAACCTCATCCTCGTCAAACGCGGCGTCATCCCCCTCGAGCGGCTCGTCTCCGCCCTCCTCCGAAGCACCGAAGGTCTCCCCTCTCCCGACCCCAAGTTCGTCATGACCCACAGCGCCGCATTCAAAGCCGCCCACGACCCACACTACCGCATCATCCGCCGCGACATCTTCGACCGCGAATTCCGCACCCAAATCAGCATCTACCTCATCGCCACCCCATTACGACCTTAAAAAACCGTAAGTCCTTTGTTTTCTGTTTGTTCTTCCATTTAAATGAAAGAACAATGGAAGAACAATGGTAGAACAGAGGCAGAAATGATTGATTTGATGCAAATTATCGGTAGTTGTTAAAAAACCGCGTTTTTTTTCGTATATTTGCAGCTTGTATTCGTGATTAAAAATAAAAATACATTGATGAATATCAAGAAGATACTTCTTTCCTTGCTGCTGGCATGCCCGCTTATGCTGGTGGGTTGCGGCAGCACGTCGGCCCTGACGGAGGAGAAACCGCAGAATGTCATCCTCATCATCGGCGACGGCATGGGAGTGCCGCAGGTCTACGCCTCGGTGGTGGCCGAACGCGCCAACAACTCGGCCTTCCTGCGCTTCCCCTTCAGTGGTTTCTCGCGCACCTATTCGCGCAACAAGTACCGCACCGACTCGTCGGCAGGCGGAACCGCTTTGACCACAGGCCACAAGGTGGACAACTACCATGTGAACTGGGGCCCCGACTCAGCGCGCTACAACACCATCTTCGACGATGCCAAGGCCCAAGGCATGAGCACAGGCTTCGTGGTGACTTCCAGCGTGCTCGACGCCACGCCCGCCGCCACCTACGGCCATGTGCCCTACCGCAAGATGTTCGACACGCTGAGCCTGCAGATGGCTCAGTGCCAGCACAGTGTGATGATTGGCGGTGGCCGAAAGAATTTTGAAACCGCAAACCGCAAAGATGGACTGGCGCCTCTCGACACCCTGGCCAGACGCGGCTACACGGTGGTGACCACCCTGGGCGATATGCTCACTTTCTCTGGCGACCGACTGGTGGCGCTGCTCTATGAGGGCGACCCTCTGACGGCTCCCGCACGCGGCAATGTGCTGGAACTAAGTACCCGTAAGGCTCTCGAGATGCTCGCTCGCAATTCCAAGGGCTTCGCCCTGATGATCGAGGGCTCGCAAATCGACTGGGCCTGCCACAACAACGACACCGCCTACCTGCGCGCCGAGCTGGCTGATTTCGAGCTGGTGCTCAACGCCGTGCTCGACTTCGCGGAGCGCGACGGCCACACACTGGTGGTGGTCACCGCCGACCACGAGACCGGCGGCGTGACGCTGCCCAGCGGCGACATCGAGAAGGGCGAGAACGAGGTGAAATTCCTCTGGGGCAGCCACACGGGCTGCATGGTGCCCGTCTTCGCCTACGGACCCGGCGCCCACATCTTCTCCGGCATCCAGGAGAACGTGGATATCCCGAATAAAATCCGGAAATTGATGGAATTATGATTAAGTTCTGTGTTCGTTTGGTGCAGCGGTGGCTTCCAGAGCCGTTTATCTTCGCCATTCTGCTGACTTTCGTGGCGGCGGTGGTGACGATGCCTGTCTGTCATCAGACTCCCCTAGAGATTGTCGAGCACTGGGGCGGCGGCGTGTGGAACCTGCTGGCGTTCGCCATGCAGATGTCGCTGGTGCTGGTGTGCGGCAGCGCGCTGGCGGCGGCTCCGGCCATCAAGAGGGGCATCGACGCGCTGGCGCGCATCCCGAAGAGCCCTGCGGCGGCAATAGCCTTGGTGACTGTGGTGTCGGCATTGGCCTGCTGGCTCAACTGGGGCTTCGGCCTGATTATCGGCGTGGTGTTCGCTAAAGCCATCGCACGTCAGCTGGCGGGTGTCGACTATCGCCTGCTGATTGCATCGGCCTATAGCGGCTTCGTGGTGTGGCATGCCGGGTTGTCGGGCTCCATTCCCCTGACGATGGCCACGGAGGGCGAGATTGGCAAGGTGACGGGCGGCATGATGAACCTCACCGTGCCGGTGTCGCAAACCATTTTCGACGTGCACAACCTCGTCATGGTGTTGCTGGTCATCGTGGCCATCACGGTGGCCAACACCCTGATGCACCCCAAGAAGGGTGCTGTGACGGTAGATCCAAGCTTATTGGCAGACAATCTGGAGTCTCCTACAATTCAGGAATCTCAGGAGAAGACTCCGGCACAACGGCTGGAGTACAGCCCTGTGCTGTCGTGGGCCATCGCCCTGTTGCTGGCGGCTTACGTGGTGGTGAAGCTGGGCTTCCGGGGCGGCAGCCTCGACCTGGGCACCGTGATTATGATTTTCCTCTCGCTGGGCTTGATGCTGCATGGCTCGCCGATGGCCTACGTACGCGCCTTCGGCAAGGCTACAACGGGTGCTGCGGGCATCATCCTGCAGTTTCCCCTCTATGCCGGTATCATGGGTATCATCACCGCCAAGGGTGCGAGTGGCTTGAGCATGGGCAATGTTATCGCCGACTTCTGCGTTAACAATAGCACACCCGTGACCTATCCGCTGATTACCTTCTTCTTCGCCGCATTGCTGAATATGTTCGTTCCGTCGGGTGGCGGCCACTGGGCCATCCAGGCACCCATCATGCTGCCTGCAGGAGCGGCCTTGGGTGTCGCCGACGGCCTCACGGGCACGGCCATCGCCTGGGGCGACGCATGGACGAACCTCATACAGCCTTTTTGGGCGTTACCGGCGCTGGCCATCGCCAAGCTCTCGGCACGCGACATCATGGGCTACTGCCTCGTGGACCTGCTGATTACAGGTGTCATCATCTGCGGAGGACTAGTGGTTTGGGCTCTATAAGGACTAACGCATTCACACATTCACGCATTAACACATTCAAGATATGTTCGAAAACGTTATTAAACACTATCTGGATTTCCCGAAGCCGGGGATAGATTTCATCGATGTGCTGCCTTTCCTGCAGGACAAGGAGGCTTTCCAACAGGTTGTCAAGGAGATTGACCGCTTGTCGACGACACCCAATGTGGCTACCGTCGAGGCCCGAGGGTTCCTTTTCGCTGCGCCGTTGCTGTCGGTGAGCGACCATGTGACGAAAATCGTGCCTTTCCGCAAGAAAGGCAAGCTGCCGCACGCCGAGGGCGACCTGGTGAAGGTGGAGATTATGAAGGAGTATGGCAGCGACGAGTTGTTCTACCGTCGGAGCGATTTCGCGGCTTGCGAAACCAACGGCGAGTACATCGATATTACGCTTTTCGACGACCTGCTGGCGACGGGCGGCACTGTGAAGGGCATTGCCGACGTGTTGGCACAAGAGACCATCGGGGGCAAGAAAATCCGCATCAAAGAGTTCATTTTCCTCGTGGAACTGCCGGCCTTGAAGGGACGCGCCATTCTGGAGGACATCGCTCCCGTCCACTCGCTGCTGAGCCTTGAGGGGGTGGAATAGGAAGTGATGCGGGCCTCTATCTGAACTCGAAGAGGTTGTTGAAACCAGTCATAGCAAAGACTTTGTTGATGTCTTCATTGGCTCTGGTGATGTAGACATGACTGGAAGGGGTAGCGATGCGAAAAGCCAGAGGTATGATGACATAGCGCTTTTTTTGGGGATGTGGAGAAAAAAAGTGAGTGTTATTAAAAAAAAGCAGCAATTGCTATCACCAGTAGGGCAATGCAGTAAACTAGTTTGAGCAGGGTGCCTGCCACGAATCCGAGGAAGGCGCCAAAGGCCGCCTTAAGTGCGGGAGCCATCTCTTTCTGCTTGATGAGTTCGCCAATCATGGCACCGATGAAGGGCCAGAAAACCATGCCCAACAGGCCCGTGGGGCCAAAGGGAAGGCCTATGATGGAGACAATAAGACCCAAATTACAACCCCAGATTCCCCATTTGCTTCCACCAAACTTTTTGGTGCTCAGCGAAGGTATAACATAGTCGAGGACGGTGATAACGACGGCCACGACTCCTGTAATCACCAACATCCAGGTCGACACCTCGGACCATGTGCAAAAACTGACCACCAGCAATCCTGCCCAACTGACAGGAGGTCCCGGAATGCCCGGTGCGATAGAGCCGACGATGCCCACGATGAGGCACACCAACGCCAAAATAATCAGTGCAATATTGAGTACCATTACTTGAGTGTTTGCATTAGTTTTTCGAACATTGCGCGAAGGCGGCCTTCGTCGCGGATAAGGGCACGGAGGTCGGCCAGCGGAGCCGCATTGGGGCTATCCTCCATCCACAGTTTCAAATAGCCTCCCTCGGCATACTTCTCGTGGAGGTGTTCAAGGGTACGATTCCAATGACCCTCGAGGTCGAGTTCCGGGTAGTGACTGAGGCCATACTCCACCGTACGTCGCACAATGGTTTCGGGCTCGATGTCGCGGTCGGCCTCAGAGAGGATACAACCCAGCAACGAACGCGGCGCGGTGGTGGCCGAGGCCCGATGGTCTTCGGCGGCCTGAGCGATGGTCTCAATCTCCTCTTCTGTAAACCAGCGACGAAGATTCTTGTCAGCGCGAATTATACGACCCGAGGCCAGATGGTGCACCTCGCGTCCTTCACAGATGCCGATATCGTGAAGGGCAGCAGCAATATACGCCGTCGGCGTTTGTTGCTGCATCATCGTCCTTGCAATAACCCTCCTGATATGGTCGGGGCGGTGGGCGGCATCATAGTGTTTGTGGCGAGGAATTATCTCTGTCTCTACATACTCCTTGAGGTCAGCAGGGACGCTGTCATAGCGCCACCATTCGTAGGCGTCACGCGGAGCACCGTCGGGCATGTAGATGATGCCACAATATACGAAGCCCTCCTTCTCAAGGATATGGCTCATGGGCATGTTGTCGTGGTGAGTATCCACACGCAGGTGGTCGAAATGCTCCTTAGCATAACGGAACGCCACATTGGCGATACCACTGGTGCCTGGCAACGCCGCCAGACGGTGCAGGGTGGCATATGGCGTCCTCTCATCAATCCAGTGTCCATGGTCAATATAAGCATAGGTAGGATCCTCCCCAGGCACCAACGCAAACGTCCCGCCCCCCCCTGCTCTCCCCTGCACACCCCTGCACTCCTCAATAATATACGACACACCTCTCTCTATATCTTCTTCAATGTCGGCAGTTGTCGGATACCCCACCCACTGGGTCATGTTCCCGTCCTCACGCATCACCTTTCTAGAATGGTCATACATGCTTAGGATGAGGCCGATATCGTCGGGGGTGGATTTTCGGATGTTCATGATAGTTTAACGTGACTGTTCCATTTTTATTGTATAATACAATAATTCCCTCCCACATCCGTTATTTAGCATGTAATGCTTGAAAGTTTAGGTCTCTTTGGGCTCTTTTTGGTTTGTATGCTCGCGGCCACAATCCTTCCATTATCATCGGAAGCCTTTGTCGCGGGAGCATTGGCAATGGGTTACAACAAGTGGATCATCGTGTTCGTATGCTCACTGGGCAACACCGCGGGTGGAATGATTAGTTTCTGGATGGGATGGCTCTGCAAGTGGGAATGGCTGGAAAAATACTTCAAAGTGAAACGCGAGAAGCTGATGAAAGTTCATGACCGCGTAGCCAAATACGGCGTTTGGGCCGCACTCTTCTCCTGGCTGCCATTGGTGGGCGACCTCATCTCCATCGCCCTGGGCCTGATGCGCCTCAACCCTTGGAAAACACTGCTCGTCATGTTCATCGGTAAAAGCCTGCGTTTTGTTGTCACCGTCATCCTTTTGGATACCACAGGTTTGTTCTAAAACATTCACACATTAGAAGAGATGTTCATTGGTGAGACTATAGCATTGGGAGTAGCGGTATCGTGGACCGCCACGGCGCTCTTTGCCGAGGTGGCGTCGAAACGCATGGGCTCGCTGCCACTGAACACGCTGCGCATGACCATGTCGCTCCTCATGCTGGCCCTGACACTATGGCTGCTGCTGGGACAACCCTGGCCACGCTATGCCGACGGCGACACCTGGCTGTGGCTAGCACTCTCCGGCGTGGTGGGCTATGTCATTGGCGACTACTGTCTGATGCAAGGATATATCTATATCGGCTCTCGCTTCGGACAACTCTTCATGACCCTCTCGGCACCCACAGCGGCACTAACCGGACGGCTGCTCCTGGGCGAGAGCATGCGCCCGCTGGCCATCGTCGGCATGGTGGTGACGCTCAGCGGCATCGCCTTGTCTATACTATCCAAACCAACCGATAATAAAATTTCATTTTTCAATTTTCGATTTTCAATTTCCCGAAGGGGAGTGTTCTTTGCGGCTATGGCGGGCATCTGCCAAGGATTCGGACTGGTGCTGAGTAAAATGGGACTTGAACACTATGATAACGCTATTGCTGCAGCGGGAGTGGATGTGATGACGGCACCCGACGGGGCGTTGCTGCCGGTGCCACTACAGTTCTCCGTGCCCTTTGCCGCCACAATGATACGCGCCTCTATAGGACTTGTGGGCTTCTTTGCCCTGCTGGTGATATTCAACAAAGACTGGCGGCAGAAACTCAACCACGCCGCCCGTGACCGCAAGGCTATGTGGTGTCTCCTGGGTGCCACAATATTTGGGCCTTTCGTGGGCGTCAGCGCCTCACTGCTGGCCACACAATACACCTCCACAGGCATTGCACAAACCCTCTTCGCCCTCACCCCCGTCCTCATCATTGCGCCAGCGGCATGGCTTTTCCATCAAAAAGTGACCCTGCGCGAAATCCTCGGTGCTGTCATCAGTGTCGCCGGGGTCTGCCTATTCTTCATCTAAACACAATATTATGTCCTCCATTACGTTAAACAAGTAAAAATCACTCCAATGAAAAAGATACTGTTTGCGTCAGCATTAATTTTCAATTTTCATTTTTCATTTTTCAATTTCACTCACGCCCAGCACGACAGCATCCCTGAGAGCGACCCGGCCATCCTGCAGCGCATCGACGAGTGGCAGGACCTAAAGTTCGGATTTATGATGCACTGGGGAATCTACGCACAATGGGGTGTGGTAGAGAGTTGGAGTATCTGCAACGAATCCTGGATTACACGTGAGAAACTCGACGGGAACGGACGACCCGTCAAAGGCACTTCCGGCGAGGATTACTACAAATACAAGCAATCCTACCAAGCGCTGAACAAAACATTCAACCCCAGACATTTCGACCCCGAGGGTTGGGCTGCCGCCGCCAAAGGGGCTGGTATGAAATATGTGGTCTTCACTACCAAACACCATGACGGCTTCTGCATGTTCGACAGCCGCTATACCGACTATACCAGCATGGGGTTGGAGTGCCCAGCCAAGACCGACTTCACTCGCGGCGTGGTCGATGCCTTCCGCGGTGCCGGTTTTTGGACCGGTCTATACTTCTCCAAGCCCGACTGGCACAACGACGACTACTGGGCTCATGAATGGGCCACGCCCGACCGCAACGTCAACTACTCCATCAACGACCATTTCCGCCGCTGGCAGCGTTTCTGCGACTTCACCTACGACCAAATCCACGAACTGACACACAACTACGGCACGATAGACATCCTGTGGCTCGACGGCGGATGGATACGTCCGGAGTGGAGCGTCAACGACGAGACTCGCCCCTGGCTCGGCTGCAGCGGACAGGTGCAGGACATCGACATGGAACGTATCGCCACCATGGCACGCGAGAACAACCCACAGATGATTATCGTCGACCGCAGCGTCGGCGGACGCTATGAGAACTACCGCACTCCCGAGAAGCAAGTGCCCGACACCCTCCTCCCCTACCCTTGGGAGACCTGCATGACCATGGGCGACAGCTGGAGCTACGTCCCCAACGACAACTACAAAAGCGTCAAAACCCTCATACATATGCTCTGCGACGTAGTAGCCAAAGGCGGCAACCTGCTGCTCAACGTGGGTCCCGACGCCGACGGCAACCTGCCCGCAGAAGCGCTGCAGCGCATGGAAGAGATGGGTAAATGGTTGAAAAAGAATGGTCATGCCATCTATGGTACCCGCCCGCTATATCCTTACTGCGAGGGCAACGTCCGATACACACAGAGCAAGGACGGCAAACACCAGTATGCCATCACCCTCACCGACGAGGCACCCTACGCCACCGTCAAAGAACTAAAAAACAAGAAGTAAGAACTACAAAGATGACGAAAGAAGAGAAATACATCTCCCTGCTACCGCAAGTGAAAGCTCTCTGCGAAGGCGAAAACGACATCATCGCCAAGATGGCCAATGTCAGCGCATTGCTGCATCAGGAATTTGGTTTCTGGTGGACAGGCTTCTATAGAGTGACAGTGTATCTAAGAGACAAAGTGCCTGAGTCATCTGGCCACTCTGTCACTCAGACACCCAGGCACTCAGCCACTTTGATTTTAGGGCCTTTCCAGGGCCCCATAGCCTGCGTTCGTATCGCCTACGGCCGCGGTGTCTGCGGTACAGCATGGAAAGAACGGCGTACCGTGGTGGTTCCAGACGTTGAGAAATTTCCCGGTCATATCGCCTGCAGCAGCGAAAGCCGCAGCGAGATTGTCGTCCCCGTTTCCCAAGGAGATGAAATCATTGCAGTGCTCGACATCGACAGTCGCAAGCTCAACACCTTCGACGACACCGATGCCCGATGGCTGGAGGAAGTCGTAAAATTCATCCCCTAATTACTGGAAATGATACCCCACCAATAGCGAGACTTTGTAGGGATAGACGTATGTGCCTGGAGTCTCCAGATTGAGGATGTCCGTAATACCCATCCTGGCATCCAGTTGCACCTGCCAATTATTCTCAAACTCATACCCCACCGCCAAGGCTATACCTGCATGGATGTCGCTCAAGGCGAAACGGTCTTTACCCGTGACGGGGTCTGTATAGATTTGTCGACGGTAGAGGTTGATACCCTCATCGACATGGGAGTAGAAGACAAAATGGCAGAAAGGAGCCATCGAAAAGATGAGATGTCCCGTTGAAAGCGGAGTGCGGTAAATCACCGGCAGCGAAAAATCGGCACCAAGTGTGAGCATGTGGTTACGATGGTCCGAGTAGCGGAGCGTAGCACGGTCCATCCCCACACGACCGTTCAACTGAACACTCCATGTGCGCGTAATATGGTACTCGAAAAAGCCTCCCATATCGAAACCGACAGCGGGCGTGGCGCTGAGGACGGAATCCATAATGAGGGTATCACGCAACAAGGGGTCCACACGCATCACAAACGACGAAATATTAGGTCCTCCCATCACTCCCCAACTGACATATTGCGGATGGTCATTGTCATCGCCCCAAACATCCGTTTGAGCTTGGGAAGTTGAAAATTGAAAATTGAAAAATGATATTATCGCAACAAGAAAAAGAGCCTTTTTCATACTATTTCTTTTTTGTTTACAACTGGAATTTGAGGTCGATACGAATAAACCAGCGGTCATCGGGAGCGAGGTTATCCAAGTAACTCAGACGGCGCACATAGTCCACTCGCAGAAACTTTAAAATATTCTCGATGCCGATACTGTATTCCATGTAGGGAGTCGTCCCGAAAGGTTTGGTGTCGGTGGGGAATCGGTAAAGACCCACAGGATCGTTCATCGGGTCGTTTTTGGTAGAAAGACCCCCATAGAGAATATTGAACCCTACCACCTCGCGGAGACGCAAACTGTTGATAAGGGGTATACGGTTCAATATCCAGCCTTTCAGGTGGTAAGTGGCGAAAAATGCCACCCACTGGTCCATAATGAATTCCATCGGTTTCATTGTGTTGAAGGCCGATGAGGAAATGAAAAGGCCCATGTTTCCGCTCGGAATATACAACCGCGGATAAGGAGCCCGATTCCACACCACGCCCGAGACAAGTTTGGCGTCGATATGTCCGAAGGAAGATAGCCAGAATCGTTTCTCCGCCGAGAAATCCGTGCGGTGGAAGAGTGTGACACCGTCGATGAGCGACACCGTGTGACTGAGGCTTATGGTGGGAGCGTCGCGCCGCAATGATGACTGCGTCTCACGCCTTCGCGTACCCGACGTGAAATTGGGCGTAAAACTTAGGCTACCCTTCCATTCTGCCTCCGTAAAGAAGTCCACTTCTCGCAACGTGCCGTCTTCCTGATACTGAAGGTACTGCAACGTACCCGCAGGTTCATAGCGTCGAGCTGCCACCCAAGTATCGAAACGCAAATGGCTCCGCCACTCCTTGCGTAACCGCAGCAGCGCCTGCGCTACATACTGCACGTTCATCTCTCTGTCCGACGACGACATAATGTTGTCGCGGTCGAAGTTGTCGTATGCCTGACCAGGAGCTTCCAACTCATAACCCGCCATAAGGCTTAGACTGCTGTAAGGTCCTTCGTGCGAATGGCGTACCTTATCGTCGAAAGTATAGGTATAGGTGGAACTGAACTTCGGCCGTTGGTCACGGAATCCGTATGCCAGATAACCCTCCCAGAAATGCCGGGGATTGAGTTTGGCAGTGGTCATGCCACCCACTCTCACTCGCCAGCCCTCTTCATGATTATAGCTGAGAAAATTGAACACTGGGCCAAAGTCAAAACGGCTCTCCTTGCGTTCCTTCGCCGTCGGGATATATCCACTAGCAATCACCTCTGCCGAGCGCTTCAAAAACTGAAACTCCGGCAACCTACCCAACTCAATCCACATGCTATCCAGCACTGTTTCCTTCGCACTAAGCTTCACCGGGCGCAAGGCGTTGAATTCGCTTTTATAACGCTTCATTTTCTCCCTCGGCAGCGCCACCTCGTGCTCGAAGGCCGAGAAAAGGCTGTCGGGCAGCAACTGCGCAGTGTCACTCAGGTCATAATTCGTGTACACCCGCATCTGATGCACATACAATTCCTGTATGTGCTTCGAAATATACATGCGGCCGTAAGTGTCGCATCTATATGGTAAATAGCGACCCGTCACGCTGTCCTTTTCAAAGCTCTGCACAATTGAAAGGTCACGCACAAAGTTCAGATTCACCTTCGGCGACACCGTCAGCACATATTTCGTCAACGCAAAAGTGCTGTCTGCATCCAAGGAGACATACATGCGACCCGTGAAGCCATAGCTCTGCTCATTCGCAGGCACAAAGCTCAGTTCCACGCACTTCTGACCGTTCACGAAAGTGGTATCGGTGATATAATATTTATAGTAGGCCACCGCCAGCAATGGAGACAAGGGACTTACAAAATGATTCAGCATCAACTCGATATCGCCGTCATAGATATCCACCGGCATGAACATTGCCTCCAGATTGGCATCCATACCCTCATCACTCAACACCTCGTCGAGTCCCTCCATCCTCTTGCCCGTCAGCAGACGCCGCCGTTGGCTCGGCTTCTGTCGATAGCTCTCCTCTGCCAAATATTCTCGCATCGAAATCACCAGTATCGGCGTCGCGTCGAACTCCGTCTCGTCGATATATTTCTCCAAGAAATCCAACTTGCGCCATAGACAACTGTTCTCGAAATCGGGGTCGAAATCGTCGAGCGACATCGAGAGACGCTCATAGACATCTCTCCGCCACCGCGGTGCTCCGTCCAGGCGGTTCTCTTCCTTTTTCGCTATCACCTTCTCCACCAAATCCACCGCAGGATTGTGCCTTCGAGAATACCTTCCATCACCCTTCTTCGCCGTCACCTCCACCGTCTTCAACGTCTGTCCCTTCGGCACCAGCTTCACGGTCACCCTTTTCTTCGTCTTGCCTCGCTCCAACTTCAGTTTCTGCGGTTCATAGCCCATCATCCGGAAACTCACCGTTGTATAGCCCTGTTCATTGCTGATGCTGAACTTGCCGTCCATGTCCGTCTCCGTCCCCACCGTGGTTCCGTCAAAGACTATCTGCACAAACGGTATCGGCTCGTTGGTTTCCGCATCCACCACCTTCCCTTTCACTGCCGTCGTCGGACTCTGCGCCCAACAAGGTGAAAGGTGAAAGGTGAGAGGTGAAAAAATGAAGAATAAACTGACGCAAACCAGCCGCGCCAGCCTATCCTTCACTCTTAACTTTTCTCTCCTCACTATTAACTATTATCTTTTATCTTTTTATCTATTAACTATTTGAATGCATTCTCACTCAGACCGTGTCCACTCAGCGCCAAGTCTTTCATGTAGCCCGGAACCTCACGGCCGAGGTACTTGTCGACATAGAGCTTGGCAAGGTATTGACCCAACATGAATCCGTGACCGCGAAGACCTGTAAGGAGACCCACTTCGGGGTCAACAATGTAGCGCGGCTCGGTGTAACGGCCGGCCCAGCAGGCAAGGAAACTAACTTCCTTGAGGCCCGGCAGCCACTCGGCAAACACCTGACTGACAATCTCGAGGAATTCCTTGGAATTGTACTTGATATTCTGGCGAGTCTCGTAGGCATCGGTGTCGGGGCTGGCACAGCCGATAATCTGACCAGTGTGTTCAAACTGCTGGCCGTAGACAGCGCTGAAGCCCTTATAGTGGCGACGGTCGATAATCATGTCGAGCGGGCCGCCATTGGGTCCCATCATGGGCAGACGACGTGTGATAAATGCCTGATGCTTGACAGGATAGAGACCTGTGTCGATGCCCAGCATATCGGTGAACCTTTCGGCACCCCAACCCATAGCATTGACGAAGTGGCCGCAGGTGTATTCAATATATTTGCCTTCGTGATTGCGCACAAGAGCGACAACCTTGTCGTCCTTGCGCCAAACACTGAGCAACTCGGTGTCCTCATAGTAGCGGCCGCCGAGCGAGACACCGATACCTCGGATGTAGTCGATGACGCGGCCCGGAGTGGCTTGCCAGCAGTCGCGGGTGATGAGGGCATGGGAGTAAGTGTCTCGGGTGTCGTCCCACAGCGGCGATATCTCCTTCTTGAAGTCCTTGCGGTCAATCATGTAAGCATCACTCCAAGCACGGCTGGCATCGAGGGCCTTGTAGGTGGCTTCGTCGTGCACAAGGTTGACGTAGTGCGTAGGTTTATAGTTGATATTGTGTACTTTTTGGATACTCTTGAAGATTTCGTGGCTGTGCTGCGCAATGTCGGCGATGTCGGGATTCGAGAAAGCCGGACGGCCGCCGCCGATGTTGCGCCAGGAGGCACCACGGCTCCAGTTGACCATCACGGGATTCATGCCTGCCTCTGAGAAGTAGCGGAAGAGGCCGCTACCAGCGATACCACCGCCGGCGATGAAGACTTTGACTTCCTCGTGCTGCACGTCGTTGCCTTTCGGGAAGAGATACACTTCCTTGCGGCCTTCGGTATATACGTCGCCCAGCGTCACCTGATTGCTCAGCGGGGCACGCGGCGTGGCGTCGCCGGTGAGTTCGATGCCATGAGCGCGGAGGACGCCACGAGCACGGGCGATGCAACGCTTTCCACGGCAGGGGCCCATACCCATACGAGTGATGTGCTTGAGTTCATCGACCGAAATGTATTTGCGGTCACCCACGGCTGCGAGCATCTGCTCGTCAGTGATGTCCTCACAGTGGCAAATGTAGGTAGGCTCTGAGGTGCTGAGTGACTGAGGTACTGAGTGACTGAGAGCTTCAGGATATTTATCTTTGACGATGAAGCCCTTGATGTCGGTCATCTGGCCATCGACCTGGGCGACGAAGACGCGGGCCACATTGGTCTTGTTGTCCTTCTTGAGGAGTTTTTCCACCTTACCTTCACCAATCTTCTTGCCGTTGTTGTCGACAAGGAAGACCTCTGCACCCTCCTCGACGGCGTATTCGATGGGCAGAAAACAGATGTTCTTGGCCATATCGTATCCAAAGATGGCCAAGCCGGGGCAGTGGTTCACACACGCCATGCAGCCAATGCACTTGTTATAGTCCACTGTCGGAGTACTGCTGGTAGTAGGCTTGCTGATAGCCCCCTGCGGACAACTGAAGGTGCAAGGATTGCAAGCAAAGCCATAGAGACAATCGAGTTGTACAAAGGGTTTCGCAGCCATGCGCTCAGGAGTGGGCAGGTTGGGACGCTCGAGGATACGGATGGGATGCTGCTGCGAGTCAATATACTGACGCGAGATGTCGAGATACTCGTCATAGTTGTAGCGGATGCCGAGTTCCTGGGCAATCTCGTAGGCCGACTGCTTGCCACGCAACACTGCGCTGGTACCTTCGCCGATGCGAACGGCATCGCCAACACCGTAGACATGGTGGCCGAAAAGTTCCTTGCCCTTGGTAAGCAACTGGTTGTCGGGCACGAGGCCAGTGCAGATATTGATAATATCGATGTCGTCGATAACCTGCTCGGTGCCAGGTATCGGCTTAAATTTCTCACACTTGGCGATGACGGCACCCGTGATGCCTGTGTGGTCGGCATTCGGGATGGCGCGGACAAGGGTGTAGCCCGTCATAATGGGGATACCTAGGCGGCGCACGCGGTTGGCCTGCACAGGGAAGCCTCCCTCGCGGGGCATGGCCTCGATAATGGCTTTGATGGTGGCGCCAGCCTGCATGCCCTGGTAGGAGGTGAGGTAGCCGATGTTGCCGGCTCCCACAGTGAGAACACGCTTGCCGAGAAGGGTATGCTCCTGGTTCATCATCTTCTGGAAAACAGCGGCGGTGTAGACGCCGGGCACGTCGTCGTTCTCGAAGGCCGGCATGAAGGGTACGGCACCCGTGGCCACCACCAGGAACTGAGCGTCGATATAGGCCATCTGTCCGGTAACGAAGTTCTTCACCGCCACACGCGGTCCTTCCAAAATATCCCACACCGTGGTATTTAACAGGATACCGTCATGATTGTCGCCGGCAAGGGTTTTGGCGATATCGAAACCACGCATACCACCATATTTTTTCTCTTTCTCGAAGAAGAAAAACTGGTGAGTCTGCATATTGAACTGTCCGCCGATACGCGGATTGCTGTCAATGACAAGGTTGTCAATGCCGAAAGCGTTCAACTGCTCACGGCAGGCAAGACCCGCTGGACCGGCGCCAACGATGGCCACCTGGGTCTTATAGACCTGCACAGTCTGGGCCGACTCCTGCGGACGGGCAGGCGGTTCGAAGGTAACACCCGGAAGGTCAGCTTCATGGGTGATGGAACGCACCTCACGGACGCCGTCCACGGCAGTGATACAGATACGACGCACACGGCCATCGACCAGCATCTCGCAAGCGCCGCACTTGCCAATGCCACATTCCAGAGAGCGATTGCGGCCCGCCAACGAATGGCTATGCACCGGGAATCCCGCCTCGTGCAGTGCTTTAGCGATGGTATAGCCCTTACGGCCCTTCACAGGTTTGCCTTCAAAGAGAAACTCGACCTCCTCGCTCTGCGGGATGTCCAGAATGGGGTGATTTTGGATGCTGTACATATTATTATATTTTTACAATTTCTTGATTTATAATTCTTAATCCTTAATCCTAAATTAAAAATGCTCACCACAAAAGTAATTATTTTTTCCGAAAAAAGCAAGAAAAAGTTCATTTTTCATCTTTTTTTCGTATCTTGTGCACTCACAAAACGGACTTATAAACCCTTTTTAACCTTTTAAACCCCTTAAACCCTTTAAACCCTACACCCCATGAACCTCAAAGGAAGAAGACAGAGCACAAATGTTGACGACCGCCGTGGCAAAG
This sequence comes from uncultured Bacteroidota bacterium, assembly GCA_902776365.1. GTDB lineage: Bacteria > Bacteroidota > Bacteroidia > Bacteroidales > P3 > Colimorpha. The sequence continues at coordinate 76,895 of CACYPU010000001.1, read as the reverse complement.
GCGGTAAAATCGCCCTCGGCGGCGGTATCGTTGGCGCCATTATTGCGGGACTTATGGTGCTGCTCAACGGCGGCGACCTCTCAACGGCTGTTCAGCAGGGCATGAACAGTGTGCAGAGCGGAGAGACTTCCAACTATACCCCCTCGCCACAAGAGGAGGAACTGGCAGTCTTCGCCAAACAGATCCTAGCCTCCACCGAAGATGTGTGGACCGCCGAATTCAAGAAAATGGGTCGCACCTACCGTCCACCTAAACTCGTGCTCTTCCACGGCAGCGTCCAAAGCCGCTGCGGCGGCGCCACCTCGGCAACGGGTCCATTCTATTGCTCCGCCGACGAAAGCGTATATCTAGACCTCGAATTCTTCACCGAGATGAAGAAAACCATCGGCGCCGACGGAGACTTTGCCTACGCCTACGTCATTGCCCACGAGGTGGGGCACCATGTGCAGCATCTCCTTGGAACCCTCGACAAGGCCCACAAAGCCATGAGCAATTCCTCGGAAAAGGAGAGCAACCAAATCAGCGTCCGCCTCGAGCTGCAGGCCGACTACTATGCCGGCGTGTGGGGCTACCACGAGAACAAAATGTTCGGCTCGCTGGAGCCCGGCGACATCGAGGAGGCGGTGAACGCCGCAGGCAAAATCGGCGACGACTACCTGCAGAAGAAAGGTCGCGGATACTCGGTGCCCGACAGCTTCACCCACGGCACCTCCGCCCAACGTTCGAAATGGCTCAAAAAAGGTCTTCAGACTGGTGATGTAAACGGTGGCGACACCTTCTCACCCAGCTATAACAGTCTATAAACTATCCTATTGTCCCACCGGATAACGGTAGCGGGTGCTAGAAGAACCGAAATTGTAGATGTAGCCCACGGTGATGCTCGGCAGGGCTCCCCAGTCCAAATAGCTCTTCGAGAGTTCCTCGCCAGCCTCGGGTTGAATGCCCGCAATGGTGGGAGGCACCATCATGTACTTGAAGTCAACGTAAATGTCGCTGTGATGGCTCACATAGTAGCGCAGCATAACACCGAAGTCAGCGGTCAAGTTGAAGGTAGGTTCGTCATAGCGCCAAATCAGACCTGCTCCCAGATAGGGCAGCACATTGAGGCGCACACCACGGGTATAATCCACGGCATGTGTAAGATTCACCATCACATCGGTATGGAGATTCGTGTATTTGTATTGTGCTCCCGCACAGCCCTCCACGGTATCGTAGGGTTCGTGTGCCGTGAGCCCGCCAAGCTCAAAGCGGATGGTCCACACGTTACTGTAGTTGCGGCCGAACTGAATCTCAGGCGTGATGCCGTACATACCCCACTCCCCGATATTGCGAAACTTGAAAGAGGAAAAGTTGGGACCTATGCCAAAGCCCACCCACCAGTCCTCGGCGGTGTTGCGTGAGGCAAACTCCGTCTTTCGACTGTAGGGGTTGTCTCCCCAACGATGGGTGACACCCACGGTGAAGGAGTGCATAAAGTTGTTGTTCGCGCTGCCGTCGAAATGCTGCGAGAGGAAGAACCATTTGTACTCGAAAAAGGCGTCCCACAACGACGCGAAACGCACAGGGAAATGAAGACCCAGCATGGCCTGGAAGTCGTTGTCGCCCTCGTGGGTGACTCCCGCGGCCGTCACCGACGGCCGCATCACCATACCCACACCCAACATAGGATAGACAGGAATGGGCTTCTGGAGAGTGCCGTTATAGACGTTGAAGAAGGTTGCATTAACATCCCACAGGAATTCCGCACTGCCCATGAAATACATCGAGTTCTCAGTGCCGCCGTTCTGATAGTGACTCGGCGTCATCATCATGTCGAACCCGAAGCGGAATGCCAAGGGACGAGTAATCCAACATCCTAGATTGACAGTCGCCGTAGGCACGGAAAACTGTCCCTCACCAGAATGCTTGTATAACACTCCACCTCCTCCCAACGACAGGAACCACGTATTGTCTCCCACCGTTTTATAGCTCTGCGCCTGGGAGTTGGGGAATTGAAAAATGAAAATTGAAACGGCAAAAATCAATAATGTTTTTTTCATGGGCATTTGGGTTTTATTGGTTTGGTGGGGTCTATGGGCCTTGCATGCCTAATAGACCCCGGTAATTTCAATTTTCAATTTTCATTTTATTTCGCTCTTTCGGCGAACTCCTTGGCGGAGACCTTTTCCACCTCGGGTTTCACCTGCTCTTTGAAGAGCTTGCTCAGGTTGTCGGCGAAGATACGATCGCTGAGCTGTCCGATGTTCTTACGGTCGGCAGCGATGCTGCGGGCAGCCTTCTCGAGGCGGTCCTCGGTCTGCTCCTTGGTCTCGCCTTCAAGCTTCTGGTCATTCTTGCGGAGGATGTCCTTGATGTAGTCGACAATCTGGTTCTGCGTGGGGTTCACGGGGGCAATCTCCTCGAGTTTGGCCTCGATGAGTTCCCACTTCAGCGAGGGGACATATTTGTCGTTCCAGTCGGCCTCGATGCTCTCTGGAGTCATGTCTTTGTCACCGCGGCTGGCAAACCAGCGCTTCAGGAAGGCTTCGGGAAGCGGAGCGTTGAACTGGTCAAGGAGGGCCTTGCGGACCTGATTGACGAAGAGGTAGTCGCTCTGCTCGTTGTTGGCTTTCTCGATTTCTTTCTTCAGGAGTTTACGGAAAGCAGCCTCGTCCTTGATCTCCTGACCGGGGAACACCATCTGGAAGAGTTCGGCGTTGACCTCGTGGGGAACAATGCGGGAAATGCCGGAGAGGGTGAACTCGATGTCGGCCTTGAACTTCTTGGCAGAAGCGTTGTCGATGTGGAGGGCACGCTCCAAATCAGCCACAGGGAAGGCTTTGTAGGGGTTGAAGACAATCTTCTCCTCGGCCTTCTTGCCCTCGAAGAGGGGCAGCAACTCGGCATCTTTGAGGTTGGTGAGATTGAAGGAAGCGAAAGCGTCGATGCCGCCTTCCTTAACATTGCCTTTCTTGTCGAGTTCTACGGCCTTGCCGTACATGTAGTCACCAGCGGAGACGGCCTCGGGGGTCTCGAACTTACCGAAACGCTCGACAACACGTTGCATCTCAGCTTCGACATCCTTGGCAGTGACACTCACCTGATTGTATTTCACATCAATCTTGTCCCACTCAATGTTGAACTCGGGGGCAATGGCAACATCGAAGTAGAAAGAGAACTCTTTCTGCTTGCCAAAGTCGACGGTGCCGGTCTTCTCGTCGTTGGACATGGGCATGCCGAGAATGTGAAGTTTCTCGTCGTCGATATATTTGAAGAGACTGCTGTTGAGCTGTTCCTGCACGGCGTCGCCGACGATGGCGGCCTTGTACATGCGCTCGATGAGTCCCTTGGGAGCCATACCCTTGCGGAAGCCGGGGATAGTGGCTTTGTGCTGATACTCTTTCAGCTGTTTGTTCACATTTTCAATGTAGTCGTTTTCCTCGATATCAACCTTGATACAGAGTTCCAAATCACTTAATTTCTCTCTTGTGATGTTCATCTGATTGTTTATTTTATTGATTTTTAATTTCTTTTATTTTCCGAGCAAAATGCAAAGATACGAATTAAATTGAAAATTGAGAATTGAAAATTGAAAATTATTATTTTTTAATTGTCTTTTCTTGTCCTAATGTTTTAGTAGGCCTCGAAACCAACACCCAGATGCAGGAGCAAGTCGTGCAGTCCTACCCCAGGCTGGATGGAGTTGTCAGAAGGCATACCCTTGTAGAGATGGGTGCGGCGAGCGGCAAACACCCCGACACCGCCAATGATGTTGCTGAAGGTTTCGTGCTCCTGGTTGATTGAAGTACCTTGCGAAGAGGTTGATATATAGGCGTTCAACTCCTCGGAACAACAGGTGAGGTAGATGTCCACATGAGGGATATAATGTTTGGCGGATGTGTCATCTATCAACTTGGTCTTAAGGTCGTTGAGGAACTGGTCTCGGGTGTAGCGCACCTCCGAGGTCGACGAAGTGACACGCGGACAGAGGAGGTCAACATGGTGTCTTGTGCCGCCGGCCTCATAGTAGAAACGTACCATGGGTTGGTACAGCCGGGCATTCTCGAGAGGGTTCCACTGAATGACACAAGCACCTTGGGCACCCGAAGCGGGATCCATCTCATTGAAATAGAAGCCTCCCAGCGTGTCGCCCGAAGGTGTCACCGTGATGGAGGGCTTGGAAATAAGCGTACCGTTGGTTTTCTTGATGAGCGTAATGGGGTCGGTGGTGGCAAGTATTTTGCCATCGGCAGTATTGCGGACATTCAAAACATACGTATAGTTTTCACGCAACTTGTTCTTGGTCACCGCATAGTATACCGGCTGCGCGATATAGGCGAAAGCGCCGGAGTCGCGGTCAATCTCGGTGTAGGTGAAGGCTATAGAATCCTTGAGGGAGCCATCCTGATAAGCCAAGAGCGCAACGCTGATGGATCCTTGCGGATAGTTGATAGAGTCGGAATTGGAGCCATACTGGTAGATATTGCCTTCAGCGAGGTAGCACCGTTGGACACGCACCCAAGTGGTGTCGTCATCCTGGTCGAGGAGGCAATAGACCACGGGTACATTCTTCCAGTCGGCATTAGGCGAGAACTCCACCTCACAACCGGTCATCAACATAGCTGATAGACATCCAATGATGTATAAATATTTTTTCATTTAATCTTTATTTTCTTTTAACATTTCACTCACTTCTATCTCATCCATCAGAATCCACGGCTTCAAACCCTTGGCACGATGCCAGTCGGGGACGGCAGAGAGGGTTTGGAGGTCAATCTTTAGAGAAGCAATGCCAGCCTTCATTACAGGAATCCTGAGTTCGACCTCTCGCGGGCTTTTTTCATCGCTGGAGGCAGGGTCGAAAGGCATAGCTACCTGAAGGGTGTCGGTATAATGCTCACCATCTGTCGACAGCAACACTGTGACCTGACGAGGAGCGAAAGCCCAGTTGTCGGGGACATGGGCAAAACGCAGCGTGAGGTTTTCAATATCAACTTGTTTAGACAACGCCACTGTCGCCGTCACTCCGCTACCTGAGAAGCCCAGCCAGCCCTGCTGCAAGTCACTGACATTGCCTTTCTCACCATCGAAGAGTATGGTGTCGGTACCCACATTGAAAGGCGTGTTGGGCTTACGCGAGAAAGTGGTGGAGATGATGTAATCGTAGTTGAATTTGCGCGTCGAGGTAAACGACGGAGGCATGTCTTTGACGAAGACACGGGCCTTGACCACAGTAGTGGTGACAAGCGTCAAAGGTTTGGTATACAGCATAGAAGCCTCTGTAGGTTCACTTCCATCGAGGGTATAACGAATGTCACCCTTTGCCTGCGAAGTGATGGAGACCGTCAAGGGCTGCGAGAAACGCAACTCGGAGGCCGTGATTTTCGGCGGTTCAACGATGCCTGTCTTCACCACAGGCATCTCCACAGAATAGAAGTCCTCGGGACGCTCGGTTTCATTATACACTCGCATGTGCAGACGGAAAGAGCGGGTGCCAGCCTTAGGTGTAAAATAGAAACTATCACCATAGAAATCCATGGTATATAAGTTGTCAATCAGCGCGAAATACATCCCCACGTCTTTTTGTTTCAAGGCACACCAGCGCACCTGCTGGCGAGTGGTGCCGTTCATATCTGTACGGGATTCCCGATAGGTGCCGGGGACGCCAAAGGTACGCTCATAGAAACGCGACTCGCGGTCGAGGCCAAACCACACCAAACTATCGTTTTCCTGTTGTGGAAGCGCCATCATGACTAGTTGTGGCACGAGGTTCCCTCGGAAAGCATCGGTGGGCGAAAGCGTATAATCCACCACCACATCACCGGTAGCGAAAAACGTATAAGTGACACGGGCATAGCACATCGGGGTGCCTGCCGCGAGATATTGCATCATGGCGTCGACACAGAAGGTATTCTTGTCGGGATTGCGCTGCGAGACAGCCACTTTCTCGGCCACCCAGTCCTCGTGTCCCGCAAATTGAAGTTTCAGCATCTTGAAGATAAGCGCGCTGCCCGTATCCACATCAAGGACGGAAGCACCAGCGTTGACGAACGGCCTCCGCTGATTGTTCTTTTCCCCCAACGGGAAGGCCACTGTGCCGATGTGCGAGGTACTGACCACCCTACCCTTCTGGCGCTGAGCCAAGTCAAAGCGAATAAAGAGTTCCTCGCCAGTCTCTAGTTTCACAGGCGGTATACGCAGTTTCACCGTCTCCACACCTCCTCCCTGGATGGCCACTGGCAAATCGCCACCGCTGATGTTGGCACGGCGGTTGGTATATATTGTATACTCCAATATATAGTTGCTGAAGTCGGCGAAATCGTTACGATTGTAGACCGTAAACTCGACATCGTCGCCATTTCGTTTCATCATGTGTACGTCGAAGGGGCTGTAAAGGTCCTTCAACTCGCCCCCCAAGAAATCCCACCTGACAAAAGCGCCCTGCAGGGTTCGTGTGTTCTCCACACGCTGCCAGAGGCGGTCATAGTTTTCTGTCGGAGCCGACAGCACCAGGAAGGGGCGGTCGCCGGTCTTCGATGTGGCCTGACGCAGCTGCTGCTGGTCGGGGTTGAGGAAGGCCACAATGTCGGTATTGGCCGAGAAATCGGCACCGGAGAAGATGACAGGACGGCTCTTCTCAATGGCTTTCAGCCGTTTGTAGGCAGCACCCATGCAGATGCCGTTGTCTCGCGTGTCGCCCAGCGACCACGCAATAATGGAGGTGTAATTCTTGTATCTCCCGTAGAGGTTTTCCACCCTCCGCTCAAAGAGGGGGATGAAGTCCTTGTCCGTAGCCACAACCCGCTGCTGCGACGACGCTGGAAGGAGGTTGGCGTCGCAGATGACATAGAGACCCAATTCGTCGCACAACTCATAAAAGTCAGGCAGTTGCGGCGAAAGGACGCAGCGCACGGCATTGACATTGTTTTTTTTCATTCCCTGCAACTGGCGTCGCAGACTTTCGCGGTTAGGCTGATCGGTCTCGTCATCGAAAACAATACCCTTGAGGGTCACCGGACGACCGTTGACCTGCAACAGTCCGTCACGCACCTCCACGCGACGGAAGCCGAAACGGGCTCCGACAACCTCTTCTTCCTCCATATCCTCGTCACGAAGACGCAGCACGGCGGTGTAGAGGCAGGGGTTCTCGGCACTCCACGGAACGACATTGGTCCACGAACGGCTCAAATCAATCACCATCTCGCTCTTCCCGTCGAAGACCACCCAGCGGCCCATGCGGTCGAACGAGTGGTTCTGCGAATCCCAAATCTCTACCTCGAGGTAGTAGCGGCCTTTTTTCTTGCTATTGAAAATACTGGCATCGATGGAAAGCGTGCCCATGGCTGTGGCGGCATCATAGTCGGCCACCAACGTCATGTCGGCAATGCCCGGATCATTCTTGAAGACAAGATAGGGGATGCCATTGAGGCCCGGCTGACATAACATCCCATTCTCGCAGGAGTCACGCTCAAGCAAAGCGCCCTGAGGGTGCCTCAAGGATTCTATCTTCAGCACGTTCTTCTTCCCATATTTCAGGAAATCATTGAGTTCAAACTCGTTCCAGTGGCGCGAGTCGTCGCCGTATCCCACCACCTTGTCGTTGAGGAAGACCCGGCAGGCATACCGGCTCCTGACATTCAGCGTGACGCGGTAGTCTTTCCAGTATTTCTCCACCTCTATCTCGCGAATGGAGACCAGCGCGCTGTCCTTGGTCTCATGGCGCCACGGATAGGAAAGCTCCATGTAATAGGGCGACTCACGGTAGGCACCCTTTACGATGGCATCCTCGTCGTCGTAAGGAATCACATTGGCACGCGCCGGCAGACGGGCACCGTCTGTGCTTTGCGCCCACACAAAAGAGTGGCAGCACAACAATGCGAGGATAATAAGCAGACCTTTCCGCATCACTGACGCATTAACACATTAACGCATTAACACATTCTCAATCTCCACTCAGATAGAACGAGACGCCAAGATTGATCATGCTCAATGCCACCGACTCACTCAAAATGGGATTGCCGAGAGCGTCCGTGCGCTGTACTTTATTGGAGTACAGCAGCTTGTAGCCAGCATGCAGACCCACGGCGACAGAACGGCTGAAAGCATAACGTGCTCCCGCCTCAAGTCCAAAATAGAGACCACCCTCCTCGATTTTGGTCGAAGGGGGTTCGCTGGATTTGCCGAGAGGCAGGGAATAGCCTATCTGCAACACGGTGTAAGGCGTCCACTGGCTGCGCATGAAATGGCTGCGGAGCTCGACAAAGATGGGCATCTGGGTGAAAGCGCCCTTGGAATCGGCCAAGTAGCTGAAGCCTAGACCCACAGCAGCTTCCTTGCGGAACTGATAGCCAGCAGAGAACGAGGGCATGAAACCGAGCACGGTGTCGCCGATACCCGACGCATCGCTAACAGAGCGGTTCACGTTGAAAGCGATACTGGCATCGCCCACACAATAAAGGCCGTGCCAGCGGAATTCGATATGCCGCTGGGCGACTGCTGTGCCACAAAGGCACAGCAGCGCGACAGCAGCGATGATTGTTTTCTTCATTAAGCATTCATCTTTTTCAAGTTCTCACTGATGATAAGGGTGGCCTCAGTGGCGGCCTGCACCTGCTCGACGGTGAACTCGGGGTTGATTTCGGTCAGCACGATACCCTTGGGAGTGATTTCCATCACACCCATCTCGGTGATAATCATATTCACCTGGCCTTTGGCGGTGAGTGGCAGGGTGCATTTCTTCAGAATCTTGGGGTTGCCCTTGGCGGTGTGCTCCATAGCAAGAATCACCTTCTTGGCACCCACCAGGAGGTCCATAGCGCCGCCCATACCGGGGGTCTTCTTGCCAGGAATCATCCAGTTGGCCAGGTCTCCTTCCTCATCCACCTGCATGGCACCCAGGACGCTGACGTCCACATGGCCGCCGCGGATGATGCCGAACGAAGTGGCGCTGTCGAAGGTCGAAGCACCGGGCACATGGGTGATGAATCCGCCGCCGGCATTGATGAACCAGGGGTCTTCCTTACCCTCTTCGGGGGTGGGACCCATGCCAATCATACCGTTCTCGCTCTGCAGGATGACGTGCACGCCCTCGGGCAGGAAGTTGGGGATCAAGGTCGGCAGACCGATACCAAGGTTGACGACATCGCCGTCGTGCAACTCCTGAGCCGCGCGCTTGGCGATAAAGGGTTTAATCTGTTCTTTTTCCATTGTTAGTTATTTTTTAGTTTTACTTTTTTCGTTATCATTTCCACCCACGATTCACCATCTCCTGTGCGATATACGAGGCCTCGTCGTCGGCATAGGTGTTGGGGCCGAAGCCGGCGTCGTAGCCCAGCTCCTTGGCCAGCTCGTGGCTGATACGCGGACCGCCGCAGATGAGGATGACCTTGTCGCGCAAACCCTCGGCCTCGAGCATCTCGACCAGCTCGGTGAGGTTCTTGATGTGCACATCCTTCTGCGTCACCGTCTGGCTGACGATGAGGGCGTCGGCGTGGAGTTCGATGCCCTTGGCGATGAACTCCTCGTTGGGCACCTGGCTGCCGAGGTTGTAGGCCTCAATCATGTCGTAGCGCTCCAGACCGTAATGGCCGGCATAGCCCTTCATGTTCATGATGGCGTCGATACCCACGGTGTGGGCGTCGGTACCCGTCGAGGCACCGACGATGACAATCTTGCGGCCGATATGCTCGCGGATATAGTCGTCGCACTCGTGCATGTCCATCGTGGTCGATTCCACCTTGGGCACGTGGATGCTCGTGTAATCCACGGTGTGCGTCAGCGAGCCGTAGCAGTTCATGAAGCAGAAGCCTTCGGTGAGTTCCTTCTGGTAGACCACCAGAGGATTCTCGAAGCCCATCTTCTTGAGCAACTGCTTGGCGGCCTCCTCGGCCTCTGCGCCCGCAGGCACCGGCAGAGTGAAACTCAGCTGCACCTTGCCGTCGTTCATCGTGTCGCCGTATGGCTTTATCTTGGTGAGGTCTAGGGTTTTGTCGTAATCCTTAGCCTCCATCGAATACAATCCTTCGCTCATTTCTCTTTTGTTTTAAAGGTTTTAAAGGTTTTAAAGTTTAAAAGGTCACTGGTCGTAGGTGCTCGCACCTCTTAAACCCTTATAACCTTTTAAACCTTTTCAACCCTTTACTCATTTTTTTCCTTTCATAAGTTCAACAAACGGGTTAAAATAGTGCTCGCCTTTCAGCGTCACGCCGTCGAGGCCCTTGCCGCCGTTCTTCGGGCGCTTCACGTTGGCAAAGATGCCCTTCTCCAAGGCGGTGAAGAGACCTTCGCTCTCCATGGTCTCGAGCAGGTGCGTGGCGTCGTGCAGCACCTTCTGGGCGCGGCTCTTGATGATGCCGCCCTCCTTGAACTCCACCTCCTCGCCGATATCCTTCATGTTGTTGAAGATATACTTGGCGTTCTCGATGGAGAGGTAGCGGTCGCTCATGAAGGGAGTGTGGATAGCCTCGGTGGGCATACCCAGCAGCTGCAGGCCCTGGTGCGTCCACTGGCCGATGATGTTGAAGAGAGCATCCTGGATGTGGCCGCGGAAGATATTGCCGGTCATGAACTTGGTCGGCGGCATGTATTTCAGCGGGGCCTTGGGGAAAATCTCACGAATCATCTGGGCCTGTGCCAGCTCGTAGAGGAAGCCGTTCTCGAGCATGGGGTCCATCTCGAAAGCGTGGCCGAGGCCCATCTGCTCCTCGGGCAGGCCAGCCATGAGGGCCAGCTGCTCGTTGATGAGGTCCGACGCCAACACCGTGTGGGCCTCTTCGTAGGCGTCGGCGGTGGTCAGGTAGTTGTCCTCGCCGGTATTGATGATGACGCCGGCGAAGCCGTTGATGATGCGGCTCATATACTGGTCAATCAGCGTGCGCTGCATATTGATGTCGCGGAACAAAATGCCATAGAGGGCATCGTTGAGCATCACGTCGAGGCCTTCGAGGGCGCCCATGGCGGCAATCTCCGGCATGCAGAGACCCGAGCAGTAGTTGCAGAGGCGGATATAACGGCCCACCTCCTCGCCCACCTCGTCGAGAGCCTTGCGCATGATGCGGAAGTTCTCCTGGGTGGCGAAGGTGCCGCCGAAACCCTCGGTGGTGGCGCCATAGGGCACATAGTCGAGGAGCGACTGACCCGTGGTGCGAATCACGGCAATGATGTCGGCACCCTGACGGGCACCGGCCTGAGCCTGGACGACATCCTCGTAGATGTTGCCCGTGGCCACGATGATATAGAGGTAGGGCTTGCTGCCCTCGCCGATGGTCTCGATGTACTTCTCGCGGCGCAAGCGGTTGCCGCGCACCTTCTCGATGGTGGCGTTGATGACAGGCTCCAGGGCCTTGTCGATGTCGGTCTTCGGATGCACCGGCAGCTTGGTGATGTCGAGAGTGTCGGCGGCGATGGCCTCGGCAATCTCCTGCGGGCTCTTGCCGGTCTCTACCATAGCGTTGCCCACATAGAACATCACGCCCTCGCCGAGGACGCCGTTCGCTTTCAGGTGCTCCACCACCACGTTGGGCATGGGCACCTCGTTGGCGTCGATGCCGTCGATGCCGAGGAAGCGGCACAGCGTGCGCTCCACAGCCACCGTGGTGTAGTCTTCCACGAAATCCTGCACCTGTCCGGCGATGTTGCGAGCCACCGAACGCGCATGCTCAACCTCGTTAAAATCAAGTCCTACTTTACTTTTCTGCATTGTTGTTGTATTATTTTGTTTATCGTTTTTACATTATAATTCAAAATGCAAAGATACGAAAAAAAATACAACCTGCAAAAAAATATTTTCAAACCGCCGCCACACACTCGACATACACCAGTCCACTTGTACGATTGTTGTACGTTATTTGTCCGTTATTTGTACGATGAATTATCGTACAAGTATCGTACAAGTATCGTACAAATAACGTACAAATGGTTGACTTGATGGCAACAAAAAAGCCCGGAGATACGTGCATACGCACCTCCGTCACACAGGTTATGGTTCGAAAACTATTGTATTGGCTCCTCTTTCTTCTCTTCTTTTTTCTTCTTGGGGCGAGGCATTTTGATGTCGCTGAGGGCGTGGCGGCGGTTGAATTTGCTGATGTCGACGCGGACGGGGACCCCTTTGACAGTGCCTTTCTCGGTGTACTGCCAGAGGGTGTGGCGGACGGTGGGGGCGCCGCCGCTGTATTTGGCGATGAAGATGTGGTACTTGGCGTATTTCTTGCCGCTGAAGTGCTGCTTGTAGCAGTGCTCGCTGGTGTAAATCATGGGTTTGACGCCGTATTCCTTCTCCATCAGCTCGAGTAGCTTGTCGACACGCTCCATGTAGAGGCCGTCGGAGTATTTGCCCTCGATGTCGAGGACGGGGATGAGGTCGAGCTCTTTTTTCTTGACGACCTTGCGGATATTGGCCATCTGCTTGTAGGCCGTGGTCTTGGGGCTGTAGACGTGGTAGAAGCCGGCAAGGAGCCCTGCCTTGCGGGCCTTGGTGATGTTGGTCTTGTAGTTGGGGTCGCGCATCGAGGTACCCTCGGTGGCCTTGATATAGACGAACTTGACATTGACGTTGCTGTCGGCGGCCACCTTGGTCCAGTTGATGGTGCCCTGGAAGCGGGAGACGTCGATGCCACGGGTGTGCGACTGCGCATGCAAGGGGAGTGCCGGGAGTGCAAGGAGTGCAAGGAGTGCGAGACAATAGCGAAAGCGGTGCCATTGTCCTGCACTCCCCTGCACTCCCCTGCACTCCTCCGCACTTCCTATTTTACATTTGTATCTCATCTCCGTTGGAATGGAAGAATTTGAAGTCGAGGAGGCTGTATTTCTCCGACGGCTGCATGTCGAGGCGTATGTGGTACTTGCGGCGCCACTGGGAGCGGAGGCTCTTGAACCAGCCGCCCTGGGTGAGGTAGGCGTGGACGTAGGGGTGGGTGATGAGGGTGAGGCGCTTCTCGTTGGCGGAAGCGAGGAGGTATTTGAGGCTGGACTCTATCTCGTCGATGACCACGAGGGAGGACTTGATGGTGCCAGTGCCGTCGCAGAAGGGGCATTTCTCCTGGACGTCGACCTCCATAGCGGGGCGCACGCGCTGGCGCGTGATTTGCATGAGGCCGAACTTGCTGAGGGGCAGGATGGTGTGGCGTGCCTTGTCGCGCCGCATCTCCTCGGTCATCACGTCGAAGAGTTTCTTGCGGTTCTCGGCCTTGTTCATGTCCACGAAGTCGACGATGACAATGCCGCCCATGTCCCTGAGTCTCAGCTGGCGTGCAATCTCGATGGCGCTCTCGATGTTGACCTGCAGGGCGGTGTCCTCCTGGCCGGTGCCGGCCTTGATATGGTTGCCGCTGTTGACGTCGATGACATGCATGGCCTCGGTGTGCTCGATGTAGAGGTAGACGCCGGAGCGGATGGTGACAATCTTGCCGAAGGCACGGCGGATGTCGCGCGAGATGCCGAACTGGTCGAAGATGGGGGTCTCCATCTTGTAGTGCTTGACGATGTCCTCCTTGCCGGGTTCGAGGCTTTTGAGGAACTGGCGCACTTCGGCATAGAGGTCGGCATTGTCGACATAGATGGTGGCGAAGTCGTCGGTGAGGACGTCGCGCAGGAGTGCCGAGGTGGTGCCCAGCTCGGCATGCACCTTGCAGGGGGCGCTGACGCGCTTGAGCTTCTCGGTCATCTGTGTCCAGGCGTCGAGGAGGTGGCGCAGGTCGGCGTCGAGGTCGGCCACAGTGCGGCCTTCGGCCACGGTGCGGACGATGACGCCGAAGTTCTGCGGGCAGATGCTCTTCACGAGGCGGCGAAGGCGGCTGCGTTCGGCGTTCTGCTTGATTTTCTGCGAGACGGATACCTTGTCGCAGAAAGGGGTGAGCACCAAATAGCGGCCGGCGATGGAGATGTCGCCCGTCACCTTGGGGCCTTTGGTGGAGATGGGTTCCTTGGTGACCTGCACCAGGACGGGCTGGCCCACCTTGAGGGCTTCGCCCATGTTGCCCACCTTGGCGAGGATGGGTTCTATCTTGAAGTTCTCGAGGGTGGCGGCGTTGCGGTCGCCGTTCATGGCGAGGCGAAGGTATTTGTCGACGGAGTTGTAATCGGGGCCGAGGTCGAGGTAGTGCATGAAGCCCTCCTTGTCGCCGCCGATGTCGACGAAGGCGGCGTTGAGGCCCTGCATGATTTTCTGCACCTTGCCGAAGAAGATGTCGCCCACGGCGAACTGGCCGGTGGTCTTCTCCTTGTGGAGCTCCACCAGACGCTTGTCTTCCAGCAGCGCTATCTGCACGCCCTCGTCGGAGGATGATATAACTAGTTCTTTATCCATTAGTACTGCTTAGTGTTATAATAAAACAAATTACATGCTAACCTTTACAGGTAGCGTGTAATTTGTTTTAGAATTTTCAGAAGATATAAATAAAACCTATTTATTTCTTCTTATGCCTATTCTTGCGCAGGCGTTTTTTACGCTTGTGCGTAGACATTTTGTGGCGTTTATGCTTTTTTCCGTTAGGCATAGTTGATGAAGTTTAATACTTGATTATTTCACTTTCTTTTTCACATCCTGCATGAAAGTCTTGGCGGGCTTGAAAGCGGGGATGTTGTGAGCGGGGATGATGATGGTGGTGTTCTTGCTGATGTTGCGGCCAGTCTTCTCAGCGCGTTTCTTCACGATGAAGCTGCCGAAGCCACGCAGGTACACATTTTCGCCCTCGGAGAGGCTCTCTTTGATAACGGTCATAAACTCCTCGACGGTGGCCTGGATGGCGACCTTCTCGATACCGGTTTTCTGAGCTATTTCAGCTACGATTTCTGCCTTTGTCATTTCTCTAATTATTTTTAATTGTTAATCTTATTGTCTGTTTTTCAACCAAAAATCGGAGTGCAAAAATACAACTATTTTTTGAAACGGAAAGATTTTTTTTGAAAAAAAATTATTTTTAACATTTCATCCTTACACAATACACTATCTATCATTGATTTGCAATTACACCTCTTAATCCTTAAATCTCAATTCTTAATTCCCATTTTGGGTCCTTTCGCCCTATTACCGACTAATTTTTAGCCGATTATCATTCTGTCTCAGGGAAGGACTTGTGGCGAAGGAAGACCCCATAGAAGAGGGCGGCGGCGACGAGGATGCAGGCGACGGTGAGCAGCGGGGGGACGGCGAGCGGGGCGGAGGGGTCGAACCCCGAGTTTCCATCGGCGGCAATGGCATAGGCCAGGACTATGATGGCGTTGTTGACAAAATGGGCCGTGACGTTGACCAAGAGCGAGCGGCCGTAGAGATAGAGGTATCCAAGGAGGGCGCCGAGGAAGAAACGCGGCAGGAAGGCGGAGAGCTCGAAGTGGGCGAGGCTGAAGATGGCCGCCGCCACCCATACCGCCGCATGGGGATTCTTGAACCAGCGGCGCAACAGATTCTGCACGCCCGCACGGAAGAAGAGCTCCTCGCAGAGCGCCGGAATCAGGGCCAGGCCGAAGAGGCCGAGCAGCGGATGGCATTCTTTCATCAGGGCTTCCACCGTCTGCTGCGACTCCTCGCCGACCTTGCGGAGGCCTTCGGGGAGCGTCCAGCTGTCGTTCCAGGTGGTGAGCCAGTCGGTGAGCGGCACCAGGAACAGGAGCACCGCCACACCCGCCAAGGCGAGCATCCAGCGCCGACGGCCGAAGTCCATCCGATAGAAATCGCGCTGATTGTCACGATAGTACATCCACGTCACCAGCACCACCGGCAGGGCGAAGGTCAGCAGCTGCACGGCGACATTCCAGAGCAGGAAGACGGCTGCGTGACCGTGCGACTGCGTGACTGAAGGGGTGCCGGAAATGCCGAGAGCGGCGCCGGCGACGACGGCAACGACCATCAGCACCAGCGACCACAGCGCCAGCACCAGCAAGTGCATGAATGGATGGGAGGAACGCTTCATTAATGTGTTAATGCGTTAATGCGTTAATGTGTTAATGCGTTAGTCTTTGGTGACCCCGGCGGGATTCAAACCCACGACTTTCGGAACCGGAATCCGACGTTCTATTCAGCTGAACTACGGGGCCAAACACTCTTTTTTTATTGCGTTAACGCGTCATCGCGTCAATGCGTTAGTCGGTTTAGTAACTCCCCTTTTCAAATATTATTGTGCGGGAGCGAATTTTTTTTTCACCAGCTGTGGGGCGTAGCGGATGACGAGGAAGTTGCAGAGGAAGAGTGCCAGCACCTCGGCAATGCCCCACGACAGCCAGATACCGTTGATTCCCAGCAGCATGGGTATCAGCCACACGCAGGAGAGCTCGAAGACCAGCGTGCGGGCGAAGGAGGCTACGGCACTCACCACGCCGTTGTTCAGGCCGGTGAAGAGTGCCGAGGTGAACATGTTCAGGCCACAGACGAGCATGGCCGGGAGGTAGAGTCGCATGCCGTACTCCGTCATGTCGGCCAGCCCCTTGTCGTAGCCCACGAAGAGGCGCGACAGAGGGCCGGCGAAGAGCTCGGACACGGCCGTCATCAGCACTCCCGTCACGGCGATGAGCACCAGGGACTTGCGCAAGAGCGACCGCTGCTCAGGCACATCGCGGGCGCCATAGTGGAAGCCGATGATGGGGGTGATGCCGATGTTGTAGCCGATGAAGACGGCGACGAAGATGAAGGCTATGTACATCAGCACGCCGTAGGCCGCCACGCCGTCCTCGCCGAGGTAGCGCATGAGCTGGAGGTTGTAGCAGATGGTGACGATATTCATGGCGATATTGGCCACATACTCCGAGAGTCCGTTGGAGCAGGCCTTGCCGACATAGGACCACAGCATGCGGGTGCGCACCAGGCGCAGGCTGCCGCGGTTACGGCGCGAGGAGAAGTAGTAGAGCGGGAAGAGGCCTCCCACGAGGCATCCCGCCGAGGTGGCGATGGCGGCACCCGCCACGCCCATGCCGAGGGCCCACACCAAGACGGCGTCGAGGACGATATTGGTCACCCCCGCCACGACACTCATCACCGTGCCCAGCTGCGGACGCTCGGCGGCCATGTAGAACGACTGGAAGGCGCACTGCAGCACGAAGCCCGGCATGCCGAACATATTGAGGCGGATGTAGACCACGCACTCGTCCATCATGGCCTCGTCGGCGCCCAGCCAGCGCGACACCAGGGGTGCGAAGAGGGCCAGCAGCACGCCGAGGACGACCCCCAGTGCCAGACCGAAGTTCACCAACATGGAGAAGACGCGGTTGGCCTTGTGGGGATAGCCCTCGCCCTTGAGCTTGGCCGTCAGCGCCGCGCCGCCGCTGCCGATCATCAGGCCCAGCGAGCCAATCATCATGATGACAGGGAACGTCAGGTTGATGGCGGCGAAGCCCGACTTGCCGGCGAAATTGCTCACGAAGAAGCCGTCGACAATCGAATACACCGACGTCACCAGCACCATGGCGATGCTAGGCAGCACGGATTTCACTATCCGCCGATAGCCATAATGACCTGACAGTTCGATGTTCATAGTTTATGAGATATCATTCTCTATAGCGTATAGGAGTGTCTTCGTAAGAATGCCTATTATCAGGGTATATTTTTAATGGTTTTCCCATTTCCACATTATCACAATTAAATTTCCACACCTGTGTTGTTGAAATAATATGTACACCATTCTGAAGGGTCAACTCTGCATAAAGTGTAGGAAGAATATCCTTAAATATTTCAGAATGATTGACAATTTTTTTATTTTGACTTATGAATCTTTGCGATTCCTGAAGTTCAACATCTATCATTAATCTGGCACCACATTTGAATTTAAGGGAATCCATTGCATTTATTGTTACTTGATCTTGTTCCATATTCAAATGCATGAATAAACTTGAATGTTTTTCTTCTGCAAAATCATAGCAAAACAGCATAGAATAATTTGACTGCCGGATGACTAACGGTTCATTCGTATGGTTATATAAGGTAAAGTATCCGAAAACAAATGGTCCCTCTCCAAATTGTTCGTCAATAATACTATCCGGTTCGGATTCAATAATATCGTATACTATTAACGAATCTATCATCAGATAATGCTGACTATAACCTGCATAATGGTACAGCAACAACATAAGTACAAACATCTTTTTCATTGCATTATTTCTCCTTTTTCATTTATTTTAAGCCCAAATTTTCTCCCATATTTTATTGCATCCTGTTTGTACACCTCTCGTGTCCCATTCCAAGAAGGATTGCTCATCTCTGCTTTGATGGCAATTTGCTCTCTAATATCCACACTTGTCTCCACGTATTCGGAAAACCCCACATTTAGATAGAGATCTATATGGCCTTTTTCATGGGCGAACGTACTTATTATCTCATCTGCATAATCGCATATTTTAATTAACGAAGCATTGCCTTTTAGATGGATCCGAATAACGGGATCCTTATCACGTTCAAATCGGCTTCTCATCCCATAGGATGAACCGTCATCTTCTTCGTAACTTTCAAGCCTATATTCTGTAGGATTGTAGTGTTGGTATACTGACAATTGAGCATCTGTCGACATATATCCACTAACGTCAGAGAATGGTTTAGACATGGCGTATGCCAAATCATGATCTACGTTACCATTTTCATTTTTATCCAACGAGTTCCATGAAAAATCACTTATTATTCGTACATTGTGTGTTTCTGCATTGTCGGAACCGAGATATTTCCCACTCAAAGAAAAATAATCATCAATTTCATTCCCGTCTGGATCCACCAACTTAATCGGATTCCACATGCAGTAGTTGTAAGGTGAGATGCCAGGATACTTATCAGTCATAGGGTCGACGCTCAGCCACATTGTCATCAGCTCGTGGTCCATGTATCTCGCTCCGAAGTAGCCGTAGCCAGTTTCTTCGTCGCGTTCTTTCCCGGTGAACCGGAAACGTTCACGGTAGGTTGTGCCAGCAGCGCGTTGGTCGATGTACGGCTCGCCGTAAGGCAGGTACTGCAGGTGTTGAATCGGAATGCCGATGCTGTCGGTAATCCAGCTGGCACTGCCGAGGTGGTCCGAGTGGTAGAAATACACTTCCTTCTCCTCTCCGGTATGATAATCGGTCAACATTGAGTTGACCATATCCTTGAACTGGTCGTGGTCAAACTTAACGTCTGCCTTCATCTGGTAGGGAATGTCATCAATCCAATAGCCAAACTCCTCCCTTGCAAACTCATTGTGCATGATGCAGTCGAGGTCGTTCTCATCAAGCACACGATGGTTCACTTGGTCGAGGCTTTGTTTAAACAATTTATCAGCCTTCCTCTGGAGCTCATCATCGTTGCCGATAAAAATAAAGGGGTAAAACCGCACGGTTTTCGTGCGGTTTGCCCCTTCGTTTTTATATTCTTTTTGTTTCACCAATCAGACATTTGCACATTGTACCACGTATTAGGAGATGGACATTAACCATGTCGCTACTGGTTTCTTTTGTTGCTACAACAGGAAGTTTATATATTGAACTAGAGTCTAAGTTAATCAAAAGATGACAGAGTCTATAATAACATAATCATCTATAAAACCATATTCATCCAATCTTTTGGGCGGCACTATCTTTTTGATGTTGTTGATTGATTCATAATGAATCATAGATGGATCTATATCACAATTTAATAGATAAACATAAAATGATTCATTTGGGGAAAGCCTTTTTATAAAATTGGCACCTATAACTGGTATAAATGGGGAATCTAAATACACACTGCCATCAAAGCACAACATGGATAAAGAAAACTCCTTTTTGCCAAAAAAATACCGTATAAAAGATTGTTCTCCAATTGATGACATATCTTTTTTTTGTAACCATATGTAAATTGTGTCTTCGTCAGTATTCTTAATCGTATATCTTATCGATTTTATTGATGGAGAATTACTAAACAAAAGTTGGGTCTCATTTCTTGTTATAGATGGCTGACACAAACATATCATTGGAGATAATGAGAAAAGTAGAAATGGCACTTTACCTATCATAATTACAAACTATTTATTATTGTTAATAACCTCTCGTTTCGCGTTTATTATTCGAGTGTGTCATCGACTGTTAGCATCATAGTCTTGATTATTTTCGTCTTTCGCCGGCCAATGTGATGCGGCATGAACATCTCCCGTTGTGGCATAGATATATGCATGACCAAAGAATTCATGAGCAAAAATTTCGGCTCTCCCTTGCGGAGACAGCAGACTATTTACGTGCACCTTGACATTCCCATTGGTAGATGGCCAAGCCGCTGACGACTCTGGATACTGAGTAACTCCTGTACACCCTACTTCTCCTGTGCTAAGGAAGTTTGGAGTTGTCCCTTCGACATCAAACCAGTCCGATTCTTCAGGGTAAACGTAAATTCCAGTTGAAAAATATTTATTCGTTTTTGGATTATTATCTTTATCGAGATATTCATATTCTTGCGAAACAGCGACTTCTATAACACAATCTAGATTAACAAGCTCCTTTAAGTCATTGAAATTTTGACTTTCGCAACTATATGAATTTATCAAATCCCTATCGATATAACCATCAGAATTGCGTTTCACATATGCTCTTGCCTCTACAGGTATCGATCTCAGAATCATTTCATAAGCTTCATCACTACACGGCAAAACATCTCTTCCATCCGGATCTATAAGTTTAACTGGGTTCCACATGCAATAGTTGTATGGGGAGATGCTCGGGTACTTGTCAGCCATCGGGTCGACGCTAAGCCAGCTGGTCATCAGCTCGTGGTCCATATATCTGGCGCCGAAGTATCCGTAGCCGGTCTCCTCGTCACGTTCTTTCCCGGTGAAAGAACACCTTGTGAATTTTTCAGAAATACTTTGAGTGTAATTGTTTGGTAACAATTGAGCAGTTGCTTTTTTTGAAGAAAAAGTGCAAAAAAAAGCCCCTTTCATGCCATGAGTCTTCATCGCATCACGGGAGGGTTTGCTATCTATAGACGGTTGCATTTTTCTTTTTCTCGGTGCAAAAATACATATTTTATTTGATTTACATAAATATTTATGTATCTTTACATCCGAAAAAATCGACCATCCTCATATTAAATATCTGTAACAATGAATATTAGAATCGAATCCAATTTTAACTTTTCGGTCAGCTCCATCCAGTACGCTCCCAACGGGGAGCTCCAAATCACACGTGCTTCCGATGCCTACAAAATGCAAATCTGCCAGAACGCTCATCTTCTTTCATCCAAAACACAATAAAACTTTGTTTTAGACGTTATAAAAAAAGGAATATTCAAACGAATATAAACGAGTTTGGAAAGTAAAAAGGACGAAGAGCCTTGCTGCACAATAATTAATTAATTGTAGCGTTATGGGGTAGTGGGTTAGTATACAATTGAAAATTGAAAATTGAAAATTGAAAATTAATAATCAACAGGGAACTGAGAGTTTTTTTATTGATGAAAAGGATTGCGAAATATATATTATTGTTAGTAGTCAGTGGTCAGTGGTCGGTGGCCGGTGGGCAGTCGGTGTTTTCCTCGGGGCAGTGGTGGAAGATGTCGGCGGCGACGGCGGGCGTTTACCGCGTCACGCCGAGCGACATCCCGGCGCTGGCGGGTGCCAGCGTGGACAGCCTGGCGGTCTACGGCATGGGCGCAGGCATGCTGTCTACCTATAACAGCGAGACACCCACCGACGGGCTGCGTCAGCTGGCCATCGAGGTGAGGGACCGCAACGGCAACGGCCTTTTCGACAGCGACGACGACCTGCTCTTCTACGGCGAAGGAGCCGAAGAATGGCGCTACGACAGCGGTCTGCAGCGGTGGACCTTCACACACCACGCCTACGCCCGCGAGAACTACTATTACTTGACGGCTTCCGCCGCCACGACGAGGCGCATAGCCTTGGCGGCAGCGGTGGCTACGGACAATGTGATTACTACACACACGGTGGTGACGCATGTGGACAACGACTTGGTGAACGTGTACAAGACGGGGCAGCTGTGGATGGGCGAGAAGTTCACCAGCGCGGTGCCGTCGCGCTCCTTCGACCTGCGCCTGCCGGGTAGCAACATCAGCAACGTGAAGATACGCTGGGCGGTGGCCACCCTCGGCACGACCTCGGGCAGCTTCTCCCTCACCGCCAACGGCTACAACCGGGGAGAGACCCTCAGCGCAAACAACCCCTACCGCACCGTGGTCGACGCGATGAGCGCCTCGGCGGCGTCCTACACCTTCACGCTCAGTTTCTCTCCCAGCGACAACGGAGGTAGCGGCTATCTGGATTTTATCGAGCTGACAGGCGACGCGTCCTTGACTTTCGGCGGCGGCCAACAGCTGTTCCGGATTTCGGAACCAGGAACCCCGCATTCGGAATTCCGTATGACACTGTCCTCCACTGTGGGTGCGAGGGTCTGGGAGGTAACGGTGGCCGGCAGCGAACGCGAGATGGACTTAGTGGGCAGTGGACAGCCGTCGGTGGTCAGCTGGAGCGACAGCACCGGAGGGGCTCGCACCTATGTGGCTTTCGACGACTATTCCTACCTTACACCTGAAGATATCGTCCCGATGGACAACCAGAATCTGCACGGCAGTCCTGCCGCCGACCTGGTGGTTGTCGCACATCCTTCCTTCCTTGAGCATGCCTCACGCCTGGCCACACTGCACGAGCTCCTCGACACACTGTCGGCCCTTGTGGTGACCGACGAGCAGGTGTACAACGAGTTTTCGTCGGGCAAACAGGACCCCATGGCCATCCGTGCGCTGCTGCGCTGGATGAAGGAGGAGCATCCTTCGCGTCCGCCACGCTACCTGGTGCTTTTCGGCAAGGGGAGCTACGACAACCGAGACCTCCTGGGGAACGGCTTGCCGACGGTGGTCACCTACGAGACACCTTTCTCTTTCGACGACGACGGGGGTTCGTATGCCAGCGACGACATGCTGGGATATCTGGACCCCGAGGAGCACGGCAACTACTCGGAGACCCTCGACGTGAGCGTGGGGAGGCTGCCAGCCAAGAGTGCCGACGAGGCGACCCACATAGTGGACAAGATAGAGGGTTACATGACCCGTCGCGACATGCTCGACGAGGGGAGTCGCGGCGACTGGCGCAACTATGTGGCGCTGCTGGCCGACGATGCGGACCCCGGACATAGCGGCGACAGCATTTTCGCCCACTCGTCAGAGGCTATCGCCACGGCCATCAAGCAGACGCTGCCGCAGCTGAACATCGACCGTCTGTATGCCGACGCCTACCACCAGTCGTCGGGGGCCATCGGCTCGTACTACCCTGACCTGAACAATGCGCTGCGTCAACGCATGGACTACGGATGCCTGCTGCTGAACTACATAGGCCACGGCTCGACGGCCTATATAGGCACCGAGCGATACATCGAGCCGGCGGACATCGATTCCTACAGCAATACCGACCGGCTGCCGCTGTTTGTGACGAGTACGTGCTCCTACGGCCACTACGACCTGCCTGACGAGGAGTGCGGTGCCGAGGCCTGCCTGCTGGCGCCTGCCGCCGCCATCGGCGTCATCGCCGCCTCGCGACCCATCAGCCATATTGAACGCTTCAACAAGGAGGTTGTGCTCTTCGCCCTTGACCCTGCCAACACCATCGGCGATGCGCTGCGGAGAGCCAAGAACCGCACCTATGTCTCGATGTCGATAGCCCTGATTGGCGACCCCGCGCTACGGCTGAGCCAGCCGACGAACCGGGTGAAGGTGACACACATCAACGCCACGCCGGTGGACGACACCAGCGATGTGACCGCCGAGGTGCTGAGCCGTGTCACCGTGAGCGGTGAGATTCAGGATGCCGACGGGCAGCTGGTGAGCGATTTCGACGGCACCATCTATCCTGTGGTCTACGACCGCGAGATGCGAACCACCACTTTGGCCAACGACAACCCCGGCACGGAGGTCTCCTTCTGGCAGCAGAAGAACGTGCTGTACAAAGGCAGCCACGCCGTGAGTGGCGGCCGCTTCGAATATTCGTTCATCGTGCCGATGGATGTCTCCTACCGCTATGACTATGCCAAGCTGAGCCATTATGCCAAGAGTTCCTTCGACCATGCCAGCGGCAGCTTCACGCACCTAATGCTCGGCGGATTGAGCGACTCGTCGTACGCCGACGCGGAGCCACCGACGATACGGCTTTTCTTGGGCGACACCAACTTCCGTGCCGGCGGCCTGACGGGTTCCTCCCCCACCCTGCTGGCACTCATCACCGACTCGGCAGGCGTGAATATCGGCACGGGGCTGGGACACGACATCACAGCCATGGTTGACGACAATCCCGGCAGCCTCATCGTCCTCAACGACCTCTTCCAGCCCGACATTGCCGACGGCCGCTGCGGCAGCGTGGCCTACACGCTGCAGGACCTCACCCCGGGACGCCACACCGTGACGGTGAAAGCATGGAACATCTTCGGTCTCTCGACCTCCGCCACTGTCCCCTTCGTGGTGCACAGCAGCGACACTCTCACCTTCTCGGAACTCACCTGCGCTCCCAACCCCGCCACCACACGGGCCACCTTCTCGCTGCGCGTCAACACGCCCGTCGACATCCTGTCGGCCGAGCTGCAGATATACACCTCGCAAGGGCAACTGCTCTACACCCACATCCCGACCGTCTCTGCCGGCGCTTTCCTCGTCGGCCCCGTGTATTGGGACGTCACCTCCGTGCCGCCGGGACTCTACCTCGCCCGCATGGTGCTCAGCTGCTCGGACGGCGAGACGCGACAGGTGACAACAAAATGTATTGTACGTTGACACAATAAAAGATTTTATTCTGCGTTACTGGGAAAGTGAAAACTAAAAAGTAAAAAGTAAAAACTAAAACTTTCAAACCTTTATTGATGAAGAAACTGATTTTCCTGACACTGCTTGTGGCGATGGGCGGAACGCTCGGCGCCCAGTCCGCTTACTCTGAGATTGGACAGAACAAGAACTTCATCTCCACCGGCATGCCCATCATTCTCATTGCCCCCGACGCCATCTCTGCCGCCATGGGCGACGCCGGCGTAGCCTCCACCCCCGACGCCTACTCGGCCCACTGGAACAACGCCAAATTCGCTTTCATCGAGAATGTGGCAGGTGTATACACCACCTACACTCCCTGGCTGCGTAAGCTGAAAGTGGGCGACATGAACCTCTTCTACCTCGGTGGCTACTACCGCATCAACGACCGTAGCACCGCTGCTGCCAGCCTCACCTATTTCACCCTCGGCGACATCGATATGACCAACATGGAGGGCGACAAAATCAACACCCTGCACCCTAACGAATTCGCCGTCGACATCACCTACGCCCTCAAGCTCTCGGACAACCTCTCGCTGGGTGCCACGGGGCGCTTCATGCGGTCGGACCTCACCAACAGTATGAGCATCGAGGATGGTGGTGGGTGGACCAGCACCCAGGCCGCCAACTCGCTGGCTGCCGACATCGGACTCTACTTCCAGCAACCTATCGACAAAGTCCAGGACTTCGCCCTGGGTCTCTTCATCTCCAACCTCGGCGCCAAACTCTCCTACTCCAACGACGACAACGACAAGGAGTTCCTGCCCGCCAACCTCCGTCTCGGCGGACGCTACACCAACCGCATTGACGAGTACAACAAGATTTCGGTGCTTCTCGACTTCAACAAGCTCCTCGTCCCCACACCGCCATACACCAAAGACGGCGTAACCTATCCTTCGCGCTTCGCCAACGACTACACCGAATATAACAATATCGGCGTCATCCAGGGCGCCATCCAGTCGTTCTACGACGCTCCCGGCGGCTTCGCTGAAGAGCTGCACGAAATACAGATTTCCGCCGGTGCCGAATACTGGTACGCCGAGACCTTCGCCTTCCGCGCCGGCTACTTCTACGAGCACGAGACCAAAGGCGGCCGCCAATATGCCACCGTGGGATTCGGCATCCGCTACAACTACTTCTCCGGCGACTTCGCCTACCTCATCCCCACCACCACCGTCTCCACCAACTCCTTGGCCAACACCATCCGCATCTCCATCGGACTTGATATGAAACCGACTAAGTAGTCAGTGGTTAGTGATTAGTGGTTAGTAGTCTGTAATTAGTTGAAAATTGAAAATTGAAATGAGGATCGGAACCGGATATGATGTTCATAAACTCCAAGAAGGGCTGCCTCTGTGGATAGGTGGAGTGCGCATCGAGCACACCCACGGTCTGCTGGGCCACAGCGACGCCGACGTGCTGCTCCACGCCATCTGCGACGCCCTCCTCGGCGCCGCCGCACTGGGCGACATCGGCAAGCACTTCCCCGACACCGACCCTGCCTACAAGGGCATCTCCAGCCTCAAACTCCTGTCGCATGTCGGCACACTGCTGAAAGAGTACGGATATGCCGTAGGCAACATCGACTCCACCATCGTTGCCCAGCGTCCCAAAATGGCCTCCCACATCCCGCAGATGCGCCAGAACATTGCCGACACCCTCGGCATCTCCATCGACCAAATCTCTGTCAAAGCCACCACCACCGAGCACCTGGGATTCGAGGGAAGAGAAGAGGGAATATCGGCGCAAGCAGTAGCACTTTTAAGAAGTGAAAAGTGAAAATGGAAGAGCCTAAACCATACGTAAGTCCCCAAGCGGAAGACGAAGCCGCCGTCCTCGAAGACAACGGCTGCCAGCTGGTGCTGTGGAACGACGACGTCCACACCTTCGACTACGTCATCAAGGCCCTCGTCGACATCTGCCGCCACACCGCCGAACAGGCCGAGCAATGCGCCATCCTCGTCCACTGCCACGGAAAATGCTCCGTCAAGCACGGCTCCTACTCCGAACTGCTACCCATGCACACCGCGCTCCTCAACAAACAGTTAACCACCGAAATAGTAGAATAATACCCCAAAACAATTCAACCCATGAGTACTGCTCTGATAATCATCCTCCTCATCCTCGGTGTCGTGTTGTTGGCACTCGAGATTGTGGCTCTCCCCGGTGGCGTCGCCGGATTCTTCGGCGTGCTCTTCATCGGCGTCGGCGTATGGCAAAGCTACGTCCAATTCGGCAGCCGAGTCGGCACCATCATCCTCCTCTGCGCCATCGCCTTCTGCATCCTCATGCTTGTGCTCTTCATGAAATCAAAGACCTGGCAGCGCTTCAGCCTGAACGAGGAAGTCGACAGTAAAGTCAACCAACTCGAACCCGCCGTAAAGAACGGCACCCGTGGCGTCACCATTTCCCGCCTCGCCCCCACGGGCAAAGCCCTCATCGACGGCCAGCAGATGGAAGTCCACGCCGTCAACAAATTCATCGATCCCGACCGCTCCATCGAGGTCGTCGCCACCGAAGGCTATCGCATCGATGTCCGCGAAGTCGACGACAAACGGTTTGAGAACTAGGAACTAAGAATTAAGAATAAAAATAATATTGCCTTATGACTGAAACATTAATTATCATTGGAGTGTGCTTTGTAGCCCTCGTCCTGTTCCTCTACCTTGTTCCCATCGGAATTTGGTTCCAGGCCCTCATCTCGGGTGTTCACACCTCATTGGTGCAGCTCATCTTCATGCGCTTCCGTAAAGTGCCACCCACCGTCATCGTCAACAACATGATTTCCGCCACCAAGGCCGGCCTGCAACTCAAGCAGAACGACCTCGAGGCCCACTACCTCGCCGGCGGCCATGTCAACTCCGTCGTCAACGCCCTCATCAGCGCCGACAAGGCCAACATGAACCTCGATTTCAAGACCGCTACAGCCATCGACCTCGCCGGCCGCGACGTCCTCAAAGCCGTCCAGACCTCCGTCAATCCCAAGGTCATCGACACGCCCCCCGTGGCCGCCGTTGCCAAGGATGGCATCCAGCTCATCGCCAAGGCCCGTGTCACCGTGCGCACCAACATCAAACAACTCGTCGGTGGTGCCGGCGAAGAGACCATCCTCGCCCGTGTCGGCGAAGGTATCGTCACCTCCATCGGCTCTGCCACCAGCCACAAGCAGGTGCTCGAGAACCCCGACAGCATCTCCAAGCTCGTCCTCACCAAGGGCCTCGACAGCGGTACCGCCTTCGAGATTCTCTCCATCGATATCGCCGACATCGACGTAGGTAAGAACATCGGTGCCCAGCTGCAGATGGATCAGGCCAATGCCGACAAGAACATCGCCCAAGCTAAGGCCGAGGAGCGCCGCGCTATGGCCGTCGCCTCCGAGCAAGAGATGAAAGCCAAGGCTCAAGAAGCCCGCGCCAAAGTCATCATGGCCGAAGCCGAAGTGCCGCTGGCTATGGCCGAAGCTTTCCGCAACGGCAACCTTGGCATCATGGACTACTACCGCATGAAGAACATCCAGGCCGACACCGACATGCGCGCCAGTATCGCTACCCCTGCCGCCACTCCCAAGCCCAACGCGAACAAACCCTTGGACAAGTAAAAGTGAGACCCTTTTCAACCTTTCAAACCCTTTAAACCTTAAAAGCCATGTTTAAAAGTAGCAAAATAAGCCTCATCATTCGCGGAATCCTCTTCTCCGCCCTCGGTATCGTATGCTTCTGCTTCCCGGCGGACACCATGGAAAACTTTGCACGCATCGCCGGCATCGTCATCGTCATCGCCGGCGTCGTGTTCTTCTTCCTCGAATACAAAGCCGCCGCCCACAGCCTCGAGACCATGCGCATCTCCGCCTCCCTGCTGATGGTGGCCCTCGGCGCCCTCATCATCTTCAACCCCAAAATCATCGCCATCCTCCTCGGCATCTTCATCCTCTTCGAAGGCATCGACTTCACCTTCAACACCATCAAATACTACCGCGCCGGTGCCAAAGGCTGGTGGCTCATGCTCCTCTTCGGTCTGATGGTCATTGGATTCGGCATCTGGAGTGCCTTCGTCCCCGACACCGTCAACAAACCCTTGGGCATCCTCTTCGGCATTGCCTTCCTCGGCATCGGCCTCGCCAGCTTCACCGGCCTCGCCGGCCTGAACCTCGTCGAGGACTACCTCGGCAACACCCGCAAGGCCCTCGAAGAAAAAGACGCCGACTACGTCGAAGCAGAAGTAGTGAAATAATAATTGCCTCTTTTTCACCATACTTCTTTCATTGTTCTCCCATTAAAATGAAAGAACAATGAAAGAACAATGAAAGAACAGAGGCAGAAATGATTAAAAAAGAGCAGGTTAATACTGCTCTTTTTCGTTTGGGAAATCACCGCTTTTCACATCGCTGATGTAGTGGCGGATGGCGTTGGAGATGTCCTCGCCGAAGGTGCCGTAGGTGCGGAGGTAGCGTGGCTTGAACTGCTGGGTGATACCGAGCATGTCCTGCAGCACAAGCACCTGACCATCGGTCTGTGCACCGGCGCCGATGCCGATGGTGGGAATCTTCAGTTCGGCAGTGACTTCGGCAGCCAACATGGCGGGGATTTTCTCGAGCACCAGTGCGAAACAGCCGGCCTCCTGGAGGATGAGGGCGTCTTTCTTCACCTGAGCGGCCTCTTCCTCGTCGGTGGCGCGCACGGCATAGGTGCCAAACTTGTTGATGCTCTGCGGCGTGAGGCCGAGGTGCCCCATGACGGGGATGCCTGCCGAGAGGATGCGCTGGATGCTTTCGAGGATTTCCTCGCCACCCTCCATCTTAATGGCGTCGGCGCCCGTCTCCTTCATAATGCGGATGGCGCTGGCCAGGGCCTGCTTGGAGTTGCCCTGGTAGGTGCCGAAGGGCATGTCTACGACGACGAGTGCGCGCTTCATGGCCTTGACCACCGAGGCGGCATAGATAATCATTTCATCGAGGGTAATGGGCAGCGTGGTCTTGTGGCCTTCCATGACATTGGCGGCGGAGTCGCCGACGAGGACGACGTCGATTTTGGCGCTTTCGAGGAGGGAGGCCATGGAGTAGTCATAGGCCGTGAGCATGGCAATTTTCTCGCCATGGAGTTTCATGTTCTGGAGGACACGCGTGGTGACCTTGGTGACATCGGTTTGGAGGTAAGCCATTATTGAATGCGTTAATGTGTTAGTCTTCGATGATTTCCTCGCCCTTGAGTTCTTTGTGTTCAGCGGGTTGTTCGAGCTCTTCTTCCTGTTCGGGGACGATGCGGAAGAGGTCGCGGAGGGGGCGCTTGAGGTTATATTGTCCATGTTTGTCGACACGGTAGGCGACGAAGAAGTGCTTGCCGACAGCGAAGGCAGCGGCCTCGGTGGGGCTGTCGACCTCATAAAAATAGTCGTCGAGTTCCTTTTCCTGGATGCGCTTGCCGAGATAGATGGTGTCGAACTGGTCGACGCTGATGGGTGCCTGCAGCACCAGGTCGCCCTTGCCGGGCAACTTGCGTGTGGGCAGAGCTTTGTATTCCAAGCCACGGGAGGTCTTCACTTTGGCGAAGAATTTCAGTTTTGCCGCCAGCTGTTCGGCGGTGGCGGGGATGCGGACGAAGACAGAGTCTTTCTGCTCCAGCTCGCACTCGTCGGCCCCACGGCCGAAATTGCTTTTGATGACAATGTAGCCGGCCTGCACAAGAATCTGCTTGGGATGCGGGATGAGGCGGTAGCGTTCGACTATCTGACGGTAGTTGAGGTGGTCTTCAATAGAGATTTCGAGTCCCCCGGGGCAGGTGTCCTTGGTTCCTTCGATAGAATAGACGGAGCCTCGGGTGAGGAAGAGGGTGGCATAATAGCCACGGACGATGCTGTCGGACGACGGCACGAAGCATCCGCGAGCGGTGCCGAGACACTCGTCGGGGTTGTTGGTGAAGGTGACGAGGACGGTGTTCTCCAAGGGGATGCTTTTGTTGAGGAGGCGGCGAGCCTCAGGCAGCTCGGAGCAATTGTAGACGGCGGTGGCCAGCGGCACTTCGAAACGAAGTGTTTCGACGGTGTCGCCGTGACAAGAGCACCGTATGGGGTTGTGAGCCATGCGGATGGGGAAGGGAGCATAGCTTCGGCCGGCGAAATAGCGCACCACGCCGTCGACACGACGTTGTCCCAAGGAGTCGTCGGCGTTGCCATAGCTTTCGACAGTCATGGTGTAGTAGTTGGGATTGTCGATGTCGAAAGCAATGCGGTAGGCGGAGTCGAGCAGGTCGAGGTCGTTGACAGAGTAGGAGGAGTCATTGCCGTGATAGGAAAGCAGGAGGTGGAAGGTAGGCGGGTTGGTGAGGGCTTTCTGGATGTTTTTGACAGGCTTGGCCGAAGGGACATAGAGTCCGGACTGGGCCTGCAAAGTGAAAGGTGAAAGGCACAAGGTGAAAGGTATTGCTATCGCAATAATAAATGATTTTATTATGGATTTCATTTCTCTCATATGAACGCACTCTTAGATGGTCATCTTCTTTTTTTCACCTTTCACCTCTCACTTTTCATCTTTCAACAGTTCATTGATGATTTGGTCGGTGGAGATGTTTTCGGCTTCGGCATAGTAGTTGCGTACGATGCGATGGCGCAGGACATTGAAGGCGACGGCGCGGACATCCTCGGCGTCGGGGGAGTATTTGCCGTGCATAGCGGCATAGGTGCGGGCACCCATAATGAGGTACTGGGAGGCTCGGGGACCGGCGCCCCAGGAGATATAGCGATTGAGTGACTGTGTATCTGAGTGACTGAGTGACTGGGTATTTGGACGAGTATTACTTACCAGACGGACGGCATATTCGACGACATTGTCGGGTACAGGCATGCGGCGGATAAGTTGCTGGAAGGCGAGGATTTCGTCGGCAGAGAGTATTTTCTGCACCTGGATGTCACTGTCGACGGTGGTCTGACGGACTATCTGCATCTCTTCTTCAAAAGAGGGGTAGTCAAGGCGTACGTTGAACATGAAACGGTCGAGCTGAGCTTCGGGGAGCGGATAGGTGCCTTCCTGCTCGATGGGGTTCTGTGTGGCGAGGACGAAGAAGGGATTGGGCAAGGGATAAGAGGTGCCGGAGACGGTGACACGATGTTCCTGCATGGCCTCGAGGAGTGCGGCCTGGGTCTTGGGAGGAGTGCGGTTGATTTCATCGGCGAGGACGATGCCGGCAAAGACAGGGCCCTGGATGAACTTGAAGTTGCGCTCACGGTCGAGGATTTCGGAGCCCGTGATGTCGGAGGGCATAAGGTCGGGTGTGAACTGGATGCGCGAGAAGGTGAGGCCGAGGGTTTGAGCCAGGGTGTTGACCATAAGGGTCTTGGCGAGTCCCGGCACACCGAGGAGGAGGCAGTGGCCACCGGTGAAGACAGAGAGCAAGAGACTGTCGACAGCTTCCTGCTGGCCCACGATGACTTTAGCCATTTCGTTGCGCAAGTCGTTATATTTCTGCTCGAAGAGGTCGAGATGTTCTTTGTCGGACATGTCTGATTTTAAAAATTAGAGATTAGAAACTAAGGTTTTTGAAGGTGCAGTCTTGGTATTCAGGAGAGAGTTTGACGAAGGTTTTGCGCACCTGATTCTGAGCCCACTGGCGCATGAATTTCTGCTTGGCCGAGGCGAGTGCGGCGTTGTAAATGTTGTCGTAGTCGTCATTGAGGTTGGCGCGATGGGAGGGGTATTTCCTGTTGAGGCGAATGATGCGGTAGGCGTCGTGGTTGTCGGAGGTGCGGAAGGCTGTGGCGTTGGAGATTTCGCCGACGTCTAGACCGGGGATACCGACAGTAGGATACTGCTCCTTGACAGTGTTCTCGTCGAAGCGCCCACTGCCGTCGGCGGAGTTGGTGACGACACCACCCTGACGGGCGTTGTCGGCGGTGCTGTACTGACGGGCGGCATCCTCGAAGGAGATGTTGCCGGAACGTATCTCGACGGCAAGGCTGTCGAGTCGCATACGAGCCTTGAGAAGGTCTTCGGAAGAGACCTTGGGGATAATGAGGATGTGGCGGGCATTGATGGAGTTGCCGCGACGTTCGATGAGTTGGATGATATGGAATCCAAACTGGGTTTCAATGATGGGCGACACCTCGCCGGGTTTGAGGGCGAAGGCTGCAGCCTCGAACTCGCCCACCATGTCGCCTCGGGAGAAGAATCCCAACTCGCCGCCCTTTGAAGCGGAGCCGGGGTCCTGGGAATAGAGTGTGGCAAGCATCGAGAATTTCTCGCCTTTGATGACTCGTTCGCGGAGGTTGGCAAGCTCGGTACGTACCCTGTCACGCTCGGCCTCGGAGACTGTGGGTTGTATGACTATCTCTGAAATCTCATACCGCTCGGGCATCATTGGGAGGCTGTCGGCAGGGAGGGAATTGAAGAAGTCCGTGACCTCGGCAGGTGTGACCTTCACACTCTCGGTGAGGTTGTACTCCACACGGCGGCTGAGGAGATTGGTGCGAACCATCCGCTCGTACTGCTCTTTGAGCTCATCATAGTCGAGGCCTGTGTTCTCGCGGATTGAGGCCTTGCTCCCATACTGGCGGAGAAGACTTTTCAGGTAATACTGGACATACTGGTCGACCTCCTCATCGGAGACCTCCACACTATCGATTTCGCCTTTGTGGACGAGCAGCTGCGTAAGGATAAGATTCTCGAGGATGTCGCATCGGGTCTGGCCAGCATCAATATCGGCGGAGCGCAGGCGGGCCTGAGCGTAAGAAGACTCAATGTCGGAAAATTTCACTATATTCCTGCCCACGACAGCGGCAACACCATCGACGAGCGTTCCGTCTTGTGCCTTTACAAGTGAAAACTGAGAAGCGAAAAGTGAAACGACGGCTATGAGGAATATCTTTTTCATTTCAGCATTAACTGTTAAAGGTTAATTGTAAATTGTTATTTGTTAACTGTTATTTGTTATTTCTCTTCACATGTCCACCGCGTTCGGCTTCCTGAAGAAGGTCGGAGCGGAGTTTTTCGAGGGCTTCCACCTTGCGGTGGTTAAGAAGGATGGCGCGGATGTTGTCTCGCTGCAGATCGAGGGGCGAAATGTCGTCGGTAACCTTATAGTCAAGGATTCGGGCGGCATAGAAAAGGGAGTCGTCAGAGAGGGTGATAGCACGATGCTGCTTGAGGAAGAGGCTCTCGTTGTAGGTGGTGACCGGTACGGCCGACTGCAGGGTATAGAACGGAATCCAAGTCTCGGCATCGTAGTAGCCCGCGAAGCCGTTGCGCGAGGCCGTCTCCTCGAGCTCGATGATATCCTTCTCCACAAAGGGGGTGTGTTCGATGGTTTTCTTCAGCTTGGCAACGGCAGGCGACTTGACGGGAGCGACGACATACACAGCCTTGACAATACTGCTTTTAAGCGTAAAATCAGACTTGTGCTGACGATAGTAGTCCTCTATCTGGAGGTCGGTGACGACAGTGTCGAGAATCTGGTCAAGGATCTGGCGTTCGTAAGCGTATACGAGAAGGTTGTTTTTGTATTCGCGGAGTTCACGCTCAAAGTTGTCAGAGACATTTCTGCCGGCCTTCTCCAGGATGACGGCCTGACGAATCCACTGCTCAATATAAGTGTTAACGATAGCGATGCTGTCGTCGGCACTGAGCCCGGCAGGGACAATGCCCTCGAGGTCGCTGGCGCGGAGCTCCTGATTGTACACACTGACAATCACAGGAGACTCCTCAGCCTCGTGAGAGCACGCCGTCAGAATCACAAAGAGTGACAGGAGGCTAATAGCGTATCTTGCCGAGCGCATCATAATGAATCTTCACCTTGTATTTGGCACGCAATGATTTGCAAAGGTTCTGCTCATATTCGTTCTGCCATCCGCTCAAGTAGTAGCCTCGGGCCTCCAGCTGGCTTTTCAAGCAGGGGTCGATAATGCTCTGGACCACCAGGACTCGGTAGCCCATATTACCGTCAGACACAGCATAGACGCCCCTCTGCCACATGTCGTCAGCGAGAACCGACTGGTGGTTCTTCTCCACCTGGTCGACAGTCACGGTGACAGGCTCGGCATTGGGGACACGGAGCTTCTTGCGGTTCAGTTTCTCGAGAAGCATCTCCTGCATGGCGGATGAGGACAGATTCTTGTCAAGAGCCTTGCGCATCAGCTTCACGGCTTTGCCAGGCTCCAAAGCCAAACTGTCGGCAACATGGAGAACCACCACGCGCGCACGCGTACGCCAAAAATATATGGAGTCCTCAGGATTCTGCATGCTCTTCTTAGCACTCTCGCGGGCATAGAACGCAGCAAAGCCCACGCTGTCCTCGATGGCGGCTGTCCAGATTTTCTTCTCGTTATAGTCGAAAATGATGAGACCCCTGCGGTACTCGTCGACAAGCTCGGCAAAGTCGGGGTATTCCTTCTCCAGCTGGCTGTCGGCATAGGCGATGCTGATGCTGTCGAGGAAATCGTCATAATAGGTACGGATAAGGTATCCCTTGTCGCAACGGGACTTGGTACGCTGGTTCTTGCGGATATAACGGGCAAAATCCAACGTCGTGTACTCGCCTCCCGGAATCGTCACCAAGGGGGTCACGTCATGCAGCGCCGTGTCGCGGAAACGCCACTCGCCGCGGAAGATGGAGTCATTGACAATAGCGGTCACCGCATCCAACGTGGCCATCATCACCTCGGGCTGCTTCTTGGCCTTCTTACCTTTGCCTTTGCCCTGCGGCTGTTTGACAGGAGTGACGGTGAGGTCGACAATACCGTATTTCTTGCGGGTTGAGGCGGCGAACGACTTGCGGGAAGCATCGCCACGCTGGTCACGCACCATCTTTTGTTTATAGTAGGGCACCATCGACTCGAATGGAGGCAATGTGTCTTTCTTAACCAACTTCACGATATGCCATCCATAGCGCGATAGGAACGGACGCGACACCTCACCCTCCTTCAGACCACTGAGAACCTTGACATACTCCTGGGGGAGCTGGGCAAGCATGGCGTCGCTGATGTAGCCACCCTGCTGCGCCGTCGACTCGTCGTCGCTCTGACGCGCCACAATCTCGAAAGGAGTGCCATTCAAAAGGTTTTCATACATACGTCCGATGGCATGCTGCTTGTCGCTGCCGCGGAGCCAGATATGCTGCAGCGTCACCTTGCCGTACATCTCCACACGGTCGAAAAGCTTAATCAGATGATAGCCGTAGCGCGTGCGGACGGGCATGCTCACCTCGCCTGGCTCAAGGGCATAGGCGGCCGACTCAAAGGGATACACCATCGCGAAGGAAGAAAAATAAGAGAGTTCCCCTTCGTTGGGCTTCACAGGACTGCGGGGATTGGCACGCTGAGCCTCTTCAATGGCCACTGCCATGAAATCCTCACCGCCCACGATACGCTTGCGCAACTCCATGCAATGGTTGTAAGCCGCCAAAGTGTCCTCTGGCGATGCATCCAAAGACACCTTCACCAGGATATGTGCCGTGTGAAGGGCATACCGGTTGCGCTCATAGGCCTCGTGAAGGATGTTCATGAGCATCACCGAGTCAATCAGGTAGGGCGCTGCAAGGTCGTGGCGATAGTTGGCTAGTTCGTACCTCAGCGTCGAGGCCGTGTCCAGTCCCAAAGTTTTGGCATCCAGAAGCTTGGCACGGAAGTTGGCATAGAGTTCGGCATATTCAGCAAGGGCCTTGCTCTTCTCGGCCTGCGACTTTCCCGACCCGAGGGCACTCTCGCCCGCCGACATCCGGAAGTCACGCATAAACTCCGACTCACGTATCTGCTGTCCTCCCACCTCCAGAATCACCGGATCACTCCCCTGGGCCGATACCGAATTGAAAATTGAAAATGGAAAATGGAAAATTATGCTGACGCAAATAAACATGCGCAAGCCTCTGACCACTGACCGTTGACTACTGATCACTTTCATTCTTAATTTTTAAATCTTAATTCTTAACTCCTAACTCTTATTTATTATCTCGAATAGTTCGGTGCCTCGCGGGTGATGGCAATGTCGTGCGGGTGACTCTCGGTGCGTCCGGCAGCGGTGATACGGATAAACTTGGCCTGCTGCAGGTCGCCGATGGTGCGGCTGCCGGTGTAGCCCATGCCGGCCTTCAGGCCGCCCACCATCTGGTAGAGCACCTCGCTCAGCGTTCCCTTGTAGGGCACTCGTCCCACCACACCTTCCGGCACCAGCTTCTTGGCGTCGGTCTCCTTGTCCTGGAAGTAGCGGTCTTTCGAGCCGCTCTGCATGGCCTCCAGCGAGCCCATGCCTCGGTAGCTCTTGAACTTGCGGCCTTCGAAGATGATGGTCTCACCGGGAGCCTCGTCCACGCCAGCCACCAGGCTGCCCACCATAATGCTGCTGGCACCTGCGGCAATGGCTTTCACTATGTCACCGCTGTAGCGGATGCCGCCGTCGGCGATGACAGGCACGTCGTATCCCTTCTGCTTCAGGGCACCGCACACCTCGCACACAGCGGTGAGCTGCGGCACGCCGATGCCGGCCACGATACGCGTCGAACAGATGGAACCCGGTCCGATACCCACCTTGATGGCGTCGGCACCGGCCTCGGCCAGCATCAGGGCGGCCTCGCCGGTGGCGATGTTGCCCACCACCACGTCGATATCCTTATAGGTGTTCTTCACTTTCTTCAGCGCTTCCACCACACGGATACTGTGACCGTGGGCGGTGTCGATGACGATGGCGTCAGCGCCAGCCTTCACCAGCGCATCCACGCGGTCCATCATGTCGGGCGTGATGCCCACGCCGGCAGCCACTCTCAGACGTCCAGCCTTGTCCTTGCAGGCATTGGGACGCTCCTTGGTCTTCATAATATCGCGGTAGGTGATGAGGCCCATAAACTGGCCCTCGTCGTTCACCACCGGGAGTTTCTCAATCTTGTGCTGCTGCAGGATATCGGTGGCTTCGGCGAAGGTGGTTCCCACATGGGTGGTGATAAGCTTGGTAATCATAATCTCACTCAGCGGACGCTCCATATCGCGCTCGAAACGCAAGTCGCGGTTCGTCACCATTCCGATAAGCATCTTGTTCTCATCCACGATGGGAATGCCGCCGATGCCGTACTCCTCCATCAGGTGCAGGGCGTCCTTCACCTGGGCGTCCTTGTTGAGGGTCACGGGGTCGATAATCATGCCGTTCTCGGCACGTTTCACCTTGCGCACCTCATTGGCCTGGCGCTCGATGCTCATATTCTTGTGCAGCACTCCGATACCGCCTTCCTGAGCCATACCGATGGCCATAGCGGCCTCAGTCACAGTGTCCATGGCCGCCGAAACAAGCGGGGTGTTGAGGGTGATTCGCTTCGAAAAGCGCGACGCTACCGAGACTTCGCGGGGCAGCACTTCAGAATAGGCAGGGACGAGCAGAACGTCGTCGTAAGTAAGGCCTTCGCCGATGAATTTCGTGGTGTCTGTATACATATTAACGCGTTTTTTTATCAAAGAAATTAATTTGCAAAAATACGACTTTTTTTCCACATAAAACAAGAAAAAATCACATCTTTTTTACAACAACCCATTAACCACTGAAAATCAACGCAAAACAAGCCACAGCCGCAAGAATATTTTTCTAGCGACAATCCCACCCATTCGGACGATGTCAAACCGCTACTTTGTACTTCTTTTTTTTTGTTGTTTTCGGCTGCAAAAGTACAGTTGCACTGCGCAGCCTATTTGCGTGAGTTTTGAACTGCAAAGATACGTATTATTTCTGAATTATTTCCCAATGGCCGCCTTTGGCCCCACCGACGCGCCTGACAAGGCCGTCGCTACGCAGCTGACGGATGACTTTCTTCACGCCGCTTTCCGAGAGCCCAGTGATGTCCTGCAACCCCTTGATGGTAACTGAAGGGTCTCGATGCATGGCAGCGAGTATTTTCTGGTTACTTTTCTGGTTACTTTTCTGGTTACTCTCCTGCATCTCCTCAACGGCACTCTTCATGCATCGCAGCATAAAAGAAAACATCATTTGTCTTGTACTCCCCAGTACTCCCTTGCACTCCCCGCACTCCCCACTTGCACCTCTCACCTTCCCCCTCCTCCTTCACTCCCCAGCAAGCAGAAATTACGTATCCATCAAAATAAATTTGGCCATGTGGGGCAAAAGTTGTACTTTTGCAGTCGTATTTTTATATAGTATAGAGATGAACAAAGTATTCCAAGTGATTTGTGCTGTTGCAGTTATCGCCACTTTGGGTGCCTGCGGCAGCAACGTCCAGTCGAACCAATTCACCATCAACGGTACCGTCGGCGAGGAGCTGGACGGCAAGATGGTCTATCTTTTCAACATCGAGGACCAGCGCAACCCCAAAGACAGCGCCCTCGTCACCGACGGCAAATTCTCCTTCTCCGGTACCGTTGACACCGCTTGGATTGCCACCCTCCTGACCCGCGAGGAAATGGTGACCGAACTGTTCGTGGAACCCGGCACCATCGTCGTGAAATACGACAGCCTCGGTGGAACACCGCTGAACGACAAGTTCTACGCCTTCAACATGAACCTCGACACAAAAGAAATCGAGGCCCAGATGGAGGAACTCCTCCCCGAGTACTACAATGCCCCCAACGCAGCAGCACGTGCCGCCGTCGAGCAGAAACTCGACAGCCTCTACGAGATGGGCGTCAAACGCCTGCTCGACGGCTGCTGGACCCTCTACCACCAGAACGGCGACAACCTGCTGGGCCTCTACGCCATGCGGACCATCGCCAAGGAAGGCACCTTCACCTACAGCCAGTTCGACAGCATCGTCAAAAGCGCCAGCCCACTGGTGGCCAACGACAAGCAGGTGCAGCAGAAACTGGCGCAGCTGCGCGCCATTGACGCCACCTCCGCCGGCAAGCACTATACCGACATCCAGGGCATTGACAGCAAACTGAGCGACCTCATCGACGGCAAGCTCGCGCTCGTCGACTTCTACGCCTCCTGGTGCGGCCCCTGCCGCGCCGAGATCAAGGACAACCTCGTGCCGCTGTGGAAGAAATACCGGAACAAAGGCCTCGTCATCGTGGGCCTTAACGTCTGGGAGCGTGGCGACGCCGAAGCCCGCAAGACCGCCCACGAGCAAGTGATGTCCGACCTCGGCATCACCTACCCCCAGCTCGTCGACAGCACCCTCACCGCCACCGACACCTATGGCGTCAACGGCATCCCCGAGATTATGCTCATCGGCCCCGATGGTACCATCCTCGCCCGCGGCCTCCGCGGCACCGCCATCGAGGAAGCCATCAAAGAGGCCCTGAAGAAATGAAGAAACTATTGGGTTTAATAGGTTTAATGGGTTTAATGGGTTTATTTCCAATTGAGCCTATTTTGCCCATTAACCCCATCCACGCGCAGACTTCCGACCACTTCTTCGACAGCATCGACAAGGAAATCCAGGCCGAACTGTCCAAAGAGATTTGGCTGTCGGCAGAAGGAAACATCTTCTTCATCGACAACGAATACTTCGGCGACCGCATCAGCGGCTACACCCTGCCGGGCTTTGTGCTGCAACCCAAGGTGGCGTGGAAACTCCATCACGATGTAACTCTCAAGGGAGGCCTGCATTGGCTGCACTACTGGGGAGCCCGTGAATACCCCTCCGTAACATCCTATGACGCCTACCCACTGTACGACAGCGTGTCGCGCCCAATGCACATCCTGCCGTGGTTGCAGGTGAAGATGAAACTCTCAAATCGATGGGAGCTGACACTAGGCAGTCTCGATGCCTCCGGCCATGGACTGCCACGGCCACTCTATAACGAAGAGATAGCTCTGGTAGGCGACCCGGAAGCGGGTTTCGAATTGAAATACGAGGGTCCTACCGGGATTCCATTTATCTGGACGAATTTGGATTTGTGGACTGATTGGCGCGAATATATTTGGGATCGCAGCCCCGTGCCCGAGCGCTTCACAGCGGGCCTCTCCGGCGACCTGCAAACCTTCTACGCGGATTGGGGATTATACATTCCTCTGCATTTTATTGTCCAGCATGAGGGAGGACAGAACATGTCGGTAAGCCACAATATCAACAACAACTTCAACTTCTCCACAGGTTTGCGAGTCAATAAACCTTTTCGCGAGCAAATGGTTGACCTCAGCTGCCGCGTGATGTGGTATCACCAACATGGCAACGCCGCCATACCTTTCAGCAAAGGTTGGGGAATTTACCCGGCACTATCGGTAACCAACGGCCTCAACTACAAGTTGTCCGTTAGCTATTGGCAAGGCAAGGACTTTGTGCCCCTACTGGGGAGCTGGCATTTTAGCAACCTCTCGGCCAACACCGCCGGGCTGACTTTCGACCGCACGCGAGTGGTGACACTGCAAGCCAGCTGGATGAAGAGTTACCCAACCTGGCCCAGAAAATGCCACCTGGTGATTTACGGCACCCTCTACCACTACCTGCCCTCCACGGGCACCTTCGCCGACGGCACCACACAGGAATACGGCCACCGCAACCAGTTCTCCGTCGGTGTAAGCCTGTCGTTCTATCCCACTATTAAGTTGCACTAAATGTTCCAACTCTACGACATACACGGATCCATCGACACCATCGTTGAAGAGACAGCGGTGACGGTGGGTGTGTTCGACGGTGTGCACCGCGGCCACCAGCAGCTGTTGTCACAGATGCCACCCACTACCCACTATCCACTCCCCACTCTCGTAGTAACCCTCACCGCTCATCCTTCCTTCATCCTCGGCCGTCGCGATAGCGAATACTGGCTCGACGACCCCGACGAACATCTGAGGTTGCTCTTCGAGGCTGGTGCCAAATATGTCGCCATGCTACCGTTCACCCGAGAAGTGGCGGGACTTTCGGCCTGCGAGATGGCAAGAATTCTTTATGACAAACTGAACATGCGCAGCCTCCTGCTAGGTTATGACAGCCGCTTCGGAAGCAAAAGCAACGATGACTTCGACCGCCTGCCCAACCTGGCCAAAGAGCTAGGCTTCACCCTCCTCCGCGGCGAACCCTTCCTCCTCGATGGCCAACCCATCAGTTCCAGCCGTATCCGCGAAAGCCTCACCAGCGGCATCGTCGAGGAGACCTCTAGACTCCTTGGACGTCCCTATTCCATCACAGGCAAGGTGTTGCACGGCCGCGGCGTGGGACACACCCTCGGCTTCCCCACCGCCAACATCGACCTCTCCTCCACCCGCAAAATGCTCCCCAAGGAAGGCGTCTACGCCGTACAACTTTCCACTACCCACTACCCACTACCCACTACCCACTTTTTAGGCATGGCAAATCTAGGACCCGTACCCACTTTCGACGTCAACAAACCTCTGCTGGAAGTCCATCTCCTTGACTTCGACGGCGACCTCTACGGAAAGACCGTCACCGTCGAATTCCTCCACCGTCTCCGCGACATCGTACACTTCGACTCCATCGAAGACCTCAAAAAACAACTACAAATAGACCTCAAAAACTGCTACCAACTATGAACGAGCTGCATATAACCCTCTATCAGCAAGACATCATCTGGGGAGACCCCGAAGCCAACCGCCGTCGAGTGGAAGAAAATCTCACCTCCCTGCACTCCCCTGCAATCCCTGGCACTCCCCTAGTCACCGACATCTTCGTCGTCCCCGAGACCTTCACCACAGGCTTCGGCGACCACATGGCCGCATTGGCCGAGGAACAGAACGGTCCTACCCTGCAGTGGGCTCGCCGCATGGTCGCTCAATACGACATCTTGTTCATCGGCACATGGATTGTCCGTGAGGGCGACAAATGCTACAACCGCCTCCATTGGGTCTTCCCCGACGGCAGCTTCGGCTACTACGACAAAGCCCACACCTTCCGCCCCAGCGGCGAGTACAACATCATCTGCCGAGGAACCCGACGCGAGGTGTTCGAATACAAAGGCTGGCGCATTAAACCCGCCGTCTGCTACGACCTCCGCTTCCCCAGGTGGCTCCGCAACGACAACATGGAGTATGATTTATTGCTCGTTTGTGCCAACTGGCCAGGTAGCCGCCACGAAGCCTGGACAACCTTACTCAAAGCCCGTGCTATCGAGAATCTATGCTATGTGCTCGGCTGCAACCGCAGCGGTGTCGACGGTGTAGGAGGAAAATACACCGGCAACAGCGCCCTCATCGACTACAAAGGGCTTCCCTTGACCGAGGCTGAAGCCGGAGCCGACCAAACAGTCTCTTTCACCCTCGACAAAGGCAAACTCGACACCTTCAGAAATAACTGGCCCTTATACCTCGACTTCGACTAGATGAACAATATAGAACAGAAACTGGGCTTCGACCGCATCCGCCAGATGGTGGCGGCGCAGTGCACCAACGCCCTCGCCACCCGCATGGCCGACGAGATGGCCTTCTCCTCTGACTACGAGTCTCTCCGCCACGAACTTCAGCTTGTCGAGGAGATGCGCCAGATTGTGCTTATGGAGAGTTCTTTCCCTCAGCAAGACTTTATAGACCTCACCCCTATCCTCACCCATCTTCGCGTCGGGAACACTGTTATTCCGCTGGAAAACCTTTTCGACCTGAAGCTCTCGTTACGGACCATCCGCGAATGCTACTATTTCCTCACTGCCGAGGAGCACCAGCAATACAGTGCCCTGCGAGACCTCGCCATCGAGGTGGAGTTGGGTTATGGCGGCAAAAGCTCGCAGCTCAACGTCATCAACTCTCTGTTAGGCAAACTCATTGACGACCACGGAGAGCTCTACGACAACGCCTCCTCTGCCCTCGCTGAGATACGGCGCACTAAAGCCCGCAAGGCCGCCGAGGTCGACGCTCAGGTCTCCAGCACCCTCGCACGCGCCAAGCGCGAAGGCTGGGCCCCCTCCGACGCCGAAGTCACCATCCGCGATGGCCGTCCCGTCATCCCCTTGCTCACCAGTCACCGCCGCAAGATTCGCGGCCTTATCCAGGACGAGTCGGCCTCACGCCAGACTGCCTTCGTCGAGCCCTCCGAAGTGGTGGAACTGGGCAACGACCTGCGAGAGCTCGACTTCGACGAGCGCCACGAGATACAGCGCATCCTGCTCACCTTTAGCGACCGTCTGCGTCCCCTGCTACCACAACTCGAGGAGGCCTACCGCTTCCTCGCACGTATTGACTTCCTCCGTGCCAAAGCCCGCGTGGCTGTCGAGCTCAACGCCAGCGTCCCCATACTCCACCCCGAGCCCCGCATCGACTGGATTGACGCCCGCCACCCCCTCCTATACCTCCAGAAAAAAGACGCCGTCGTCCCCTTCTCCCTTCAACTATCCACTACCCACTCCCAACTACCCACTAAAATTCTCATCATCTCCGGCCCCAATGCCGGTGGCAAGTCCGTCTGCCTCAAGGCCGTGGGATTGATACAATACATGCTCCAGTGCGGCATGCCCGTGCCGCTGCGTCCCACCTCCGAGTGCGGCCTCTTCAGCTCCATCTTCATCGACATCGGCGACCAGCAGAGCATCGACAACGACCTATCCACCTATACCTCGCACCTCCAAAACATGAAGGCGCTCATTGCCTCGGCCGACGAGCGGACCCTTTTCCTCCTAGACGAACTGGGCGGCGGCACCGAGCCCCGTTCCGGCTGCGCCATCGCCGAAGCGGTACTGGAAACGCTCTACCATTGCGGCGCCTTCGGCGTCGTCACCACCCACTTCGCCGACCTCAAACTCCTCGCCGACAGCCTTCCCGGTGTTGTCAACGGCGCCATGCTCTTCGACACCGACGCCATGCGTCCACTCTACCGCCTCGCTGTGGGACATCCCGGCTCCAGCTTCGCCTTCGAAATCGCTGAGAGTATAGGATTCCCCAAGGATATCCTCGA
Source organism: uncultured Bacteroidota bacterium (assembly GCA_902776365.1). Lineage (GTDB taxonomy): Bacteria > Bacteroidota > Bacteroidia > Bacteroidales > P3 > Colimorpha. Next base: position 32,453 of record CACYPU010000001.1, on the reverse strand, counting down.
CCGTGCCGGCGAGAAAGTGGGACGCGAGCAACTAAACTTCGAGCATCAGCTGCAGCAGTTGGAACTCGACAAACAGGAGATTGCGCGCCAAAAAGAGGAGCTGCGTGTCGCCGACGACTTCCTTGCCGAGGTGACACAGAAATACCAGCGCCTCAACGACAGCCTCCAGGCCCGCCGCCACGAAATCATCAGCGGTGCCCGCCGCGAGGCGCAGCAGATTCTCACCGACGCCAACCGCACCGTCGAACGCACCATCAGCGACATCAAATCAGCCAAAGCCGAGAAGGAAGCCACCCAGGCCGCCCGTGCCCGTCTGGCCGAAGCCACCCGCGAGAATGAAAATGAAATAATTAGGAATGAGAAATTAGGAATTAAGAATAAAGCGGCAGCCAATTCCTCATTACTAATTCCTAATTCCTCATTGGAACAGGCCCTGCCTGTTCAGGTGGGCAGCGTTGTCCGCATCGACGGCGAAGACACCTTCGGACAAGTCGTTGAAATCAAAGGAAAGAAAGCCGTTGTGGAAAGCAACAGTCTCCGCATGACCATTGCCCTCGACCGTCTCACGGGCACCGCCAAGCAGAAACTCCCCACACTCAAGCCATCGAGCAACCAAGCCTATTCCTCAGTCTTCGACGAGATGAACGAGAAGCGTGCCCACTTCAACCCCACCCTCGACCTCCGTGGCCACCGCGTCGAAGAGGCGATTGACCTGCTGCACCGCTTCATAGACGAAGCCATACTCCTCAGCGAGAAAGAGGTGCGCATCCTCCACGGGAAAGGCTACGGCATCCTTATGCAGGTCGTCCATCAGGAACTCAAATCCATCCGCGAAGTCCGCACGTTCCACCCCGAGAAAATAGAGCTCGGAGGCGTGGGCGTCACTATAGTGCAACTACGGTAACTCGCCCCAAAGGCAACTTCTTTCTTTGCCTTTTGTAAATATACTCATTTTTTTTCAAACTTTTCATTTTTTCACTTTTTACTTCTCACTTTTTTCGTATCTTTGCAACGGAAAAATAATGTCCCTACACTATGTTCGAGAACCTTAGTAGCAAGATAGAGAAAGCATTACATACCCTCCGCGGCAAAGGGTCGATTACCGATATCAATATTGCGGAGACCGTCAAGGAGGTGCGCAAGGCGCTGCTCGACGCCGACGTGAGCTACCCCATCGCCAAGGAATTCACCGACAAGGTGAAGGCCGAAGCCTTGGGCCGCAACGTCATCCAAAGCATCGAGCCTGGCCAGCTGATGGTGAAGATTGTGCACGAGAAGCTGACCGAGCTGATGGGTTCGGAGGCTGTGGACATCAACATCAAGGGGCAGCCCGCCGTGGTGCTCATCGCCGGTCTGCAAGGTTCGGGTAAGACCACCTTCAGTGCCAAGCTGGCCAACTACCTAAAGACCAAACGCGGGAAAAGTGTGATGCTCGTCGCCGGCGACGTCTACCGTCCCGCCGCCATCAGCCAGCTGCAGACCCTCGGCGAGCAGGTGCAGGTGCCCGTCTATACCGAGGGAGGCAACAAGAACCCTGTGGAGATTGCCAAGCATGCCATCAACGAGGCCAAGGGTCGCGGTTACAACGTGGTGATTGTCGATACCGCCGGCCGTCTAGCTGTCGACGAACAGATGATGGACGAGATTGCCGCCCTGAAGCGCGAATTGCAGCCGCAGGAGACCCTCTTCGTGGTGGACTCGATGACCGGTCAGGACGCCGTGAATACCGCTAAGGCCTTCAACGAGCGCATCGACTTCGACGGCGTCGTCCTCACCAAACTCGATGGCGACACCCGCGGCGGTGCCGCACTCACCATCCGCTACACGGTGGACAAACCTATCAAGTTCGTCGGTATCGGCGAAAAGATGGACGCCCTCGACGTGTTCCACCCCGACCGCATGGCCAACCGTATCCTGGGCATGGGCGACGTGGTGAGCCTCGTGGAACGCGCCCAGGAGCAATACGACGAGATGGAGGCTCGCAAGATTCAGAAGAAGTTGATGCACAACGAGTACAACTTCGACGACTTCCTCTCGCAGATAGCGCAAATCAAGAAGATGGGCTCGATGAAAGACCTCATCGGCATGATTCCCGGCATGAACAAACTCACCAAGGACGTGGAAATCAACGACGACGCTTTCAAGCCCATTGAAGCGATGATAGGCTCGATGACGCCCTACGAGCGTCAGAACCCCAGCTGCCTCAACGGCAGCCGCAAACAGCGCATTGCCACCGGCAGCGGCCGCTCCATCCAGGAGCTCAACCGCTTCCTGAAACAGTTCGACGACACCCGCAAAATTATGAAGCAGGTCTCCAAAAACGGAGGCAAACTGCCGATGCGAAAACATAGATAACAATTATGGTACAACTATTGGACGGCAAGGCTATGGCCTTGCAAATCAAAGACGAGATAGCCAACGAGGTGCGCGCCCTCACCCAGCAGGGTCGCCGCGCTCCCCACTTGGCCGCAGTAATCGTAGGCGAGGACGGTGCCAGCATGACCTACGTCGCCAACAAAGAGAAATCCTCCCACGAAGTGGGATTCACCTCCAGCGTCTACCGCATGAGCGAGAAGACCACCGAGGCCCAACTGCTGGAAACGATAGCGTTCCTCAACAACGACCCCGACATCGACGGCTTCATTGTTCAGCTACCGCTGCCCAAGCACATCAACGAGCAGAAGGTCATAGACGCCATCTCGCCCGACAAGGATGTCGACGGCTTCACCCCCGTGAACATCGGCCGCATGGTCCTCGGGGAGGAGTGCTTCCTGCCCGCCACGCCCATGGGCATCTGCACCCTGCTGAGACGCTACGGCATCGAGACCGCCGGCAAGCACTGCGTGGTCCTGGGGCGCTCAAACATTGTGGGTACCCCCGTAGCCAACCTACTGAGCCGCAAGGGCTTCGACTGTACCGTCACCCTCTGCCACAGCAAGACCCAGAACCTCAAGGAGCTCTGCCTTCAAGCCGACATTCTGGTGGTGGCCATCGGGAAACCCGAGTTCGTCACCGAGGACATGGTGAAGGAAGGCGCCGTAGTGGTCGACGTGGGCATCCACCGCATCCCTGACGCCACAAAGAAAAACGGCTACCGCATCATTGGCGACGTGAAGCATGACGAGGTGGACAAGCATTGCAGCTGGGTGACTCCCGTCCCCGGCGGCGTAGGCCCCCTCACCATCGTATCCCTTCTCCAGAACACCATGGCCGCTTACAAACGCCACGAGGCTCATAATTAACCATTTAAACCTCTGTTCTTTCATTGTTCTTTCATTGTTCTTTCATTTTAATGGGAGAACAATGGGAAAACAATATTGCTACAATGGCAGATAGATTACCTTCTTGGTCTCAAAAAACTCCTCGGAGAACCACTGGCTGATGTCCCAGGTCTGCACCTTGTGTCGGAAGGGGAATAGTTCGTTCTTCAGATCGCCGCCCTTGAGGTAGAGGATGCCGTTGTGGAGGGTGTTGTATTGCGATTTGGATATTTTATTTTTCACCCAGGGGACGAACTCGCCGAGGGTGGTGACGGCTCGGGAGACGACAAAGTCATACTCGCCGTCGAGCTCTTCGGCACGTATCTGCATGGCTTTGGTGTTGGAGAGGTCGAGGCGGGAGATGACATCGGAGACGACCTTGATTTTCTTGCCGATGGAGTCGATGAGGGTGAAACGGGCATCGGGGAAGAGAATGGCCAGCGGCACGCCAGGAAAACCGCCGCCGGTGCCCACGTCGAGCACCTCGCTCATCGGAGCGAAAGGCATGGCTTTGGCAATGGCCAGCGAGTGGAGCACATGGTGTTCGTAGAAATGCTCCATGTCCTTGCGCGAGATGACGTTAATCTGCGCGTTCCACTCTTCGTACAAAGGCAACAGAGCGGCAAACTGCTGACGCTGCCGCTCTGTCAATTCCGGAAAATATTTCAGGATAATATCCATTACAGGTATGCCTTTAGATGCTTGCTTTTGCTGCTGGTCTTCAGACGTTTGATGCCCTTCTCCTTGATTTGGCGCACTCGCTCGCGCGTGAGGTTGAACTTCATGGCAATCTCGTCGAGGCTCAGCGGGTGTGGCAGCCCTATGCCAAAATACATCTTAATGACCTCGCGCTCATACTCGGTGAGGGTGGAGAGGCTGCGCTCAATCTCCTGGGAGAGCGACTCCTGCATCAGTTTCGAGTCGGTCGGGGGGGTGTCCTCGTTGGGGAGCACGTCGACGAAATTGACATCCTCGTCGGAGGCGAGGGGTGCGTCGATGGAGACGTGGCGGCCGCTGATACCCATGATGGCTTTGATTTTGTCCTCTGGGATGTCGAGTAGTTCAGCCAGCTCCTCCTCTGAAGGCGGACGCTCGAGTTGCTGCTCGAGCTTGGAGATTTCTTTTTTGAGTTTGTTGAGGGCTCCGAGCTGGTTGGAGGGTAGGCGCACGATGCGGCTGTTTTCGGCGATGGCCTGGAGGATGCTCTGGCGAATCCACCAGACGGCGTAGGAGATGAACTTGAAGCCACGTGTTTCGTCGAAACGTTTGGCGGCCTTAATGAGGCCGACGTTGCCCTCGTTGATGAGGTCGGGCAGCGAGAGTCCCTGATTTTGGTACTGCTTGGCCACGGAGACGACAAAGCGCAGGTTGGCCTTAGTGAGGCGTTCGAGTGCGGCTTGGTCGCCCTGTTTGATGCGCTGCGCGAGCTGTACTTCCTGCTCAGGGGTGAGCAGTTCCTCGCTACAGATGTCCTGCAGGTATTTGTCCAACGACTTGATGTCGCGGTTGGTAATGGAGTGTGTAATCTTCAGTTGTCTCATACGTCACCTAATTAGTTATCACCATTAAAACAATTTTAGTAACGCAGATTTTTTTAAAATGTTACATCGGGGGTGAATTTTTTTTCTAAAAAAGTGTATTTTTAACATTTCAGCAGTTTTTTTTCAGGATTTTTCTGCGGAGAAAGCGAAAAAACATTTTCACATAGTACTGATTTTCAGTTATTAGCATGACAGATGGAAATTTACGTCGAGAGAGTGGGTTTTTCCTATCGATTTTTTTTGTATTTTTGCACCTGAAAAAATTGAGTAATAATTAAACAAAGTATGACTGTTATGAAAAAGTTCATCTTACCTGTCCTTGCGGCGATGGTGATGGGATTGTTTTCCACCTCGTGCGAGAAGGACAGATTCATCGAGAGTGTGAACACGGTGTGGACAGAGTTCACCGTGACCAACGACCAGTGGGAGGTCAACCAGGCCACCGACGACCTGGTGTGCTCTTTGCGCTGGGATGTCATCGATGACTATGTGCTGCAGTGCGGCAATGTGCAAGCCTACCTCTACGAGGTCCAGAACGGAACCACCCGCCAGGTGCCGCTGCCTTATGTCTATCCCTTCGAGTTCACGGATCCCACGACGGGCAATCCTGTGGTGCTTCCCCAAGAGGTGCGTTTCACCATTGAGAAGGGTGTGATTACGTTTGTGATCACCGACTGCGGCGATTTGCTGGTGAACCCTGCCGTACTGCGGACGATGCGCTTCCGCGCTGTCTGCACCTACCCGGTGGAGTACGATATGCCCCGCGACAAATAGCCTTTAGCGAAGCATCATCTCGTTGAGCGTTTTCACTCTCACCGCCACGTTTCTGAGGTCGGCCTTGGGGTCGACAGGGATGAAACGGGTAGTGAGAGTGTCGCCTTTTTTAAGGTCGACAAAGTTCTGTTCGAAGTGGCCGTCGGTATGCGGGTCAGTGTCAATAAAGACATCGTATAAATCGGTCTCGGCGGTGATGGTGACCTCTAATGTTGAAAGTTGAATGTTGAATGTTGAATGGTAGCGGGGTTCGGGATAAGTGCGGTCCTTGGGGTATACATTATAATATTGTTCCCATTTATTTAGGTCGACATTGTCGGCGAAGAGGGCTTGTGCACGGTAGTGGAGGGCTTTCCAGTTTCCGTAGTAGTCTATCGACGACCAGGAGGCGACAGGCCAGCAGTCGTTGAGCTGCCAGTAGAGGGTGCCCATGCAGTGGGGTTGCTGCTTGATGTGCTGGAAGATACCATAGCCTGTGCCCCAGGCCTGCAGCAGCTGGGAGACATAGGCGTAGTCCTCGAGGCTGAGGGTGTGGCTGTCGAAACCGTAGTACTGCATCATGGCTTTGTCGATAATCTCGCGGCCACGGCCGTGCTTCTGGTGGCTGCGCATCGTCGGCGAGTCGATATCAAGTTGGTCTTCAGGGCAGAAGCGGCGGATGGTGCTCATCATGGGATAACTCTGGAAGCCAAATTCGGACATGAAGCGGCCTGTTTTCTCGGCGTATTTCTCGAAGGGTTCCTCGCCCCACCAGACGCCCCAGTAGTGGCTGTCGCCGTGGGTGACGCATTCGGGGTGGCCCCAGCCGTAGAGCGGCGAGGTGGAGATGTAGGGGCGCTGGAGGGGGTCGTTTTTCTTCACCTCGTTGGCGAGGATTCCATTCTCGCCGAAAAGGGTGTCGATGCCGTGCTGCAGGCGAGCGCGCTGCTCAGGCGTCCAATGGTAGACATCCTGCCAGCCCCAGTCTTCCCAGCCATTCTTCACCTCGTTGTTGCCGCACCAGAGGACAACGCAGGGGTGCCGAGCGATGCGTCGGATATTTTGTTCGGCTTCCTGGCGGATACTCTCCAGCATCTCAGGGTTGTCTGGGTAGAGCATGGTGGAGAAGTTGAAGTCCATCCAGACCATGAGGTCCAGCGAGTCGCAGAGGTCGAAGAAATAGTCGTGTTCATAGATGCCGCCGCCCCAAACGCGCAGCATGTTGAATCCCGCCTCCTTGGCAGAGGTGAGCAGGTGACGGTAGCGTGCGCGGTTGGCGCTGTCGAGGACGGGGAACGAGTGGACGGGAATCCAGTTGGCGCCTTTGACGAAAAGCGGCTTGCCGTCGCGGTAGAAGGTGAAACTTTGGCCGATGCTGTCTTTCTCCTGCCGAAGTTCAACATTTAAAGTTCTAACCGAACCATCCGAATTAATCCGAATTCGGTTTCCTTCGGTTAGAGGCTTTCTGTTGGTAATATAGACGGGCTTCCATATGCCGCAGGTGGGCAGCTTCGGACCCCAGTCCCAGCCCTGCTGGTAGGGGGCTACGCGGGTGAAAGCACGGCGGTCGGGCAGCGGGATGCCGTACTCTTGCTCGCTATATTCGTCCTCCTCCGATAATGGTATCAGAAAGTTAAGAACAATTCCCAGGCTGTCGGCGCCGCCTTCCGAATAGATAAAGGGGTCTTTCTTCATGTCAAAGGGGATGACATGTTCGACAAACATGTTGTTTGCCAGGTAATCGCGAGGAGCAAAGCCTCCATATTTGTCAATCCACACATCGGCGACATATACCCATCCGGCCAGTCCCTCGAAGACCAGCCAGAGGGTGTCCCCTTTCGGCAGATCCTTGAGGCTGACGCAGGTATGATAATGATAAAACCCAGTATTATCCTTGAACCGCTGTACCGAGTCCTCGTTGGTGCCATAAAAAGGGTCGGGGATAAGACCATTGGCCATCAGATCGGTATGAACAAATCCCGGCACCGTGGCAGGGTATGCCTTTTTCTGATAGTTAAGAGTCCAGTCCGTCAAGTAGAGTCTGTCCGGCCTCGTGGCACACGACGCCAGCAGCACTATCAGTGGAATCCACAACAGCCGTTTCATCGCACTATCGTTTTAAGAACGCAAAAAAGACGGCTAGGACGATGCAGCCGAAGCTGACGAGGTGGTTCCAGCGAATAGGTTCGCCCTTGAAGACCGTTGCCACGATGATGGTGAAGACAAGCAGCGAGACACACTCCTGGATGATTTTCAGCTCCATGAGCGAGAAGGGACCACCGGTGATTTGACTGCCGATACGGTTGGCCGGGATCATGAACGAGTACTCGAAGAAGGCCATTCCCCATGAGAGGGCGATGATGGCAATCAGCGGCCAGTCCTTGATGACGTTCATCTGCTGTAGTTTCAGGTTGCCGTACCAGGCGAAGGTCATGAAGACGTTGCTCACCACGAGCATCAAGATGGTTATCAATCCTTTTGACATATCAAACGTATTAACATGGCAAATGCCTGATTGGTCGAGCGGTCGATGTTTTGCTGGCGGCGGTTGGCGCCGAACTGTAGCAGCTTGGCTTCTGTTTTTGTGGCGCTGGACACGGCAATCCATACCGTACCCACGGGTTTCTCTGCTGTGCCGCCATCGGGACCAGCGATGCCGGTGGTGGCGATAGTCAAGTCGGCTCCAAGACGATTGCGGACTCCCTCCGCCATCTCGCGGACAGTCTCCTCGCTCACAGCTCCGTAATCTATGAGTGTCTCGTGTTTTACGCCGAGAGCACTCTCTTTCACCTCGTTGCTGTAGGCCACCACGCCGCCTTTGAAGTAGGACGAGGCGCCGGCCTGTGCAGTCAGCAGCCGCGCGATGTTGCCACCGGTACAACTTTCGGCGGTGGCCAGCGTGAGACCTCGCTCGACGAGTGTCTTGTGTACCAGCTCGTCAAGCGTCTCGCAGTCCTCGCCGACGATATATTTTCCAGCCAAAGAATAAAGACCTTCAAGTGGAAAGTGGAAAGTGGAAAGTGGAAAGTTGTGAGGGAGTCTTGCGGTCAGGCGCAGCTTCGTCAGCCCCGCCACCGGCAGGTAGGCCAGCTTGACATTCTTCGGTAGCGACAGTTCCCACGGCTCTATCAAATCGCTCAAGAAACTCTCTCCGATACCCTGCACGAGGATGTTCTTAGTGAGTATAATGTCGGTGTTGAAAGTCTCCTGCAGTTTGGGAATGACGCGGTTGCGCATCAGCCACTCCATCTCGAACGGCACTCCAGGGAGCGATACCAGCACTCTACCTTTGTGTGAAAACCACATGCACGGCGCCGTTCCGAGGTCGTTGTTCAGCACCTCACAACACTTGGGCACCAGGGCCTGAGCACGGTTGACGGGTGTCACCTCATAACCACGGCTCTTAAATATGCGTTCCACATTTTCCAGCGCCATATTGTTCTCTATCAACTCACTGCCGAAATACTCGGACAGCAGTTTTTTGGTGATGTCGTCTTTCGTGGGGCCGAGGCCGCCGGTGACCAGCACGGCGTCGCTCTCGCGCATAGCCTCGTCGACGGCGTCCCATATATCTTTATATATATCACCCACCACCATGGTCTTGCGAACCTCCATACCCGCCGCAGTGAGCAGACGACTCATCGTCGAAGCATTGGTGTTGACCACCTGCCCGATGAGCAGTTCATCGCCGATATTGATGATTGTAACGTTCATTATACTAACGCATTTACACATTCACACATTTACGCATTATTTTCCTATCGTATTCTTCGTAGGCATAATCCAGGCCGCTCTCCTCGTCGAACATCGGGTCGCTCAGACTCACCAGCGTGAACTCCGACATGTCGATGGTTGGGAAGAATACATCAGCGTCGAATTCGCGGTATACACGTGTGACATACAAGCGGTTCGTGAACGGAAGCAGCAGCTCGTAGATGGCCGCACCACCCATGACGAACACCTCGTCGTCGCAGTCTTTCAACGCTGTGAAGAGGTCGTTCACGCTATGCACCACCTCGGCTCCTGCGACCTCAAAGTCGGGATTCTGAGTAAACACAATGTTGCGACGGCCGGGCAGCGGACGCTTGGGCAGGCTCTCCCAGGTGCGACGGCCCATGACGACAGGATGCCCCGTGGTGAGTTTCTTGAAACGCTTGAGGTCGCTGCAGAGATGCCACAACAGGTCGTTGTTCTTGCCGATGGCGCGGTTCTCGGCCATAGCCACGATGATGCTCAGATTCGGTTTTTTGTTGATATCAATCATTGTTGAAAATCTTTGTTGCTCTTTCAAATATGCCACCGCACCAGGCAAGGGCGAGGCCGTAGTTGCTCACCGATACACCAGCTTCCAAGGCAGGCAGCAGCCTTGCCTTCACCTGCTGAGCGGTAATCACGCAACCACCGCACTGGATGACGAGTTTATAGTGGGTAGTGGAGAGTGGGTAGTGGGTAGCAGTCGATGCGCCACCAATAATTTCAAATTGCAGTTCCTTCCCCGTAGCTTTCCTCAGTGCCGCCGGCAACTTCACACGGCCGATGTCCTCGCAGGTCACGTTGTGCGTGCAGCTCTCCAACAGCAGCACCCGGTCGCCGTCCTTCAGCTCGCCAATCCTCCGTGTCCCTTCCAGATACTCTTTGAAGAGGCCCTTCTGTCGCGCCAGCACCACGCTGAACGAAGTCAGCGGCACCTCGTCGGGGACAATCTTTGCCACCTTCTGGAAAGCCTGGCTGTCGGTGACCACCAGCTGCGGCGCCCCTTTCAGAGCCGCCAGCGTCGACGGCAACTCCTCCGGCTGGCAGAAGAATGCCTGTGCGTGGATATCCATCAAATTCCTCAGCACCTGCACCTGCGGCAGAATCATCCTTCCCTCGGGAGCCGACGAGTCGATGGGCGTCACCAGTACCACGGTATCTCCCTGACCCACAACGTCTCCCAGCAGCGAACGCCCACGGTAGGCGCTCTCCGGCAGCGCTTTCTTTATCTGTTCTATGAATTTCTCTTTGTCAATGGGAGCCTCCTTGGTGAGCACCTTCAGCATCGGCGTGCCGTGCTCGGTGCACCACCTCTCTACCCTCTCCTCGGGCTCGCCGTAGCAGCCTTCGGTGTAGAGCAGCAACGCCAGGTCCACCTCGGCCAATGCCGCCATGCTCTTCTCCACACGCATCCTGCCCAACTCGCCCTCGTCGTCAATGCCGGCGGTGTCTATCAACACCACGGGACCTATGCCGCCAATCTCCATGCTCTTGCGCACGGGGTCAGTGGTGGTGCCGGCGGTGTCGCTCACGATGGCAATCTGCTGACCCGTCAACCAGTTGATCATCGTGCTCTTGCCCACATTGCGACGGCCGAAGAAGCCTATCCTCGGCTTCAATTCATTCCCTTTTTTGCTCACTGTACTAATTTTTTATAAAGGTGTTCGCGACCTTCGGTTCATGCTGCAAAAATACGAAAAAAAAAGAACATATTAGAAAAAAAGTGTATATTTGCACCTGCATCATGAAAAGGGCATTGCTCATAATATATTTGATAATAAACTCTTGCATAGCCTCGGCACAGGAGAACCCCGCGCCGCTGCCTCCCGACTACCCACGCATCAAAAAGGAGACCCGCCGCTGGTTCGGCGACTACCGCTACGGCCGACTGGAGAAACTCTTCGCCCGCTGCGACAGCACCCTCACCATCGACCACTTCCGCTGCCTCTACTACGGCGCCGCCCTGCGCTCCGACACCAACTACACCCTTATGCACCTCGGCCGCCACTACCGCCACCTCACCGACAGCCTCGGCCAGTGGCACCCCGCCACGCAGCAGGCTTGGTGGCGGCTCCAGATGCTCCTCTCGGCGGTATGGTCCTCCGGCAACGGCAGCGAGGAAGCACCCTTCTACGTCGCCTGCCCCGACGACGAACGCTACATGTCCTACGAATGCCGCGACTTCCTCCCCAACCCCTTCATCGTCGTCTATCCCAATGAATACCAGCCCTCTTTGAAGGAAAACCAACGCCGCCTGCTCGTCCAGCAAGGTCTCCTGCCCGACGAGCGGCAAGCCGAACTCTTCCGGGAGATAACAACGGGATATTTCGAGGACAGCCTTCTCACCCTCCTGCTCTCCACCTACGACACCCCCGATGCGAAAATCTGGGCCGAAATCCAGGTAGCCACCCGCCACTACTGGAGCACCCGCCGTCTCCGCGCCGCCATCAACCGCTACCACGGATGCACCTCTCCCCTGCTGGCCGACCTCTACTTCCTCCTGGCCAAGGAATACTACTTCCGAGCCACCGAGCGCGGCTGCAACCAGTGCTTCGACCTCGCCCTCGGCGTCTGCGACACCACCCTCCGCCTCTTCCCCGGCACCGATGGCGCCACCCGATGCCGTCTCCTCCGCGAACATATACTCCTGCCCGAGGTGATGATATACAACGATAGCCAATGGAGCATCGCCCCTCTGCCCGCCTCCGAATGGGCACTCGGCTCCCTCTGGCACCGCAACGCCAACCGCGTGTATATCAAAGTCTACGATTTTTCCGACACCGCCTTCTTGCATCCCCTCCATGAGTGGGACATGCCCGTCACCCGTCACGATGACCACACCTGGCACGGCGCCTACCTCTACCTGCCTCCCATGGCCGAGGGACACTACCTCCTCCGCGCCTCCACCGACAAGAAATTCACCACTTGGAGCGACCTCGAACTGGTACGCTCCGACCGGGTGCTCTACTGCGACGACCAAGGCCACGGCTTCGTCCTCAACCTCATCACCGGCGAACCTATCGAAGGATTCCCCGTCGAAGCGAGAGGTCTCGACAGCCTCCTCCTCGCCACCACCCTCACCGACAGCCTTGGTGCCTTCGATTTCAGCCACCTCTACATCGAACGTGAACTGCGCATCTGCGGCACCAACCTCGGCCGCAGCACCCGACTCTACCGTCCGCACGAAGACCTGACAACAAGAACCTTCTGCGATATCACCGTCGACGGGCAGAAAGAGGGCATCTACCGCCACGCCGGCGACACCATCCATTTCTGCTGCGCTCTCTTCACCATCTACGGCCCCCTGCCCGAAACACCCCATAAGATATACCTCATCCCCTGGGACGAAGGTCCTGTCGACTCCGTCGAATTCATCTCCGACCCTCACGGCATGGGACAAGGATTCTTCGTCCTGCCGAAAGACAGCGTGGAATACGAAATCGTCGACTACCAAGGCTTATACGGCTCCATCGACGTCTCCACCTATCCTGAACCCAAGTACACCTTAGATTACTACAACCCCGACTACGACTACGACCTCAGTTTATCGTCCTTCCACATCTACGAACAAGGCACCCAACACTGGGACAGCCTGCACTTCGAATGCCGTACGAACCCTGCCCCCTGGGAAAACGGCATCGAGATAGGCCTCACCCTCGAGCGGCTGCATGTGCCCCAGGAACACCTGATTACCCCCTTGACACCTAAAGGCGAGCAGCACACACTCTCCGAGCACGAGTTCCACCGCCGATTCCCCCTCCTTGCCTACGACCGCCTTTACAACACCCCCGACTCCTGGGAGGTCGACACCCTGGTATTCAGCACGCAACGCACATACTACTCGCAGGTCGACCGCTCCGCCTTCGCCCTGCCGACGCTGCCCGACGGCGTTTACCGCGCCACCTTGACACTCCTCGAATCCAAACATCAGATGATCGACACCTCGCGCGTCACCCTCTACTCCGGCCGCATGCCCTTCGTCGACTACCCCATCAACGCCTGGCTCGACACCTCCTCGTTCCTCAACGTGGGCGACACCCTGCGCCTCCACCTCGAAACCTGGCTGCCCGACCAGCAAGCCATCGTCTCCGTGGCCTTCAACGCCAGCCCCATGCGCAGCCAACGCATCTTCCTCTCGAACGACACCATAGTCCTCCCCATCCCCATCGAGCAGGAGGGCTTCGTCACCATCCACATCGCCTCCGTCTGCCATGGCGAGATGACGGCCGGCACCCTCTACTGGTTCACAGGCGAACTGGGCAGAACCCTTTGCAAACACTTGAACGCCACCTCGTACCACGAGAATATGACCTCACACCTCACGCCGCCCTACTGGCGAGACTTTCGCCACTCCATCCACCGCCAACCCATTGATTATCCCCTCCGCCGCCACCCTCTGCCCAACATCTGGGACTACCTCGGCGTCGAGCCGCCCCACGGGGCAGAATTCTACGACCCGCCCCACTACCTCCCCTGGCGCGTCCTCAGCAACTACAAACGCCTCCACAACTCCAATTCCACTCCCTCACACTAGCCCCCAAACAACATCATTTCAAAAAGCCCGGGATTTCCATTTTTTTCGTACATTTGCAACACCAAACAGATAGAACCATGAAGAAGATTTTGCTTGCAACGCTCTTGTTCTTAGTGCCCTGCGTAGGCTTTACACAGAGCGAAGAGGGCGACGACATTATCGTTGACGACCGTGGTGTCTTTTTCCAGGCGCCCGACTACCAGCTTATCAAAGATTCCATCGGCGACCCCAATGGCCACTACTATTACCCGCGGCTGCTGAAGCGCCTGTCCCAAGGCGACACGACGCTGGACATCAACGACGTGCGCTGTATCTACTACGGCTACACGCAGCAGCCCGACTTCGACCCGTATAAGAGTTACGACGAGCTGGGCGATATCCAAAAGATTCTCTTTGGCAACGAGGAACCCACCAAGGCGGACTTCGAGAAGGTGATCGAGCTGGCCAACCGAGTGCTGGCCAAGAAACCCACGGAGCTGCCAATGTACTACTACCGGCTTATCGGCTGTTTCTACGGCTACGGCGAGGAGGACCCCCGCACGGCGGTGGCCCGCTTCCAGTTTTCGGCAATGATGGACGCCGTCTATTCCAGCGGCGACGGCAGCCGCGAGGCACCGTTCCACCTCTCCACGGTGGCGCATTCGTATTTCATTATGAGCATGAACGACCTGAGTCCGGAGTATCAATCGCTTGGCCAGGTCGACGGACGCTTTTGCGACATCTTCCCCATCGAAGCCAATGAGCATGGGGTGGACACGCTCTATTTCGACATCCACGAGTGTTTCATGTCCCTAAGCCGGATGTTCGAGTCGCACGACGAGGCCAGCACCACCCGTGCCGGCACGCAGCTGGAGCTGCCGCTGGGCACCCACTTCATTATCAAACTTGAAGAGGATCTCGACGAGGAAGATACCCAATTCAAGGTGGTGACGATGGAGCCGTATGACAACATACTTATCCGCTATGAAAACGACGGTCTCTTCCCCGAGGAGGGTGAGCCCGGCACCATCGAGGGTTATTTCTGCCGCTCCACCTACGGCAATACCGTGGAGGAAATTCGCGACAACGTGAAAATCGTCCTGGTCTTCAAGAGTTGGATTGACGGCATGCTGAACTACGACACCGACATCCGACAAGAAAACGGCACTTGGGAGAAAACCTCGAACAGCGGCATTTGGCACAAGGTGCTGATGACCGAGATTTGGAGCACCGGCTACAACATGCTGAGGATTTCCAACCTGCGCAAAATGAGCGATTAGGCGAAGAGGGCGCGGAAGGCCTCTTCGATAACACTTGCCGGTACCACCTCGATGTGGTACCGTTTTTTGTCGAGTTCGCGAAGGTTGTACTTGGAGACGAATATTTTCTCGAATCCGAGTCGGTCGGCCTCGGCGACGCGCTGCTCGACACGTGCCACCGGGCGCACCTCGCCGGAGAGACCCAGTTCGGCGGCAAAGGCGATGCGCGGCGAAATAGGGATATCGACATTAGAGGAGAGGATGGCGCAGGCAACGGCGAGGTCGATGGCGGGGTCGTTGACGCGAAGGCCACCGGCGATGTTGAGGAAAACATCCTTGGCGCCGAGTTTGAAACCGCAACGTTTCTCCAACACGGCCAGCAACATCGAGAGTCGGCGCATGTCGAAGCCGTTGGCGTTGCGCTGCGGAGTGCCGTAAACGGCACTGCTGACGAGGCTTTGCACCTCAATAAACATCGGACGGGCGCCTTCTAGCGTGGCGGCGACGGCAGCGCCACTAAGCGTCTCGTCACGCTGGCTTAACAGAAACTCGCTGGGGTTGGGTACCTCTCGAAGGCCGCTGCCGAGCATCTCGAAGATGCCTATCTCAGCGGTGGAGCCGAAGCGATTCTTCAATGCCCGCAGAATGCGGTAACCGTAGTTGCGGTCGCCCTCGAACTGGAGGACAGCATCGACGATATGTTCCATCACCTTGGGACCCGCGAGGGTGCCGTCTTTGGTGATGTGGCCGATGAGCAACACAGGGACACCGGTGCTCTTGGCATAGTGTTGGAATTCGGTAGTACACTGGCGGATCTGGCTGACACTGCCGGCAGGCGAGTCGATATCCTCGGTGGAGATGGTTTGGATGGAGTCGATAATCAGCAGGTCAGGCTGCACAGCGTCGACATGCTCGAAGATGCGCTGCGTGACCGTCTCGCTGACCACATACAATTCGGAGGTCGGAGGTTGGAGGTCGGAGGTAAGTCGGTCGGCCCGCATCTTGATCTGCTGCTCGCTTTCCTCACCACTGACGTAGAGGAGACGGATAGCTTGATTGCTTGATTGTTTGATTGTTTGAGTGATAGAGAGGGCCGTCTGGAGGAGGAGGGTACTTTTTCCGATGCCGGGCTCACCACCGAGGAGGAGAAGAGATCCGGGGACTATACCACCTCCCAATACACGGTCGAACTCGCCGCAGTGTGTCGGGATACGTTTGGTCTCGCTATACTTTACCTCTTGTATCCGTTGTGGAACTGACATGCCGGCGCGTCTTTCACCTTTAGCCTTTAACCTTTCACCTCCCACCAACTCCTCTGCAAAGGTACCGAACTTGCCACACTCAGGGCAGCGCCCCAGCCACGAGCTGCTCTGGTAGCCGCACTCCTGACAGAAGTAGTATGTCTTCGCTTTTGCCATTATGATTTTTGATTTTGTTCGTTCAATGTTTTTTCATATTTTTTATAGTAGTCCACGGCAAGACTAGCGATGTATTCGGACCTTCTGGAAAGGTCGTCAAGGTAAATCATACAGTGTGCGCCAAGGTGGCGATAGGTGCGTTTGATGCGGCGACATTCAGATTTGGTGGCCTCGGCCATTTTTGTAGGGAGGATATCCTCTCGATAGGTGAGAACGATATTGGTGTGTGACACTTCCGTGGATTCCCCTCCTTTTCGACCTGTCTTTTTTATCTCATAGGAGGAGAGGTCTCTCAGCTCAGAGAAAAGGAAGAGATGTTTTTTGTGGTATGTGGCATAGATTATTCTGTCCTCGGCGAGGGTTATTACAGGGGTTCCATTCTTCCTTTCAACCATGGCCCTGCCTGGAAAAACAATGATGACAAGTGCCAAAAGCACCAGACCAGATACCAGCACCTCGTTTTTAATCTCAGGGTGATAGATAGGAACAACGAACATTACGAAACCGATAGCGAGCGCTATAGCATACCAGTAGTAGCACCAATAGGAGTGGTAAAAATGGACCTCTTTCATCGTCTAGAATTCTTCAATTACTTTGTCGACACGGTAGACTTTATCACCACGATGGAGCAATTCGCTGGTAGCGAAGCTGAAGCAATCACCCTGGTGCACCTCAGGCACGGGCTCGCGGTCGGTACGGAGTTCTTTTATTGTATCGCGGTAGACACCCGTGGTTTCGCCAGTAACCATCACCTCGTCGCCCACCTTCAGAGTCTCTGCCGTCTGCAGTTTCACTTCGGCGACATTGATGCGTCCGAAGTAGTTCTTCACCAGCCCAAGGTAGACCTTGTTCTCGGTAGCCTGACTTCCATAGCGTTCACTCCACTCGCCGAGTTTGCGACCGAGATAATAGCCATCCCAGAAACCACGGTTGAATACGGTGGCCAACCGCTGCATCCATCCTTCAATCTTCTCTTGGGTGTAAGTACCGTTTCCAATGGCTTCCACGGCCTCGCAGTAACACTCGGTGACCGTCCTCACATAGTCGGCGCTCCTCCCCCGCCCTTCTATCTTCAGCACCCGCACTCCGGCCTTCACTATCTTGTCGAGGAAGCCGATGGTACAGAGGTCTTTGGGCGACATGATGTACTCGTTGTCAATCTCCAGTTCTAGATCACTTTCTTTGTCCTTGACGATGTATCCACGACGGCACACCTGCAGACAAGCGCCACGGTTGGCAGAGTAGTTGTAGTTGTCGAGCGAGAGGTAGCATTTGCCGCTGACGCTCATGCAGAGGGCGCCGTGGGCGAAGACCTCTATCTGTACCAGCTCGCCCTTGGGCCCTCGGATGTCGTTGTCGCGAATGAACTGGGTAATCTCCGCCACCTGCCGCAGAGGCAATTCGCGGGCAGTGACAATCACATCGGCGAAGCGAGCATAGTAGCGTACAGCCTCGATGTTAGAGACGTTGCACTGGGTGGAGATATGCACTTCGACGCCAATCTGATTAGCATAGGTGATGACGGCCATATCGGAGGCGATGATGGCGCTGACACCAGCCTCGCGGGCGGCATGGAGAAGGTCATGCATCTCGGAGATCTCATCGTTGTAGATGATAGTGTTGACGGTGAGGTAGGTGCGAACACCGGCGGCATGGGATATGGAGCAGATACGGGGCAGGTCGGAGACGGTGAAATTGGCCGCGGAGCGAGAGCGCATATTGAGTTTGCCGACGCCAAAATAGACAGCATTGGCCCCACCCTGGATGGCTGCCTGCAGGCTCTCGTAGGAGCCCACGGGGGACATGATTTCAACTGAGTGATGGGTCATTTGTAAAGGTCTTTAATTGTCATATCAGTCCACTTCGTTGGCACCAGTTTGGTGTCGCTCATAGTGGCATCGAGGGTTGTGATACGTCCGGCAAGGGCCTGATTGACGAAGCCACAGAAGAAGTCGACGGAGCCCGGAAGCCAGCTGGCGACCTCATGGCCAATTCCCTCGAAGCGCACTATCCAGCAGGGGTAGTTCTGTTTCTGCATCTGCTTGAAAACGCGTTTCGAGCCATAAAGAGCATAGGTGATGACCGGAGGATAGGTGGAGTAGTCGACAATCTTGTCCTTGGTGCCATGCATGAGCATTGTGGGTGCCGGAGCCGTCTTCCAAGTGGGGCTGCCGTGACTCATAATGGCACCGGCATAGGGGATGACGGCAGCAGGCTTCCATCCTGCTGGCAAAATGGTGCTGACGACAGACGACTGGTTTGCCCTGTACCAGTCGAGTTGGAGCACAGTGATGGCACCCGCCGAGGATCCTGTGAGGACAATCTTCGAGGTGTCGATGTCGAGTTTCGCTGCATGGCGGCAGAGCCAGTTCACCGCAGCGGCACAGTCTTCAACGGCAATGTCAATGCAATACTGGAACATATCCAACGTACCGCTGACGCCGGTGAAAGTGGCCATCTTGGCCTTATCCTTCAGTCCCAGCCGATAGTCGATGCAAACCACCGTAAAGCCACGTTCGGTGAGGAGGCTGGCGATTTGGCGCTGAAGGCCTCCATTGCGTGTGCCCATAAAGAAGCCTCCTCCGAAAAGCGACACGATACAGGCTTTGTCGGCACGTGGCTGTGCAGGACGGTAGACATCGAGCGAGAGCGTCGAATCGCGCTCGACGAAAGGATAGGTCTGCTGGCAAAGTGAAAGGTGAAAGGTGAAAGGTGATACCAGTAGGGCAAACAGGAAGAACCTTTTCATATCCTTTTACAAAGAATAGGTGAGACCAAGGGAAGCGGTGACGAAGTCGTAAATCATACCTTTGGCCTCGTCGTTCATAAAGTCGGACAAGATGGCGAAACCTGCTTTGAGGCTAACCTTGACTTTTTCGCCACCGACACGCAGCATGACCTGGGGTTCGAGGAGGATGTTCGAGTTGTTATATATCTCGCGCTTGGACATTATCTCGGCACCTGACTCATCATAGGCGTGATACTCGTAGTCGGGTAAGAAAGCGCCAGCCTTGAAGCCAAAGCCGATATCGAGATGAGAGTTGGCCAAGTCGTGCCATCCGAGGTTGAACTGAACAAAGGGCAGGTGGTAGTGGCCGAAGAATTCGGAGGATTTTCTGTTTGGCGTGCCATCGTTATAGTTCTTGGAGTCATCATCGTCTTCGCGATTGACGCCGCCGTAGCCGTAGCCTACATAGGCTTCGAGGACGCTCTTAGAGCCGAGAGGCAGATAGTAGCCCGGAGCCACCTGGCCGTAGTAGTTGTCGCCACCATAGTTGACGTGGACCTGACCGGCGAGCCAGTCGTTGAAACCGTGGGAGACGGTAGCATTGAGATTCATCACATCAGGAGTAATCCAAGCGGACATGCTCACCGATGCATCTACCCTCGTATCACCAGAATGGTTGATGAGAGGAATGTCGACGGCCTGGGGATGATAGACAGTACAACTGGTCACCATCAACGACAATACTGCCGCCAGGGAAACATAACGCATAAACTTCTTCATAATATTTATTTTTTTAAGTTAATCATCAAATTTTTATTTCTAAATTGTGCACTTGACCATCGTCGACAAGAGTGATTACACCACCTGTTTCCATCCCGTTGCCTTGTCTGCTGCAGTTGATAACATAGACAGCGGAACCATAGCGATAACGAACGGTGAAACACGGCCATTCGCTGGGGATGCGCGGGTCGATGGTCAGTTGGTCGCCGACCTTGTGGAAGCCGAGGATGTTTTCGATACCCGTCTTGTATGCCCACGAGGCGGAGCCTGTGTACCAGGTCCATCCCCCTCGGCCTGGATGCTGCGGATTGCTGTAGATGTCGGCAGCAATACAGTAGGGTTCCACCTTGTACTTCAGCACATCAGCGAGGGTTTGTGTGCGGTGGATAGGATTGATGATGGAGTAGAGGTAGTAGGCAATATCGTTACGGCCTTCCTTCAGTTCCGCCATGATGTACCACATGGCACCGTGGGTGTACTGGCCACCGTTTTCGCGGACACCGACGGGATAATTCATTATATAACCTGGAGAAGGCTGCGATGCGCGGAAGGCGGGAGTGAGAAGCTGGATGATTTCATGTTCGCGATTGACGAGGCGGTTGTCTGTCTCGCGGAAGACAGAGTCCTTCTGCTGTGGGGTGGCGACATCGGTGAGGATGGACCACGCCTGGGAGATGAGGTCGATCTGGCACTCGATGTTGTTGCGTGAACCCATGGGGTCACCATTGTCGTAGTAGGCCCGGAGGAACCATGCACCATCCCATGCATGCTTCTGGATGGCATCGACGAGATTCTTGTGGAATGCCGAGAGTTCCTCGCAATAGCCCAAGTCGGCACCCGGCACCATCTGTGTGAGTTGCTCCATCTTCGGAAGGAGGTCGGCCAAGAAGAAGGCCACCCATACGCTCTCACCCTTATTCTCGACACCTACAGCGGACATGCCGTCGTTCCAATCGCCACAACCCATCAGCGGAAGCCCATGGACACCCGTGCGGCTCATCGAACGGTTCACGGCACGACGCAAATGCTCATACAGAGAGGCTTTCTCCTGGCCCTGAGCATAGTTCAAGCCACGCTCGGCCTCGCCGGGAGCCAGCTGATCGGCCTGACAGAAGGGAACCATCTCTTCGAGGATGGAGCGGTCGCCTGTGACCTGCACATATTGGTAGGTGACAAAGACAAGCCAGAGGTAGTCGTCGGAGAAGGTGGTGCGAGCGCCGAGCTGGAGGCTCTGGTGCCACCAGTGCAGCACGTCGCCCTCGGGGAACTGGTGAGCGGCATGGTCGAGAATCTGCCGACGAGCGTATGTGGGGTCGCTATAGAGAAGCGACATCACATCTTGCAACTGGTCGCGGAAGCCTGTGGCGCCACCTACTTGATAGAAACCGGCACGGGCAAAGAGACGCGAGGCATAGACCTGGTATAGATACCACCGGTTGAGCATGTTGTTGAATGCCGGGTCGGGAGTCTCCACCTGGATAAAGGAGAGTTTCTCGTCCCAGTAATCGACCACCTTATCGAACTCGGCGTTGATAGCCTCCATTGTCTTGCACTCCCTTGCACTCCCTTGTACTTCCTTGCTCTCCACTTCAATCACAAAAGCCATCTCCTCCTCTCCCTTGGCAGGGATGTTCACATTGAGACCCAAACGCTTGCGGTTGGGGTAGTTGAGCGAGATGTCGGTGAGAGGCTCGGTGGCTGTCAGGCATACCACCTGGTCGTGGTAGATGGGGTGGTATACGTTGCGCACACGGAGGGTGTTGTCCTGCTCGTTCCACTCGGAATAGAGGTAACGGGCCGTCTGTTCCTCGCACATGCCAAGAACCAGTTTGTACACCATATCGAGTTGCACTTCCATCGGCGTCTCGGTCTTATTAACCACTTTAATCTGGTAATACTTCTCAGGCTTGTCGCAAGCCACGAAGACACGCACAGCCACCTTCATGTCGTCATACTCGGCGTCGAAAGCCGACCAACCCTGACCGTGGCGGGCAGTGGCGGGAAGGAACTGTTGCTTGTTGATGAGCAGCATCTCGCTGGCATTGTCGCGCACAATGTCGTTGCTCCAGCCGGTGAGTTTGAACTGCTGCGCATTGTGTGCGAAGGTGAAGCCTGCCATAGTGCTACTGACAATGCAACCAAAATGTTGCTCGTTGGCCATCACATTGACCCAAGGCATGGGTGTATTGGTGTTCGTCACCACATAGTCGCGTCCTTCGCGGTCGAATCCTCCATACTGGTTGTAGAACTCCAAGTTGCTCCACACACGGAACTCTTTCTTGGGCTTCAGAATGGGGTATTCCACCTTGTCCTGATAGTGTTGGTTGACGATTTCAAGTCTTCTCAACTGTTCGGCTATGGTGATGCCATCGGATGTGTTGAAGGTCAAACGTGCCACAGTGCGCAGGAGGATGCGCTCTGCCTCGCTGAGCTCATGGCCGTCGAGTACATAAACCTTGCCGGCCTCGCTATGCTCGGCCCAGAGGTGCTCGGTATTGGCCATATTGCGGATGAAATGCATGAGTCCTTCGCGCTCACGCTCCGGAGCGTCGTTGATAAAGACCAAATCCAGACGCATTCCATGTACTTTATAGTATTCAAAAGCCCTCAGCATCTCCTTGGCAAAGCCGCTGCGTTCCATGCTGTCTATCTCCATCAACAGGATGGCCAAATCGCCACTGATGCCGAAACGCCAGAGCCCACTCTGTGATAGCGTGTTCTTGGCAAGAATCGCCTGTCGCTCGTTGCCGAGGGTGGCCGTCTGTGCCATATATTTCGAGATGCTGCTGTAGAGGCGCATCTGACTGCCTTTGAGCAGCGACATGCTCGTGCGCATATTGTTGAAAACAGAGGCTGTCTTGAAGGCATGCTCCACATCCACGCTGCTACGATACTGCTCGGTGAGCTGCAGCAGGTGTTCCTTAGCTTTGGCAAAACCGGTCAGGATATAGGCTTCGACGCTCTTGTCGACAGGCACATGCACCCTGCGGCGCATGCTCATCACAGGATCTAGCGTCGTTCCCACAGTGCCCGAGAGGTTACGTCGGTTGTCAATGACATCGGCATGCCGCAGGCTGTTGCCTCGCCCGATGAATTTCACTCTCGAAGTCTCATATTCCACAACATCGGATCTGTCGGACTTGTCAGATGGGTCAGACACCCACAGCTTATGCAGCATAAAGTTTCGCGTGCCAAAACTACCTGGACGGCTGAAAAGCAGAGTTTGGTGCTCCGCGTCATATTCGGAGAGTACCTTCATACCGTTGAAAACACGGTGATTCTCGTCTTCGGCCGAAGGTGCCAACACCACTTCTCCGTAGGTGGTAAGTTCAAGATCCACATCCTCGCTGCTATTATTGGTGAAGGTCAGACGACGTATCTCGGCACTGCGGTCTTTCAGCACCGTTACTTCTGTCTTCGTCTCCACACCGTCGTCCACCCTCAGGAAGCTCATCTTGTCGCTCGCAAAACTCACATGATAGCCCTGAGGCATCACGTCGAGCGGAGCATAGGTGTTACACCAAAGATGGTCGGTGCGCAGGTTGCGGATATATACGTATGTGCCGTAGTGGTCGGCGCTGATTTTGCGATAACGGCCCAGCAGGATATTGCGGTAGCGCGAGAAGCCACTGCCTCGGTCGTTCATCAGCACCGTATACTGCCCATTGCTGATGATTCCAAGTTCCGGCACATTGGCGATGGTGTCGAAATCCCTCGCGTCGCTCTCCGTCTGAACCTTCGAATAGCGGTAGCGCTTGTACTGCGTCACCTTCAGGTCGATATACGGTCTCACTTGCGCCTTCTCCTTCAGCAATGTCTCCATACTCTTCATCGCAGGCTCCTGCATGAAGTAGCGCTGCAGGCAGTGGTCGCCCAGATAGTTCGCCAGCGACGCCAGAATCATGCCCTGATGGTGAGCGTAGTGCGCCTTCACAGGCACCTTGTCCTCCTCGTCATAGCTCTCGTAGAAGCCGAAGTCGTCATACATCTCCAGTTTCTTGAACTGCCGTATATTCTCGTACACTGCACGGTCGTCGATACCGATGGTCATCAGCGAGCTGTAGGGCGACACCACAATGCGGTCCGGCGTCGTGTTCTGGAACTTCAGATACGGCACACCAAACGCGTGATACTTGTAGTTCTGCGCATCGTCAAGCTCGTTGTAGGCCGTCTCCGAGATACCCCACGGCGACGGGAAGAACGACCGCTGCGCACGGATGGCGAAGCTGTAGGTCTCATCCATCAACGTGTGCTTGTACGTAGGCAGGAAAATCAGCGGCATGAAATACTCGAACAGCGTCCCATACCACGAGGCCACACCTTTGTAGCCCTGATACTGCACCAGCGTCTTGTCCAGACAGAACCAGTGCTTGTACGGCGCATCGCCCTGCGCAATCGTCAGGAAACTCGTCAGACGCGCCTCGCTGGCGAAATTGTTGTAGTGATACGGCAGCAGCGTGTAGTTCGTCGTGTCGTAGCCAATACTGAACACATCCAGCTCTGGATTGTAAAGCTTGCGGAAATCCGTCTGCGCTATCAATCTTTCCACCTTCTCCAACAGTCCTTGAACTTCCTGAACTCCTTGAACTCCCATAAGCCATCCCTTCACCACATACAGGCACGCCACAAAATTGCCCGAGTCGCATGTCGAGATGAAGAAATTGGGCAATGCTTTCAGCGTATTGATGTCGTACCAATTGTAAAGATGTCCGTTCCACTTCTCCAATCGGCCAACGGTGTCGATAATATGGTCAATGCGCGTCAGGGCGGCCTTCTCCGTGATGAATCCCAGTTCAGCGGCGCTAACGATGGCCGTCAGCGAATAGCCGATATTCGTCGGACTCGTCTTATAATCCGTCTTCTTCTCGCGGTTCAACTGGTAATTGTCCGGTATCAGCCAGTTGGTCTCCTCTGTAATCAGATAGTCGAAGAAGCCCCATGTTTTCTGCGCCAGCCTCCTCACCTCGTCCGTCTCCTTCGCATTCAGGCTCTTCTTGTCCTGCGGGAACTTCTTGCCCAGCCAGAACATCAGCAGCGGTGCCCCGCACCACGTCACCACACAGAATCCAACACCTATCCAACTGAGCACGGGCCACTGGCCAGTGACCACTCCCAGCACCACCAAAGCCGCACTCACTACATAGTTCACCCAGAACTTCCCGATATAGTCGCCCAAAGTACCCTTTGTGCTCTTCGAGGCCTCGTCACTCGTAATCCATGCCAGCAGGTTCCGATGCGAGAACCACATCCGGTAGCACGCCCGCACCGCAGCGTCTGTGTACATCCACGCCTCCTTCGGCAACAATGCAAACTGCACCAAACTCCGGTAAATAATCACATTGAAACCTCGTATCAGCGTCATATAATAGCGGTAACGCTTCCCGAACTTCGGCACCTTCGTCACCTGTCCGACTATGAAGAACACAATCGGGCTCGCCACCGCCACCAACGCCACCACCACAAACCAGAAGGGTGAAATCGAAAATTGAGAATTGAAAGTTGATAGGATGTAACCCACAAGGATAGCCACAACCAAACTCAAGCTGAGCACCGAACGGCGCAGGTTGTCAAATATCTTCCACTTGCCGATGGTGTTCACTTGGTTCTTCACCTTCTCGCCACTCTCGTTCTTCACCCTCTTCTTCAGCCACGCAATAATCTGCCAGTCGCCACGCGTCCAGCGATGATGACGCTTGGCGTCGTCAATCCAGTTGCTCGGATTGTCGTCGAAGAGTTCCACATCGTTGATGAGGCCACACCTGATATGGCATCCTTCGATGAGGTCGTGACTCAGTATGAGGTTCTCCGGGAACGTACCTTTCAGCACCCTCTGGAACACCCTAAGGTCGTAGATACCCTTTCCGCAGAAACTTCCCTCATTGAAAATATCCTGATACAGCTCGAAACTCGCCGTCGTATATACATCCAAGCCGCCCAAGCCCGCAAACAACTGCGCATAGCGGCTCTTATTCGTCACCTCCACATCCACATTCACCCTCGGCTGCATGATGCCGTAGCCACGATCCACCCTGCGGCCGTCCGCGCTCAACTGCGCACGGTTCAACGGATGCGCCATCGCACCTATCAACTTCTGCGCCGAATAAAGCACCAACTCCGTATCGGTGTCCAGCGTGATAATAAACTGTATCGGACTCTTATGGGTATTGTCTTGCACTCCCTTGTACTCCCTTGCACTCCTCCGCACTCCTTGGGTGTCCAACCATGAAGATATCGTCTCGCACCTGAACCGCACCTCTTTCTCCTCCTCACTTGTATTTCCCAGCACGAGGTCATTGAAATGCAGTATCGCGCCGCGCTTGCGCTCGTATCCCAGCCACGTCTGTTCGCCCTCGCTCCAAGCACGCTTGCGGTAGACGAAATTGAAGATATGGGCGCCGTACTTCTCATTCAGCTCCTTCACTTTCGCCAATCCGGCCTCCACCACCTCGTCGTCCCACGGCGCATCGGCCTCCTTGTACGAAGCCGCATCACCCACCAACGTATAATACAGATTCTGCGAAGGATTACTCTTGTCTTGCACTCCTTGACTTCCCACTTTCCCCTCGCCTCGATTGATATTGCTCAGGTAGTACACCTCCAGCACCCCCAGCAGTTCCTCCACCTTCGCCCTGTTCTTCAAGATGGTCGGCATAATCACCATCGTGGCGTATTCCTCGGGAATCAAGCCCTCCTTGAACTTCATCTTGAAGGTCCCCATCGGCCGATGTAACTTACCCAGCAGCCAGTTGAACAGGTCTATCACCACCTGGCTCATCGGCACCCACAGCAACAAAGTCAAGATGATATTGAAAACTAAAAACTGAAAATCAAAACCGTTGACAACCCACAATCCGAATCCCGCCGCTAAGAGCAACGATACCACAGCCACAATCCAGATATAGCTGTGCGCACGGGCCTTCCAGCGCTTCGGTGGGAACAGCTGCCACCCCACATGCTCACCCCGTTCGTCTGCCTTCTCCACCAACGCCTTCACAAACGCATACTCCGCATTACCTTTCCCCTTTGACCTTTCACCTTTCGCCTTGGACAACCTCACCACCTTCGCCCGATAGTCCTCCTTCGTCTTGTCCTGCATCTCGTCATACATACCGGCTTTCTCGCCCTTCAGCATCCTTTCCGAAAAGCTCACGGCGTCGATAAGCTCCGATACCGGCAGGCGCGTCAGTTTCTTCAGCGAATTGAAGGTGTTCATCATCTGCAGGTTCTCCTGCGCCGCTCTGTCAAGCTGGTCCATATCGGCCTGACTGCGGTCTGTCGGCATATAATGGTAACTCTTCTCCTCCTCCAGTCTCCGGCACAAATCCGCCAGTTCCTTTATCAGGATGGCCTTCGTCAGCGGCAGCAACGCACACACCTCCGGATAGCTCAGATAATCCTTCCCCTTCACCTGCACCTGACTCAGATAGCGGAAGAACAGCGTCTTGTCCACTTGATGATGGCACTTGCGCAGATAGCCTTCCAGCAATCCCCACAACACCTCTTGACGCTCTTTCCTCACTCCGAACTCCGAATTCCGTATTCCCTTCAACTCCTCCTTCATCACCTTCTCCTGCTCACTAATCATGTAATAATTATCGAGCACCCACTCGTTGGTGCTACCCACCAGCCGCTGGTTTCGCGTCTCCTCCACCAGCAGCATATAATACCGCGTAATCTCCTTTACGCTATTCCTGAACTCATTATAAATATTCTTCATGCGTATGGTATATAATAAAGCAAAATGCAAAAATACGAAAAAAGTTCAAAACCACCAAAAAAAATTTTTTAGGGACAGTTCAAAAACTTTTTCGTAACTTTGCACTTTAAAATAAGAACGAAAAATAACAACAATATGAAAAAAACATTATTTGCAGCAGCGCTGCTCCTATTCGCCGGATTGGCTGTAAATGCGCAGGAAACCAACTACGCCAAGAGCGATTTCGTCCCGGGCGACGAAATCATCTTCGACGACCCTGTAGAGAAGGAAAAACTGGGCGAATTCCCGTCGCATTGGGACTTCCTTGCCGGCGAGGAGTGCGAAATCGTCAACCACAAAGGGGCTCAGGCCATCAAACTCTCCGGCTGGTACAGCGAAATCGGCCCGCTGATGAAGCAAGCCAACTACCTGCCCGAGGAATTCACCGTCGAGTTCGACGTATGGTCGAACGCCACCCTAGGCTTCAGCGATAACGACTGGCTTCGTCTGGATCTCTACTCGGAAGAATACCCCGACGGCATCGTCCGTGTGGACCTCAACCCCGCCGTCAACAACACTCCCAACGAGGGCGACCACGCCGCTCTCGTCTACACTTTCCAGCCCCCGACGGGCGATAGCCGCGAAGGCAGCGCCAAAGGCGAACTCCTCGACCCTCTCATCAAGGCCAACACCTGGCTCCATGTGTCCGCCTCGTTCAACAAGCGCGCCTTTAAATACTATATCAACGGCACCCGTCTGATAAACCTCCCCAATGTGGCGCGTCCCACCCGCATAAAGATGGTGTCCATCTCCAACTGCGAAGAGAAAGACCGCTTCTTCATCAAGAACGTTCGTATCTGCAAAGGCGCCGTGCCCCTCTACGACCGCCTGACCTCCGACGGCAAGATCGTCTCCTACGCCATCACCTTCGAGACCGGCAAAGCCGACCTCAAACCGGAATCCGTCATCGAAATCAACCGCGTGGCCAAGCTCATGCAGGAGCATCCCGACCTCAGCTTCGAGGTGCAAGGCCATTGCGACAACACCGGTTCCGACGCCGTCAACGACCCGCTCTCCCAGAAGCGCGCTGAAGCCATCGTGAACGCCCTCGTGGAGAAGGGCATCGATAAATCGCGCCTCACCGCCGTGGGCAAAGGCTCGCACTCCCCCATCGCACCCAACACCACCGAAGAAGGCCGCGCCAAGAACCGCCGTGTAGAATTCGTAAAGAAATAACGTTATGAAAAAATGTTTTCTCACCCTCCTCCTCGCCGCTTTCTGCCTTGCGGCAACGGCGCAGGAAGAACAGGAACCTCCCAGTTGGATCGATGTCTCCTGGGTCAATTTTGTGGCCTCCGGCAGCACCGATGAAAACAACGCCCTGCTGCAATATATGCTCTTCTCCGAAGAGACGGTGAAGGCCCACGAGGAAATCTTCAACAACCTGCTCACCCTGCAGGAGGAAATCATGCAGGTCTACCTCAACCAGACGCTGCCCTCCTACCTGCAGGAGATGGAGGACGGCCTCAAGCAGGCTCGCGAGCAGCTCAAGAACAACCCCGAGCTGCTAGCACAACTCGACGAGGCCTACAAGGAATTCGAGAAACAGAAGGCCGAGGCCCTGCGGGAATACACCGACGGCCGAACCTCCTACTCGTTCGACCCCGCCACCATGCTCCGCCAACTCAAGGCTCTGGCCATCAACCGCAAGATCTACACCGGATGGTCGGAAGCCGGCAACGGCCTCTACGCCGTCATCGAGGTGCCCCGCTACGCCTCCCTGAAAGAAAACGCCCAATATTCCGCCACCAAAATCACTTTCGACGAGAAAGACCGCTACCGCTGGAGCCTCATCGACGGCAACGGCCGCCAGATTGTCCCGCCCCAGTACGGCCCCTTCAACACCAACCCCCTCTATGGCAACTGCTATCCCGCGGAAGGCCTGATGTGCCCCTACCGACAGGAAGCCGACGGCAGCGTCAACGCAGGTGCCATCGACTACCGCGGACAGGTGCGCATCCCGTTCACCTACGATGAACACGTAGGCATGGGGGAAGAAGGCCCTGTAATGCTACGCTACGACGGCAAACTCGACTTCTACAACAAAAACTTCCAAGTGATTCGCACCGAAGAACGCCAAAAAGACTGAGATACACCTTTCTGCCATAAGCATTTGTACGTTACTTGTACGATACTTGTACGATACTTGTACGATGATTTATCGGACAACTATCGGACAAATAACGTACAACTATCGAACAACGATACTAGTTAACGAGTGCTTTATAATGTTAAAATTTCAATTTTCATTTTCCAGTTTTCAATTTATTCGTATCTTTGCACTTTTAAATTATGTTAATTTATGAGTTTGAAGATTGTTGTACTTGCAAAGCAAGTTCCTGATACAAGGAACGTTGGCAAGGATGCTATGACGGCAGAGGGGACGGTGAACCGCGCCGCGCTGCCCGCTATTTTTAATCCCGAAGATTTGAACGCCCTCGAACAGGCACTCCGCATCAAGGAGCAGAACCCCGGCACCACCGTGGGGTTGCTGACGATGGGTCCCCCACGTGCCGGCGAGATTATCCGCGAAGGCCTCTATCGCGGCGCCGATACCGGCTGGCTGCTGACTGACAGGCTGTTTGCCGGTGCCGACACGCTGGCCACTTCATATGCTCTGGCCACCGCCATCAAGAAGATTGGCGATGTCGACCTCGTCATCGGCGGCCGTCAGGCCATCGACGGCGACACCGCCCAGGTGGGTCCCCAGGTAGCTCAGAAGCTGGGCCTCAACCAGGTGACCTACGCCGAGGAAATCCTTAAGATAGAGAACGGCAAAGCCACCATCCGCCGCATGATTGACGGCGGCGTGGAGGTGGTCGAGGCTCCGCTGCCCTTGGTGGTGACCGTGAACGGAAGCGCCGCCGAGTGCCGCCCCCAGAACGCCAAGCTGGTGATGAAGTACAAGTATGCTGCCTGCCCGCTGGAAGTGGCCGAGGACGACAGCCGCAAAGCCCTCCGCGAGGAGCGTCCCTACCTGAACCTCATCCAGTGGAGCGTGGCCGACGTCGACGGCGACCCCGCACAGTGTGGCATGAGCGGCTCGCCCACCAAGGTCAAGGAGGTGCAGAGCATCGCCTTCCAGGCCAAGGAGAGCAAGACCCTCACGGCAAAAGACGAGGACATCAACGCCCTCATCCAGGAATTGTTAAACGATAAGATTATTGGCTGATGAACAACGTATTCGTATATATAGAGATTGAAGGAACAGAAGTGCGCGAGGTGTCGCAGGAACTTCTGACCAAGGGCCGCAAGTTGGCCAATGAACTCGGCGTGGAGCTGCACGCTGTGGCTATCGGCACCGGCATCAAGGGCAAAGTCGAGGAGCAGGTGCTGCCCTACGGCGTCGACAAGCTCTTCGTCTTCGACGCCCCCGAGCTGTTCCCCTACACCTCGGCACCCCACACCGACATCGTGGTGAACCTCTTCAAGGAGGAGCAGCCGCAGATTTGCCTGATGGGCGCCACCGTCATCGGCCGCGACCTTGGCCCGCGCGTCTCGTCGAGCCTCACCAGCGGTCTCACCGCCGACTGCACGCAGCTCGAGATTGGCCCCTACGAGGACAAGAAGAGCGGCAAGGTGTACGAGAACCTGCTCTACCAGATTCGTCCCGCCTTCGGTGGCAACATCGTGGCCACCATCGTCAACCCCGACCACCGGCCGCAGATGGCCACCGTGCGCAGCGGCGTCATGCAAAAGGCTGTGTATGATGGCACTTGCAAGAAAGAGGTCGTCTATCCCGAAGTGAGCAAGTATGTCTCGCCCGAAGCCTTTGTGGTGCGTGTGCTCGACCACCATGTGGAAGCCGCGAAGCACAACCTGAAGGGTGCCCCCATCGTGGTGGCCGGCGGCTACGGCGTAGGTTCGAAGGAGGGCTTCGACAGCCTCTTCGAGCTCGCCAAGGTGCTGCACGGCGAGGTGGGCGGAAGCCGCGCCGCCGTCGACGCCGGCTGGATTGACAACGACCGCCAGATTGGCCAGACGGGCGTCACCGTGCACCCCAAGGTGTACATCGCCTGCGGCATCAGCGGCCAGATCCAGCACATCGCCGGCATGCAGGACAGCGGCATCATCATCAGCATCAACTCCGACCCCGAGGCCCCCATCAACAAGATTGCCGACTACGTGATTACCGGCACTGTGGAAGAGGTCGTCCCAAAGATGATAAAATATTATAAACAGAATAGCAAGTAAAACACCTATGCATTCCGACATCAACCTCATCGAAAACCTCATCGAAATCATCGAAAGTATTGTCTTAACAATCTTTGGCATTTTAAGCATCATCCTATTTTTCAAAATATGGGGAATGACAAATAATATAAAAGACATTAAAAGACTATTGGGGAACTCGGAAGAGACCAAGAGAAACAAAAGTCGAAGCAAGTTTTCCATTGGTGACATGGTTACGGCAAAATCATATAATGGCATTATGGAAATAATCGACATTTATAATGATGGCACCTACAACTGCATCGATGTAAAATCCAATGAAATTGTTGGTGTTTTTAAGGAAAATGAATTAACCAAGAAAAAATAAGGCATTATGGCTAATTACTATACCGACCATCCCGAGATTGCGTTCCACCTGGCGCATCCGCAAATGAAGCGCCTGGTCGAGCTTCGCGAAAAGAATTACGAGGACGCCCAGAAGGGCATCGACTATGCCCCCGTGGACTTCGAGGACACCAT